>DASTFI010000041.1:0-74565 GCA_035708765.1 Marmoricola sp.
CGGCTCGTCGAGCAGCAGCACGTTGGCCGAGGACACGACGAGGATCGCCAGCGCGAGCCGGGTCTTCTCGCCGCCGGAGAGCACCGCGGCCGGCTTGTGGGCGTCGTCGCCGGAGAACAGGAACGAGCCGAGCACCGACCGAGCCTCGGTGTCGGTGAGCTGCGGGGCGGCCCCGTGCAGGTTCTCCAGGACGCTCCGCGCGGTGTCCAGGGTCTCGTGCTCCTGGGCGTAGTAGCCGATCTTCAGGCCGTGGCCGGGCACCACCATCCCGGTGTCCGGCTGGTCGACCCCCGCGAGGATGCGCAGCAGCGTGGTCTTCCCGGCGCCGTTGAGTCCCAGGATCACCACGCGTGAGCCCTTGTCGATGGCGAGGTCGACGTCGGTGAAGACCTCCAGCGAGCCGTAGGACTTCGACAGCTCCGAGGCCGTGAGCGGCGTCTTCCCGCACGCCGCGGGCGAGGGGAACGTGATCCGCGCGACGCGGTCGGCCTTCCGCTCCCCCTCGAGGCCTTCGAGGAGCTTCTCGGCACGCCGCAGCATGTTCTGCGCGGCCTGCGCCTTGGTGGCCTTGGCGCGCATCTTGTTGGCCTGGTCGGTGAGCGTCCTCGCCTTGTTCTCGGCGTTCATCCGTTCCCGCTTGCGGCGCTTCTCGTCGGTCTCGCGCTGGGCCAGGTACGCCGACCAGCCCATGTTGTAGACGTCCACCTCGGCCCGGTTGGCGTCCAGGTGCAGCACCTTGTTGACGCAGGCCTCGAGCAGCCCGACGTCGTGGCTGATCACCACCAGGCCGCCCTTGTAGCTGCGCAGGAACTCCCGCAGCCACACGATCGAGTCGGCGTCGAGGTGGTTGGTGGGCTCGTCGAGCAGCAGGATCTCCGCGTCGGAGAAGAGGATCCTGGCCAGCTCGACCCGGCGGCGCTGGCCGCCCGACAGGGTGCGCAGGGACTGGCCGAGCAGCCGGCTCTCGATGCCGAGGCTCGCCGCGATCTGTGCGGCCTCGGCCTCGGCGGCGTAGCCACCGCCGGCGTGCAGCTCGGCGTCGGCACGCGAGTAGCGCTTCATCGCACGCTCGGAGACCTCCGGGTCCGGGTCCCCCATCTGGGTCTCAGCCTCGCGCAGGCGCCGTACGACGTCGTCGAGGCCGCGTGCCGAGAGGATCCGGTCGCGGGCCAGCACCTCGAGGTCCCCGGTGCGCGGGTCCTGCGGCAGGTAGCCGACCGAGCCGGAGGCAGTCACCTTGCCGCCCGCGGGGATCCCCTCCCCCGCCAGGATCTTCGTCAGCGTCGTCTTGCCCGCTCCGTTGCGGCCGACGAGTCCGATGCGGTCGCCGGGACCGATCCGGAAGGACACGTCCGACATGAGCAGACGGGCGCCGGCGCGCACTTCGAGGGCATGGGCAGTGATCACAGGGGCACTAGTCTACGGAGTGCCTTCAGGACGAAAGGGACCCGCATGCGCTTCAACCCCAAGGCCCGCGTCGATCCGGGCCAGATCGACAGTCGCGGCGGGGGTGGCGGGGGCGGCCTCGGAGGCGGCGGCATGCGACTGCCCATCCCGACCGGCGGTGGCGGCAAGCTCGGGGTCGGCGGGATCGTCGTCATCATCTTGTTCGTCGTCATCTCGATGTGCACCGGCAACGGGGTGATCCCGGGTGGGGGCAGCGATCCGGCCGCGCAGCAAGGGAGCCAGGGGTCGACGAGCTGCCAGACGGGTGCCGATGCCAACCAGGACCCGTACAACTGCGGCATCGACCTGCTCACCACGTCGATCCAGGACTACTGGTCACGGGCCTACCCCGACCAGACCGGCCAGCAGTACCAGCAGATCCAGACCGTGAAGTACTCCGGGCAGACCAGCTCGGGCTGCGGCACCGCGAGCTCGGCGATGGGGCCGTTCTACTGCCCCAACGACCAGCGGGTCTACATCGACACGAGCTTCATGCAGCAGATGCTGGAGGGCCAGCTCGGTGCCGAGGGAGGTGCCTTCGCGCTCGCCTACGTCCTGGCGCACGAGTACGGCCACCACATCGAGGACCAGCTGGGCATCCTCGGCAAGATCCGCACCCAGCAGGGCGCGAAGAGCGACAGCGTGAAGGTCGAGCTGATGGCCGACTGCCTGGCCGGCTCGTGGGCGAAGTCGGCGACCACCACCAAGGACGCCGACGGCAACGTGATCATCCAGGACCTGACCCAGGACGACATCGCCCGCGCCATCGACGCCGCCCAGGCCGTCGGCGACGACCGGATCCAGAAGCAGTCCTCGGGCCGGGTGAATCCCGAGGCCTGGACCCACGGGTCATCGGAGCAGCGGACGCACTGGTTCAATGTGGGCCTTGAGGAAGGCACGATCGAGGCCTGCAACACGTTCGCCCCCGGCGCTCTCTGAGCAGCGGCGGGCGCTGACCCGAGGAGTTCGATGGGACACCGCAGCTCGGCCCGCGACCTGGCACTGATGGCAACCTTCGCCGGCCTGGTCGCTGCACTCGGGGTCTTCCCGGCGATCAACCCGCTCGGGATCCCGGTGCCCATCACCGCCCAGTCCCTCGGTGTCATGCTGGCCGGCGCGATCCTGGGCGCGCGTCGCGGCAGCGCGTCGGTGGTCCTGTTCCTGGCCCTGGTCGCCGTCGGACTTCCGTTGCTCGCCGGCGGTCGCGGCGGGCTCGGCGTGTTCGCCGGCCCCAGCGTCGGCTACCTGGTGGGCTGGCCGCTCGCCGCGCTGGTCGTGGGCTGGCTGACCGAGCGCGGCGGCGCGCCGTACCGCCTGCACTGGGGCATCGTCGCCAACGTCGCGGGTGGCATCGTCGTGCTCTACGCCCTCGGGATCCTCGGCACCGCCTGGCGAGCCCACCTCTCCGTCCCGGTCGCCACGGTGCAGGCCGGCTGGTTCGTGGTCGGCGACCTCGCCAAGGCGGTGGTCGCCGCCCTGGTCGCCCGGGGTGTCCACGCCGCCTACCCGGGCCTGCTCGAGCCACACCGGCGTCGGTCGCGTCCGCAGAGCCAGCGCGAGGACACTCCTGTCTGACCTCGCCCCGGTCGAGCCCGACCACAGCACGGACCCTGTCGCCGCCGTCCTCGCCGCCCATGCCGACGGCCGACTGGTCGCGCTGCCCACGGCGGGCAGCACCGGAGCACCACGCCGGATCGTCCGCACCACCGCCTCGTGGTGGCAGTCCTTCGACGCCTACTCGGCACTGACCGGCGTCGGCCCGGGGGCGCGCGTCTGGGTCCCCGGGCCGCTGACGGCGACGATGAACCTGTTCGCCGGGGTGCACGCCGCCGCAGTGGGGGCGGCGACCGCGACCGGCCCGACCCACGCGACGCACGCCTGCCTCACGCCTGCGCAGCTCGACCGCCACGGCGCAGACCTGCTGCCCGGCACCGGCGTCGTGGTGGCGGGTGCCGCGCTGACCCCGGCGCTGCGTGCCCGAGCGGTCGCGCACGGGCTGCGGGTGGCGCACTACTACGGGGCCGCCGAGCTCTCCTTCGTGGCTGGCGCGGCTCACGGGGAGCCGCTCAGCCCCTTCCCCGGCGTCGAGGTGGACGTGCGCGAGGGCGAGCTGTGGGTCCGCTCCCCCTACCTGTGCCGGGGGTACGCCGGAGCGCCGGGAACCCTGCGCAGGGACGCGCACGGCTGGGCGACGGTCGGCGACCTGGGCCGGTACGACGAGGGCGTGGTGACAGTGCTCGGCAGGCCCGGCCACGCAGTCACCGGCGGCGCCACCGTGGCCCTCGCCGAGGTCGAGACGGCACTGGCAACGCAGGCCGACGGAGCCGTGGCAGTGTGCGCGCTCCCCCATGAGATCCTCGGGAGCGTGCTGGCCTGCGCCGTCACCGAATCCGGGGACCTCCCCCTCCTCCAGCGCTACTCCCGCGCCCAGCTGCCGCCCAGCCACCGGCCGCGCCACTGGCGGGTGCTGGCGGAGCTCCCGTTGACCACGGCGGGCAAGACGGACCGTGCGGCGCTGGCCGACTGCTGGGCAGACGCGCATGCCTGAGCGGTCGCAGCGTCCGGTGATCGTCGCCGCGCGCCGCAGCCCCATCGGCACGGCCGGGAGGTCGCTCGCCGGGGTGAGCGCAGCCGAGCTGGCAGCGCCGGTGCTGGCTGCCGTGGCGGGCGACCTCGCCGACCTCGGCAGGTCACCGGCCGAGGTGCTGCTGGGGAACTGCTGCGGTCCCGGCGGGGACGTCGCGCGGGTCGCCACGCTGGCCGCCGGGCTCGCCCAGGCAGTCCCGGCCGTCACCGTCGACCGTCAGTGTGCCAGCGGCCTCGCCGCCATCGAGCTCGGCGCGGCGCTCGTGGACGACGACCACTGGCCGGTCCTGGCCGGCGGGGTCGAGAGCGCGTCGACGGCGCCGTGGCGCTCCTGGCCACCGCGCGACGGCGCACCACCGGTCCGCTACGAGCGGGCGCCGTTCGCGCCGGCGGAGGTCGGCGACCCGGACATGGGACTGGCGGCGGACCTGCTCGCGGCGGAGCACGGCGTGGGCCGGGAGCACCAGGACGCCTACGCGGCCCGGTCCCACCGCCTGGCCTGGCAGACCGCGCAGCACGGCGGCTTCGCCGCGGAGCTGGTGCCGGTGGCCGCCCTCGACCACGACGAGCGGCTGCGCCCCGGTCTGACCACCGCTCGGCTGGCCAGGTTCCCCGCCGCCTTCCGTGAGGGGGGCACGGTCACCGCGGCGAACTCGTGCGGGGTCAACGACGGTGCCGCCGTGGTCGCGCTGGCTCCCGCGAGCGCTCGGCTCCCCGGCCTCCGGGTGCTCGCCACCGCCTCGGCCGGGGTCGACCCCAACCGGCCCGGGATCGGGCTGGTGCCGGCAGTCGAGCAGGCCCTCGAGCGAGCCGGGGTGGCCCTGCCCCAGCTGGACGTGATCGAGCTCAACGAGGCGTTCGCCGGACAGATCCTCGCCTGCTGCGACGAGCTCGGCCTCGACCCGGAGCGGGTCTGCGTGGAAGGGGGCGCCCTGGCGCTCGGCCACCCCTGGGGCGCCAGCGGGGCGGTGCTCGCCGTCCGCCTGTTCAGCCAGCTCGTCCGTGCCGGACGTGGCCGCTACGGACTCGCCGCCATCGCCGCCGGCGGTGGGCAGGGCACCGCGATGGTGGTGGAAGCATGCCGCTGATCGAGTACGACGCGGTGCGCCACGAGTACCCCACCGCAGGGAGGGTGCGACGGGTGCTCGACGACGTCACGGTCTCCCTCACCGAACAGCGGATCGGGGTGATCGGGGCCAACGGCTCGGGGAAGTCCACCTTCGTCCGGATGCTCAACGGCCTGGTGGTGCCCAGCGGCGGGGCGGTGCGGATCGACGGGCTGGACACGGCGAAGGAGGCCCGGCGCATCCGTCGGCGGGTGGGCTTCTGCTTCACCGACCCGGACGCGCAGATCGTGATGCCGACGGTGGCCGAGGACATCGCCTTCGGCCTGCGCCGACGTGGGCTCTCGCGGCAGGAGATCGACGCGCAAGTGGGGGCGGCCCTGTCGTCGTACGGCCTGGCCGCGCACCGCGACCACCCGGCCCACCTGCTCTCGGGCGGCCAGAAGCAGCTGCTGGCGCTCGCGGCCGTGCTCGTCACCGAGCCGGACCTGCTCGTGCTCGACGAGCCCACCACGCTGCTCGACCTCGCCAACGCGCGCCGGATCCAGCAGGTCGTGCGCGCGCTGCCGCAGCAGGTCGTGCTGGTCACCCACCACCTCGACCTGCTCGAGGACTTCGACCGGGTGCTCGTCTTCCACGACCGTCGGCTGGCGTTCGACGGCACGCCGGCCGAGGCGGTTGCGCACTACCGCAAGCTCGTGCTGGAGGGTTCCGCGTGAGCCAGCTGGGCATGTTCGTGGTCGGTGACTCCGTCGTGCACCGGGCCCCGGCCGGGCTGAAGCTGCTCGGGCTGGCCACCGCGGCGGTGCTCAGCGTCTTCCTGGACCGTCCCGTCGAGGTGGCGCTCCTGGTCGCGGGGTCGCTGATGCTCTACCTGCTCGCCCGGCTGCCGCTGCGCGCGTCGTGGCGGCAGCTGCGTCCCCTGGCCGTGCTCCTCGTCGTGCTGGGCGCCTTCCAGGTGCTCGTCAACGGCTGGGCCACCGCGGCGGTCGTCGTCGGCGCCATCGTCGCGCTGGTGCTGCTCGCCGGTCTGGTGAGCATGACCACCCGCACCACCGAGCTGGTCGACGTCGTGGTGCGCCTGTCCGGACCGTTGCGCCGCATCGGCGTGGACCCCGAGCGGGTCGGGCTGATGCTGGCCCTGGGCGTTCGGTCGGTCCCGGTGGTGATCGGACTCGCCGCGGAGGTCCGGGACGCGCAGCTCGCGCGTGGGTTGTCGAGCAGCCCGACCGCCTTCGCCGTGCCGCTCGTCGTGCGGTCGCTGCGCCATGCCGACCGCCTGGGCGACGCGCTGGTCGCACGCGGCGTGGACGACTGAGCCGATCCGGCTCTGGCACCATGCGTTCCATGGCGACTGCGTCCGCGACCACGGGAACGCTGATCAGGTCCGACCTGGTGATCCTGGGCGGCGGTGCGCTGCTGTGCGTCGTGGCCGGGCTGGCCCACTACGGGCACTGGGCCTCGCTCGTGGCCTTCGTCGTGTCCGCGGCAGCGGTGGCCATGCTGGCGGCGCTGGTGGGCCGCTCGGTGGAGCAGCTCGGCGACCGCTTCGGCCCGGGCGCCACCGGAGTGCTGCAGTCCGCGCTGGGCAACCTGCCGGAGCTGTTCATCTGCATCTTCGCGCTCAAGGCGGGGCTGGTCGACGTCGTGCGGGCGGCGCTCGTCGGCTCCATCCTGGCGAACCTCCTGCTGGTGCTCGGCATGGCCTTCGTCGTCGGCGGGCTCCGGCACGGCACCCAGAAGCTCGGCTCCGACCGGGCCCGGACGATCGTCACGCTGATGGCGCTCTCGGTGGTGGCGATGGCGATCCCCTCCATCGCCCACGAGGTGCACAGTCCGGTGGCGGAGCACGAGGTGCCGTTCTCGGTGATCGCCTCCGTCGTGCTGCTCGTGCTCTTCGGACTCTCCTTGCCGTTCTCGCTGCGGCGTACGGAGGCCGCCGGCAGCGGCGTGGACGAGCAGGATCCGGTGGCGGCGGCCGAAGCGCCGCGCTGGCCCCTGTGGCTCGCGATCGGGCTGCTGGGGCTCGCGGGCGTGCTGGCGGCGTTCGTGTCCGACTGGTTCGTGGTCTCCCTCGAGCCGGCGATGGCGTCGCTGGACATCTCCGAGGCCTTCGCCGGCCTGGTGATCGTGGCGATCGCGGGCAACGCGATCGAGAACGTCGTCGGCATCCAGCTGGCGGCCCGTGGGCAGTCGGAGTACGCGTTCTCGGTGATCCTCAACAGCCCGATCCAAATCGCGCTCGTGCTCGCACCGGTGCTGGTCCTGGTCAGCCAGATCTTCGGACTGGCCTCGCTGACGCTGGTGTTCGGACCGATGCTGGTGGTGGCGCTGCTGCTCTCCGTGGTGCTCGCCGCGATCATCGCCATGGACGGCGAGTCCAACTGGCTCGAGGGGGCCACCCTGATCGCGCTGTACGCGATCGTCGCCACGTCGTTCTGGTGGGGCTGATCAGCCGCGCCGGGCGTGCCATCGCTGCATGATCCCGGCCATCTCCGTGGTCATGAAGTCCAGGAAGTCACGGGTCTCGGCGACGCGGTTGCGCCCGGACCCCTCGAGTCCGTCGTCGTCGAGCGCACGCGTGCACAACGCACGCAAGGGTGCGTAGGCGGCGATCTCGGCCTCGAACACCGGGGACCACACCTCGTCGCCGAGGCCGTAGCGGTCGACCCGCTCTCCGGGCGTGCGGGAGCGCCGGATCAGGTTGAGCTGGGCGAGGTAGCGGACCGCCCCACTGATGGCCGCCGGGCTCACGCCCAGCCGCTCCGCCAGCTCCCGGGCGGTCAGCGACTCCTCGGGGGTGGCGATCGCCAGGGCGAAGACCCGCGCCGGCATCCGCGGGAAGCCCAGCTGGCTCAGCGCCAGCCCGAAGTCCTCCACGAACTGCGACACCGCGGCGCCGGGTTCGCGTCGGCTGGTCGGTTCCATGCCCGCACCCTAGTCCAACTGTTCATGAACTTTAAACATTTCACTCGTTTGTGAAATCCGAGTAGGTTGTCCTGCATGAGCCTGACCACCACGAGCACGGTCATCGACATCCGGGGGCTGCAGAAGTCGTTCGGCAGCACAGTCGCGCTGGACGGCCTGGACCTCCAGGTGGCCCGGGGCGAGGTGCACGGCTTCCTCGGACCGAACGGCGCGGGCAAGTCGACCACCATCCGGGTGCTGCTCGGCCTCCTGCGAGCCGACGCGGGAACGGTGGCGCTGTTCGACGCCGACCCGTGGCGCGACGCGGCCGCCCTGCACCGGCGGCTCGCCTACGTGCCCGGGGACGTGAACCTGTGGCCCAACCTCACCGGTGGCGAGGTGATCGACCTCCTCGGCCGGCTGCGGGGAGGCCTGGATGAGCAGCGCCGCGCCGACCTCGTCGAGCGCTTCGAGCTCGACCCGACGAAGAAGGGCCGCAGCTACTCCAAGGGCAACCGGCAGAAGGTCGCCCTGGTGGCCGCCCTCGCCTCGGACGTCGAGCTGCTGGTCCTCGACGAGCCGACCTCCGGCCTGGACCCGCTGATGGAGGCGGTGTTCAGCGACTACGTCGAGGAGTTCAAGGCGTCCGGCGGCACGGTCCTGCTGTCCAGCCACATCCTCGCGGAGGTGGAGCGCCTGTGCGATCGGGTCAGCATCATCCGCAAGGGGGTGGCCGTGGAGAGCGGCACGCTCGCGGAGCTGCGTCACCTCACCCGCACTTCGATCAGGGCCGAGCTAGTCCAGCCCGCCACCGGGCTGGACCGGCTCTCGGGCGTGCACGACCTCGAGTCGAGCGGCACCCGGGTGGCCTTCGAGGTCGACACCGACCACCTCGACGCGGCGCTCCGGGCGCTCACCGGGCTCGGCGTGCGCACACTCACCAGCCAGCCGCCGACCCTGGAGGAGCTCTTCCTGCGGCACTACGGCGACGAGGGCCCCAACGACGGGCCCCCCAACGACGGGGCCCCCAACGACGGAGCCCCCAACGACGGGGCCCCCGGCGATGAAGGCGCGGCCATCAAGGCGCTGCGATGAAGGCGCTGACCGGGACCGGCGTCTTCGTGCGGGCCTTCGTGCGCCGCGACCGCTGGCTGGTGCTGTGGTTCACCGTCGGCATCACGCTGCTCTACTGGTCCCAGGCCGCCAGCGTCCGTGGCCTCTACTCCAGCCAGGCGGAGTTCGACCGCGCCGCCGCGAGCATGGAGCACAACGCCGCCTTCATCGCGATGGCCGGGCCGCCACGAGCGCTCAACACCGAGGGCGGTCAGGTGACCTGGCAGGCCAGCGCCTTCGGGGCGATCGCGATCGGCCTGATGGTGATGTTCCTCGTCGGCCGGCACACCAGGGCCGAGGAGGAGTCGGGCCGCGACGAGCTGGTCCGGTCGGCGGCGGTCGGCCGGCAGGCGCCGATGACGGCCGCGGTGCTGGTCGTCCTGCTGGCGTCCGCGATCGTCGGCGGTGCCGTCGCGGGCAGCCTGGTCGCCTACGGCCTCCCGGTCGCCGGCTCGCTGGCCAATGGCGTCGGGGTGGCGCTCGCGGGGCTCTGCTTCGGGGCAGTGGCGCTGTTGGCCGCGCAGCTCACCTCCTCCACCCGCTCGATGTACGGCATCACCGGTGCCGTGCTGGGTGTCTCCTACGTGCTGCGGGCGATCGGCGACGTGGGCGACGGCGTGCTGTCGTGGTTCTCGCCGATCGGCTGGTACCAGGCGATGCATCCCTTCTCCGGCGAGCGGTGGTGGCCCGGACTGCTGCTCCTCGCGTTGGCGGTGCTGGCGGGCGGCACGGCGTACGCGCTGTTCGACCGTCGCGACGTCGGCAGCGGCCTGTGGCCCAGCCGTCCCGGACCGGCCCGCGCGCCGGCCGGTCTGCAGAGCGCGCTGGGGCTGGCGTGGCGGTTGCAGCGCACGACCTTCGCGGGGTGGGCGCTGGGCCTGTTCCTCGGCGGGCTGGCCTACGGATCCATCGGCAACGACATCGAGAGCCTGCTGGGGGACTCCGACTACGCGCGCGAGGTGTTCGGCGCCGGCGGCATCGACCTCGTCGACGCCTTCTTCACCACGGCCGCCCTGATGCTGGCGCTCCTCTGCGCCGGCTTCGCGATCGCCTCCGCGCTACGTCCGCGCAGCGAGGAGGACGACGGTCGCGTCGAGCCGCTGCTGGCCACCGCGCTGCCACGTCGGCGTTGGCTGCTGGGGCACCTCGCCGTGACCCTGGCGGGCACGGTGGTGATCACCGTCCTGACCGGCCTGGGCATGGGCCTGGGCTTCCTGCTCGTCACCGGAGACGCGGGGAAGGTGGGCCCCTTCGTCGGCGCCACCCTTTCGTTGGTGCCCGGGGTCCTGCTCCTGGCCGGTCTGGCCCGACTGCTGTACGGCGTACTCCCCCGGGCCGCCTCGCTGGCCTGGCTGGCCCTGCTGTTCTGCTTCGTGGTCATGCTCTTCGGCGCACCACTGCACTTCCCGGACTGGTTGATGGCGGTCTCGCCGTTCCACCACCTCAGCAGCTACCCGGCCGCCCCGGTCGATACGACCGCACTGGTCGTCGTACTCCTGCTGGCTGCCCTGCTCAGCGGCCTGGGCATCCTCGGCTTCCGCCGCCGCGACGTCCACTGAGCGCCGCCCACGTCGAGGGGTCAGCGGCGCAGGAGGGCCTCGAGCTGCGGGAGCTGACGCTGCAGCGCGCGGAGGTGGGGGGCGACGCTGGGGTGGCGGTGGGTTGCCGCCAGCGGGTCCTCTCCCCCGGCTGCTCTCGCCAGGGCCCACTCGGCCCGGCTCACCGCCGTGTAGACCGCCGTCACCCGGGCGGCGTCGGCGACGACCTCGGGGGTGACGTCGCGTCGGATGCCGCGCAGTCCGTCGACGAAGGCCGTGAGCAGCACCGCGAAGTCCTCCCGGCAGGAGAGCGCGAAGTAGCCGAGGTCGGCACCGACCGGGCCGGTGCCGTAGGCCTGCCAGTCCACCGCGACCACGTCGTCGTCCCGGCGGCCCAGCATGTTGCCGGGAGTGACGTCGCCGTGCACCTGCCCCTGGGGACCGGCGGCGACCCGCGACAGCCAGCGCGTGCGCCGCAGCCAGAGCTCCTCGGTGACGTCGGCGAGGGTGGTACGCCGCAGCGTCGGCCAGCCGTCCCGGAGCTCGGCCAGGGCCAGCCTCCCGGCGAGGATGCTGCGCGAGACCCACGGCAGGTCGGGGGCGCGGCTCGAGGCGAAGCGGCCCAGGGCCCGGGCCACGAAGAGCGCCGGCGGCGGCTCGCCGGGGACCTCCGCGGTCCACACGGTGACGCCGTCAGCGTCCTCGTCGACGCGCCGGACCTCGGGCAGCACCAGCCCGGGCCCGGCGAAGGAGTCGGCGTGCAGGGCGACCTCGGCCTCGCGGCGCCAGTAGCCCGCCTGTCCGGGGTCGTGGAGCGCAGTCTCGTCCGGGGGTGCCAGCCGCTTGACGATCCACCGGCGTCCGCCATCGCGGGCCGCCCACACGCCGACCGTCGCCGGGTGGCCGCCGCCGGTGCGCAGCGGCTCCCACGCGGGGTCGGGCTCCCACATGGCGCTCCCTGGTCTCAGGCGTTGGTGACGCTCATCCTGACAGAGCAGGCGTCGGCGATCGCGGCGTCCAGCACGGCCCGGCGCGGGTCGGGTACCGCCAGGAAGCGGGCCCCGACCGTGCAGCCGGCCAGCCGTCGGTCGGCGAGCACGGCCTCGACGGCGCCATGGTCACCTCCGGTCACCAGCGTCGCACCGGAGGGCAGCGGCGCGAGGATGCGCGCCGCATGGTCCGCGGCTGCCTCGTAGGCCTGGCGTGCCTGGTTGTCACGGCGCCGGGCGAAGCGCTGCTGGCTCTGGCCACCCGCCTTCGTACGTCCCTGGACGTGGCGCTGGCCCACCTTGTGCTCGACCATGTCGGCGCCCGCCAGCCGAGCCACCGCGAAGCCGCCCTTGCGCACCAGCAGGACACCCCAGGCGGCAGCAGGCAGTGCGGCTGCAGTGAACGCGGCGACGTCCGCCGGTCCGTCGTAGGCTCGGTCGAAGGGCAGCTCGGCGGTGAACACCGAGCCGTCCGCGGCGCTGCCGTGCAGCACGCCGTCGTCGACCGACAGTGCGGCGCCGCCGTGCTGGTCGACGAAGTTGGCCACCCACCGGTCCAGCCGGACGACAGGCAGCAGCAGCGAACGGGTCTGCGACACACCGCCACCCTCCCAGAGACGTCTGGGTGGTGTCCCCCTAGGCTCGGGCAGCGTGGCCCGGACCAGTCGCGAGCACGTCGCCGAGCAGTGGGACGCGCTGGTCAACGTCTCCCCGGCCGAGCTGGCCGACTGGCTGGAGACCGACGAGTCGTGGGCGGTGGGCTACAAGGGCTACGGCGAGGAGTCCGTCGGCCACGCCGCGGGGCGACGCATCGTCGTGCTGCTGGACACCGATCGCCGTGACTGGCTCGACGACGACTGGTCGCTGGCCCGCAAGGCCGTCGGGGTGATCCGGCGTCACCGCGCCCAGTGGCCCGAGGGCGACGTCAGCGCATCCCGCTGGCGGCACGCCCTGCTCAACTGGGGCCACGACCCGCTGCGCTGAGTGCAGCCGGCCTCCCCAGCGCAGCGCGCCGTCGAGCGACGAGGACGCCGCCAGGGTGCACGCTGTGCTCCTGTCAGACGT
This sequence comes from Marmoricola sp., assembly GCA_035708765.1. GTDB lineage: Bacteria > Actinomycetota > Actinomycetes > Propionibacteriales > Nocardioidaceae > Marmoricola. The sequence continues at coordinate 12,709 of DASTFI010000041.1, forward strand.
TGAACCCCAGGGCGCGCAACTGCTCACGGCCGTCGTCGGTGATCTTGTCCGGACCCCAGGGCGGCATCCACACCCAGTTGATGGTGACGTCGTTGACCAGGCCCTCCAGCGCGGAGTTGGTCTGGTCCTCGATCACGTCGGTGAGCGGGCACGCGGCCGAGGTGAGGGTCATGTCGAGCACGAGGTTGGACGAGGCGTCCAGGTGCACGTCGTAGACGAGGCCGAGGTCGACGACGTTGATGCCGAGCTCCGGGTCGACGACGTCCTTCATCGCCTCCACCACGTCGTCGCGGGTGGCCGTCGCGGTGCCACCTCCGGTGGTGTCCACCTCGGGCAGGTCGTTGGGGGCTTCAGTCATGGCTCATTCCTCCTTGATCGGCCTGGCTTGCCGCGTCCTTGAACGCCATCCACGCGAGCAGGGCGCACTTCACCCGGGCCGGGAACTTCGACACTCCGGCGAACGCGACACCGTCTTCCAGCACGTCCTCGTCGGGCTCGACCTGGCCCTTGCCCTGCATCAGCTCGAGGAACGCGGCGTGCTTGACCAGCGCCTCCTCCAGCGGGAGTCCGATCACCAGCTCGGTCATGACCGACGCCGCTGCCTGGCTGATCGAGCAGCCCTCGGCGTCGTACGACACGTCGACGACCTTGTCGCCGTCGAGGTGCACCCGCAGGGTGACCTCGTCGCCGCAGGTCGGGTTGACGTGGTGCACCTGCGCCTCATAGGGCTCCCGCAGGCCTGCGTTGAGCGGGTTCCGGTAGTGGTCGAGGATGATCTCCTGGTAGAGGCTGTCGAGGTTCTGGGACATGCTCACCCCACCTTGAAGTAGCGCTTGGTGTGCTCCAGCCCCTCGACGAGCGCGTCGATCTCGGCCGGAGTCGTGTACAGGTACGACGATGCGCGCGTGGAGCTCTGCACCCCGTACCGCTGGTGCGCCGGCTTCGCGCAGTGGTGCCCGGCGCGGACGGCGATGCCGCGGCTGTCGAGCAGCTGGGCGACGTCGTGGGGGTGGACGCCGTCGAGCTCGAAGGAGACCGCCCCTCCGCGCAGCGCCGGGTCCTTCGGCCCCAGGACGGTGAGTCCGGCCACGGAGGCGAGTCCTTCGAGCAGGTAGCCGGTGAGCGCGTGCTCGTGCGCTCGGATCCGGTCGAGCCCGACGTGCCGAAGGTAGTCCACCGCCGCACCGAGACCGACGGCCTCGACGATCGGTGGCGTGCCCGCCTCGAACTTGTGCGGGATGGGCGCCCAGGTGGACTTCGCCATTGTGACCGTGGCGATCATCTCGCCACCGCCCAGGAACGGCGGCAGCCTGTCGAGCTGCTCGCGGCTCCCCCACAGCACGCCGATGCCGGTCGGACCGGTCACCTTGTGGCCGGTGAAGGCCAGGAAGTCGGGGCGTTCCTCGGCCGGCATCGCGGCGAGGTCGATGGGCAGCTGCGGTGCCGCCTGGGAGGCGTCGACGACGACCACCGCACCGACCTCGTGCGCCCGACGCGTGATCTCGGCGACGGGGTTGACCGTGCCCAGCATGTTGGACACCCACGTCAGGGCGACCACCTTGGTGCCCGGAGTGAGCAGCTCGTCGATGTTCGACAGGTCCAGCTGGCCGTCGTCGGTCAGCCCGAACCAGCGCAGCTCCGCACCGGTCCGCTCCGCGGCGAGCTGCCAGGGGACGATGTTGGAGTGGTGCTCCATCTCGGTGATCACCACCCGGTCGCCCGCACCCAGCGGGAAGGTGCGCGCCACCAGGTTGAGCGCCTCGGAGGCGTTCTTGGTGAACACGACCTCGTCGCGCGCCGGCGCCCCGAGGAACGCGGCCACCTTGTCGCGGGCGCCCTCGAACGCCTCGGTCGCCTCGGCGCCGAGGTGGTGCATCGCGCGGGCGATGTTGGCGTTGTGCCGCTCGAGGTGGTCGACCATGGTGTCGATCACGACCTGGGGCTTCTGCGAGGTGTTCGCGCTGTCGAGGTAGACCAGCGGCATCGCGGCGCCGTTGCCGTCGTCGAAGCTGCGCGTGAGGATCGGGAAGTCGGCGCGGATCAGCTCCAGGTCAGGCAGCAGACCCGCCAGCACCGGCCCGGTGAGCGTCGAGGCGGTCGCGTCAGACACGCGCACCGACGAACCTGTCGTAGCCATTGGCCTCGAGCTCCTCGGCCAGCTCCGGCCCGCCGTCCTCGGCGATCTTGCCGTCGACGAAGACGTGCACGAAGTCGGGGGTGATGTAGCGCAGGATGCGGGTGTAGTGGGTGATCAGCAGGACGCCCTTGTCGCCGTCCTCCTTGAACCGGTTGACGCCCTCGGAGACGATCTTGAGCGCGTCGATGTCCAGGCCGGAGTCCGTCTCGTCGAGCACGGCGACCTTGGGGTTCAACAGCTCGAGCTGGACGATCTCGTGCCGCTTCTTCTCACCGCCGGAGAAGCCCTCGTTGACGTTGCGGGTCGCGAACGCGGTGTCCATCCGGACCCGCTCCATGGCCGCGTTGACGTCCTTGACCCAGTGCCGCAGCTTGGGCGCCTCGCCGTCGATCGCGGTCTTGGCGGTGCGCAGGAAGTTCGACACCGACACGCCCGGCACCTCGACGGGGTACTGCATCGCCAGGAACAGCCCGGCGCGGGCGCGCTCGTCGACGCTCATCGCCAGCACGTCGGCACCGTCGAGGGTGACCGAGCCGCTGGTGACGGTGTACTTCGGGTGCCCGGCGATCGAGTAGGCCAGCGTGGACTTGCCCGAGCCGTTCGGCCCCATGATCGCGTGCGTCTCGCCGTCCTTGATGGTCAGGTTGACGCCCTTGAGGATCTCCTTGGGACCGTCCTCGGTGGTGACCGAGACGTGCAGGTCCTTGATGTCCAGGGTTGCCATGTTGTTCTCCTTCGGACCCGGGCTGGAGCCGCCGGGCATCGTTGCTGTGATCAGGTCGGCTGGACGCCGTTGAGGGTGGTGCTCACGTCGACGTACACCACACCGTCGCGCACCTCGACCGGAAACGTGGACACCGGCTCGGTGGCCGGGAGGTTGGTCGGCTTGCCGGTGCGCAGGTCGAACATCGAGCCGTGCAGGAAGCACTCGATCTGGCAGTCGGCGACCTCGCCCTCGCTGAGCGGGACCGCCTGGTGCGAGCAGAGGTCCTGCAGGGCGTAGACCTCGTCGCCGTCGCGGGCGATCGCGATCTCGATGCCGTCGAGGGTCACCGCGAGCGCCTGGTCGTCGGCCACCTCGTCGAGGGAGCAGGCGAGCTCGAGAGCCATCAGCGCGCCTCACCCGAGCCGGGGTGCAGGACGTTCTTGGCCAGCTCGGCCTCGACCGTGGTGGTCAGCTTCTCCTCCAGCTCCGGCACGTCGATACGGCGGATCAGGTCGTGGAAGAAGCCGTGCACGACGAGGCGTCGCGCCTCGTCCTCGGCGACCCCGCGGGAGCGCAGGTAGAAGAGCTGCTCGTCGTCGAAGCGGCCCGTCGCGGAGGCATGGCCGGCCCCGGCGATCTCACCGGTCTCGATCTCGAGGTTCGGCACCGAGTCGGCCTGGCAGCCGTCGGTCAGCACGAGGTTGCGGTTCTCCTCGTAGGTGTCGATGCCCTCGGCCTCCTTGCGGATCAGCACGTTGCCGATCCAGACCGAGTGCGCCTTCTCCCCCTGCAGCGCGCCCTTGTAGACCACGTGCGAGCGCGTGCGCGGTGCGGTGTGGTCGACGAAGAGCCGGTGCTCGATGTGCTGGCCGGCGTCGGCGAAGTACATGCCGAGCATCTCGACGGCGCCGCCGGGGCCGGCGTACTCGGCGGTGGCGTCGTGACGCACCACGTCACCACCGAAGCTGACGGCGACGTGCTTGAAGGTGGCGTCGCGGCCGACCCGGGCGAACTGGCCGGAGTGGTGCACGGCGTCGTCCTCCCAGTCCTGGACCGAGACGACCGTCAGCTCGGCGCCGTCGCCGACGATGATCTCGACGTTCTCGGCGAGCGTCGCCGACCCGGTGAACCGCAGCACCACCGTCGCCTTGGCGAACCGGCCGGCCCGGATCACCAGGTGGGCGGCGGTGGCGGTGTCGATGCCGGTGCCGTGCACGGTGACGGTGCTGGAGCGGTCGGCGACGTGGTCCTCGGGGATGTCCACGAGGAAGACCGAACGGGCTGCCTCCCAGGCGCGGGCGCTGATCCGGTCGCGCGGGACGATCCCGGAGCTGCCACGCACCGGGTCGTCGATGGCCACGCGCTCGGCGCGCACGCCGTCCGCCGGGTCGGCGTCGATCTTCAGGGTGTCGCCGTCCAGCGGTGCGTCGGTGTGCAGGCCGCGGAGCCGCCGCAGCGGGGTGAACCGCCAGATCTCCTCCAGCCCCTTGGGCACGTCGAAGTCGGCGGAGGCGAACGAGCCCTCGGGGTGCAGGTGGCTGGAGACGACGCCCTTGGCGACTCCCTCCGCCGCCACCGCGACGTTGTTCTCCCGGACGTTGTTCTCCTGGACGTTGTTCTCCCGGACGTTCTCGTCGGTGGTGGCCACCATCAGCCGACGGCTCCTTCCATCTGCAGCTCGATCAGGCGGTTGAGCTCGAGGGCGTACTCCATCGGCAGCTCCTTGGCGATGGGCTCCACGAACCCGCGGACGATCATCGCCATCGCCTCCTCCTCCCCCATGCCGCGTGACATCAGGTAGAAGAGCTGGTCGTCGGAGACCTTGGAGACGCTGGCCTCGTGCCCCATCGAGACGTCGTCCTCGCGGATGTCGACGTAGGGGTAGGTGTCGGAGCGCGAGATCTGGTCGACCAGGAGCGCGTCGCACAGCACGTTGGACTTGGAGCCGTGCGCACCCTCGTTGATCTGGATCAGGCCGCGGTACGACGTCCGGCCGCCGCCTCGGGCGACCGACTTGCTCAGGATCGAGCTCGACGTGTACGGCGCGGCGTGCACCATCTTGGCGCCCGCGTCCTGGTGCTGGCCCTCGCCGGCGAACGCGATGGAGAGCGTCTCGCCCTTGGCGTGCTCACCCATCAGGTAGACGGCGGGGTACTTCATCGTCACCTTCGAGCCGATGTTGCCGTCGACCCACTCCATCGTCGCGCCGGCCTCGCAGGTCGCCCGCTTGGTGACGAGGTTGTAGACGTTGTTCGACCAGTTCTGGATCGTCGTGTAGCGGCACCGGCCGCCCTTCTTGACGATGATCTCTACGACCGCGGAGTGCAGCGAGTCGGAGCTGTAGATCGGCGCGGTGCAGCCCTCGACGTAGTGCACGTAGGCGCCCTCGTCGACGATGATCAGCGTCCGCTCGAACTGGCCCATGTTCTCGGTGTTGATCCGGAAGTAGGCCTGCAGCGGGATGTCGACGTGCACCCCCGGTGGCACGTAGATGAACGAGCCGCCGGACCAGACGCTGGTGTTGAGCGCAGCGAACTTGTTGTCACCGACGGGGATCACGGTGCCGAAGTACTCCTTGAAGAGCTCCTCGTGCTCGCGCAGGCCGGTGTCGGTGTCGACGAAGATGACGCCCTGCTCCTCCAGGTCCTCGCGGATCTGGTGGTAGACGACCTCGGACTCGTACTGCGCGGCTACACCGGCGACCAGGCGCTGCTTCTCCGCCTCGGGGATGCCGAGCTTGTCGTAGGTGTTCTTGATGTCCTCGGGCAGCTCGTCCCAGCTGGTCGCCTGCTTCTCGGTGGACCGGACGAAGTACTTGATGTTGTCGAAGTCGATGGTCGACAGGTCCGAGCCCCAGGTCGGCATCGGCTTCTTGTGGAACAGCCGCAGCCCCTTCATCCGCAGGTCGAGCATCCACTGCGGCTCGTCCTTCTTCGACGAGATGTCGCGCACGACCTCGTCGTTGAGTCCGCGCTTGGCCACGGAGCCGGCGTCGTCACGGTCGGCCCAGCCGAACTCGTACCGGCCGATGCCCTTGAGCTCGGGGTTCAGCTGCTCGATCTTGGAGCCTTCGGACTCAGTGATGGAGGTCACGTGTTGACCGTCCTCTCTTCTCGCTCGATGGTGGAGCCTGTCGAAATCGTGGGGATGCAGGTGGTGCACACACCGTCGCCGTGGGCGATGGTCGCCAGCCGCTGCACGTGGCTGTCGAGGACCCGGCTGATCGCCTCGGTCTCCGCCTCGCACAGCTGCGGGAACTCATGGGCCACGTGGGAGACCGGGCAGTGCTGCTGGCACAGCTGCTCACCGGCAGGCGAGGGGCGCGTCGATGCGGCGTACCCCTGCTTGCTGAACACCGCGGCCAGCGCCTGCGCCGGGGTGAGCCCGGGATCGGCGACGCGCACCCGGTCGAAGTCCTGCTCGATGAACGCCATCCGGCGCTCGGCGAAGGCGCGCACGGCATCGTCGCCGCCGGTCTCGTCGAGGAACCGGAGCGCCTGCAGCGCCAGGTCGTCGTACTGCTGGTCGAACCGGTCGCGGCCGGCCTCGGTCAGGGCGAACAGCTTCGCCGGTCGACCCCGCCCGCGGTGCGTGCCCGGGCGTGGTTCGCGCTGCTCAACGTGCCCGTCGGCGAGCAGCTGGTCGAGGTGCCGGCGCACCGCCGCAGGCGTCAGGTCCAGGCGCTCGCCGAGGGCCGCGGCCGTCGAGGCGCCGTTCTCCAGGATGGACCGGACGACACGCTCGCGCGTGGGCTCGTCGGGCAGGTCCATGATTTCCACAACGCCAGTGTGCCCTTATTGATTCCGGCCTTTCAAATAAGGCTCCCCTAAGTGGCGGTGCCCGGGTCTAGTCTCGGCCACGTGCCTGGATCCCTGCTCGGAAACGCTGTCCGTCGTGTCGAGGATCCGGAGCTGCTGGTCGGCCGGGGCAGCTTCGTCGACAACCACCGCCTGGCCGGCACCACCCACGCCGTCTTCGTGCGCAGCCCGTTCGCCCACGCCCGGATCGCGGCCGTCGACACCACCGAGGCGGCCGCCGCCCCGGGGGTGCTGGGTGTGTTCCGGTCTGCGGACCTGGGCGACGACCCGGTGGCACCCTTCGCGGTGGTGAACCCGAAGTGCCCGCGCTACGCACTGGCGCGGGGCAAGGTGCGCTACGTCGGCGACCCGGTCGTGCTGGTGGTCGCCGAGACCGCCGCCCAGGCTCTCGATGCCGCGGAGCTGGTCGACATCGACTACGACGAGCTGCCCGCGGTCGCCGACGTGGAGGCCGCTCTCCTGCCGGGCGCGCCGCTGCAGTTCGAGGAGCTCGGGAGCAACATCGCCGTCGGCCTGCGTGCCCCGGACGAGTCCGACCCCCTCGAGGGCGCCAGCCATGTCACCCGGCTGCGGATGGTCAACCAGCGGGTGGCCACCTCGCCGATCGAGGGCAACGCCATCCTGGTGAGCCCGGACCTGGTCAGCCCGGACGGCCAGGGCCTCACCGCCTGGGTCTCCACCCAGCACCCGCACCTGGCGCGTGACCTGCTGGTCAAGCTGACCGGCTTCGACAGGGAGCGGGTCCGTGTGGTGGCGCCGCACGTCGGCGGTGCCTTCGGCGGCAAGGCCGGCATCGGCGCCGAGCATGCGGCGATCGTCCTGGCCGCACTCCGCCTGGACCGGCCGGTCAGGTGGACCGAGACCCGCAGCGAGGCGACCCTCTCCATGCACGGCCGGGCGCAGGTGCAGTACGCCGAGCTCGGCCTCGACGACGACGGCCGCATCGTCGGGCTGCGGCTGCGCGTCCTCGGTGACTGCGGCGCCTACGCCGGCTTCGGGGGCGGGCTCGCCGTCGGACCGTCGTACCTGATGGCGCCGGGGCCCTACCGGATCCCGCGGCTGCGGTACGACGCCGCCGCCGTCCTCACCAACACCAGCCCGGTCGGCGCGTTCCGGGGTGCCGGTCGCCCCGAGGCCGCGGCGCTGCTCGAGCGGCTGCTCGACCTCGCCGCCGACGAGCTGGGGATGGAGCCCGAGGAGATCCGCCGGCGCAACCTGCTCGAGGCCGACTCGTTCCCCGTGCAGACCCTGACCGGCGCGACCTATGACACCGGCGACTACCGGCACGCCCTCGACGAGGCACTGCGGATCGGCGACGTCGAGGCGGTCCGTCGCGAGCAGGCCGAGCGCCGCCGGCGGGGCGACGTCCGCCAGCTCGGCGTCGGACTGGCCACCTACGTCGAGATCACCGGCTTCGGCGGCACCGAGTTCGGGTCGGTGCACCTCGGTCCCGACGGCGACGCGGTGGTCAGCGCCGGCACCTCGGCGCACGGTCAGGGCCACGCCACCTCCTTCTCAATGATCGTCGCCGACCGGCTCGGCATCCCGCTGGAGAAGATCCGCTACGTGCAGTCCGACACCGCAGTGGTCCCCACGGGGGGCGGCACCGGCGGTTCGCGGTCGCTGCAGATGGGTGGCAACGCGGTCCGGCAGGCCTCGGAGGAGGTCCGCGAGAAGGCCCTGGAGATCGCCGCCCGGATGCTCGAGGCGGACCCCGCCGACCTGCGCCTGGAGGACGGCACGTTCTCGGTCGCCGGTGTCCCCGGCATCTCCCTGGACTGGGCCCAGGTGGCCGGTGAGGCGCACCGCAGCGAGGACGGGCTGGGGTCCGACACGGAGTTCTTCCAGGACGGCGCGACCTTCCCGTTCGGTGCCCACGTCGCGGTGGTCGAGGTCGACACCGAGACCGGCTTCGTCCGTCCCCTGCGCCACATCGCCGTGGACGACTGCGGCACCGTGCTCAACCCGCTGATCGTCGCCGGCCAGCAGCACGGCGGCGGCGCCCAGGGCATCTCCCAGGCGCTGTGGGAGGGCTTCGTCTACACCGACGACGGCACGCCGCTCACCGCCACCTTCGCCGACTACCCACTCCCCACGGCCGCCGACATGGTGCGCCTCGACGGGCTCGTCGTCACCAACACCGAGACCCCCACCCCGCTCAACCCGCTCGGCGCCAAGGGCATCGGCGAGTCGGCCACCATCGGGTCGACGCCCGCCGTGCAGAACGCCGTGGTCGACGCGCTGTCCCACCTCGGTGTCCGCCACGTCGAGATGCCGTGCACGCCCGAGCGCGTCTGGCGCGCCGTCCAGGAGGCGGCCGCCGGTCCGTCCCCCGCACCGTGGCACGAACCGCCCGACGTCTTCACCTCGCTGCCGCCGCGTGGAGGCGGGCAGGAGACCGAGTCGGCGGAGATCTGACCCCGAGGAGCTCCTGTCGCCCCGGGGTCTCACTCAGGGTGCCCTTCTCAGGCTGGTCTCAGTCGGTGCCTCCTAGAATCCGTGCGTGTCCGTTCCCCCCTCGTCCGCCGCAGCTGCCGTCGAGGTCAACGGGCTCCGCATGCAGTACGGCGACAAGGTGGCCGTCGACGGCCTGGACCTGCGCGTGGAGCGGGACACGATCACCGCGGTGCTCGGGCCCAACGGCGCCGGCAAGACCACCACGCTGGAGACCTGCGAGGGCTACCGCGCCCCGCAGCACGGGTCGGTGCGCGTGCTCGGCCTCGACCCGCAGCGCGATCGTCGCGACCTGCTGCCCCGGATCGGGGTGATGCTGCAGGGCGGCGGTGCCTGGTCCGGCGTCCGGGCGCTGGAGATGCTGCGACACATCGCTGCACTGCACGCCCACCCTCTCGACGTGGAGGCGTTGAGCGAGCGGCTGGGGCTCGCCGAGTGCGGCCGCACGCCCTACCGGCGGCTGTCCGGCGGCCAGCAGCAGCGGCTCGGCCTGGCCATGGCCGTCGTCGGCCGCCCGGAGGTGGTCTTCGTCGACGAGCCGACGGCGGGGATGGACCCGCAGGCGCGGCGCACCACGTGGGAGCTGCTCACCGACCTGCGCGCGCAGGGGGTCACGGTCGTGCTCACCACGCACTACATGGACGAGGCCGAGCGGCTCGCCGACCAGATCCACATCATCGACCACGGCCGGATGATCGCCTCCGGCACCCCGCAACAGCTCACCCGCGGCGCCAGCGCCACCATCCGGCTGGTCGTGACCCGGCCGTTCCCCGACGGTGCGCCGAGCTCCCTCGGCGCCGCCCTGGGCCCCGGGGTCGAGGTGACCGCGATCAACGAGCTGAGCATGTCGATCGCGGGCCCCGCCGACGGCAGCACCCTGGCGACGGTGGCCCGCTGGTGCGAGGAGAACGACGTGCTGCCCGAGTCGCTCAACCTCGGCCAGCGCAACCTGGAGGACGTCTTCCTCGAGCTGACCGGCCGTGCACTGGAGGGCGGTGCGGCATGACCGCGTCCTCGCCCCAGCCGCTGGACCTCAGCCCACGACCGGGTGCCGCGCCGCTGCCGCAGCAGGTCGTCGCGCAGGCCCGGATGGAGGCGCGGCTGATGCTGCGCAACGGGGAGCAGCTGTTGCTGGCCGTGGTGATCCCGGTGATCGTGCTGGTCGGCGGCGTCGCGGGCGCGCACCGGATCGGACTGCACTTCGACGAGAGCGCCGTGGATGCGTTCACGCCGGGCGTGCTCGCGCTGGCCGTCATGTCGACGGCGTTCACGTCTCTGGCCATCGCGACGGGGTTCGAGCGGCGCTACGGCGTGATCAAGCGGCTGGGCGCGTCGCCGCTGCCGCGCACCGGACTCCTGGCCGGGAAGGTGGGTGCGCTGCTGCTCGTGGAGCTGGGTCAGGTCGTGCTGATCGGCGTGGTGGCGCTGCTGCTGGGCTGGCAGCCGCATCCCGGTTGGCTGGGTGCGCTGCTGGCGCTCGTGCTCGGCACCGCCGCGTTCGCCGCACTGGGGCTCCTGGTCGCGGGCACGCTGCGCGCGGAGGCCACGCTCGCGGCGGCCAACCTCGTCTACCTCCTGCTGCTCGCCGGCGGGGCCGTCGTACTCCCCGCCGACGCGTACGGCGGCTGGGGGTCGGTGGCGCAGTGGCTGCCCTCCGGAGCCCTCGGCGAGGCGCTGCGCGCCGCGCTCATCGACGGGCGGACGGACTGGCTGGCCCTGCTGGTGCTGGCCGCCTGGGCCGCCCTCGGCTCCGCCCTGACCGCGAGGACGTTCACGTGGGAGTGAGCCGACTGCCCGCGCTGCCCGCCGGCTGGGGATCCGACCGCTGGTTGCGGCGGGTCGGCTGGGCCAGCCTCGTCGCCAACATGCTCCTCGTGGTCACCGGCGGGGCGGTCCGGCTCACCGGCTCGGGCCTGGGTTGTCCGACCTGGCCCCGGTGCACCGACACCGCCTTCACCCCGCACGGTGCCCTGTCGATGCACTCCGCGATCGAGTTCGGCAACCGGACCCTGACCTTCGTGCTGGCGGCGGTCGCCGTGGTGACCTTCGTCGCCGCACTGCAGTCACGCCGCTCGGACCTGGTCCGCCTCGCGGTCGTGCTCGGACTCGCCATCCCGGCACAGGCGGTGATCGGCGGCATCACGGTGCTGACCGACCTGAACCCCTGGGTGGTGAGCTTCCACCTGCTCTCCTCGCTGGCCATCATCGGCGTCGCCGTGCTGTTCCTCTGGCGCGTCGACCGCCCGGCTCCCGTTGACGCCGCAGCCGGGCCACGCGTCCTGCTCGGGTGGCTGACGTTCGCGGCCGCCTGGGTGGTGCTCTACGTGGGCACCGTGGTGACCGGCTCGGGCCCGCACGCGGGTGACGCCGACGCCCGGCGCAACGGGCTCGACCCGTTGCAGCTCTCCCAGCTGCACGCCGACGTCGTCTTCCTGCTGCTGGGCCTGACCATCGCGCTCGTCGTGCTGACCCGGTCGCGGGCCGCGTGGGCGCTGCTCTGGCTGGAGCTGGCCCAGGGCCTGGTGGGCTTCGTGCAGTACTTCACCGACCTGCCCGAGCTGCTCGTGGGGATCCACATGCTCGGGGCGGCGCTGATCTCCGCCGCGGTGACCTGGGTGCTGTTGGACCTGCGCGAGCCGGCCGAGGTGGGGCACTTCCCGGAGCCCCTACGGGGTACCGGTCCGGCATGACGCTGCACCACGTGCCGTGGCACCGGCCGATGGACGGACGTGACCCCGGTGAGGAGAACCGCACCGCCTCGCCGCTCGAGCTGCTCTTCGACCTGGGCTTCGTGGTGGCGGTTGCCGCCTCGGCGCTGGCGCTGCACCACGACCTCATCGAGGGCGTGGGCAGCGGACTGGTCAACTACCTGATGGTCTTCTTCGCCATCTGGTGGGGCTGGGTCAACTACAGCTGGTTCGCCAGCGCCTACGACACCGGTGACGTGATCTTCCGACTCGCCACCTTCGTGGTCATCGTGGGGGCCCTGGTGCTCACCGCCGGCATCCCCACGGCTGCCGGGCACGACCGCGACTACCACCTCATCGTCGCCGGCTACCTGGTGATGCGACTCGCGATCGTGCCCCTGTGGCTCCGCGTCTCACGCGAGCACCCGAGCAGGCGCCCCGTGGCACTGCGCTACGCCGCCGGGATCAGCCTCCTGCAGGTCTGCTGGGTGGGCTGGGCGTGGACCTTCGACCACGGTGGTGCGCTGGCGGTCGTGCTCTTCGTGGTGCTCGCCGCCGCGGAGCTGACCCTGCCGTACGTCGCGGAGTCGGCCGGCCCGAGCACCCCCTGGCATCCCGACCACATCGCCGAGCGCTACCAGCTGTTCACGATCATCGTGCTCGGCGGGGTGATCCTCGCGGTGACGCAGGCGCTCTCGGCCAGCATCGACGCCAACGGGATCTCGGTCGACCTGGTGCTGGTGGTGGCTGCCGGACTGCTCATCGTGTTCAGCCTGTGGTGGCTGTACTTCAAGCGCTCCATGGCGGCCTCCCTCAAGCGGCAGGTCGCCTTCTGGTTCGGCTACGCGCACTACTTCGTGCTGGCCGGCGTTGCCGCGGCGGGTGCGTCGCTGAGCGCGATGGTCGAACAGGTCGAGAGCACCGACCACGTGTCGCCGATGACCACCGTGCTGCTGCTCTCCGGCTCGGTGGCCACCTATCTCCTCGGCGTGGCGTCGGTGCACGCCCTTGCCGACCGGCGGTGGGCGATGATGCGCTCGGCGGTCCTGCTGTCGGTCCTCGTGGTCCTGGTGGGGCTCGTGGGGACGTGGCTCTTCGACCGGATCGGCTTCTCCGCGATGCTGGTCGCCCTGGTCGTGGTGGGCGCCGTGGTGCACCACCAGTTGGCCGGCGAGGGCCGAGGGGTGCTGTTCCCGGAGGAGCAGTCGCGGAGCTGACGCCGGCGGAAGCACCCGGCTCAGATCAGAACGTGAGCAGTGGGTCCAGGGCCACGGCGACGAACAGCAACGAGAGATACATGTTGGACCAATGGAACAGGCGCATCGGCTTGATCACGCTGAGCTCGTCGCCGCGACGCGCCCGCGACCACATCAGGTGCGCCTCGACGAGGAACAGCGCGCCGAGCACGGCCGCGGCCACCGGGTAGACCGGCCCCGTGTCGGCGATCGGCCAGAGCAGCAGCGAGACCGCCACCATGGCGTAGCTGTAGAGCACGATCTGGCGGGCCACCTCGACGCCCGGCTTGCGCACCGGCAGCATCGGCACGTCCACCGCGGCGTAGTCCTCGCGGTAGCGCATCGCCAGCGCCCAGGTGTGCGGCGGCGTCCAGAAGAACACGACCAGGAACAGCACGACGGGCGGCCAGGCCAGCTCGCCGGTCACGGCGGTCCAGCCGATCAGCGCAGGGAAGCAGCCGGCGAGCCCACCCCACACGATGTTCTGCGTGGTCCGGCGCTTGAGCACCATGGTGTAGACGAAGAGGTAGAAGGCGGAGGCGGCCAGGGCCAGCGCGGCGGAGAGCCAGTTGACGAACAGGCTGAGGACCAGCGTGGAGACCACCGCGAGGACGAGCCCGAACACGAGCGCAGCCGCGGGCGACACGATGTGTCGGGGCAACGCCCGACGCCGGGTCCGGCGCATCTGCTCGTCGATGTCCCGGTCGTAGACGCAGTTGAGCGCGTTGGCGCTGCCGGCCGAGAGGGTGCCGCCCAGGACGGTGGCCACGACCAGGCCCAGGGGCGGGATCCCGCGCTGGGCGAAGAACATCACCGGGACCGTCGTGAGCAACAGCAGCTCGATCACGCGCGGCTTCGTCAGACCGACGTACGCCGCGACCACGTCGCGAAGGGTCGCCTCTCCCGACGCCGGCCCCGACCGGGGCAGCTGGGAGTCGACCGCGGTCACGCAGGCCTCGCTTCTCGGAACTCGTCCACGGGCAGAGCGGACCGACGCATGCGGTCCGCACCCGGGTGGTACTGACTCGCCGAGTCTAACTGTCCGTGAGTAGTGTCGGGGTGGGTGGCCACCCAAGAGTGGCGGACCTGACATCGACGGCCCCGGCGGCCGCCGAACAGCCACCGGCACACTGGTCGAGAGGAACCTGGGTTGAGCGACACCGGCAACGCGTTGGAGTGGACCGACATCGACCGGCGGGCGGTCGACACCGTGCGCTGCCTGGCCATGGACGCGGTGCAGAAGGTGGGCAACGGCCACCCCGGCACCGCGATGAGCCTGGCCCCGGTGGCCTACCTGCTCTTCCAGCGGGTGATGCGGCACAACCCCGCCGACCCCGACTGGCCGGGCCGCGACCGGTTCGTCCTCTCCTGCGGGCACACCAGCCTCACCCTCTACCTCCAGCTCTACCTCGGCGGCTGGGGCCTCGAGCTGGAGGACATCAAGACCCTGCGCACCTGGGGCTCCAAGACACCCGGCCACCCGGAGTACGGGCACACGGCCGGCGTCGAGACCACGACCGGGCCGCTGGGCCAGGGTGTCGGCAACGCGGTCGGCATGGCGATGGCGGCGCGCCGCGAGCACGGCATGCTCGACCCCGGCGCGGCGCCCGGCGAGTCCCCCTTCGACCACATGGTCTACGCGATCTGCAGCGACGGTGACCTGGAGGAGGGCGTCTCCGGGGAGGCCTCGTCGATCGCCGGCACCCAGCAGCTCGGCAACCTCGTCATGATCTACGACGACAACCAGATCTCAATCGAGGGCCACACCGACATCGCGTTCAACGAGGACGTCTCGAAGCGCTACGAGGCCTACGGCTGGCACGTGCAGGACGTCGACTGGACCAACGGCGGCACCGAGTACGTCGAGGACGTGCAGGCGCTGTACGACGCCATCCTGGCCGCGCAGCAGGTCACCGACCGGCCCAGCTTCATCAACCTCCGCACGATCATCGCCTGGCCCGCGCCCAACGCCCAGAACACCGGCAAGGCGCACGGCTCGGCACTCGGTGCCGACGAGGTCGCGGCCACCAAGGAGGTGCTCGGCTTCGACCCCGAGGAGCACTTCGTGGTGGAGCCCGTGGTCCTCGAGCACACCCGTCAGCTGGTCGAGCGCGGCAAGGCAGCCCAGGCAGCCTGGACCGAGTCCTACGACGCCTGGGCGGCCAAGGACTCCTCGGACACCGCGCTGTACGACCGGCTGCGCACCCGCAGTCTCCCGGCGGGCTGGGACGCCGACCTGCCCCGCTTCGACGCCGACGAGAAGGGCATGGCGACCCGCAAGGCGTCGGGCAAGGTGATCCAGGCGATCGCGGCGAAGCTGCCGGAGTTCTGGGGTGGCTCGGCCGACCTGGCGGAGTCCAACAACACCACCATCGAGGACGCGCTGTCCTTCATCCCTGCCGAGCACTCCACTCCGGAGTGGAAGGCCGACCCCTACCAGGGCCGCGTGCTGCACTTCGGCATCCGCGAGCACGGCATGGGCGCCATCATGAACGGCATCGCGGTCTCCGGCGGGACTCGCGTCTTCGGTGGCACCTTCCTGACCTTCTCCGACTACATGCGCGGAGCCGTCCGGCTCGCCGCGATCATGCAGCTGCCGGTGACCTACGTGTGGACGCACGACTCGATCGGCCTGGGCGAGGACGGCCCGACCCACCAGCCGGTCGAGCAACTCGCCGCGCTGCGCGCGCTCCCGGGACTCGACGTGGTCCGGCCCGCCGACGCCAACGAGACCACCGCCTGCTGGCGCACGATCATGGAGCACAACGACCGCCCGGCCGGGCTCGTGCTGACCCGGCAGAACGTGCCCGTCTTCCCGCGCGGCAGCGACGGCTTCTCCGACACCAGCAACGTCCACCGTGGCGGCTACGTGCTGCTCGACGTCGACGGCGGCGAGCCCGACGTGCTGCTCATCGGCACCGGCTCGGAGGTGCAGCTGGCGGTCACCGCCCGCGACCTCCTCGCCGACAAGGGCATCCGGGCCCGCGTGGTCTCGATGCCGTGCCGCGAGTGGTTCGACGCCCAGGAGACGTCGTACCGCGAGACGGTGCTGCCGCCGACGGTGAAGGCACGCGTCTCCGTGGAGGCCGGTGTCGCCCAGGGCTGGCGCGAGATCGTCGGCGACCACGGCAAGAGCGTCTCGCTGGAGCACTTCGGTGCCTCGGCCGACTTCCAGCGCATCTTCACCGAGCTCGGCATCACCGCGGAGGCGGTCGCCGGCGCGGCCGAGGACAGCTTGCGGGCGGTCGGCAAGAGCGTCTGAGCACCGACGGGCAGACCTTGCCCGCCACCCGAACACAAGGAGGAAGAACAGATGTCTGATCACCTCGCTGAGCTCTCGGAGGCGGGCGTCTCCATCTGGCTCGACGACCTGTCGCGCGAGCGCCTGGAGACCGGCAACCTGGCCGAGCTCATGAAGAACGACCACGTGGTCGGCGTCACCACCAACCCGTCCATCTTCGCGAATGCGCTGGAGGACGGTGAGCTGTACGACGACCAGGTGCGCGAGCTCGCAGCGAAGGGCGCCGACATCCACACGACCGTGTTCGAGCTGACCACCAAGGACGTGTCCGACGCGTGCGACGTGATGCGGCCCGTCTGGGAGGCCACCGACGGGGTGGACGGCCGGGTCTCCATCGAGGTCACGCCCGACCTGGCCTTCGACACCGCCGGGACCCTTGCCTCGGCGCGTCGGTTCTCGCAGTCGGTCGACCGCGACAACCTCTACGTGAAGATCCCCGCCACCACCGAGGGCGCGCCTGCCATCACCGACGCCCTCGGCGAGGGCATCAGCATCAACGTGACCCTGATCTTCGGCCTGCAGCGCTACCAGGAGGTGATGGAGGCCTATCTCGCCGGACTGGAGAAGGCCCGCGACAACGGCCACGACCTGGCGAAGATCCACTCGGTGGCCTCCTTCTTCGTCTCCCGGGTGGACACCGAGATCGACAAGCGCCTGGAGCAGCTGGGTGGTCATGACGACCTCCGCGGCAAGGCCGGCGTCGCCAACGCGCGACTGGCCTACAAGGCCTACCAGGAGTTCTTCACCGGAGCGCGGTGGGAGTCGCTCAAGGCGGACGGCGCCAACACCCAGCGCCCGCTGTGGGCCTCGACCGGCGTGAAGAACCCCGACTACCCCGACACGATGTACGTCGTCGACCTGTGCGTCCCCAACACGGTCAACACGATGCCGGAGAAGACGCTCCGCGCGGTCAAGGACCACGGCGACATCAAGGGCGACCAGGTTACCGGCCACTACGACGACGCGGCCCAGGTGATGGCCGACCTGAAGACGGCCGGCATCGACTACGACGACGTCATCGCCACGCTCGAGCAGGAGGGCGTCGACAAGTTCGTGAAGTCGTGGAACGACCTGCTCGACACCGTGCAGGACCAGCTCTCCCGGGCCGGCGGAGGAGCGAAGGGGGCCAAGTGAGCGGAGCAGAGGGCACCGGTCAGACCACCTGGAACACCGTCTCGGGCGATGGCGGCCACCAGCTCTTCTTCGGCTTCCGCGACGAGACTGCCTTCATCTCCGCCGTCGAGCGGCTGGTGGCCGACAAGGTGGCCTCGGGCATCGCCGGCCGGGACGCCGGCCTCTGGGGCCCGGACGCCGAGGCCGAGGCCGGGAAGCGGCTCGCCTGGGTGGACCTGCCCTCGTCGTCGCGGTCCCTGGTGCCCGAGATCACCGCCCTGCGCGAAGAGCTCAACAGCAGCGGCCTCGACCACGTGGTGCTGTGCGGCATGGGCGGATCCTCGCTGGCTCCCGAGGTCATCTGCGCCACGCACGGCGTGGAGCTCACGGTGCTCGACTCCTCCGACCCCGACTACGTGCGCTCCGCGCTGGCCGACCGGCTGGAGCGCTCGATCGTGGTGGTCTCCAGCAAGTCGGGCAGCACCGTCGAGACCGACAGCCAGAAGCGGGTCTACGAGCAGGCGCTCCGGGACGCCGGGCGTGACCCGCGCGAGCACCTGGTGATCGTGACCGACCCGGACTCCCCGATGGACCAGGCGGCCGGCAAGGACGGCTACCGCGTCTTCCACGCCGACCCCGGCGTCGGCGGCCGCTACTCGGCGCTGACGGCGTTCGGGCTGGTGCCCAGCGGGCTCGCGGGCGCCGACCTCGACGGCCTCCTCGACGAGGCCGCAGCCATCCGGCCCGCGCTGGAGCAGGACTCGGTGGACAACCCGGCGCTCCGACTCGGAGCGCTGCTCGGGGTGGCCAACCGCCACGGCGTCGACAAGGTCGTGCTGGCGGAGAACGGCTCCGGGCTCAACGGCTTCGCCGACTGGGCCGAGCAGCTCATCGCCGAGTCGACCGGGAAGCAGGGCAAGGGCATCCTGCCGGTCGTCGTACCCTCCCCCGCCGCCCCCAACTTCACGCCGAGCACCCACGACGAGGTTCTCGTCACGCTCGGGGCCGAGGCCTACGGCGAGGCACCGCCGACATCGGGCTGGGGCGCCGCCGTGGATGCGCCGCTCGGGGCGGCGCTGCTGCTGTGGGAGTACGCCGTACCGGTGGCGGGACGGGTCATCGGGATCAACCCGTTCGACCAGCCCGACGTCGAGAGCGCCAAGCAGGCCGCCCGCGACATGCTCGACGGCGGTGGCACCAGCCCGGAGCCGATCTTCACCGACGGACCGGTGGCCGTGCACGCGACCGAGGGGCTGCTCGACCTGCGCGACGGCACGGCCGCCGACCTCCGCGGCGCCGTCGACGCGTTGCTGGCGCGGCTCGACCCGGAGCACGGCTACCTCGCGGTGATGGCCTACCTCGACCGCGCTGCCGACGCCGACTTCGCGACGGTGCGCCGCTCGCTGGCCCGTCGTACCGGGCGCCCCACGACCTTCGGGTGGGGGCCCCGGTTCCTGCACTCGACCGGGCAGTACCACAAGGGTGGCCCCCCGACCGGGGTCTACCTGCAGGTCACGACCGAGCCGGTCGAGGACCTCGAGATCCCGGGTCGGCCGTTCACCTTCGGCGGGTTCATCCAGGCGCAGGCCATCGGCGACGCAACAGTCCTCGCGGACAAGGGCCGTCCGGTCCTGCGGCTGCACCTGACCGAGCACGACGCAGGACTGGCCGCGGTCCGCGAGGTGCTCGGCGGATGAGCGCGCGATGACGCCCGCCACCCGCGGCTCCTCGTTGGCCGAGGGCGAGGAGTGGACCAACCCGCTGCGCGACCCGCAGGACCGCCGGCTGCCGCGCATCGCCGGTCCGTGCGGGATGGTGCTCTTCGGCGTCACCGGCGACCTCTCGCGCAAGAAGGTGATGCCGGCGATCTACGACCTGGCCAACCGGGGCCTGCTCCCGCCCGGCTTCAGCCTCGTCGGGTTCGCCCGGCGCGACTGGGAGGACCAGGACTTCGCCCAGATCGTGCGCGACGCGGTCCGCGAGCACGCCCGTACCGAGTTCCGCGAGGAGGTGTGGAACCAGCTCGCCGAGGGGTTTCGGTTCGTCCCCGGCAACTTCGACGACGACGCTGCGTTCGACAACCTTCGTCGCACGATCGAGGAGCTCGACCAGACCCGCGGCACCGGCGGCAACCACGCGTTCTACCTGGCGATCCCCCCGACGTACTTCGGCGCGGTCGTCCAGCAGCTCGAGCGGCACGGCCTCGCCGAGTCCCGGGAGGATGCCTGGCGCCGCGTCGTGGTCGAGAAGCCCTTCGGGCACGACCTGGAGTCGGCCCAGGCGCTCAACGAGACCCTGGCCCAGGTGTTCCCGCCCGCGTCGATCTTCCGGATCGACCACTACCTGGGCAAGGAGACGGTCCAGAACATCTTGGCGCTGCGGTTCGCCAACAACCTCTTCGAGCCGATCTGGAACTCCAACTACGTCGACCACGTCCAGATCACCATGGCCGAGGACATCGGCATCGGCGGCCGCGCCGGCTACTACGACGGGGTGGGCGCGGCGCGCGACGTCATCCAGAACCACCTCCTCCAGCTGATGGCGCTGGTGGCGATGGAGGAGCCGGTCTCCTTCCGCGCACGTGCGCTGCGGATCGAGAAGCTCAAGGTGCTCTCCTCGGTGGTCCTCCCCCGCCGCCTCGACCTGTCCACCGCGCGCGGGCAGTACGCCGCGGGCTGGCAGGGTGGCAAGCCGGTGGGCGGGTTCTGCGACGAGGAGGGCATCTCCGACCACTCCACGACCGAGACGTTCGCCGCGGTGACACTGCACGTGGACACCCGCCGCTGGGCCGGGGTGCCGTTCTACCTGCGCACCGGCAAGCGACTGGGCCGACGGGTCACCGAGGTGGCCGTCGTCTTCAAGCGCGCGCCGCACCTGCCGTTCACGGCGACCTCGACCGAGGAGCTGACGCACAACGCCCTGGTGATCCGGGTCCAGCCCGACGAGGGGATGACCATCCGGTTCGGGTCGAAGGTGCCCGGGACCCAGATGGAGATCCGTGACGTGAGCATGGACTTCGCCTACGGCGGCAGCTTCACCGAGGCGTCGCCCGAGGCCTACGAGCGGCTCATCCTCGACATGCTGCTCGGTGACGAGCCGCTCTTCCCCCGCCACGAGGAGGTCGAGCAGTCGTGGAAGATCCTCGACCCGATCCTGGCGCACTGGTCCCGGCAGGACCGTGCCGGCAAGCGTCCGGAGAAGTACCCCGCCGGCACCTGGGGCCCACCCTCGTCCGAGGCGATGCTCGCCCGCGACGGCCGCTCCTGGCGGCGCCCATGATCGAGCTGACCGACATCGACGCCTCGGCCATCGCGGCCGAGTTCACCCGTGCCCGCAAGCGCGCCGGCTCGCCCGCCATGGGCATGGTGATGACGCTGATCATCGTGGTCGCCGAGGACGACGCCAAGTCCGCGATGGAGATCGCCAAGCAGGCGTCGCGCGAGCACCCGGCCCGGGTGCTGGCCGTGGTGCTGGGTGATCGCCGCGGCAAGCCCGTGGTGAACGCCCAGGTCGGGATCGGGTCGGGCTGGACCGGTGAGACGGCGGTGATCCGCCTCTCCGGCGAAGTCGTCCAGCATGCCGCGTCCGTGGTCCTGCCGCTGCTGCTGCCCGACTCCCCGGTCGCGGTCTGGTGGCCCTCCGACGCGCCCGACGACCCCGCTGCCGATCCCCTCGGCGCGCTCGCTCAGCGCCGGATCACCGACGCCGCCGCACAGACCCGAGGCAAGAAGCGGGCGCTGGAGACCCAGTGCTCGACGTACGCCCGCGGCAACACCGACCTGGCCTGGACCCGGATCACGCCGTGGCGGGCGCTGCTGGCCGCCGCCCTCGACCAGCACCCGGTGAAGGTGCGCGCAGCCTCGATCACCGGCGAGCGGATCAGCCCGTCCGCGGACCTGCTGGCCGCCTGGCTGGCGCTGCGCCTGCGGATCCCGGTCGAGCAGAAGAGCTCCGGTGGGCCGGGGATCACCGAGGTGGTGCTCGACACCCGCGACGGGCCGATCCGGATCGCCCGCGGCGACGGCAAGCTCGCGGTCTTCTCCTCCCCCGGACAGCCGGACCGCCCGGTCGCGCTCAAGCGGCGCGAACTGCCGGCCCTCCTCGCCGAGGAGCTGCGCCGACTCGACGAGGACAACATCTATGCCGCCACCACCCGGCAGCTGCTCAAGATGAGGAAGGACGCCTGATGGAACTGCACGTCGCGGAGGATGCTCCCGCCCTGGCCACCGAGGTCGCCGAGGCGTTCCTGCAGCGGATGAAGGCCGCCCAGGACGCCGGCGAGACACCGCAGGTCGCCCTGACCGGCGGCACGATCGCGGTGGACATCCACCGCGAGATCGCCCGGCTCGCGAAGGACGCGGGCGTGGACTTCAGCCGCATCGTGTTCTGGTTCGGCGACGAGCGGTTCGTCGCACCGGACTCGCCGGACCGCAACGCGAAGCAGGCCCGCGACGCCCTGCTCGACGCGGTCGGCGCCACCCAGGTGCACGAGATGGCGTCCACCGCGGACGCCTCCTCCCCCGACGAGGGCGCCGACCAGTACGCCGCGCTGGTGCGGGAGAAGGGGTCCGGCGAGTTCGACCTGGTGTTCCTCGGCCTGGGCGGCAACGCCCACGTCGCCTCGCTGATGCCGGGCGCGCCCCAGCTGGACGTGACCGACCGGATCGCCGTCGGCGTGACCGACTCTCCCAAGCCGCCCCCCGAACGGATCAGCCTGACCTTCCCGGCGCTGAACCGGACTCGATCGGTGTGGTTCGTGGTCAGCGGCGCCAACAAGGCCGATGCCGTCGCCGCCGCGTTGGCCGACGAGGGCGACGTCCACGAGACCCCGGCAAGGGGCATCACCGTGGAGGACCAGGTGTGGTACCTCGACGATGCGGCCGCCGCGAAGCTCTAGCCAGACCCGGCGAGCGGCGACTAGAAGATGAGGTCGCCGCTCTTGCGGCGGCTGCGGAGGGTCTGCAGCGCCTCGTCGAGGATGTCCTTGGCCTCGGCGTCGGAGCGGCGCTCCTTCACGTAGGCGAGGTGGGTCTTGTAGGGCTCGATCTTCGGCGGCGGTGGCGGGTTCTCCTGGTCGAGGCTTGCCGGCAGGCCGCACCGGGGGCAGTCCCACGACTCCGGCACCTGCGCCTCGACGGCGAAGGCGATCAGCGTCCGGTGCTCCTGGGAGCAGAAGTAGGAGACGTTCTGGCGGGGTGCCGCCTCGCCGCGCTCGGCCTCACCCATCGGTCCTGCACCGACCCGGCTACCCCGGATCGCATTCCCACCGCCAGCCACGAAGCTCTCTCCTCGTCAGGTCCGTCGAGCGAAGTCGAAACAGCGTCTCAGTTGCCGGTCTTGAACAGCAGGCCCAGCCCGACGACGCAGGCGAACCAGACCAGCCCGATGCCGACCGTGAGCCGGTCGAGGTTGCGCTCGGCGACCGACGATCCCCCCAGCCCGCTGGAGACGCCGCCGCCGAACATGTCGGACAGCCCGCCGCCACGTCCCTTGTGCAGCAGCACGAGCAGCACCAGGAGAGCGCTCGTGATCACGAGCAGGATCTCGAATACGACAACCACGCCGGGAATCCTAACTGATGGAGTACGACGGTCAGAGGACCGGCATGTCGTAGAACCGGCAGATGCCGCCGAACTCCTCGGCCTGGAGGCTGGCGCCGCCGACCAGGGCGCCGTCGACGTCGGGCTGCTGCATGATCCCGGCGACGTTGGCGGCCTTGACCGAACCGCCGTAGAGGATCCGCACACCGGCGGCCGCGTCGGCCCCGAGGTTCTCCGCGAGGCGCTGCCGGATGGCGCCGCACACCTCCTGCGCGTCGGCGGGGGTGGCCACCTCCCCGGTGCCGATCGCCCAGACCGGCTCGTAGGCGACCACCAGACCGGCCACCTGCTCGGCGCTGAACCCGGCCAGCGAGCCCTCGACCTGGGCCAACGTGTGCTCGACATGGGTGCCTGCCTTGCGCACCTCGAGACCCTCGCCGACGCAGACGATCGGGGTGATCGCGCCCTTCACGGCCTGCCGGGCCTTGGCGTTGACCTCCGCATCGTCCTCGCCGTGGTGCTCGCGCCGTTCGGAGTGCCCCACCACGGCGTAGGAGCAGCCGAGCTTGGCCAGCATGGACGCCGAGATCTCGCCGGTGTAGGCGCCGTTGTCGTGCATGGAGATGTCCTGGGCGCCGTACCGGATCTGCAGCCGGTCGCCGTCGACCAGCGTCTGCACCGAGCGCAGGTCGGTGAACGGTGGGATCACCGCAACCTCGACCCGGGCGAAGTCGTGCTTCTTGTCGGCGAGGGTGAGGGCGAGCTTCTGCACCAGGTGCACGGCCTCGAGGTGGTTGAGGTTCATCTTCCAGTTGCCCGCCATCAGGGGCGTGCGGGCAGCGGAGGAAGCAGCGTTCTTGGCCATCGGATGCCTTCTCAGTCGTCCAGTACGTCGATCCCCGGGAGCTGCTTGCCCTCGAGGTACTCCAGGCTGGCGCCACCTCCGGTGGAGATGTGCCCGAACTGGTCGTCGGCGAAGCCCAGCTGCCGGACGGCGGCGGCGGAGTCGCCGCCACCCACGACGGAGAGCCCGCCGACCTCGGTGAGCGCCTGCGCCACCGCGCGCGTGCCCGCGGCGAAGGCGTCGAACTCGAAGACACCCATCGGGCCGTTCCAGAACACCGTCCGGGCCGGCCGGATCGCGTCGGCGAACGCGGCCCCCGAGTCGGGGCCGATGTCCAGCCCGATCTGGTCGGCCGGCATCGCGTCGGCGGGTACGACGGTCGGCGCAGCGTCCGCCGTGAACTCCGGGGCGACCACGATGTCGGTGGGCAGCACCAGCTCGACCCCCTGGTCGGCGGCGCGGCGGAGGTAGTCGGCACAGGTGTCGACCTGGTCCTCCTCGAGCAGGCTCTGGCCGACGTCGTGGCCCTGGGCCTTGAGGAAGGTGAACACCATCCCGCCGCCGATCAGGAGCTTGTCGGCCTTGCCGAGCAGGTTGTCGATGACCGCGAGCTTGTCGGAGACCTTCGAGCCGCCGAGGACGACCACGTAGGGACGCTCGGGGTCCTCGGTCAGCTTGCGGAGCACGTCGATCTCGGCCGCGACGAGACCGCCCATGGCGTGCGGGAGCCGCTGCGCCACGTCGTACACGCTCGCCTGCTTGCGGTGCACGACGCCGAACCCGTCGGAGACGAAGGCGTCCCCGAGCTCGGCGAGCTGGTCGGCGAAGGCACCGCGCTCGGCGGCGTCCTTGCTCGTCTCGCCCGGGTTGAACCGGACGTTCTCCAGCAGGGCGACCTGACCGTCCTGCAGCCCCTCGACGACCGAGTGCGCGGACTCGCCCACGGTGTCGGTGGCGAACGCGACGTCCTGGCCGAGGAGCTCGCCCAGACGCTCTGCCACCGGCGCGAGCGAGTAGGCAGGATCCGGCTCACCCTTGGGACGGCCGAGGTGGGCCATCACCACGACCCGGGCACCGGCCTCGGCGAGCTGTCTGATGGTGGGCACGCTGGCCCGGATCCGGCCGTCGTCGGTGATCCGGTCGCCGTCCAGCGGGACGTTCAGGTCAGAGCGGACCAGCACCCGCTTGCCCCTGAGATCGCCCAGCTGGTCGGCCAGCGTGTCGATGCCGGTCACCGTCAGAGCGTGTTGCCGACGAAGTCGATCAGGTCGACGAGGCGGTTGGAGTAGCCCCACTCGTTGTCGTACCAGCCGACGACCTTGACCTGGTTGCCGATCACCTTGGTCAGCGGCGCGTCGAAGATGCACGACGCCGGGTCGGTGACGATGTCACTGGAGACCAGCGGGTCGGTGGAGTAGCGCAGGTAGCGCCCGTCGGCGACCTTCTCGATCGCGGCGTTGACCTCCTCGACGGTGGTCTCGCGACCCGCCTCGAACGTCAGGTCGGTGGCCGAGCCCGTCGGCACCGGGACCCGGACGGCGTAGCCGTCGAGCTTGCCCTTCAGCTCCGGCAGCACCAGGCCGATCGCCTTCGCGGCGCCGGTGGAGGTCGGGACCAGGTTGATCGCCGCCGCGCGCGCACGCCGCGGGTCCTTGTGGATGTTGTCCTGGAGGTTCTGGTCGGCGGTGTAGGCGTGGATGGTCGTCATCAGGCCCTTGACGATGCCGAACTCGTCGTTGAGCGCCTTGGCCATCGGCGCCAGGCAGTTGGTCGTGCAGGACGCGTTGGAGATCACGGTGTGCTGCTCGGGGTCGTACTTCTCGTGGTTGACGCCCATCACCACCGTGATGTCCTCGTTCTTCGCCGGGGCGGAGATGATCACCTTCTTCGCGCCCGCGTCGACGTGTGCGCGCGCCTTGGTCGCGTCGGTGAAGAAGCCGGTGGACTCGACCACGACGTCCGCGCCGATCTCGGCCCACTTCAGGTTGGCCGGGTCGCGCTCCGCGAACGCGGCGATCTCGTGGTCGCCGACCTTGATCGACGACTCGGTCGAGGTCACCTCGGCGTCGAGGCGGCCCAGGATCGAGTCGAACTTCAGCAGGTGCGCGAGCGAGGCGTTGTCGGTCAGGTCGTTGACGCCGACGATCTCGATGTCGGCGCTCGACGCGCGTACGGCGCGGAAGAAGTTTCGACCGATCCGGCCGAAGCCGTTGATGCCAACGCGAACAGTCACGGGTGTCACTCCTGACGAGAGAAGAATCAGCGTTCTCCTCGAGCCTATCGTGGGGGTCGGCCCCCACGGTCTGCGGGCGCGGGCGCACCCGCGCGGTCAGCCCTCCGCGAGCATCTCCGGGGTCAGCGAGGCCTCGGTGTCGGGGATGCCGAGATCCTCGGCACGCTTGTCGGCCATCGCGAGCAGGCGCCGGATCCGGCCGGCGATGGCGTCCTTGGTGAGCACCGGGTCGTGCAGCTGCCCCAGCTCCTCCAGCGACGCCTGCTTGTGCTCCAGCCGCAGCCGGCCGGCCATCTGCAGGTGGTCGGGCACCTCGTCGGCGAGGATCTCCAGGGCACGCTCGACCCGGGCGCCGGCGGCGACTGCCGCGCGCGCCGAGCGGCGCAGGTTGGCGTCGTCGAAGTTGGCCAGCCGGTTGGCGGTCGCGCGGACCTCACGCCGCATCCGGCGCTCCTCCCAGGCGAGCAGCGTCTCGTGCGCCCCCAGGCGGGTGAGCAGCTGCCCGATCGCGTCACCGTCGCGGATGACCACCCGGTCGACGCCGCGCACCTCGCGCGCCTTGGCCGGGATGCCGAGCCGACGGGCCGCGCCCACGAGGGCGAGCGCCGCCTCGGGCCCGGGGCAGGTCACCTCGAGCGAGGACGAGCGGCCCGGCTCCGTCAGGGATCCGTGGGCGAGGAACGCACCCCGCCAGGCGGCCACCGAGTCGCAACCGGAGCCCGAGACCACCTGCGGTGGCAGCCCGCGCACCGGTCGGTTGCGCTGGTCGATCAGCCCGGTCTGGCGGGCCAGCGACTCCCCGTCGCGGGCGACGCGGACGATGTAGTGGGAGGTACGCCGGATGCCGTTGCCCTTGAGCATGACCACCTCGGAGTCGTGCCCGTAGACCTCGGAGATGTCACGGCGCAGCCGGCGGGCCGCCGCGCCCGTGTCGAGCTCCGCCTCCACCACGATGCCGCCGTTGACGAGGTGCAGCGCGTCGGCGAACCGGAGCATCGAGGAGACCTCGGCCTTGCGGCAACACGTCTTGCTGACAGTGGTGTTGGCGAGCTCCGCCTTGACCTGTGCCGTCATCGCCATGCGCGCCACTCTATAGCCCCTTGTCCACCGCTCTCATGAGTTCGCCGTGCACGCGTGCGAGCTTCTCCGGGTCGTGCTGGCCCGGCGTGTCGGGGTCGGCGACGTCGGCCCACACGAGCCGGGCTCCGAGGGCCTCGGTCAGCCTGCCGAGCGTCCGGGTGTCGGGGACGGCGGTGCTGTCGGCGATCACCGCATGGACGCGCAGGTCGGGCGCCTGCTGGACGAGCACCTCGAGGTGGTCCTCCGGGGTGTAGCCGTCGGTCTCGCCCTCCTGCGGCTCGAGGTTGAGGGTCACCACGATGCGTGCGGAGGTGCGCAGCAGCGCGTCGTACAGGCCCGGGACCAGCAGGTGCGGGATCACCGAGGAGAACCACGAGCCGGGGCCGAGCACGACCCAGTCGGCCTCGAGGATCGCCTCGACGGCTTCGGGGCAGGCCGTGGGGTCGCGCGGGTCGAGGCTGACGGCGAGCATCTCGCCCTGCGTGGTGGCAACCTGCACCTGCCCGCGCACCGTGGAGACGCCCTGTGGATCGGCCGGGTCGGCGCCGCGCACCTCGGCGGTGATGTCCAGCGGCGTGACCGCCATCGGCAGCACCCGGCCCCGGGCGCCGAGGAGGCTCCCGACCCAGTCGAGGCCGCTGACGTGGTCGCCGAGCAACTCCCACAGCGCCACGATGAGGAGGTTGCCGGTCGCGTGCCCGTCCATCGGGCCGTCGGAGGAGAACCGGTGCTGCAGCACCCGCGCCCAGGTCTGGCCCCAGCGGTCGTCGCCGCACAGGGCGGCGAGCGCCATCCGGAGGTCGCCGGGCGGCAGCACCCCGAACTCCTCGCGCAGCCTGCCCGACGAGCCGCCGTTGTCGGCCACGGTGACGACCGCCGTGAGCTGGGAGGTCACCCGGCGCAGGGCGGAGAGGGAGGCGTAGAGGCCGTGGCCGCCGCCCAGGGCCACCACGTCGGGCTCCGACGCCCAGCCCGCCTCACTCACGGCCGAGGTCACGGTGGGTCGCCTTGGCGGCCAGGCCGAGGTCGCGCAGGCGACGCGCGATCTCCTCGGCCATGGCGACGCTGCGGTGCTTGCCGCCGGTGCAGCCGATCGCGACCGTCATGAACCTCTTGCCCTCGCGCAGGTAGCCCTCCCCCACGGTCTCGATGACCGGGAGGTAGCGCTCCAGGAACGTCTGCGCGTCGGGCCGCTCCTTGACGTACGCCGCCACGTCCGGGTCGCGCCCGGTGCTGTCGCGCAGCTCGGGGACCCAGTGCGGATTGGGCAGGAAGCGCATGTCGGCCATCAGGTCGGCGTCGACCGGGACGCCGTACTTGAAGCCGAAGCTGACCACGTTGACCTGCAGCTGGATGGCCTCGGGCGTGCCGAAGGCAGCGGCCACCTTCTCGCGCAGCTGGTTGACGTTGAGGCTGGTGGTGTCGATGATCACGTCGGCGTCACCGCGCAGCTGCGTCATCACCTCGCGCTCGCGGTCGATGCCCTCGAGCAGGCGCCCGGTGCCCTGCAGCGGATGCGGGCGTCGGGCCGCCTCCTGGCGGCGGACGAGGATGTCGTCGTCGCCCTCGAGGAAGAGCAACGTGGTCCGCCGGGTGGGCAGCTCGGTGGCCAGCTGCCGGCGCAGCGACTCGAAGTTCTTGCCGCCCCGGACGTCGACGCCCACGGCGATCGGCTGGTGCCGTCCCTTCTGGAGGTCGACCAGTCGGACCACCTCGCCGACGAGCTCCGGCGGCAGGTTGTCCACCACGAAGTAGCCGAGGTCCTCCAGCTCCTTGCCGGCCGTGCTGCGCCCGGCGCCGGTCATCCCGGTCACCACGACGAGCTCGCCCAGGTCGGCCGCAGCGGCCTCGTTCTCGCCCATCAGGTCTCCTCGCTCGTGCTCGGGCCACTCGAAGTGATCTCGCCGGTGGCTGTGTTGATCGACCCTATGGTCTGGCTCCCGGCGCGCGTCGGTGCCTGCGCCACCGCGTCCGCGATCGCCGTGGCCGTGCGGATGCCGATGCCGGGCACCTCGGCGATCTGGTCGACGGTGGCTGCGCGCAGCTTCCTCAGCGAGCCGAAGTGCTTGATCAGCGTCCGGCGGCGCACCTCGCCCAGTCCGGGCACGTCGTCGAGCAGGCTCTCCACCATCGACTTCGACCGGCGCGAGCGGTGGTGGGTGATCGCGAAGCGGTGCGCCTCGTCGCGGATGCGCTGGAGGAGGTAGAGCCCCTCGCTGCTGCGCGGCAGGATCACCGGGTCGGCCTCGCTGGGCAGCCACACCTCCTCCAGCCGCTTGGCCAGTCCACAGACCGGGATGTCGTCGATGCCGAGGGCGTCGAGCGCCCGTTGCGCCGCGGCGACCTGGGGCGGACCGCCGTCGACCACGACCAGTCCCGGCGTGTAGGCGAACTTGCGCGGCCGACCGGTCTCGGGGTCGATGAGCAGCGGACCCTGCCCGGTGTCGGACCGCGGGTCGGGCGAGACCTCACCGGACTGCAGCTCGGGGCGGTCCATCCGCTCGTCGAGGAGCCGGCGGAACCGCCGGGTGATCACCTCGTGCATGGACGCGACGTCGTTCTGGCCGTCCACCCCGCGGATGACGAACCGGCGGTACTCGCTCTTGCGGGGCAGGCCGTCCTCGAACACCACCATCGAGGCGACGACCTCGGTGCCCTGCAGGTTGGAGATGTCGTAGCACTCGATGCGCAGCGGCACGTCGGAGAGCTCCAGGGCCTCCTGGATCTCCTCGAGGGCCTGGTTGCGCGCCGTCAGGTCGCTGGCCCGCTTCGTCTTGTGCAGCGCCAGGGACTGGGCGGCGTTGCGGGCGACCGTCTCCTGCAGGGCCCGCTTGTCGCCGCGGCGCGGCACCCGGATCCCGACCTTGCTGCCGCGGGTGTCGCCGAGCAGCTGCTCGAAGGTGTCGGTGTCCTCCGGGAGGGCGGGCACCAGGATCTCGCGCGGGATGGCGTCGCCCTCCTCGCCGGCGTACAGCTGCAGCAGGAACTCCGCCACCAGCCCGGCGGTGTCGAGGTCCTCGACCCGGTCGGCCACCCAGCCGCGCTGTCCGCGGATCCGGCCCGAGCGGACGTGGAAGATCTGGACGGCGACCTCGAGCGGGTCCTCCGCCAGCGCGATCACGTCGGCGTCGGTGCCGTCTCCGAAGACCACGGCCTGCTTCTCCAGTGCCTTCTGCAGTGCGCCGAGGTCGTCACGGAGCCGGGCCGCGCGCTCGTAGTCCTCACGGGCGGAGGCGGCGTACATCTCCCGCTCGACGCGCCGGACGAACGCGTCGGTGCGTCCGCCCATGAAGTCGCAGAAGTCCTCCGCGATCCGGCGGTGCTCCTCGGCGTCGACCCGGCCCACGCACGGCGCGGAGCACTTGTCGATGTAGCCGAGCAGGCAGGGCCGGCCGATCTGCTGCGAGCGCTTGAAGACGCCGTTGCTGCACGAGCGCATCGGGAAGACCCGCAGCAGCAGGTCCACCGTCTCGCGGATGGCCCAGGCGTGGGAGTAGGGACCGAAGTACTTCACGCCCTTCTTCTTCGCACCGCGGCCCACCATCACCCGTGGGTACTCCTCGTCGAGGGTCACCGCCAGCCACGGATAGGACTTGTCGTCGCGGTACTTGACGTTGAACCGCGGGTCGTACTCCTTGATCCAGGAGTACTCCAGCTGCAACGCCTCGACCTCGGTGGCGACCACGGTCCACTCGACGCTTGCGGCCGTGGTGACCATCGTCGCGGTGCGCGGGTGCAGGTGCGCGATGTCCTGGAAGTACGACGACAGGCGGGCGCGCAGGTTCTTCGCCTTGCCGACGTAGACGACCCGCCCGTCCTTGTCACGGAAGCGGTAGACGCCCGGCTGCGTCGGGATCGAACCCGGTTGCGGGCGGTAGGTCGCGGGGTCGGCCACGGTGCCAACCCTACGGACGTCGCCCGACACCCCGGCCGCCCAGTCATCCGAACAGCCATCCGCTTGTGGTTCGTTCGGGTGGTGCACCGCCTGCCAGAGACGTCGCGTGCCAATGACCTCTTGGGACGATGCGGACCGACCCCCGGCCGATCTACGTTGGCTGTAGTCGGAGCGTGCAGGTCCGCCGGCCCCGAGGGGCAGCCGAGGCCCCACTCTCCCGCTCCAGGCCCGAGGGGGGACCCATGGAGAAGCCAGCACGACCCGTCGTACCCGTCATCCTGTCGGGCGGGACCGGCACCCGGCTGTGGCCGATGTCGCGGGAGCTGCATCCCAAGCAGCTGCTCGCGCTGCAGGGAGAGCTGAGTCTGCTGCAGCAGACCGCCTGGCGGGTCCGCAACAAGGGCTTCGAGGCGCCGCTCGTGATGTGCGGCGAGGCGCACCGCTTCATCATCGCCGAGCAGCTGCGCGACCTCTGGATCGAGCCACGCGACATCGTGCTGGAGCCGTGCGCCCGGGGCACCGCGCCCGCGCTCGCGGTGGCTGCCGAGCTGCTGCTGCGCGACGAACCCGACGCGCTGATGCTGGTCTCGCCGTCCGACCACGTCGTCACCGACGAGGATGCCTACCGGGCTGCGGTCCGCACGGCCGCGGCGGTGGCGGCCCGCGGGCACCTCGTCACGATCGGCATCCCGGCGGCGTCGCCCGAGAGTGGCTACGGCTACATCCGGTCCGGGCGGGCCCTGCACCGTCAGCCCGGCGCCTTCAAGGTGGCCGAGTTCGTGGAGAAGCCGACCGCCGAGCGCGCCCGGGCGATGCTCTCGGAGAGCGGCTGGAGCTGGAACAGCGGCATGTTCGTCTTCCCGCCCCAGCTCCTCCTCGACGAGCTCCGGGAGCACGCACCGGAGGTGGCCCGGTGGGCGGCCGCAGCCGTGCGGGGCGCGGAGCCGGACCTCGACTTCCTCCGGCTGGCCCAGGACGAGTTCGAGCGGTGCCCGTCGATCTCCGTCGACCACGCGGTCATGGAGCGGACCTCACGCGCTGCGGTCGTGTCCGCCGACTTCGGCTGGGACGACGTCGGGACCTGGTCGGCCCTGTGGCGGCTCAACGAGCACGACCAGTCCGGCAACGTGCTCCTCGGCGACGTGATCGACGCCGGCAGCGCGGACTCCTACGTGCGCAGCAACGGCACGCTCGTCGCCACCGTGGGCCTGCGCGACACCATCGTCGTGGCGACGCCCGACGTGGTCCTCGTCGCCGACCGGTCGCGTGCCCAGGACGTCAAGGACGTGGTCGGCAGGCTGCGTGCCGTGGGCCGCACCGAGGCGATCGCGCACCCGGTGGTCCACCGGCCCTGGGGCTGCTACGAGGCGGTGGACGCCGGGCCGGGATTCCAGGTCAAGCACATCACCGTCAAGCCCGGACACCGGCTCTCGTTGCAGACCCACGAGCACCGGGCCGAGCACTGGGTGGTGATCAGCGGCACCGCCGACGTCGTCCGCGGCGAGGACGTGCTCACCCTCCGCGAGCGCGAGTCGATCGACGTACCCGTGGGGTGCGTGCACCGGCTCGGCAATCCCGGCCCCGGTCTCCTGCACCTGATCGAGGTGCAGACCGGCAGCTATCTCGGGGAGGACGACATCGTCCGCCTGGACGACGCCTACGGCCGGCTGGCGCCCAGCGTGAGCGCCTGATCCGGGCGAGGGCATGCTGACGGGCATTCGCCGGTCCCGACCGGTGCGGACGCTGGTGCGCCGGCTCGGGGTCCACCGCGTCACGGCGGCGGTGGGGGTCGTGCAGGCACCGTTCGTCCTCGTCTCGGCGCTGGTGCTGCGTCGGCTGCCCAGGGACCGTTCCCTGGTGGCACTCGGCTCCACGCTGGACCGGTTCGCGGACAACGCGGCCTACCTCTACCTCCACCTGTCCGAGCGCGAGCGGACCGGCCACGCCGGGCTGCGGCCCGTCTGGGTGAGCGGATCGGGCGACGTCGTCCGTCGCCTGCGCGCGCAGGGCTACCGCGCAGTGACCCGCTGGTCGCCGAGCGGCATCTGGGCAGCACTGCGCGCGAGCGTGTTCGTCTACTCCGGATACCGCTCGGACATCAACCGCTGGCTCGCTCCGGGCGCCCGGACGGTCTGCCTGTGGCACGGGCTGCCGATCAAGCGGGTGGAGGGCGCCGTCGGTGGAACGGGCGGAACGGGGACGCGCTGGCTGCGGCGGCTGCTGCAGGCGGCCCGGGAGCCGGCCCCCGACCACCTGCTGACCCCCAGTGAGTTCGTCGTGGAGCGGTTCTCGCCCGCGTTCGGCGTGCCGCGGGAGCGCTGCTGGCAGCTCGGCTATCCCCGCAACGACCACCTGTTGCGCGACCCCAAGGCACCGCCGCGCGCGCTCGTGGCCGACCCCGAGTCGTGGTCCCGGCTCGAGCAGGCGTCCGTGGTCGTGGGCCTGTTCCTCACCTGGCGGGACGACCGTGTCGACGACGTCGTCGACGCCGCGCTGCTGGCCGAGCTCACGGACTGCTGCAGCCGGGCCGGTGGCCTGCTCGCGTACAAGGCGCACTTCAACGTCACCGCCACCGACGCCGCTCCGACGGGCGAGCGCGTCGAGCTGCCGGCGGACGTCGACCTGCACGCCTACCTGGGGTTGTGCGACGTCCTCGTCACCGACTACTCCTCGGTGGCGCTGGACTTCCTCCTCCTGGGACGACCCGTCGTCTACTTCATGCCCGACCTCGAGCAGTACGACGCCAGACGGGGGTTCCACCTCGACCCGCTGGCCCTCCCCGGGGTCGTCACCCGGGACCGCGCATCGCTGGTCGAGGAGCTGACGCGCACCCTGATGAACCTGGACGACCACCGCCGCTCCGCACGGGATGCGGCGTTCCTGGTCCGCCTCTGGGGGCCCGACCCCGCCGAGGCCTCGGCGGCGATCGCGGTGGCCCTCGACGACCTCGCCGGGAGCCGCGATCGCCGGGTCAGCAGCCGTCCGCCGGCCAGTCCGGTGCCGCCAGCTCGTCGAGCAGCCGGGTGAAGTGCCGCCGTAGCAGCACGAGCCGGGCACGGGCGAGGGGCGGCCTGCCCGCCACCACGTCCCCGTGCCGGGTCGCCCACCGGGTCGCCAGCGCGGACAGCATCAACGGGCGCAGGGCTGGGTCCGGAGCGCCGTCCCCGTAGTAGGACCCAACGAACGCGTTGGCCGCGCGACGGCGAAGTCGCCGGGCGGCGGGGACGTCGCCCAGCACCACGAAGAGGGGTGCGTCGCAGAGCATGAGGAGGAAGCGGATCACGTCGTGCTCGGCCCAGTCACGCTCGACCAGGTCGGCGTCGAGGCAGTAGGTCCGGTCCACGGCGAGCACGATGTTCTCCGGTGCGAAGTCCCCGTGGAGCAGCACCTTCGTGCCCGTGGCGGCGGCCACGAGCGGAGCACTCTCGAGCCATGCTGCCCGGACCGGCAGGCCTGCGCGGGTGAGGACCTGTTCCGCCTGCGACACCGCGGACCGGCGGATCTCGGCCAGGTCCCGGTGGGCCTGCGCAGCCGGCTCGAGGGCATGCAGCAGGCGGAGCACCCGGGCCGCCTCGATGGCCCCGCGCACCACCTCCCCGTCGTCGAGCAAAGCGCGCAGGCCGAAGTGTGCCGTCAGCGGCGCACCGTCGACGTACTCCATCACATAGCCCCCCACGGAAGGGAGCACCGCAACGACCCGCGGCACGAAGGCCTCGGCCATCGGGGAGAGATGCGCGTCGAGGCGTTGCAGGGCGCGGACCTGTCCGTCGGCGTCGAGCGGTGGACCGAGGTCGTGCTGCCGGCTCTGCGGCCGGGGAACCTTCAGCACCCATCGACGGGTCGGCGCCTCGTCGCTGAGCCCGAGGAACAGCACGTCAGAGCGCCGACGCGACTGGGTGCCGCCCATCACCACGATCTGCTCGGCATCGACGTCCGGCAGTGCCCGGGACAGCGCGGTCCGGGCCTGGGCGAGGAGCTGGTCAGTGTCCATCCAGCACCCGTTCGACGTGCGTCCACACCGCTGCAGCAAGCTCGTCGGGGCGCGCCTGGGCGTCGAGCACGACCACCTCAGGGCGGTCCGCCGCGAGCCCGTCGTACAGCCGGGACTGGCGGGCGAGCTGGTCGACCGACCACTGCTCGGGCTTGCGCGCGTAGGCCACCTCGGGGTCGACGCGGAGCAGGAACTCCACGTCGGGCGCCGGGGCGAGTGCGTTGACGACGCCGGCGAGCCAGCGACCCGGCACGTCGGGATACCAGAACTGCAGCTTGACGATGGCGTCGAGGCGGTAGCGGTCGAGCACCAGGACGCCGGTGCCGGCCGGCCGGGCCTCCCGACGCAGGCTCATGCCTCCCGACACCGCGGCCAGCGTCCCGATGCACCGCCACAGCACCCCGCGCGTGCGTTGCGGCGTCCCCGCGCCGGAAGCTGCCCTCGGGCGGTGGCGCCCCGGCGACGGAGTCGTCGTACGACGGGGGCCGAGCCTGCTGCGGAAGTCCGCGGGCAAGCGGTTGAGCAGGCCCTGGGGCCAGATCCTGAACGGCAGCCAGCGCAGGTCGACGGGGTGGCGCGCCTCGAGCGCGGTCACCAGCGCATCGATCTGCCGTGTCTTGCCGGCGCCGTCGAGACCCGAGAACGACACCACCAGCCGGTTCCGGGCACCGTTCCCCCGGCGCGGGGTCTCGCGTGCCGTCCTGATCACTGTCATGTCGCCCCCTTGTTCGCTGTCCTCACCGATGGACCGGGTGGAACGGACCACTACCCGCTCCAGGCCGGTCGCGCTCATCCGGTGCCACCCCGCCCCGACCGGCACGAAGCCGTCGCACCGCAGTCCCAGCCGCAGCAGCTCGGCGTCCTCAGGCTCGACACTCAGCACCGCGGTGCACAGCAACGGTCGGCGCACGACGCGCACGCCGCCCACGTCGACGCCCGCCCGCTCGGCAGCAGCCACCGCCCGAGGTGTCGCGCCGAGGCCGAGCCTTCGCCACACGTGCGGGTAGGCGCCGGCGAGGACGCTCCGCACCCGGCCGCGCGCCGTGGTCCAGGGCCGGGCGCTGGAGCCGGCTGCCGCGACCGGTGGGTACGACGTGGCGCCGTCGGCCTCCTGCAACCGGCGCACCAGGTCCTCCCCCACGTCAACGAGCGCCGGCCAGTCCGCGGACGCCACCAGCCGCACGACTTCGTCCGCAGCGGGTCCGTCCGGACTGAGGCGCGTGTAGCAGCACTCCCCCGGGCTGCCCGGGACCAGTTCGTCGACCGACGCGAGGAGCTCGGCGCGTCGGTTCGGCGAGAACGCCTGCTTGTCGAGGAGGCAGTGCAGCAGCACCGTCCAGAAGAGGTCGCTCGGCTGGAGGACGTGCACCGTGCCGTCCCACCACCGTCGAGCCAGCACGTCGTCCTCGATTCCCGAGGTGACGCGCAGGCTGCGGTTGAAGGTGATCTCCGTGACCACGTCGAGGAGGATGCGGCCCCCGGCACCGGGGCCCAGGAGGTACATCCGGTGCCACGGGTGCAGGCGCCGCGGGAGCGCGACACCGCCCAGGGCGAAGATGACGTCCTCGGCGCGGGGCAGGTCAGCCGCCGCGAGCAGGAGGTCCACGTCGTGACCGGGCGCGGCCAGCTGGGCACGCCCACGCAGGACGACCCAGTGGACGCCGGCGGCCTCGAGGGCGACCAGGACCTGCCGCAGGACCGGACCGGGCACGGTCGCGTCGCCGGTCGCGACGTCGGTCGCGACGTCGGTCGGGGCCGTCATGCCGTCCTCCCGGCGGGGACGGGGTCGCGGCGCCACACCTGCACCCATGCGGCGAGCGCTCCGGCGAGCTGCGCGGCGAGCCAGGCGACCGCCATGCCCGCGACCCCCAGGCGCGGCGCGAGCAGCACGGATCCGCCCAGCGCGATCACCGCGTTCTGCGCTCGAAGCGAGACGATCACCCCCACCCGGCGGTGTGCCCTCGCCTCCGCCACCGCGAACGTGACCAGCGACCGGGGCGCGCTCGCCAGGAGCAGGATCTGCAGCGTGAGGGTCCCGTGGTCGGCGTACTCCGAACCGAACGCACGGAGGACCAGCGGTGCTGCGACCAGGCCGCACATGCTGATGCCGGCCACCAGCGGGAGCGCCCGTCGCAACGTGGTCCGACGCAGGCCGCCGGGGTCCTCGCCGTACGCCGTCTCCACCGTGAGGGCCGTCCCGACGTTGGTGGCGAGCAGGTCCAGCGTCGAGCTGATCAGCCAGGCGATCGCGAACAATGCCGCCTGTGCGGGCTCGAGCAGCTCGAGCGCGACCACGGGCAGGAAGAAGGTGGAACAGACCTGGAAGAGGTAGCCGACGTAGTCGACGGCCAGGCGCCCGAGCGGCTCACTTGGTTGCGGACGGGCCTCGAGCTCGGGCATCCGCCCCGCACGGCGGACGACGATCGTGGAGACCACCGGCACCAGCACGAGCATGGGCAGCAGCCAGCCGACGAAGATGCCGAGGGCCGGCATGCTGCCGGCGAGCACGACGACGAGCACGATCTTCGCCACTCCGAAGGCCGCGTTCTCCACCGGCACCAGGCCGCCGCGCCGCAGCGCCACCAACGCCGCGTCCTGGAGGGCGAACAGGTTGAACGCGACCACCGCGACCGTGAACACCAGGATGCGCGGGGTCGAGTCCAGCACGGCGGCGAGGTCGTCCAGCCGCGGCAGCAGCACGACGCTGAAGGCGACCAGCACCAGCAGGGAGAACACCGTCACGGCGCCGTAGACCGAGAGCAGGAGTCGGCGTGCGGCTCGACCGGCCTTCGGCAGCAGCACTCCCAAGCTCGGCCCGAGGTTGAGCTGGGAGATCCCCGACAACGTCGTCATCGCAGCGATGAGCGCAGTGTTGGTGGCGATCGTCTCCCGGTCGTAGGCGCGCGCCGCGACCACCCAGAAGGCCACGCCCAGCAGGCCGTTCGTGCCGGTGTTGAGCACCAGGGGCCAAGCGGTACGTGCCAGTGGGTCCTTGCCAAGCCGTCCCAGGGTGGTGCCGCCCGGGCGCGTCACCGCTGACTGCTCAGTCTCCATGTCCCCCGCTCACCACCACCGTCAGGACGGCTTCAGGGCGACGAGCCAGCCGGCCCATTCGCGACCACTCGAGAACGTCCACGTCAGGGGACCCGACGGCCCCGCGGCGGCCTGGACCCCGTCGTCGTACTCATGGCGCTTGGCCCCGATGTCCCAGACCTCCGAGAGAGCGGTCGGGCCGGCGATGTCGATGCTGCTGGCCGACGAGTTGATCCCCATGCAGCCGACCAGCATGTCGCCGGCGACGGTCGTCGTCACCCCCGGCACGGTCCCGACCTTGGCGCTGGCGCCCGACGCCGTGGCGGCGGCGCCGTCCAGGTCGGCCGCGCCGGTGTAGCGCGCGATCCCACCGGAGCTGGTGACGCTGCGGTTGAACGCCCAGCGGTAGCTGGCCGGCTCGGACCCGTCCGCCACCCGGTAGTAGCCGTAGACGCGAGGGTTGGAGATGCCCGTGCTCGCGGCGAAGCCGGTCCATCCTGCGGGTGCGTCGGAGATGCTGCTGCCGTTCATCACCACGCACGAGACGAGCACGTCACCGGCCTGGATCCCGCTGGGGGCGTCGATGGTGAGGCCGCCATCGGCGACGGGGCTCACCGCGGTGCTGAACGTCGCACGCACCACGCCCGACCCACCAGGGGGTGGCGGCGGGGCTGCGTCCACGTTGATCGTCCGGGTCGCCGGAGCGCCCGCACCCGAAGCGTTGCTCGCGGTGAGCGAGACGACGTAGCTGCCCGCGGTCGTGTAGGTGTGCTGGGGGTTCTGCGCCGTTGCCGAGGCGCCGTCACCGAAGTCCCAGGCCCAGCTCGTGGGCGTGTTCGTGGACGTGTCGGTGAACTGCACGTCCAACGGCGCCGTGCCGGCTGTCGTCGAGGCGGTGAAGCCGGAGACCGGCGCCGGGGCGGGCGGGACCGGTGGCTCGCCGGTGAGCGGGATGTCGGCGTGCCAGTAGCGGTCGGTGGAGTCGTTGGCGGCGAGCACCACGATCCCGGTCGCGGAGTTGACGCTCTGCTTGGTCGAGGTGACGTTGTTCACGTGCGCCGAGTCGGCGTCGGTGATGACGGGGATGCCGCGTCCCGGCGGGAACACCGGGTCGTCCATCGGGGCACTCTTGGTGTAGATCGTTCCCGGTGCGCCGGCGTACGGGCACCCGCTGCTCGTGGGCGCCGTGGCGAACACGTGCACGATCTGGTGCTCGTCGTCGAGGAGCAGTTGCGGACGGGTGTGGCAGTCCGCCAGGGTGCCGAAGACCGTGCTCGACCAGGCGCCGGTTCCCGGCCGGAAGACCAGCAGCAGGATCTGCGCGCTGCTCTTCGGCGCACCGGACAGCTCGTCGAGGCTTGTCTTGGCAACCGCGAAGACCCGGCCCTGCTGGTCCGCAAGGAGCGCCTTGAGGTTGATGTGGTCGTCGGCCTGCTTCTTGCCCCGCAGTGCCACCGAGCCGCGCCACTGACCGGGGTCGTCCCCGTCGCGGTGGACGGCCCAGTACATCGTGTCGTCGGTCTGGTTGCTCCACAGCACGCCGATCCGGTTGGCGCCGAAGGCCACCACGGCGGAGATGTCGTCCGGGCTCAACGTGTCGGCCCCGGCGGCCGGCAGCACCGTCGGCGTGCGCCAGGTCAGGTCGGACCCGGCGGTCGAGCTGACGTAGACCTTGTTGACGTAGCCGGAGGCGGACGAGCCGCTGACCTGGGTCCACGTGGCCCACAGCGTGCCGGTCGTGTCCTTGTCGATGGTCAGGGACTCGCTGGACATGTCGTTGATCGTGGCGGGGAAACCGCTGTCGAGCGAGTAGGTGTGCTGCCCGGCATCGTAGGAGTAGCGGTACAGCCGCGCCGGCCGCCCGTCCTGCGAGGGCTTGACCGTTCCCTCGCTGCTGACCGTCACCCAGTGGGAGGCGACGTAGAGCTTGTTCCCGTCCCAGAGGACGTCGGAGAGCGTCTGTCGCCGGTCGTCGACCCGGACCTCGGTGTCGACCCAGGTCTCGGTCGGTCGGTCCAGCCGGAAGATGTGCCAGGAGCGTGACCCGCGGTCGTACATGACCGCCCACCACGAGCCGTCGTTGTGCCAGAGCTTGCTCTGCGGCTTGTCCTCCGTCGGCGGGTTGCTGACCCCGCTGAAGCTCTGGTCCTCGTAGCCGACGTCGCCGTCGGCCGCACTCGCACGTGTCAGCGCCGGCGAGGCGACGAGAAGTGCCGCGACGACCGCCAGCGCAGTCATGAGGCGCACGCTGGCGCGACGACGGATTACCTGGTTGTGCAGACCCATGGTGGCCCCTCCTTCGTGCTGTGGCCGCCTCACGAAGCCCCCACGAGGAACACCCACCGAACACGCTCTTCCGTCACGCTAGGCGCGGTCCGGGGCCACGTGAATACCCGAGTTCCAAGATGGCCCAGGCAGGTCATGTCAAGCGTTCGATCGGATCATGGCGTTCTGCACGCTTGGGGTGTTCCCCTCGAGTTGGGCACTACGCCGTGGGGAGGTGCGGACGTGCAGCTGCGACCGACCATCGAGGACGACCGCTGGCAGGAAGAGGCAGCGGACGGACCCGTCACGGTCGCGCCCACACCGCCCTTCCGACGTGACGCTGCAGGCGACGTGGCATCCGCGTTCGCCGTGCTGGTCGTGGTCGCCGGAGGCTACTTCGCCAGCCACGGGCAACAGGGTGCGATCGGCCCCTGGGGACTCGTACAGGCCCTACCCATAGGCTATTTCGCCTGTCTCGGGGTGCTGTGCCTCTCGTTCCTGTGGCAGCTGATGGGACGGGTCGAGCACGCAGCTCCGCGAGTGTTCGCGATCCACCTGATCGGCCTCGTCGTCCTCCTGCACGGCGCGCCGGCGCTGCTCGAGGACGAGCCACGCTTTCCCACGGCTTGGCTCCACGCGGGCTTCGTGGGCCAGATCCTGGAGCACCATGTCGCGCCCGGCACCGTCGACGCCCGCTTCAACTGGCCGGGATTCTTCGGCGCCGGAGCCGCCGTCACGGGGGCCGGCGGACTAGACAGCGCGGTGTCGCTGCTGCGCTGGGCTCCGGTCGTGATGGTGCTCCTGTACCTCGTGCCGCTGCACCTGATCGGACGCCAGCTGACCGGATCGGCGGCCGCGACGTGGCTCGGCCTCTGGCTCTTCGTGGGGGTCAACTGGGTCGGCCAGGACTACTTCGCACCCCAGTCCTTCACCTTCCTGCTCTACCTCACCTCGATCGCGGTGCTGGTCACGTTCTTCCGGGAGACGGGCACCGGTCGGGGCGACGGTCGCCCATCCTGGCCGGCGAGGCACCTCCTCGGTGCGGACCGGGTGCCCCTCGACGGGGCGGAGGACGTCACGGTCGGGCCACGCACCCGTGCCCTCCTCGTCACCAGCCTGCTGGTGATGCTCGCTGCCGTCGCCATGAGCCACCAGCTCACCCCGATCGTGCTCACGATGGCCGCCGCCGGACTCGTCCTGGTCGGCCGCTGCCGACTGGTCATGTTTCCGCTGGTCGCCGGAGTGGTGACCCTGGCCTGGATCAGCGTCGGCACCACGGACTACTGGGTCGGGCACCTGCACACCATCTTCGGCGGCATGGGCGATGTGCAGTCCGTGGTGACCAACTCGGTCGGTGAACGGATCGAGGGCTCGACCGGGCACCTGGCGGTCGTGCGGTTGCGACTCGGGCTCACGGCCACGGTCTGGCTGCTCATGGGGCTCGCCGCGATCGGGCTCTGGATCCGGAGGAAGCCGCCCCTCACCCTGCTGGTCCTCGGGCTCGCCCCCTTCCTGCTGCTGGTCCAGAGCTACGGCAGCGAGGGGGTCCTGCGCATCTTCCTGTTCTCGGCGCCGTTCGCGTGCCTGCTGATCGGCCAGTGGGTCGCCGCCGGCCTGGACCTCGGCTGGGTCCGCCAGTGGCTCGCCGTCGCGCTGTTGCTCCTGCTGCCGGTCTTCCTGGTGACGAGGTACGGCAACGAGAGCTACGAGGAGGTCCGCTCCACGGAGGTCAGCGCCCTGAGGACGCTCTACGGGTTCGCCCCTCAGGGATCGGTGTTCTTCAGCCCTACCTCGCAGGTGCCCTGGCGCTTCGAGAAGGCCGTCCAGTACGGCTACCACCGCCCGGACGCGCCCGACCAGTTCGTCGCCGGGACGATCGCCTCGGTCCGCGACCCGATCAGCGTGACGCCGAAGGGCGCCGGACAGACCTATCTCGTCGTCACCCGGTCGCAGATCCTCTACGGCCACGAGGCGCTCGGCTTCCCGAGCGACTGGTTCCAGCACCTGCAGCCGTTGCTGACCCCGCGCAACGGCTACTACTTGGTCGTGCACAACGAGGACACGTGGATCTACCAGTTCGGGAGGCCATCATGAGCACTCTGACGACGATGCGGGTCCGGTTCGGCTGGGCGCAGTGGCTGCTGCTCGCCTGGGCCGTCGTGACGTTCCTGCTCTCCCTGCTGCCCGAGGGCGTCGGCCACGACCCACGAGCGCTCAACGCCCTGCTGTTCCTCTGCCTGGGGCCAGCCTGCGCCCTCATGCTGCTCCTCCGGGGCGCACTGCCGGCCTCGGGCGCAGCGGTCGTGGCGCTCGGCGCCTCGCTGGGCATCCTCGTCCTCAGCAGTCAGCTGCTGCTCATCCTGGGCGCCTGGACGGCGGGGGGTGTGACGGCCATCGTGGCCGTGGTGACGATCGTGGTGGCCTTCACTCCCTGGCGCATCCCGCTGAGGAGGAGCGAGCCGTGACGCACTTCCTCGTCTCCGTCCCGGTCGTCGTCGCGCTCGCCGCGGCGGCCGTCGTGCTGCTGACCCGGGACATGGTCGCGCGCGAGATGGTGCGCGACGCAGGGCCGACACTCTCGGATCCGGGCACCGACCCGCTGCCGGCGGTCAATCCGCGCGACCGCTGGCTGGGGCTGCTCTGCACGGTCGTCTTCGTGGCGCTCGTGGTGCTGCGGTTCGTGACGCTGGCCGGCTGAGGCAACTCGAGACGCTCCTCTGCCTCAGGTCACCCCCTGGTGGGGTCACGCCTCGACGGCACGCAACCGTCCCCGCTGTGCCGGGATCCACGACTCCGCGTCCACCTGGTCACGCGCCGGCCGGCGTCGCTCGCCGCCACCGAACGGGATCGCCTCTGCCCGGGCCCGCTCGATCATGGCGGAGATCGCCACCGACTCCTGCGCCCGCAGCTTGAACGACTCGGGTCGGCCGCCGCGGATCGTGGAGGCGAACTCGGCGACCTCGTAGCGGAGTCCCTCGCCGTCGAACTTGAGGTAGAACTTCTTGTTCTGCGACGGATCCTCGAAGCGCGCCTCGAAGTACTCCGTCTTCCACCAGGGTGCGGGGACATAGAGGTAGCCCCGCGTGCCGGCCACGACCAGGTCTCCCTCCGTCTTCACCCCGAGCCCCACGGACGCGGTCGCGATCGCGTTGGGAAACACGAGGTCGATCCGGGAGAAGTGGTCGACCGGAGATCCTTCCGGTCGGTACGAGTACGCCGTGAGGCGGTCCGCGCTCGGCCCGAGGAGCTTCGTGATGGCAAGCAGCGGGTAGCTCCCCAGCTCCGCCAGGCTGCCACCGTGCCGGTCGGTCAGCTCCCGGGCCGCGGGATCCACGAGCTTGGTGAAGGACGCCGTGACCGCACGGAGCTCTCCGACGAGCCCGCTCCCGGCGACCGCCGCCATCCGCTGGAAACCGGGTGAGTAGGCCGTCTTGATGCCCTCCAGGAGCACCACGCCGGCGTCGCGTGCCAGCGCGAACAGCGTCGCGGTCTCGGCTCCGGTCAGGGTCAGTGGCTTCTCGCAGAGCACGTGGACGCCGCTCAGGATCGCCCGCCGTGCGTGGTCGAAGTGCGACTCGTGCGGCGAGGCGACGTACACCGCGTCGACCCGCTCCAGGAGCTCGTCGTAGCCGCGGGCGGCGAACTGCAGCTCGTGCCGGCGAGCGAAGTCGGTGGCGACGGAGGCGGTCCGGCTGTACACCCCGGTGACCTCCACACCGCTGACGTAGCGGCACTCCGGCACGAACCGCTCGGCGATCCGCCCGGCTCCGACGACGCCGAACTTCAGGATCCCGTCCTCCTCGTTGCGCAGCATCGTGCTGGACACACCGGCCGTGCGCTCGAGATACACCACCTCGCAGTAGTCCGCGAGGTTGTCGAACTTGCCGCGCCAGTCCGACCCGATGGCGAAGACGTCCACGTCGTAGCGTTGGATGTCGTTGATCTTCTGGCCCTCGTACTCCTCGACGATGATCTCGTCTGCCAGCCCGGAGGCCTGCACGTTGCGGATCCGCTGCATCAGGCTCTGTCGGACGTTGAGCTTGCCGCGCGCGTCGTCGTAGCTCTCCGTGGTGACCCCGACGATGAGGTGGTCGCCAAGCTCCTTCGCCCTCTCCAGCAGGCGCACGTGACCCTGGTGGAAGAGATCGAACGTTCCGTACGTGATGACCCGTCGTGGCCTGATCGCCGACGTGCGGCCGGTCTCGTGCTGCGTCATCGTCCC
This sequence comes from Marmoricola sp., assembly GCA_035708765.1. Classification (GTDB taxonomy): domain Bacteria; phylum Actinomycetota; class Actinomycetes; order Propionibacteriales; family Nocardioidaceae; genus Marmoricola. Next base: position 57,263 of record DASTFI010000041.1, read on the forward strand.
CCCGCTCCCGCCAGCCGGACGCCGGACACCTTGCCGGCTGCGAATCCGGCGGAGGTGATCACGACCCCCGCGGTGATGGCTCCTGCCCTCGACAGGGCGAAGGTGTCCGCACCCCCGAGTGCCTGGGCAAGGTTGCGACCGATGCTGCGGGTGAGCACCTGGCGCACGTACACGCGCTCGGACGCCAACGCGTCCAGGCGGTCCACCATGCCGCTCATCCGTGCCTTGCTCCGGCCTTCCGCCCAGCAGCGCCGCCAGAAGTAGGACCACGTCCCCCGCGTCGGGGCCACGTGGTGGCGCACCTCGGCGGCCGGTACGTGCATGATCCGGCCACCACGGAACAGCTGCGCCGCCCGGATCGCCAGCTCGGTCTCCTCGCACCCTTCCCCGGACGAACCGACCCGGCCCAGCCCGGCGCTGAAGCCACCGGCGCGCTCGATGACGTGCCGGCGGAACGACATGTTGGCTCCGATCGGGTTGCGCACCGGAGCGATCACCGTGGGCTGGCCGACGTAGGAACACCCGACCACCCACCCGAACTCCGCCGGGAACCAGCCCGGTTGCCGGCCGACCCAGTGCGCCGTCACCCGGCCACCCACGCCGAGCACGGCCGGATCCGAGTACTGCGCGGCGTGGGCCTGCAACCAGCCGGGGAGTGCGACGGCGTCGTCGTCGAGGAACGCGACCACGTCGCCGACGGCGCTCGACGTACCGGTGTTGCGGGCGCCGGACAGTCCTGCGGGACCGGTGTTGGCCAGGACCTCGACGCCGTCCGGGGCGAACGTCTCCCGCGACCTGCGCTCGAGCTCGGCGCAGTGGTCGATCACCAGGAGGACCTGTTCGGGGGGTCGGTCCTGCTGCAGGACCGACGACACGGCGGCACACACCTGCGACCACCGTTCGACGGTGTAGGCGCAGATGACCACCGACATCGTGGGTGGTGGTGCAGGAGCAGGTGCGCCTCCGCCGGGGCCCACGTGCATCAGTGCCTCGTCAGTGGACGCAACGCCGAGGCGGCCCGGCGCGTCCGGGGGGTGAACCGCGCCATCAGCATCGTCTTGAGGATGCGTGAGCCGTCTCGGCGTGCGTCCAGGTGTGAGTCGCCTGCGATCCGCGGCAGCTCAACGCTCGGGATCTCGGCGATGCGCATCCCGGCGAGGGCGGCCCGCCCGAGGATCTCCGACTCGATCTCGAAGCCGTCCGACCGGAGGCCCATCCGCGGCAGGCAGTCGCGGCGGAACGCGAGGTAGCCGTAGCAGAGGTCCGTCCAGTGGGTGTGGAAGAGCACGTTGGCAAGCTTGCAGAGCGCGGCGTTGCCCAGCAGCCGGATCGTCGTCAGGTCGTGGGAGCCGCCGCCGCACGCCAGGCGCGAGCCCTTCACCAGGTCGAAGCCGACGGCGATCATCGCCGTGAACACGTCGACCTCCCCGGGGTCCATGCTCCCGTCGGCGTCCATGATCACGACCACGTCGCCCGTTGCCTCGGCGAACCCCGCTCGCAACGCGTCGCCCTTGCCACGCGCGGGGCGCTGCAGGACCCGCACGTCGGGCCGGACCCGACGGGCGACCTCCACGGTGCCATCGGCGGACATCCCGTCGACCACGAGGATGTCGTCGAACCGGTCCAACTGGCGCAGCACCGGTTCGATGTTCTCGGCCTCGTTGAGGGTCGGCAGGACCACGGTCAGGGTCAGCCCGCTGTAGCGCCGGCGGGGCGTCGCCGGGACGGTGGCCGGCAACGCGGCTCGCGCGCGGCTCTCGCCGGTGGCTTGCGTCGGGATCGGCAACGACCGTGACGCGGCCGCGACCAGGTCGAGCACCTCGGTGCCCGTGACTCCCGACTCCGGGGAATGGTGTCCGTTGCTGTGTTCCGTGCCCATCGCATGCCTCCCGTAGGTCATCTGCCAGCGAGGATGACCGGTCCGGCTGACCCCCCAGTCGCAGGTCTCCGCGTCGAGCCGGCTCCCCCAAGGCAATCGAGAATGGAACGGCAGCGCGGGGGCTGCCAATAGTCCACCGGACCTAGGCAGGCCACCGGACGGACTACTCGGGGCCGGTGAACAGCGGGGCGGATCAGGTCGGAGTCGGGCAAAGCACCCGGCCCGACAGCCGGTTTCCGGCCGCAAATCGCGACCCGATCGAGCGGCTGCTGGACTAGCCCATCTCGCCGATGCGGCGTCCGGGACTGGACCACCGCGAGGCGACCGTCGGTGCTCGGTGCGGGGGCCGGTCAGGCCCGGACGACGTCGGCACCGCGTACGGCGACCGGCACCTCGGGGAGCGGCCTGGTGGCCGGCCCGTGCACGACCGACCCGTCCGCCAGGGAGAACTCGCTGCCGTGGCAGCTGCAGTGGATGTGGCCGTCGCGCGGAACCGCGTCGACGGTGCAGCTCTGGTGTGTGCAGATGGCGCTGAACGCGTGGAACGTGCCGGACCGGGGCTGGGTCACGAAGACGGCGACGTCGGGCGCCAGCGCGCCCCCGCCGACCGGCACCTTGTCGGTCGCGATCAGCACGTCGCCAGGAGAGCCGGTCGACGCGGCGGAGCCGCTCGGCGACCCACCACCACAGGCAGCCAGCACGGGGACACCGACGCCCACCGCGGCCAGTCCGCACAGGACGTGGCGCCGGGACAGATCAGCCATGACCCGAAGGGTAGTGAGGGAAACTGAAGGCACCCTGAACGTCAGCCCAACAGTGGTTTGAGGAACTCACCGGTGAAGCTCTCCGGCACCTGGGCGACCTGCTCGGGTGAGCCCTCCGCGACGACGGTGCCGCCGCGGTTGCCACCGCCGGGCCCCATGTCGATGATCCAGTCGGCGGTCTTGATCACGTCGAGGTTGTGCTCGATGACGAGCACGGTGTTGCCCTTCTCCACCAGGCTGGTCAGCACGCCCAGCAGCTTGCGGATGTCCTCGAAGTGCAGGCCGGTGGTGGGCTCGTCGAGCACGTAGACCGTCCGTCCCGTGGAGCGCTTCTGCAGCTCGCTGGCGAGCTTCACGCGTTGTGCCTCGCCCCCCGAGAGCGTCGTCGCGGGCTGGCCGAGCCGGACATAGCCGAGGCCCACCTCCACCAGGGTCCTCAGGTGGCGCGCGATCGCCGGGATCGCCGCGAAGAACTCGACCGCCTCCTCGATGGGCATGTCCAGGACGTCGGCGACCGTCTTGCCCTTGTAGTGCACCTCCAGCGTCTCGCGGTTGTAGCGGGCGCCGTGGCACACCTCGCAGGGGACGTAGACGTCAGGCAGGAAGTTCATCTCGATCTTGATGGTGCCGTCGCCGGAGCACGCCTCGCAGCGGCCACCCTTGACGTTGAAGGAGAACCGGCCCGGCAGGTAGCCGCGCATCTTCGCCTCGGGGGTCGACGCGAACAGCTTGCGCACGTGGTCGAAGACCCCGGTGTAGGTCGCCGGGTTCGAGCGCGGGGTGCGTCCGATGGGCGACTGGTCGACGTGGATGACCTTGTCGACGTGCTCGAGGCCGGTGATCTTCGTGTGCCGGCCCGGGACGGTGCGGGCGTTGTAGATCTGCTTGGCCAGCGACGTGTAGAGGATGTCGTTGACCAGCGTCGACTTGCCCGACCCGGACACGCCCGTCACGGCCACGAAGCAGCCGAGCGGGAAGGAGACGTCGATGTCGCGGAGGTTGTTCTCCTTGGCGCCGTGGACCGTGAGCTTGCGCCCCGGGGTGGGCGGTCGCCGGACGTCGGGCAGCGGGATGGACTTGCGGCCCGAGAGGTAGCGGCCCGTCTCGGAGTCGCGGTGCTCGAGCAGCTGCTCGACCGTGCCGGAGTGGACCACCTGGCCGCCGTGCTCCCCTGCCCCCGGGCCGATGTCGACGACCCAGTCGGCCGTGCGGATGGTGTCCTCGTCGTGCTCCACCACGATCAGGGTGTTGCCGAGGTCCTTGAGCCGGACCAGCGTCTCGATGAGTCGCTGGTTGTCGCGCTGGTGGAGCCCGATCGACGGCTCGTCGAGCACGTAGAGCACTCCGACGAGACCGGCACCGATCTGGGTCGCCAGCCGGATGCGCTGCGCCTCGCCGCCGGACAGCGTCGCCGAGGGGCGGTCCAGCGAGAGGTAGTCGAGCCCGACGTCGAGCAGGAAGCGCAGTCGCTCCTGGATCTCCTTGAGCACCCGTTCGGCGATCTGCCGCTCGCGCGCGGACAGCTCGAGGTCGGCGAGGAAGGCGGCGCACTCGTTGATCGGCAGCGCGCAGATCTCCGCGATGTTCTTGCCGCCGGCGGCCGGGTCACCCAACGTCACCGACATCGAGACCGGCTTCAGCCGGCTGCCCTGGCACGCCGGGCAGGGCACCTCCCGCATGAACCCCTCGAAGCGCTCGCGGCTGGTGTCGCTCTCCGCCTCCCGGTGCCGGCGCTCGATGTAGGGGCGCACCCCCTCGAAGCTGGTGTAGTAGGACCGCTCCCGGCCGTAGCGGTTGCGGTGCCGGACGTGGACCTTGGTGGGGTGCCCCTCGAGGATCGCCTTCCGCGCCTTCTTGGGCAGGTCCTGCCACGGCGTGTCCAGGTCGAAGCCGAGCTCGTCGCCCAGCGCACCGAGGAGCCGGGTGAAGTAGTCGGCGACGTGGGCGCCCGACCAGGGGCCGATGACTCCCTCCCCCAGCGTCGCCGCGGGGTCGGCGACCACCAGCTCGGGGTCGACCTCCATGCGGGTGCCGATGCCGTGGCACTGCGGGCAGGCGCCGTACGGCGAGTTGAACGAGAACGATCGCGGCTCCAGCTCGTCGGTCTCGATGTCGTGCTCGTTGGGGCAGGCCATCCGCTCGGAGAAGCGCAGCTCCTGCCCGTCGGTGTCGACCAGGTCGAAGACCACCAGGCCCGACGCGAGGTTGAGCGCCGTCTCCACCGAGTCGGTCAGCCGCCGCTTGGAGCCGGCCTTCGCGGCCAGCCGGTCGACCACCACCTCGATCGTGTGCTTCTTCTGCTTGTCGAGCCTGGGCGCCTCGGCGAGCTGGTGGGTCTCCCCGTTGACCCGGGCCCGGCTGAAGCCCTGGGACTGCAGGCTGCGGAAGAGCTCGACGTACTCGCCCTTGCGACCCCGGATCACCGGCGCCAGCACCTGGAAGCGGGTGCCCTCCGGCAGCTGCAGCACCCGGTCGACGATCTGCTGGGGCGTCTGCCGCTCGATCGGCGCGCCGCAGACGGGGCAGTGCGGCCGACCGGCCCGCGCGAACAGCAGGCGGAGGTAGTCGTAGACCTCGGTGATGGTCCCGACGGTCGAGCGGGGGTTCTTCGACGTGGACTTCTGGTCGATGGAGACCGCCGGAGACAGGCCCTCGATGAAGTCGACGTCCGGCTTGTCCATCTGCCCGAGGAACTGGCGCGCGTAGGCCGACAGCGACTCGACGTAGCGGCGCTGCCCCTCCGCGAAGATCGTGTCGAAGGCGAGCGAGGACTTGCCCGAGCCGGACAGCCCGGTGAAGACGATGAGGGCGTCTCGAGGCAGGTCGACGGAGATGTCCTTGAGGTTGTGCTCCCGCGCACCGCGGATGATCAGCTGGTCTGCCACTGGTTCCCCATCATCGGCCCACTGCCCGTGGGCACGCCTTCCATCTCGCTCGAACGTGTGTTCGTCATCCTAGGGCCGCGCCGCGCTCGGCGCACGCCTGTACCCAACCCTCGCACCCCGCACCGACATTCCCGGCGGACCTTCCGGCGATCTGTCCGCCGGGTCCGAGTGCTTGAATCAGGACATGACCGATCTTGTCGCGCTGCAGGGGTCCAGTGACCGGCTCGTCCGCACGGTCGACGGGCTGTCGGACGACGACCTGGCCGCCCCCAGTCTGCTCCCCGGGTGGTCGCGCGGCCACGTGGTGGCCCACCTGGCCCTCAACGGCGAGGGGCTGGCGGGGGCGCTCGAGGGCGTGGTGAACGGTGAGCCGGTGCCGATGTACGCCTCGCAGGAGGCGCGCGAGCGTGACATCGCCGAGCTCGCCACCGCCTCGGCCGACCAGCTCCGCGCGCGCTTGATGGCCGCGGTGACCCGCTTCGCGGACGCGGCCGGACGGATCACGGGCGAGCACGAGGACGACACCTTCCCGCGGGTGCCGGGCGGCCCCGACGTCCGCGCCGGCGCTGCCGCGGACCACCGCCGGGTCGAGGTCGAGGTGCACCACACCGACCTCGGCGCCGGCTACGGGCCGGGCGACTGGCCGGCGGAGTTCTGTGTCCACCTGCTCGACGCGTTCACCGGTCGCCGGCCACACTGGCAGCCGCCCTTCGTCGCCGACCCCGCCGACGCCTCCGGCACCTGGGACCTCGGCGCGACCGACGCGCGGTCGCCGGTCGTGTCCGGGCCGATCCGGGGCCTGGTGGCCTGGGTGACCGGCCGCGGCGACGGCGCGCAGCTGTCCAGCACGACCGGCACGCTGCCGACGATCGGGAAGTGGTGAGGACGTGAGCTACACCGGCAACGTCACTCCCGGCGGGACTCCGGACGTCCGCGAGCTCGCGGGCATGATGATCACCAAGGTCGCGGTCGACGACGCGATGTCCAACAACTGCTACCTGCTGCGCTGCCGGGCCACGGACCAGCAGGTCCTCGTCGACGCGGCGGACGACGCGTCCACGCTGCTGCAGCTCGTCGGCGACGCCGGGCTGGGCACGGTCGTGACCACCCACCAGCACTGGGACCACCACCGGGCACTCGCCGACGTGGTGGCGGCCACCGGCGCCGTGGTGGTGGCGGGCGAGCCCGACGCCGACGCGATCACCGAGCAGACCGGGGTGCCCGTGGACGACCGGGTGCGCGACGGCGACACCGTGGAGTTCGGGGAGTGCCGGCTGCAGGTGATCCACCTCGTCGGGCACACGCCCGGCTCCATCGCCCTGCTGTACGACGATCCGCAGGGCACGCCGCACCTGTTCACCGGCGACTCGCTCTTCCCCGGTGGCGTCGGCAACACGTTCGGCGACGCGGCGGCGTTCCGCACCCTGCTCGACGACGTCTCGGCCAAGCTCTTCGACCGGCTTCCCGACGAGACCTGGTTCTACCCGGGGCACGGCGGCGACTCGACGCTGGGTGAGCAGCGACCGCACCTGTCCGAGTGGCGCGAGCGCGGCTGGTAGGGCCGGTGCCGCGGTCGGCGCGACGGCAGCCCGTCAGTGCGCGAGGACGCCGCGCACCAGCCGCGCACCGGTGACGACGAGCACCGCCGCCAGCACGGCGGCGGCGAGGGCAGCGACAGGACTGGCGAGCAGCGCGACCACCGCGGTGCCGCCCACCAGCCGGTCGAGCGCGGCCATGCCGGTCATCGAGCCGGCGTAGACGTACATCGCCCCGACCGGCAGCAGCAGCGCACGCACCAGCGTCCAGCGACGGGCGGCCTCCAGCTGCCGGCTCGTGGCCGGCGTCGGCGCACGCCCGATCGGGTCCGCGGCGGTGCGCTGCGGCGGGATCGCCGCCAGCGGGTGGACGGCGCGGGTCGGCAGCTGGCTCATGGCAGGAGCGTAGGTCCGCGCGCGACGCCGTGTCCCGCCACGGGGACGAAATCGGTTCAACCGGTCCATACCAGTCGAAGGTCGGCATTCCGGGACGTCCCCGACCAGACCATCCGCAACAGGTAGGTTGTCCCGGACCTCCGGCCGACAGCGCCGGCAACGGCCACGCCAGGAGCACCGAGCATCATGTCGACCACCATTGACCCCGAGGCATGGTGGCCAGCGGCGATCGGCGCGGTGCCGAGCGCCCTCGCCCTGGCCACCGGACGACCCCGCCTGGCCGCCGGGCTGTTGACGCTGCCCGCCGGCCTGGTGGCCTTCTTCCGCGACCCGGACCGACCTGCGGACAGCGGCCAGGTCGACGAGGACGTGGTCCTGTCTCCCGCCGACGGCAAGGTGATGCACGCCGGCGCGGGACAGGTCGGCGTGGCCCCCGAGGGCGAGTGGCAGCAGGTCAGCATCTTCCTCTCGCTCTTCGACGTGCACGTCAACCGGGCGCCGTACGGCGGCACGGTCGAGTCGGTGACGTACCGGCCGGGCAGCTGGCTGGCGGCGTACCGCTTCGAGAGTGCCTTCGAGAACGAGCGCAGTGACCTCGTCGTACGACGCACGGTGCGCGGCCAGCAGCGGCGCTATGTCTTCCGCCAGGTCGTCGGGCTGGTGGCCCGTCGGGTGGTGACCCGAGTGCGGGCCGGCGACGACATCGCCACCGGCGAGCGGATCGGACTGATGAAGTTCGGCTCCCGGATGGACGTCTTCCTGCCTCCGGAGGTGGCGCTGCACGTGCACGCCGGCGACCGCGTGGTCGGCGGCGAGACCGTGCTCGGCCGCTGGCCCGGGGAAGGGTCATGAGGGAGCGGCCGCGTCCCCGTCGGCGCATGTTCGACCGGTGGCGGCTGGCCTCGCACTCCGGCGCCGAGGTGGTCTCGCTGCGGCAGCTCGGGCACCGCGAGCGCTTGCGCGTGACGGCTCCCAGCATGCTGACCACCGCCAACATGGCCTGCGGCTTCTCGTCGGTGCTGCTGGCCACCCGCGGCCACTTCACGCTGGCCGCCGTCCTGATCAGCGCCGCGATCGTCTTCGACATCAGCGACGGCGCGGTGGCGCGGCTGGTCGGCGCGACGTCACCGTTCGGCGTCCAGCTCGACTCGCTGGCCGACCTGGTCTCCTTCGGGCTCGCCCCTGCGGTCCTCGTCTACACCTGGGTGCTGCCCGAGTGGCCGATGATCGCCTGGCTGGCAGCGTTCCTCTGGCTCGCCTGTGCCGCCTTCCGGCTGGCCCGGTTCAACTTCACCATCGAGCCGACCGCGGACAAGCGCTACTTCGTCGGGCTGCCCAGCCCGGGCGCCGCGGCCGTGGTGGTCGCGACCGTCTTCGCGCTCAACAACCCCGACATCGACAGCCTGCGCGTCGATGTCGGCCCCGCCATCCTGCTGCCGGCCGTGATCAGCGTGCTGCCCGCCCTGCTCATGGTCAGCACGGTGCGGTTCCGCTCCTTCCGCGACCTGGTCACGCCGCGCACCCGGGAGGCGCGCATCACCACCTCGCTCGCGGTCGTGGTTGTCGCGGCCGGGCTGGCGACCGCGCCGGCCGCCACGGGGGTGGGCCTGGCCTACCTCTACGTCCTGACCGCGCCCCTGGGCGTCCTCACCGCACCGCTGCGGGCCCGGGTGTTCGGCGAGGCGTCGGTCGCACCGCCCCGGCTCCGGCAGCAGTCGGTCTTCCTGCCGATCGTGGACGCAGGCACGCTCGACGCCGAGGACCCGTGGGTGGTTCAACCGGAGTAGGTGATCTTGAGCGTGTTCGTGGCGGGCATCGCCTGGCACGCGAGGCGGAGACCGTCGGCCAGGTCGTCGCTGTCGAGCACCTCGTTGTGCTGCAGGGTCACCTCACCCTCGAGCACCACGCAGGCACAGGCGCTGCACTGGCCCTCACGGCACGAGAAGGGTGCCGGCACGCCCTTGTCCTCGAGGAACTCCAGCAACGGCTTGCCGCCCTGCCAGTCGTCGAAGGCGTAGTGCTCCCCGTCGAGCTCGACCTCCACGGACACCGGGCCGACGAAGGCGGGTGCTTGCTCGTCCCCCGAGTCGTCGCCGTCGTCGGCCTCCTCGAGCACCCTCTGGGCGGCGAGCACCTCCTCGACGTCGCCGAACGGGTTGCCGCCCAGGGAGACGAACTTCTCCTGGTGCCGACGGTCCCGCGGGAAGCCGAGCTCCTTGAGTGCGCCGGTGACGGCCTTCATGTACGGCGCCGGGCCGCAGACGAACGCCGTGAAGTCGGAGAAGTACGCCGCGAACGCTGCCAGCTGCTCCTGGGTGGGCAGGCCCTGCACGCTCTCCAGCCAGTGCACGACGGTGAACCGCTCGGCGTACTCGACGGCGAGCTCGGTGAGCTCGCGGGCGAAGATCACCGACTGCTCGTCCCGGTTGGCGTAGAGCAGGACGACCCTCCCGCTCCCCTTCTCCAGCGCGGTCCGGGCGATGGACATCACCGGGGTGATGCCGGAGCCGCCGGCGAACAGGAGCAGGTCTGCGTTGATGTCCTTGGGCGTGAAGATGCCGCTCGGGGGCAGCACCCGCAGGGTGTCGCCGGGCTTCAGGTTGTCGGCGATCCAGTTGGACGCGTAGCCGTCGACCGTCCGCTTGACGGTGATCTGGTGCCGGCCGGAGTGCGGGGCGCTCGAGAGCGAGTAGCAGCGGGCGGCGAGCCCGGTCTGCTCGCTGGGGACCGCGACGGTGAGGAACTGGCCGGGAGTGTAGGCGAACGCGTCCTGCAGCTCGTCGGGGACGTCGAAGACCACCGACCGCGCGTCCCGGGTCTCCACGACGACGTCGAGGACGGTGAGCAGGAAGCCCTCACCAGCCATCCTCGGCTCCGATCTCCACGGTGCCGTCGGCGACGGCACGGTCGATCGAGGATCGTAGCCGGGAGCAGGTGTCGTGGACGCGCCGTCCCCCTGGCTGGGACGCGAGTCGGCGGAACTCCTGGCAGGCGGCCAGTGACGCGGCGTCCCACTGGACCGAGGTGTGGTGCTCGCTGTTCTTCTTGACGCCCACCCGGGCCAGGCAGTCGAGACAGGCGACCTCGGCCAGCCGCGCCCGGGTGTAGCGCTGCTGGTCGGCCAGGGTCTCCCTGTTCGTCGGGGCGAAGGAGACCATCAGACCCCGCCGCCGGCGGTCGGCGCACCGACCGCCTCGGCCCCGGCGCCTTCCTGCTCCCGCTTGCGCAGGTTCTCCTCCACCTCGGCGCGCCAGTACTCGTTGGCCTTGGTGGTGTCCACCTCGAACTCGAAGCGCTCGGTCATCTCCGGGGTGACGTCGGCCTTGTCGACGTAGAACTGCTCGTACCAGCGGCGGAGCTGGTAGACGGGACCGTCCTCCTCGCAGAGGAGGGGGTTCTGCACCGGTGCCTTGTTGAGCCAGATCTCCACGTCCTGCAGGAACCCGTCGCCGAACATCTGCGTGTAGCGCTCGCCGATGTAGTGGGTGGTCTTCTCGTCGACGCCCTCGGGCTTGCGGACCTTGAGGCCGTACATGAGCACGAACGAGTTGTCGGAGGTGGGCACGTGGCAGTTGACCAGCACGACGTCGGTCAGGAAGCCCTTGTAGTCGTTGCGCAGCCAGTTGATCATGAACGAGGGGCCGAAGTAGGTCGCCTCGGACTTGAGCATGAGGCTGTCGTCGCCGTACCCCTCCCCGGCCATGTCGGGACGGCCGGTCGACTCCATGAACTGGGTGGCCATGTGGCCCTCGAACACGTTGCGGAAGTTCGTGGGGAACGCGAAGTGGATGTAGAAGAAGTGGGCCATGTCCACGACGTTGTCGACGATCTCGCGGCAGTGCGCGGTCGGCACGTCGAGGGTGCTCCAGGTCCAGTCGGTGTACTGGTCCGGGTCGGTGATGCCCTCCATCTCCGGCGGCAGGATCTCCAGGTCCGGCTCGGAGCCCTCCGGGTCGTGCCAGATCATCACCAGTCCGTTGCGGAGCACGACCGGGTACTTCTGGGTGCGCGCACGCAGCGGGATCCGGCGGGCGTAGGGGATCTGCTTGCACTTGCCGTCGCCGCCCCAGCGCCAGTCGTGGAAGGGACACGCGATCTCGTCGCCCTTGACGGTGCCCCGGGTGAGGTCGCCGCCCATGTGTCGGCAGTAGCCGTCGAGGACGTTGACGTGGCCGTCCGTGCCCTGCCAGACCACCAGCTTGCCGCCGAAGGCCGGGACCGCGTGCGGCTCGCCGTCGGCGTACTTCTCGACCGGCCCCAGGCAGTGCCAGCCGCGCGCGAACCGGGTCGGCGCGACACCACGGTCCAGGGCGCGAGCGGCACCGGACTCGGTGCTGCCGGGACCGGTGCTGCTCATCGGGGTGCTGACCGCGCTGCTTGCCGGGCTCATGCTGACCTCCGTGACGTCTGGTGGAAAACAAGAACAGGTTATAGTTTTGCGCCACGAGACACCAGCCCTGTCCCGGTGAGCCGAAGGATGTCGCCATGAGGATCGCACTGACGCAGGAGCAGGAACAGCTGCGGGCCGAGCTGCGCGACTACTTCGGGCAGCTGGTCACCCCGGAGGTGCGTGCCGGGCTCGCCGCTGCCACCGGCGAGTTCGGCGAGGCAGGGGTCTACCAGCGGGTGATCCGCCAGGTCGGCCAGGACGGCTGGCTCGGCATCGGCTGGCCCGAGGAGTACGGCGGGCAGAGCCGCTCGATGATGGACCAGCTGATCTTCACCGACGAGGCGGCCGTCGCGGGCGTGCCCATCCCCTACCTGACCCTCAACACGGTCGGCCCGACGATCATGCGCTACGGCACCGAGGCGCAGAAGGCCGAGATCCTGCCGGCGATCCTCCGGGGAGAGATGCACTTCTCGATCGGCTACTCCGAGCCGGCCTCCGGGACGGACCTGGCCTCGCTGCAGACCCGAGCTCGCCGGGACGGCGACCAGTGGGTGGTCAACGGCCAGAAGATGTGGACCTCCCTCGTGCAGTACGCCGACTACATCTGGCTCGCGTGCCGGACCGACCCCGACCTGCCCCGCCACAAAGGGCTCTCCATCATCCTGGTCCCGACGGAGTCGAAGGGGTTCTCCTACACCCCGGTGCACACGGTGGCCGGGGTCAGCACGAGCGCGACGTACTACGAGGACGTGCGGGTGCCCGCGGACAACCTGGTCGGCGAGCTCAACGGCGGCTGGGCGCTGATGACCAACCAGCTCAACCACGAGCGGGTGGCGCTGACGTCCGCGGCTCCCCTGGTGCACTCGATCGCCGAGGTGCGCGCCTGGGCGCAGCAGGCCCAGAACCCCGACGGCAGCAGGGTCGTCGACGCCGAGTGGGTGCAGGTGCTGCTCGGCCGCGCGCACGCCCGGGCCGAGGTGCTCAAGCTGCTCAACTGGAAGCTGGCCTCGGCGACCGGCGACCTCTCCCCCGCAGACGCGTCGGCGACCAAGGTCTACGGGTCCGAGCTGGCCACCGAGGTCTACCGGTCGCTGATGGAGATCGTCGGTCCGGAGGCGATCGTCGCCGGCGACTCGCCCGGCGCGGTGCTGCGCGGGCGGCTGGAGCGCTACTACCGGTCGTCGCTGGTGATGACCTTCGGCGGCGGGACCAACGAGATCCAGCGCGACATCATCGGCTACGTCGGGCTGGGCCTGCCGCCCGCGCCGAGGTCCGCAGCCGGCACGACCCCGAGGAGCTGACCGTGGACTTCACCCCGACCGAGCTGCAGCAGGACGCCGTCGCGCTGGCCGCGATGGTCTTCAAGAACGAGTGCACCCCCGAACGGCTCAAGGCCGTCGACGAGGGCGAGGACCGGTTCGACTCCCAGACGTGGCGGCGATGCGGTGAGGCCGGTCTGCTGGGGCTGGCGCTCCCCTCGGAGCACACGGGTAGCGGCATGGGCCTGCTCGAGCTGTGCCGGGTGCTCGTCGAGGCAGGGCGGCACCTCGCGCCGGTCCCGCTCGCCACGCACGTCCCGACGGCGATGGCGATCGCGGAGTTCGGCACCCCGGCGCAGCAGGCGATGTGGCTGGAGGGTGCTGCCAACGGGCAGGCGGTGCTCGCCGCGGCGATCGCCGAGGAGCGTGCCCACGTGCCGGAGTTCCCGGAGACCCGGGCCGACAACGACGGCAACAGCTGGCTGCTCAGCGGCACCAAGACGGTGGTGGCCGGCGGCACCATCGCCGACCTGTTCGTGGTGCCGGCGATGACCCAGGACGGTGCGACCGCGTTCCTGGTCCATCCGGACGACCCGGGCGTGACCGTGCTGCCGCAGGCGGTGAGCGGTGGCGACCAGCTCTGCCGGCTGCTCCTGGAGCGCGCGGTGATCCCGATGGACCGGCACCTGGGCACCATCGGGCACGGCGACGAGGTGGTCCGCTGGCTGGAGCAGCGCCTCATCGTCTGCGCCTGCGCGCAGCAGCTCGGCACGCTGAAGGGTGCGCTCGACCTGACCGCGGCGTACGCCCGGACGCGTGAGCAGTTCGGCCGCCCGATCGGCACCTTCCAGGCCGTGTCGCAGCGGCTGGCGGACGGCTACATCGACGTGCTCGGCGCCGAGCTGACGCTGTGGCAGGCCGCCTGGCGGCTCGATGACGGCCTGCCCGCGCAGAAGGAGGTGTCCACCGCGAAGCTGTGGGCCGCCGACGCCGGCCACCGGATCGCGCACACGACGGTGCACGTCCACGGTGGCGTCGGGATCGACCTCGACGGCGAGGCGCACCGCTACTTCACCCGGGCGAAGGTCAACGAGTTCACCCTGGGCGGCGCCACCGAGCACGCCCGCCACATCGGCCGCCTGCTGGCGACCGAGCCGGTGTGAGCAGTCCAGCTCGGCCGCCGGAGACGGTCCGCGACCTGCTCCTGGCCCGCGCCGGGGACGACCGCCCCGGGCTGCTCGCCGGCGAACTGCGCTGGTCGTGGCGTGAGTACGTCGAGCGCGCGGACGAGCGGGCCGCATCGCTCGCCCGGCACCTCCACGCCGACCGCCCCCGACACGTCGGGGTGCTGCTGGACAACACGCCCGAGATGGCCCTGCAGCTGGCCGCAGCGGGCCTGGGCGGTCACGTGCTCGTCGGTCTCAACACCACGCGCCGTGGCGCCGCGCTGGCCGCCGACATCCGCAAGGCGGACGTCCAGCTGGTCGTGGTTGAGGACGCGCACGCCGCGCTCCTGACCGGGCTCGACCTGCCCGACGTGAGGGTCGTCCACGCCCAGGAGCTGTCCCCACCGTCGGCCGAGGGCGCAGCGGTGACCGTCTCGCCGGACGGCCCCGTCCCGGAGACGGACGCGGCGCCCGGGCTCGACGACCTCTTCATGCTCATCTTCACCTCCGGCACGTCCGGGGACCCCAAGGCCGTCCGGGTCACCCACGGCAAGATCACCGGCCCGGCGGCGTACATGACCGGGCGGCTCGGCCTCACCGCCGACGACGTGCACTACGTCTCGATGCCGCTCTTCCACTCCAACGGGGTGATGGCGGGCTGGAGCACGGCGCTGCACACCGGGGCGGCGATCGCGCTGGCCGAGCGGTTCTCCGCCAGCGGCTTCCTTCCCGACGTGCGCCGCTACGGCGCGACGTACGCCAACTACGTCGGCAAGCCGCTCTCCTACGTCCTGGCGACCCCCGAGCGGCCGGACGACGCCGAGAACCCGCTGCGGCTCGTCTTCGGCAACGAGGCCGGCGACCGCGCGACCGCGGAGTTCGCCCGTCGGTTCGGCTGCAGGGTGATCGACGGCTTCGGCTCGACGGAGAACGCCGTGGTGATCAGCCGGACCCCGGACACTCCCCCGGGCTCGCTCGGACAGCCGATGCCGGGAGTGGCGGTGCTGGACCCCCAGACCCACGAGGAGTGCCCGCCCGCCGTGTTCGACGAGCACGGTCAGGTGACGAATCTCGACGCCTGCGTCGGGGAGCTGGTCAACACCACCGGCTCCGGCCAGTTCGCCGGCTACTACAACGACGAGGCCGCCACGGCGGAGCGGCTGCGCGACGGGAAGTACTGGTCGGGCGACCTCGCCTATCGCGACGCCGCCGGGTGGCTCTACTACGCCGGCCGCACCGCCGACTGGCTGCGCGTCGACGGGGAGAACATCGCGGCCGCACCCGTCGAGCGGATCCTCACCCGCCACCCCGCGATCAGCGAGGCGGCGGTGTACGCCGTCCCCGACCCCGCGTCCGGCGACCAGCTGGTCGCCGCGCTGGTGCTCACCGGTGACCTGTCGCCGGACGACTTCGAGGCCTTCCTGGCCGGTCAGCCCGACCTCGGCCAGAAGCAGTGGCCGCGGTACGTCCGGCTGATGACGATGCTGCCCCGCACGGCCACCAACAAGGTGCTCAAGCGGGAGCTGCAGGCCGCAGGGTTGGCAGGGTTGGCGGGGTTGTCCTCGGGGGCCACCTGGACACGCGACGAGCGGGGTACGACGTACCGCTGAGCTCATCGATCGAGCGCGACGCTCCCGGTGATCCGCGTGGTCGTGGCACCACCGACCCAGACGGTGTCGCCGATCCGCTCCACGTGCACCCGGCCTGCACGACCGAGCACCGTGCCCTGCGCCGCGACGTAGGCGTCGGGCAGCACCGTCCCGCCGAGCCACTGGCCGATCCCGGCGTTGAGCGAGCCGGTGACGGGGTCCTCGGTGATGCCGAAGCCGGGGCAGAAGGCGCGCACCTCGCACGCCGTGTCGCCATCGCGCCGCAGGCCGACGACCCCGAGGTCGAGATCTCCGAACGCGGCTGGATCGGGCTGCAGCGCCAGGACAGCGTCCGCGTCACGGAGCAGCACCCCGACCCAGCCGGGTCCGTTGTCGATCCAGGCCGCGTCGACGATGTCGTTCACGGCGATCCGCAGGGCTCGGGCGATGCGGGTCAGGTCGGCCGAGGCGACGGCGCCGGACCGGACGAGCGGCGGCGCCGCGAAGGCGAGCATCTCCCCACGCCGCAGGGTGACCAGTCCGGCAGCACACTCCTGCACGACCTTCCCCGGCTCCCTCGGCTCCCCGCCTGCCTCGAGCCAGGCGTGGGCGGAGCCGAGCGTCGGATGTCCGGCGAAGGGAAGCTCCTCGGTCGGCGTGAAGATCCGCAGCCGGTAGTCCGCCTCCGCGATCGTGGGCGGCAGCAGGAACGTGGTCTCGCTCAGGTTGGTCCACCGCGCGAAGCGAGCCATCTCCTCGTCGCTGACCCCCTCCGCGTCGTGCACCACGGCCACGGGGTTGCCGCGGAAGGCGTCGTCGGAGAACACGTCGACCTGTCGGAAGCTGCGCATGGGGACACGATCTCAGGTGTGAGGACCGCGGCGAAGTCGGTCAGGATTCGAGAAGCGAATGCTCCGGTCCGTTGCCTAGCCTCGGACAGGACGGCCAGCAGGCGCCGTACTCCGCAACGAAGGGTGATCCCGATGCCAACGAACAAGACCGACAACACCGGCTTCTCCGCCGAGGAGCGGGCGGCGATGAAGGAACGCGCGGCGGAGCTCCGCGCGGAGGGCCGGAAGGGTGCGAAGAAGGCCGACGGGCTGGACTCGGTGCTCAAGGCGATCGCCGAGATGGCGCCAGAGGACCGCGAGCTCGCCGAGCGGGTCCACGTCGCCGTCACGGAGAACGCGCCCGACCTCGCGCCGAAGACCTGGTACGGCATGCCCGCCTACACCAACGCGGACGGCAAGGTGGTGGTCTTCTTCAAGGACGCCGGGAAGTTCAAGAGTCGCTACGCCACCCTGGGCTTCGAGGAGAACGCCCACCTCGACGACGGCGACCTCTGGCCGACGTCGTACGCACTGGTGACCTGGACGCCCGACGTCGAGCAGCAGGTGGCCCGCCTGGTGAAGCAGGCGGTGTCCTGACCCGAAGCTGAGC
>DASTFI010000042.1:0-20623 GCA_035708765.1 Marmoricola sp.
GGTGGTCGGCTCCGGCGGCGGCTCCCGAGCCGGCGACGCGCTGGCCCGGGCCCTCGAGGACGAGGTGCCGGTGCTGGTGGACGCCGACGCGCTCCAGCACTTCCGCGGGGGCCGGCCGGACGTCGTACTCACCCCGCACGCAGGCGAGCTGGGCGCGCTGCTCGACGTGCCCCGCGCGCAGGTGGAGGCACGCCAGCTCGACCATGCTCGCCGGGCCGCGGACCGCTTCGGATGCGTCGTCCTGCTCAAGGGCGAGCACAGCATCATCGCCGCTCCCGACGGACGCGTCCGGGTGAACACCTCCGGAACCTCCTGGCTGGCGACCGCCGGCACCGGCGACGTGCTGGCCGGGATCACCGGTTCGCTGCTGGCGGCCGGCCTGGCGCCCTTCGACGCTGCTGCGGTGGGTGCCTGGCTGCACGGCGCGGCCGGCACCCTGGCCTCCGGCGGTGGCCCGCTCACGCCGGAAGCGGTCGCCGATGCGGTGTCCGACGTGGTGCGGCTCGTCCTGCGGTCCTGAGGCGAGTGGCAGGATGGGCCCGCCATGAACGCCGCTGCCGTGCCGCCCCGCGCCGAGATCGTCGTCGACCTCGACGCGATCCGGCGCAACGTCCGGCGGCTGCGGGAGCTGACCGCCCTCGACCTGCCCGACGGCCACGAACCGCCGCAGGTGATGGTCGTGGTCAAGG
Organism: Marmoricola sp.; assembly: GCA_035708765.1. GTDB lineage: Bacteria > Actinomycetota > Actinomycetes > Propionibacteriales > Nocardioidaceae > Marmoricola. The sequence goes on from DASTFI010000042.1 coordinate 690, forward strand.
GCGACGCCTACGGGCACGGGATGGCCCCGGTGGCCCGGGCCGCACGCGAGGCGGGTGCCGACTGGCTCGGTGTCGCCACGCCCGAGGAGGCGCTGTCCCTGCGGGCGGCCGGGGACCACGGCCGACTGATGTGCTGGCTCTCCGTGCTCGGCGACGACCTGGGGCCGGTCGTCGCGGAGGACGTCGACGTGGCGGCCTACACCGTCGGGCAGCTCCGGGAGATCGCCGGCTCCGCCCGCGCGCTCGGGACGGTCGCGCGGGTGCACCTCAAGATCGACACCGGCCTGTCCCGGGGCGGTGCCAGCGCGGCGCACTGGGCGGAGCTGCTGGCCGAGGCGGTCCTCGCCGAGCGCGCCGGCGACGTCCGGATCGTCGGCGTCTGGTCCCACCTGGCCTGTGCCGACCAGCCGGCGCACCCGGCGAACGACGAGCAGGAGCAGGCGTTCCGGGCCGCGGTGGCGGCTGCCGAGGAGGTCGGCCTGCGGCCCGAGGTGCGGCACCTGGCCAACTCCGCCGGCGCGCTGCTGCGGCCGAGCGTCCGGTTCGACCTGGTCCGGCTCGGGATCGCCGTCTACGGGCTCACCCCGGCCCCGGACGTGGTCTCCTCCCGAGAGCTCGGCCTGGTCCCGGCGATGACGCTGCGCGGGCGCATCGTCCTGGGCAAGCAGCTGCAGGCCGGTGACGGGGTCTCCTACGGGCACACCTTCGTCGCCGACCGGCCGATGACGGCTGCGCTGGTGCCACTGGGGTACGCCGACGGCATCCCACGACACGCGTCCTCCCGTGCGCAGGTCCAGCTCAACGGTCGCCGGGCGCCGGTCCTTGGCCGCATCTGCATGGACCAGTTCGTCGTCGGCGGGGCGGCCGAGGAGGGCGACGAGGTGGTGCTCTTCGGCTCCGGAGCCGGCGGCGAGCCGACGGCCCAGGACTGGGCGGAGTGGTGCGACACCATCTCCTACGAGATCGTCACCCGCATGCGCGGTCGCGAAGCGCGCCGCTGGGTGAACGCCTGATGGGCACGCTCGAGGTGCTCGACGTCGGCGCTGACCGCGCCCACGACGTGCTCGACCTGATCCACGTGACCTTCGCCGGCCGGCCCGTGCTGGACCCGCCGTCGACGGCCCTGGAGGAGACGATCGACTCCGTCACCCGCACCCTCGCCCGGTACGGCGGTCTGCTGGCCCTCCTCGACGGTCGACCTGTCGGGGCACTGCTCCTCGACGAGGACCAGGGGCTGCTCGGGGTGCATCGCGTCGGCGTGCTCGCCCCGGCGCGTCGGCACGGCGTCGCCAGTGCGCTGGCCCGTCGCGCCGAGGAGGTGGCCGGGGAGCGGAAGCTGCGCGGCCTCGAGCTCGAGGCCCGGCGGGAGCTGCCGGCCACGGTGCGGTTCTGGGAGGGCCACGGCTACGTCGAGACCGGCCACCGCGGACCCCGCCTGCGGATGACCCGCCTGCTGCCGCTCACCACTGACCTGCCGCGAGCCGTCGACACCCGGGCCGTCGGCGAGCGCCTCGGCCGCCTCCTGCGCGCCGGTGACCTGGTCATCCTCACCGGGGACCTCGGCGCCGGCAAGACGACGCTGACCCAGGGCCTGGGCCTCGGTTTGGGCGTGCGCGGTGCCGTCACCTCGCCGACCTTCGTGATCTCCCGCATCCACCCCGCGCAGCACGGCGGTCCGCCGCTGGTGCACGTCGACGCCTACCGCCTCGGCGGCACCGCCGAGCTCGACGACCTCGACCTCGACACCGACGTCGAGGACGCCGTGACGGTCGTGGAGTGGGGCGAGGGGCTCGCCGAGGCGCTCACCGGCGACCGGCTGGAGATCCGGCTGCAGCGGCCGGCCGATCCGTCCTCGGAGGTGCGCACCCTCACGATGACGGCGGTGGGCGCCCGGTGGCGCGAGGCCGACCTGTCCGTCGTACTGCTTCCGGACGCGGACTAGCCTCGGACCCGTGCTGCTCGCCTTCGACACCGCCACACCGCGCGTGACCGTCGCGCTGCACGACGGCTCGACGGTGGTCGCCGCGTGGCACTCCGAGGAGGGCCTGCGACACGGGGAGATGCTCGCTCCCGGCATCGAGGCCGTGCTGGCGGAGGCCGGTGCCGGTCGCCGTGACGTCACTGCCGTGGCGGTGGGAGCCGGGCCCGGACCGTTCACGGGGCTGCGCGTCGGGCTGGTGACCGCCCGGACCTTCGGCTTCGCACTGGAGGTCCCGGTCTACGCCGTCTGCACCCTCGACGTGCTCGCCGCAGAGGCGGTGGATGCCGGACTCGACGACTTCGTCGTCGCCACGGACGCCCGCCGCAAGGAGGTCTACCTGGCCCGCTACTCCGCAGGTCGACGCCTGGCCGATCCGGTCGTCGCGAGACCGGCCGACGTGGCCACCGACGAGCCGGTCGCGGGACGGGGGGCGCTGCTCTACCCCGAGGCGTTCCCCCACGCGGTGCAGCCCGAGCTGCCCCGCGCCGCGGTGCTCGCCGACGTGGTGACCCGCGAGCGCTACGAACTGCTCGACCCCGACCCGCTCTACCTGCGCCGTCCCGACACGATGGCCCCGCGACCGCCCAAGAAGGTGTCGTGATCGGCGACGCCACGCTCGAGGACGTTCCCCGGATCGCCGAGCTCGAGGCGACCTGCCTGGGGGACGACGCCTGGTCGGAGCACCTGGTCGAGCTGGGCGCGACCGGCGACCTGCCGACCGTGCACTACCTGGTGGCCCGTCGCGGCACCCAGGTCGTGGGGTACGCCGTGGCGTCGCACGCGGGCGACATCGCCGAGCTGCAGCGGATCGCCGTCGATCCCGCCGACCGTCGCCGCGGGATCGCCGGCGAGCTGCTCGCGGAGGTCGTCCGGCGGGCCGACGGCTCCGGCGCCGACCGGCTGCTGCTCGAGGTGCGCGAGGACAACGCCGGCGCGCTCGCGTTCTACGCCGCTTCGGGGTTCACCGAGGTCGACCGCCGGCGGCGGTACTACCGGGACGGTGCGACCGCCGTGGTGCTGCGCCGGGGTCTCGGCCGTGGCTGTGGAGGAGGGGCATGACGGACGAACCGCTGGTGCTGGGCATCGAGACTTCCTGTGACGAGACCGGTGTCGGCATCGTCCGGGGCAACACGCTGCTGGCCGACGCGCTCGCCTCCTCGGTGGACGAGCACGCCCGGTTCGGCGGCGTGGTCCCCGAGGTCGCGGCCCGCGCCCACCTCCAGGCGATGGTGCCGATGATCGAGCGGGCGTGCGACGACGCGGGCGTCCGGCCGGCGGACGTGGATGCGATCGCCGTGACGTCCGGGCCCGGGTTGGCCGGAGCCCTCCTCGTCGGGGTCGCCGCGGCGAAGGCGCTGGCCATGGCGCTGGAGAAGCCCATCTACGGCGTCAACCACCTCGCCGCCCATGTGGCCGTCGACCAGCTCGAGCACGGGCCGCTGCCCGACCCGTGCCTGGCGATGCTCGTGTCGGGCGGCCACTCGTCCCTGCTTCGGGTCGACGACGTGACGGCATCGGTCACCTCGCTGGGGGCCACCATCGACGACGCCGCGGGGGAGGCCTTCGACAAGGTGGCCCGGCTGCTGGGACTGCCGTTCCCGGGAGGTCCGTACATCGACAAGGCAGCCCGCGAGGGCGACACGGTCGCGATCGACTTCCCGCGGGGGCTCACCTCGCGCCGCGACCTCGAGCGGCACCGCTTCGACTTCTCCTTCTCCGGGCTCAAGACGGCGGTCGCCCGCTGGGTGCAGGCGAAGGAGGCGGCCGGCGAGCCGCTGCCCGTGGCTGACGTCGCGGCGTCCTTCCAGGAGGCCGTCTGCGACGTGCTCACCCGCAAGGCGGTCGACGCCGCTGTCGAGCACGGCATCGAGGACATCCTCATCGGGGGCGGGGTCGCGGCGAACTCGCGGCTGCGGGTGCTGGCCGAGGAGCGGGCGGCTGCCCGCGGCATCCGGGTGCGGGTGCCGCGTCCCAAGCTGTGCACCGACAACGGAGCGATGGTCGCTGCACTCGGCTCCGAGATGGTGGCCCGCGGCCGCACGCCGTCCGCGCTCGATCTCCCGGCCGACTCCTCGATGCCGGTGGAGGACGTCCTGGCCTGACGGGTGCCCGCCTCAGCGGCCGGCAGCGAGGACGTACGGCGCGCTGTCGGTGGTCAACCCGCCCGCGACCGGTGGGGTGGCCCGTTCGAGACCGCTGTCGGTGCCCATCCGCAGGATCGCCTCGGCCGGTGTCGGACCGCTGTCGGCGACGAACAGCAGGTGGGTCTCGTCCTCCCACACGGGCGTGCCGCGCAGATAGATCCGGTTGGTCACCAGCGCAGTGCGCGCGACCGTGGCACCGGTGCGGGCGTCGAGGATCGCGAGCTCGCTCGGATCGCCGTTGTCCGCCAGCGGCACGGCCGCGAGCAGGTGGCCGTCGGGGCTGAACGCCAGCGGTCGCCAGCCCTCCGTCCACAACGCCCTGCCGGTGCTCAGGTCGACGACGGCACCCTGGTCGTGGTCGACCAGTCCACCGACGAGGTCGGCCGCGTCGCTGCTGGCCGTCGCGGCCTGGAGGTGGGCAACGGCCTTCGTCGTGCCGTCCCACGCGAGCAGGCGCACGTCGCCCCCGCCCGCGGTGACCACCAGGCCGTCGCGGACGAACCCGACGAGGCCGTCGAGCACCCCGGGTGTCGGCCACGTCTGCTCGCCCTCGGCCATGCCGGTGGTGTCGCCGAGGTGTGCCCGGTCCGCCATCAGGTAGCCGACTCGCAGCGCGTCGCTGCTCGTCACGATGGACAGGCCGCGGCCCGACCGCACCGCCGCGCCCGTGTTGTCGTACCACGTGGTCGTTGCCGTGGCGTCGTCGGCGACCAGCCAGCCACCGCGGTAGTTGACGAACGTCTTCACGGCCGCAGCCCCGCCGGGCAGTGCGGCGGTGGCACCGTTGGAGAACTGCACCTGGCCCTCGTGCAGGTAGGGCCAGTTGGGACCCGCCCCGGCCGGCAGCTCGGCGAGCACGCTCTCGTCGGGAGCGGAGGTCCGCGTCGGCTCCGGCAGCTTGTCGGGCACCGCGGTCGGCGTGGGCGAGGGGTCCACCGGCCCGGTGGTCTCGTCCCCGGGGAGCAGCAGGGCTGCCGGCACCGCGACGACCAGCACGGCGGCTGCCGCGAGCCCGGTCGCCCACCGTCGCTGCGTGGCCCGCCGCAGCTGGTGCGCGTGGTGGCGGACGTCCTGCAGCTCGATGGCTCCGGTCGCCTCGGTGGCGTGCTCGTCGAGCGTGCGGCTGAGGTCACGCTCCAGCTGGCTGCTCATGACAGGTCCTCCTTCCCCGAGAGCTCTGGATGGTCCGCCAGGCCGCGGCGCATCGTGGCGAGGGCGCGACTGGCCTGGGACTTGACCGTGCCGACGCTGATGCCCAGCACCTCGGCCGTCTCGGCCTCGGTGAGCTCCTCGTAGTAGCGGAGCACGACGACCGCGCGCTGCCGCGGCGGCAGCGTCTGGACGTAGGCCCAGAGAGCGCTGCTGCGCCCGTCGTACGACGCATCGGGGCCGGCCTGCTCGGGGAGCTGCTCGCTGACCACCTCGCGGCGGTGCCAGGGTCGGCGCCACAGGGAGCGGTGCTCGTTGACCAGCGCCGCTCGGGCGTAGGCGTCGACGTGCTGGCGGTCGGAGATCTTGTCCCAGCGCAGGTAGATCTTCGCCAGTGTGCTCTGCACCAGGTCCTGGGCGGTGTGCGGGTCGCCGGTCAGGAGGTACGCCGTGCGGAGCAGCCGTCCCTGCCGGGCGGCCATCCACTCGGCGAACTCCGAGTCGTTCGACGCGTTCAGCCGGTGCACCACACCTCCGGTCGTGCCTGGGACGGTCCCGAGCACGGAGTCCGTCCTGGACATCTGCACCACCATCCTCGCGCCGTTCGGCCTCTCGAGAGGCAACCACGCGCCAACCGGGTGGATGGTTGCATCGCAGCCTGCCGCCGGTGAGAGTGGCGGCAGCCCACCCAGAGTCGTCCAGAGTCACCCAGAGTCACCCAGAGTCGAGGAGAACAGCATGCAGCAGGTCCGCGGCGTCGTCGCGATGCGCCAGGGAGCACCGGTCGAGCTGGCCACCATCAACATCCCCGATCCCGGGCCGGGCGAGGCGGTCGTCGCGGTGCAGGCCTGCGGCGTCTGCCACACCGACCTGCACTACCGGGAGGGTGGCATCAACGACGACTTCCCGTTCTTGCTCGGCCACGAGGCGGCCGGCATCGTGGAGTCGGTGGGCCCCGACGTCACCGACGTCGCGCCGGGTGACTTCGTGGTCCTCAACTGGCGGGCGGTGTGCGGCAGCTGTCGTGCCTGCGAGCGCGGCGAACCGTGGTACTGCTTCGCCACCCACAACGCGACCCAGCGGATGACCCTCGCCGAGGGCGAGCACGCCGGCACCGAGCTGACGCCGGCGCTCGGGATCGGCGCATTCGCGGAGAAGACCCTGGTCGCGGCCGGACAGTGCACCAAGGTCGACCCTGCCGCCCGGCCGGCGGCAGTCGGCCTGCTGGGCTGCGGTGTCATGGCGGGTCTGGGCGCCGCGATCAACACCGGCAACGTGCGCCGCGGTCAGTCGGTGGCCGTCATCGGCTGCGGGGGCGTCGGGGCCGCCGCGATCGCCGGCTCGGCCCTGGCCGGGGCGGGCACGATCATCGCGGTCGACCTCGACGACCAGAAGCTCGACGGCGCCCGCAGGCTGGGCGCCACCCACACGGTGAACTCGTCGACGACCGACCCGGTGACCGCCGTCCAGGGGCTCACCGGTGGCTTCGGGGCCGACGTGGTGATCGACGCGGTCGGACGTCCGGAGACGTGGAAGCAGGCGTTCTACGCGCGCGACCTGGCGGGCACCCTGGTCCTGGTCGGCGTCCCGACGCCGGACATGCAGGTCCCGGACATCCCGCTCATCGACGTCTTCGGGCGCGGTGGAGCGCTGAAGTCCAGCTGGTACGGCGACTGCCTGCCGTCCCGGGACTTCCCGATGCTGGTCGACCTCTACCTGCAGGGTCGTCTCGACCTCGACGCGTTCGTCAGCGAGGAGATCGGCATCGAGGACGTGGAGGCGGCCTTCGCCACGATGGAGCACGGCTCCGCGGACGGGCAGAGCGTGCTGCGCTCAGTCGTGCGCCTCTCCTGACGGGATCCGCGAGGCGAACCCCGCGATCAGCATGTCGATCGCGAAGCTGAACCGTTCGTCGCTCCCGCCGACCATCAGCGCGGCCAGGTTGCCGGTGACGTAGGGGTACCTGCCGGGTGGCGCCTCGGCGAAGTCCTGCAGCTGGCGCTCGAAGTGCTCCCGCCCGACCTCTTCCGGGTCTCGGCCCGAGTCGTCGGCGAAGCGCTGCGCCAGCAGCCAGCCCTCGTAGGCGTCGGCCGCGACGTACAGCGAGGTGATGTCCATCGCCCAGGCCGCCACCTGGGCGGGCACGCCGCCGCGGATCATCGCGCCGAGGACCAGCTCGGCGGCCTCGAGCATCTTCGGTCCGGTCGGGATGTGCGCGAAGGTGAGCCGGGCCAGGTCGTTGTGCCGGAGGAACTCGTCGCGGGCGTTGTGCGCCCAGGTGCGGACCACCTGCTGCCAGTCGGCCTCGTCCGCGGGGAGCTCGACGGCGTCGATCACCCGGCCGAGCACCAGCCGCAGCAGCTCGTCCTTGTTGGCCACGTAGGCGTAGAGGCTGGCCGGCCCGGTGTCGAACTCGGCCGCCACGCGGCGCATCGAGACCGCGTCGACCCCTTCGGCGTCGACGATGCGCAGCGCCTGGCCGACGATGGCGTCCAGCGACAGGGCGCGCGGTCGCTTGCTCCGTGCGGCCCGCGCCCGGAGCTCCTCGACGCGGCCCGGTGTCCGGGCCCGCTGCCGCTCGACCTGCGCGAGGGTACGACGGGCCCGCCGCCGCGCTGCTTCGTTGCTCTCCGCCATCGTCGCCATCCTAGTTGACGCGAACACTGTTCGCAGGTAGAACAGTGTTCGTCCCAAACACGAACACCGTTCGTCCTCGCTACCGTCAGGAGCTCGCCATGGCCTCAGATCTCCAGCCACCCGGCACCGCCGACCGCCTCGTCGCGAGCGGTTACGCGCTGCGCTGGCCGGCGCTCTTCGTGGTCCTCGCCGCGGAGGTGATGGATCTCCTCGACGCCCTCGTCACGTCCATCGCCGGACCGACCATCGTGCGCGAGCTCGGCGGTGGCGAGACGCTGATCCAGTGGCTGGCCGCGGCCTACACGATCGCGATGGCCAGCGGACTGCTCCTCGGCGGCCGGCTCGGCGACATCTACGGACGCCGGCGGGTGTTCCTGCTCGGGATGGCCGGGTTCACGGCGATGTCGGCGGCCTGTGCGCTCGCTCTGTCCCCCGAGATGCTGGTCGCCTCGCGGGTGCTCCAGGGCCTGGTCGGCGCCGTGATGCTGCCCCAGGGACTCGGACTGATCAAGGAGATGTTCCCGCCCAGCGAGATGGCCGCCGCCTTCGGCGCCTTCGGCCCGGTGATGGGACTCTCGGCCGTCGGTGGTCCGATCCTCGCCGGCTGGCTGGTCGACGCCGACCTGCTCGGGATGGGCTGGCGGGCCATCTTCGCGATCAACATCCCGATCGGTCTGGCTGCGCTCGTGCTGGGAGCCCGGATCCTGCCCGCCTCGCGGCCGGACCGCAGCCTCCACCTGGACGTGGGCAGCGTGCTGCTGGCCTCGGCCGGCATGGTCCTGGTGATCTACCCACTGATCCAGGGTCGTGAGCTCGGCTGGCCGGTGTGGACCTGGCTGATGATGATCGCCGGCGTTGCCGTCTGGGGAATGCTCGCCCGGTTGGAGCGGGCGAGGGATGCCGCCGGCCGGACCACCCTGATCACCCCGTCGCTGTTCACCAAGAAGGCCTTCACCGGCGGCCTCGCGACGGGGATGGCCTTCTTCGGCGGCCTGCTGGGCATGAGCATCGTGTTCACCCTGTTCGTGCAGTACGGCCTCGGCTACAGCCCACTGAAGGCGGGTCTGGCCGGGGTCGCGCAGGCGGTCGGCATGGTCGTCGGCTTCGGCTGCGCCCAGCCCCTCAACAACAGGCTCGGCGGCCGGCGGCTGATGCAGGTCGGTGAGCTGCTCAGCGCGGCCGGGTTCGCCGGTTTCGTGCTCACCCTGCACCTGGCCGGGGACACGATCGGGATCTGGTCGATGGCGCCGGCGCTCGCAGCCAGCGGCGTCGGCCTGGGCCTCACCATGGCCCCCTTCTTCGACATCGTGCTGGCCGGCGTCGACGAGCGGGAGTCGGGCTCGGCCTCGGGAGCGCTCACCTCGGTGCAGCAGCTCGGGGGCGCTTTCGGCGTCGCCCTGCTCGGCACGACGTTCTTCCACGTCCTGGGCGACAGCGACGCCGGCTCCCGGGTCGGTGCGTTCCGCGACGCGGCCGGTGTGTCGATGTGGATCGCGGCCGGGCTGATGGGGCTGTGCTTCGTGCTCACCTTCCTGCTCCCGGAGCGGGCGCGCGAGGACCCGGCCGGGCACTGAGGCCGTGGCGGGGTTGGGTGCGGCGTGCGCATGCGTCAGGATCGGGCCATGAGCGCCCGCGTCTCCCAAGGCACCACGTCCGGCACGTTCACCCTCGACGGTGAGACCTTCGAGGTCGACAACAACGTCTGGATGGTGGGCGACGACCAGCAGTGCGTGGTCATCGACGCGCCCCACGACGTCGACGCCATCCTCGAGCTGGTCGGTGGGCGCGACGTGAAGGCGATCGTGTGCACGCACGCCCACGACGACCATGTCCGGGTGGCGCCGGAGCTGCGGCGTCGTACCGGCGCCCCGATCCTGCTGCATCCCGACGACCGGCCGCTGTGGGAGCTGACGCACCCCGACGAGCTCTGGGACGCCGACCTGTCGGACGGGCAGAGCATCAAGATCGCCGGCGTGGCGCTGACCGTGCTGCACACCCCGGGCCACGCGCCGGGGGCGGTGTGCCTCTTTGCCCACGACCTCGGCTGCGTGTTCACCGGCGACACCCTCTTCCAGGGCGGGCCCGGCGCCACCGGGCGCTCGTTCAGCGACGCCGACCTGATCGTCTCGTCGATCCGAAGCAGGCTCTTCGCGCTGCCCGACGACACGGTGGTCCACACCGGCCACGGGCCGGACACGACCATCGGCGCGGAGAAGCAGCTGCTCGGGTGAGCCGTCGCTGCACGCTGGGCGAATTGCCCCATTTCTCCCCGTGTGCCCGAACTCCGTGGGACCATGGTCCCGGGTTGAAGGTCGCTCGGGGCTGTCCCCTCCCGTCGCACACGCCGTCGTGGCGTGTCCGGCCCCGGCGACTGCCGGGAGCTGATGATGAGATCTGTCCTGAGCATCGCCGTGGTGCTGGCTGTTGCCGCCCTGGGCCTGTCCGATCCGGGAACCACCGGCGAGCGGCTGGACCTGACGCCGGTCGCGCAGAAGGTGAAGACCGTCAAGGAGTCCACCAGGAGCGGCAGCCGACCGGCGCCGAAGGTCAGGTCCGCGGCGCGGACCGATGCCTGCGGACCGGTGCCCACGAAGGCGGACGGGTCGCCATGGTCGTGCACCTTCCACGACGACTTCGAGGGCACTGCGCTCGACCGCAGCGTGTGGACACCGCAACGGACGGCGCCGTCGGGCAGCAACGGCGTCTACGCCTGCTACGCCGACACCGCGGACAACATCGCCGTCTCCGGCGGCGAGCTGAGGCTCACCGCCCGCGCGGACGCGGCGCCCCAGGACTGCGGGGCGACGACGCCCGGCACGTACTACACCGGCGCCACGGTGATGACGTACCACACGTTCAGCCAGCAGTACGGCCGCTTCGAGGCGCGGATGAAGAACACCGCGGCCCAGGTCCCCGGCCTGCACGAGGCGTTCTGGATGTGGCCGGACGACCGGTACTCGCCGATCGCGTGGCCCGCCAGCGGCGAGATCGACGTCGCCGAGACCTACTCGCAGTACCCGGACCTGGCGGTGCCGTACCTGCACTACACCGCGGACGACAACGGCGGCCCGGTGCCGGGCCTGAACACGGCGTGGAACTGCCACGCTGCGCGGGGGGTGTGGAACACCTACACGCTGGAGTGGACCCCCGAGCGGCTGTCGATCTACGTCAACGGCAGCCTCTGCCTGCAGAACACCTCCGCCGACCCGGCCTTCCACAAGCCCTACCTCCTGCTGCTGAGCCAGGCGATCGGGGTGGGCACCAACGCGGTGACCGCCGAGACGCCCTTCCCGGCCACGGTGAGCGTCGACTACGTCCGCGCCTGGCGCTGAGGACGGCACCCGGGGCTGGCCGGGGATGAGGCGCGACTGGGACGTCTATCCGTTCGGCGGCGTGCTGGTGCTGTCCTTGCTCGGGTTCTTCACGCCCGGCTCCGACCTGCCGTCGGGGCCACCGGTGTCCGACAAGCTCGAGCACGCGGCGATCTTCTTCGCGCTCGCGCTCACCGGTCGCTATGCCGGCTTCGCCGTCTCCCGGCTCGTCGTCGGGCTGTGCTGCTACGCCGCGGTCACCGAGGTGCTCCAGGCGGTGCTGCCGATCGGTCGTGACGGGGACTGGCGCGACGTCGTCGCGGACGTGCTCGGCGTCGCCGCCGCCGTACTCCTGACCCGTGCGGGCGCGGCGCTGCTGCGGCTCAGAAGGGCTCGACGAGGAGGCACACGCCCTTGCCGCGGGCCCGGGTGAGCACGATCGTGGCCTCGGCGTCGCCGCGCAGGGCCAGCCGCCGGCGCAGCTCGTCGGGTACGACGGTCACGCCGCGCTTCTTGATCGTGAGCCGGCCGACGCCGCGCTCCCGGAGGGCGGCGCGGAGCTGCTTCTCCCGGTGGGGGAGCTGCTCGAGCACCCGGAAACCGCGCGCGAACGGGCTGCGGAACGACGCGTCGGAGGTGACGTAGGCGATGTGCTCGTCGAGCAGTCCACCCTGCACGCCGGCCGCGACGGCCGAGACGAGGCCGGCCCGGATGACGGCGCCGTCCGGCTCGTAGAGGAACCCGCCGACAGGTCGCACCGTGACGTCCTCCGGTTGGTCCTCGTCGGTCAGCGTGGCCAGCCCGCCGGGTGCGGGTCCCGAGCCGGGTGAGGGGATCACGGTGGCGCGCCGTCGGCAGGTGGCCAACCAGCCTCCCCAGAGCGCGGCCTCCTTGACCTCGCCTCGGTCGCTGACCCACTCGGCCTCGACCGGTGCCGGGATCAGCTCGTGGTCGATGCCGGGAGCCACCTTCACGCAGGCGGGGCGGCCCAGCAGGGTGGTGACGAAGGGCCACGAGGGCGACCAGTCGTCGACCGAGAAGGTCCGTCCCCGGGCCGAGCGCCGGGCCGGGTCGGCGAAGGCCACGTCGAAGGGGGAGTGGTCGACGGCTTCGGCGTCGGCGACCTCGACGGCGCCGCCGAGACCCAGGGCGGCCAGGTTGGCGCGGGCGACCGCCACCCGGACCGGGTCCAGGTCGACGCCGGCCACGGTGAGCCCGGCCCCGGCGAGGGCGACCAGGTCGCCACCGATGCCGCAGCCGAGATCGATGACCGTGCGGGTGCCGGCGGCCTGCAGGCGGGCGGCGCGGTGCCGCGCGACCGAGGACCTGGTGGCCTGCTCGAGGCCCTCGGGAGTGAAGTACATCCGCGCTGAAGCGGGGCCGAACTTCGGCTCTGCGCGTCGACGCAGGTCGGCCTGGGTCAGCGCTGCGGCGACGTGCGCCGGGTCCGGCGTACCGTCCGCCGTGGTCCGGCGCAGCCTGGCGCCCACCTCGAGCGGATCGGCCTCCGGCTCGGCGGTGCGCTCGACGGCCTCCGCGAGCAGCCGCTGCCCCGGCTCGGTGAGCAGCCACGCGAAGGCATTGAGGTCCATGACCGGCAGGATGTCAGACGGGTCGCGGCCCCCCATCTGGCACTCAGTTGGCACGAGTGCTAAGTTTCTGATTGGCACTCTCGACCCGAGGGTGCCAGCGCCTGACGACGTACGGCCCCCGCGACGGCGTGCGCCCGGCAGGCAGGAATTCTTCACCAGCTACGAGCAGATACGTGGAGGTCGACAAGGTGTCGGTCAACATCAAGCCCCTCGAGGACCGGATCGTCGTCAAGCCGCTCGACGCCGAGCAGACCACGGCGTCCGGCCTCGTCATCCCGGACACCGCCAAGGAGAAGCCGCAGGAGGGCGAGGTCATCGCCGTTGGTCCCGGCCGCTTCAACGAGGACGGCGACGAGCGCATCCCGATGGACATCTCCGTCGGGGACAAGGTCATCTACAGCAAGTACGGCGGGACCGAGGTGAAGTACTCCGGCGAGGAGTACCTGATCCTCTCGGGCCGCGACGTGCTCGCGATCGTTTCCTGAACCATCGCAATTCCTGCGTCGAGTGCGGAGGTGGTCGCCCAGGCGACCGCGTCCGCACTCGACCTCTTTCACCGGAGGTAACTGAATGCCCAAGATCCTGCAGTTCGACGAGGAGGCCCGTCGCGCACTCGAGCGCGGGGTCAACAAGCTCGCCGACACCGTCAAGGTGACTCTCGGTCCGAAGGGCCGCTACGTCGTCCTCGACAAGAAGTGGGGCGCTCCCACGATCACCAACGACGGCGTGACCGTCGCGCGGGAGGTCGACCTCGATGACCCCTTCGAGAACCTCGGCGCCCAGCTGACCAAGGAGGTCGCCACCAAGACCAACGACGTCGCGGGTGACGGCACCACCACCGCGACCGTGCTGGCCCAGGCGATGGTGGCCCAAGGCCTCAAGGCCGTCGCCGCCGGCGCCAACCCGATGGGGCTCAAGCGTGGCATGGACGCCGCCACCCAGGCCGTCGTCGAGGCGCTCGGCAAGGCCGCCCGGGACGTCGAGTCCCGCGAGGACATGGCCGCCGTGGCGACCGTGTCCAGCCGCGACGAGCACATCGGCGACCTGCTCGCGCAGGCCTTCGACAAGGTCGGCAAGGACGGCGTGATCACCGTCGAGGAGTCCAACACCATGGGCACCGAGCTGGAGTTCACCGAGGGCATGCAGTTCGACAAGGGCTACTTGTCGCCGTACTTCGTGACCGACGCCGAGTCGATGGAGGCCGTGCTCGACGAGCCGTACATCCTCCTGCACCAGGGCAAGATCTCGGCGATCGCCGAGCTGCTCCCGGTGCTGGAGAAGGTCATCCAGGCCGGCAAGCCGTTGTTCATCCTCGCCGAGGACGTCGAGGGCGAGGCGCTGTCGACCCTGGTCGTCAACAAGATCCGCGGCACGTTCAACGCCGTCGCGGTGAAGGCACCCGCGTTCGGTGACCGCCGCAAGGCCATGATGCAGGACATCGCCGTCCTCACCGGTGGCCAGGTGGTCGCTCCCGAGGTCGGTCTCAAGCTCGACCAGGTCGGCCTCGAGGTGCTCGGCACCGCTCGTCGGGTCGTGGTCACCAAGGACAACACCACGATCGTCGAGGGCGGCGGCGACGCCGACGCCGTCGCCGGCCGGGTGGCCCAGCTCAAGGCGGAGGTGGAGAACACCGACTCCGACTGGGACCGCGAGAAGCTGCAGGAGCGGCTGGCGAAGCTCGCCGGCGGCGTCTGCGTCGTCAAGGTCGGCGCTGCCACCGAGGTGGAGCTCAAGGAGAAGAAGCACCGCATCGAGGACGCCGTCTCGGCGACCCGGGCGGCCATCGAGGAGGGCATCGTCGCCGGCGGTGGCTCCGCCATCGTGCACGCCGCGACCGCCCTCGACGGCGACCTCTCCTTCACCGGGGACGAGGCCACCGGAGTCCGCGTGGTCCGCAAGTCCCTCGACGAGCCGCTGCGCTGGATCGCCGAGAACGGCGGGGAGAACGGCTACGTCATCGTCGCCAAGGTGCGCGAGGCGGGCGTCGGGACCGGCTACAACGCCGCGACCAGGGAGTACGGCGACCTGCTCGCCCAGGGCATCCTCGACCCGGTCAAGGTGACCAAGTCGGCGCTCACCAACGCCAACTCGATCGCCGGGATGCTGCTCACCACCGAGACCCTCGTGGTCGACAAGCCGGAGGACGAGGACGAGGCCGCCGCGGCGGGCCACGGCCACGGGCACGGCCACTGATCGGCTGACGGTTTCACAGGTTCTCCTGGGAAAGAGCCACTTCACCGGTGTTGCAACGCCAGTGAAGTGGCTCTTTCGTCCTTGCAGTGCCGGGCCTGCGCTCAGGGGGCGGGATGGACCAGTGGCACGAAGCGGTAGTTGCCGTGGACGGTCACGCGGTCATGTTCGTCGTGGCGGTCCACGCAGGTCATCACGCCGTTGACCGGCAGCACCATCCGGCCGGGGTCGGCGAGCTGGCCGAGGAGGGCCTCGGGGATCTCCCGGGCCTCGGCCGAGACCAGGATCCGGTCGTACGGCGACTGCTCCGGGTCACCGAGGACACCGGGTTGTGCGTGCACGAGGTCGGCGTTGGCCACCGCGTCACGACGCAGGTTGTCGGACCCGAAGCGGACCAGGGCGCCGACGATCTCGACGCCGTGCACGCACCCCTCGGGACCGACCAGCCGGGCGAGCAGCGCGGTCGTCCAGCCGGATCCCGCACCGAGGTCCAGCACGTGCTGTCCGGGCCGCACCTCGAGCAGGCGCAGCATGGCCTCGACCGTGCGCGGCTGGG
Organism: Marmoricola sp.; assembly: GCA_035708765.1. Lineage (GTDB taxonomy): Bacteria > Actinomycetota > Actinomycetes > Propionibacteriales > Nocardioidaceae > Marmoricola. Next base: position 16,250 of record DASTFI010000042.1, read on the forward strand.
AGTTGGTCTGCCCGTGGCCGATGGCCACCGGCGCGTCCGAGCCGGCCCGGCTCCGCGCGGGTGGCGGCAGGTAGCGCTCCCGGCGGACGGCGTCGAACGCCGCTCGGACGGCATCCATCGGTCCAGTCAAGCACCCGGACCGAAGCCCACCCACTCTTTCTCCCAGCCGGGATTCCTGTTGGGAAAAATGTCCGCGATGCCCTCCGGACGGCGACAATGGTGCTGCCGGTGGTTCCCGGGCGGTTCGGGGGACGGCTGGGACCCTCTCGGATGCACCGTGACCGGCAGGGCGCCAGCCGACGCCCGTCCGGGGCCGCCGTCGCCGGCCCGCTCCGGGACCTCGATAGACTGCAGCATGGTCTCCGGTGAGTTCGACGTACCAGCAGAAGTTCCCGCGAAGTTCGCCCGGCTGGGCCTCACCTACGACGATGTGCTGCTGCTGCCGGGCCACTCCGACCTGGCCCCCAGCGAGATCGACACCAGCACCCGGCTGACCCGGGAGATCACGATCAAGGTGCCCCTGGTCAGCGCTGCGATGGACACCGTCACCGAGTCCCGGATGGCGATCGCGATGGCGCGCGAGGGCGGCATCGGCGTGCTGCACCGCAACCTCTCCATCGAGGACCAGGCCTACCAGGTGGACCTGGTCAAGCGGACCCAGACCGGGATGATCTCCAACCCCGTGGTGATCGGCCCCGACGCCACCCTCGAGGAGCTCGACACGATCTGCGGCCAGTACCGCGTCTCCGGCCTGCCGGTGGTCGACGTGGACAACCGCCTGCTCGGCATCTGCACCAACCGTGACCTGCGGTTCACCCCGGTCGCGGAGTGGGCCACCACGAAGGTCGACGAGGTGATGACCCCGATGCCGCTCATCACCGCTCCGGTCGGGATCTCCCGCGAGGACGCCACCACGCTGCTGCGCCAGCACAAGCGCGAGCGGCTGCCCATCGTCGACGCCGACGGCAAGCTGGCCGGGCTGATCACGGTCAAGGACTTCGTCAAGTCCGAGCAGTTCCCGCTGGCCTCCAAGGACGACCACGGCCGGCTCATGGTGGGCGCGGCGATCGGCTACTTCGGCGACGCGTGGGAGCGGGCCACCACGCTGATCGACGCCGGCGTGGACGTCCTGGTCGCCGACACCGCGCACGGCAACGTGCGGATGCTGCTCGACATGGTCCGGCGGCTCAAGAGCGACCCGGCGACGAAGGGCGTCCAGGTCATCGGCGGCAACGTCGCCACCCGTGAGGGCGCCCAGGCCTTCGTCGACGCAGGTTCCGACGCCATCAAGGTCGGTGTCGGACCCGGCTCCATCTGCACCACCCGGATCGTCACCGGCGTCGGCGTCCCCCAGGTCACGGCGGTCCACGAGGCGTCGCTCGCCGCTCGCCCGGCCGGGATCCCGGTCATCGCCGACGGCGGCATGCGGCACTCCGGCGAGATCGCCAAGGCGATCGTGGCCGGCGCCGACGCGGTGATGCTGGGTTCGCTGCTCGCCGGCTGCGAGGAGTCGCCGGGCGAGCTCGTCTTCGTCAACGGCAAGCAGTACAAGTCCTACCGCGGGATGGGGTCGCTCGCCGCGATGTCCTCGCGCGGCAAGAAGTCCTACTCCAAGGACCGCTACTTCCAGGCCGAGGTGGCCAGCGACGACAAGATCGTGCCCGAAGGCATCGAGGGACAGGTCGCCTACCGAGGGCCGCTCGGTGCGGTCGCCCACCAGCTGATCGGCGGCTTCCACCAGTCGATGTTCTACGTCGGCGCCCGCACCATCCCCGAGCTGCAGGACAAGGGCCGGTTCGTCCGCATCACCTCCGCCTCGCTGACCGAGTCGCACCCCCACGGCGTGCAGATGACGGTCGAGGCGCCCAACTACTCCGGCCGGTGACCGACCTCCTCCTGCGGCCCTTCGAGGAGGCCGACTGGCCCGCGGTGCGCGCGATCATCGAGGAGGTCGCCGAGCAGGGGGAGACGTACTGCCTCGCGGGCCACCTCGACGACGCGGCGCTGCGTGCCTTCTGGCTGTACGACGCCCACACGGTCGTCGCCGAGATGGAGACCGCGGCCGGACGGCAGGTGCTCGGCTCGGCCCACATGGGACCCAACCGCGCTGCCCAGGGCGAGCACATCGGGACGGCATCCTTCATGGTGTCCGCCGCCGCGAGGGGCCATGGGCTCGGTCGGGCGCTGGGCGAGTACGCCGTGGCATGGCACCGACGTGCGGGGTTCCGCGGCATCCAGTTCAACGCCGTCGTGGAGACCAACACCGCCGCCGTACGGCTGTGGCAGGCGCTCGGCTTCACCGTCGTGGGCACCGTCCCGGGCGCGTTCCGCCGCCCGACGGGGGAGTACGTCGGCCTGCACGTGATGTTCCTCGACCTCACGGCGACCGACCGCCCGCCGGCAGGCGATAGCCTCGTGCCGTGACTGAGATCGAGATCGGCCGGGCCAAGCGCGGCCGCCGGGCGTACGCCTTCGACGACATCGCCATCGTGCCCAGCCGCCGCACGCGCGACCCCGAAGAGGTCTCGACCGCGTGGCAGATCGACGCCTACCGTTTCGACCTGCCCATCCTGGCCGCTCCGATGGACTCGGTGATGTCGCCGGAGACCGCCATCGCGTTCGGCCGGCTCGGCGGTCTCGGCGTGCTCAACCTCGAGGGGCTCTGGACCCGCTACGACGACCCCGCGCCGTACCTCGAGGAGATCGCCGACCTCGAGAGCACCGACGCCGTACGACGGATGCAGGACCTCTACACCGCGCCGATCAGGGCCGACCTGATCGCCGAGCGGCTCCGGCAGGTGCGCGAGTCCGGCGTGACGGTCGCCGGCGCCCTCTCGCCGCAGCGCACCAAGGAGTTCGCCAAGACGGTGGTGGATGCGGGCGTGGACATGTTCGTCATCCGCGGCACGACCGTCTCCGCCGAGCACGTGTCCGGCCAGGCGGAGCCGCTGAACCTCAAGGAGTTCATCTACGAGCTCGACGTCCCCGTGGTCGTCGGCGGCTGCGCGACCTACCAGGCGGCGCTGCACCTGATGCGCACCGGCGCCGCCGGCGTACTCGTCGGCTTCGGTGGCGGCGCCGCGCACACCACCCGGCAGGTGCTGGGCGTCGCGGTCCCGATGGCCAGTGCGGTCGCCGACGTCGCCGCCGCGCGTCGCGACTACATGGACGAGTCCGGCGGCCGCTACGTGCACGTGATCGCCGACGGCTCGATCGGCAAGAGCGGTGACATCGCCAAGGCGGTCGCCTGCGGCGCCGATGCGGTGATGGTCGGCTCGCCCCTGGCCCGGGCCACCGACGTGCCGGGCCGCGGCTTCCACTGGGGCGGCGAGGCACACCACCAGACGCTGCCACGCGGCGAGCGGGTCCGCTTCGAGACGGTCGGCACGCTGGAGGAGATCCTCTTCGGCCCGTCCCGGGTCGCCGACGGCACCATGAACCTCGTCGGCGCGCTGCGACGGGCGATGGCGACCACCGGCTACACCGAGCTCAAGGAGTTCCAGCGGATCGAGGTCGTCGTCCAGTAGATGCTCACCGCCGACCTCGGACCCAACTCCCGCGCCCAGGCGCTGGCCGCCATGGGCGACGGCCGGCGCGAGCTCGACGTCCTCGTCGTCGGCGGCGGCATCACCGGCGTCGGGATCGCACTGGATGCGGTCTCGCGCGGACTCGCCACCGGCCTGCTGGAGCAGCGCGACTTCGCCAGCGGCACCAGCAGCCGCAGCAGCAAGCTGGTGCACGGCGGGCTGCGCTACCTGGAGATGTTCGACTTCCCGCTCGTCCGGGAGGCGCTGGCCGAGCGCGGCCTGCTCTACACCCGGATCGCGCCGCACCTGGTCCGCCCGGTGCCGTTCCTCTACCCCCTGCACCACACCTGGGAGCGGCCCTACGTCGGTGCCGGCCTGGCGCTGTACGACGGCATGGCGATGGCCTCGAAGTACGACATGGGGGTGCCGAAGCACAAGCACCTGTTCCGCAAGCAGCTCGCCCGGATGGCGCCCGACCTGCGCACCGACGAGCTGACCGGGGCGATCCGCTACTACGACTGCCAGGTCGACGACGCCCGCCTGGTGATGAACGTCGCCCGCACGGCCGCGGCGTACGGGGCCCACGTGGCGCCGCGCACCAAGGTGACCGGCTTCGTCCGCGACGTCGATCGCGTGGTCGGAGTGACCGCCCGGGACCTGGAGAACGACGTCGACCTCGAGGTGCGGGCGAAGGTGGTCGTCAACGCCGCGGGCGTGTGGACCGACGAGATCCAGGAGCTCGTGGGCGGTGCGGGCGCCCTGCGGGTCGAGGCCAGCAAGGGCATCCACCTCGTCGTCCCGCGCGACCGGATCCGCTCGGAGTGCGGCTTCATCACCAAGACCGAGA
>DASTFI010000043.1:0-7188 GCA_035708765.1 Marmoricola sp.
CAGGACTGCATCAGGTCCGTGGAGGTGCTGGAGTACCCCGAGCTCGGCATGGAGGCGATCTGGAAGATCGAGGTCGAGGACTTCCCCGCCTTCATCGTCGTGGACGACAAGGGCAACGACTTCTTCACCGACCCCTCCGGCGCCGTCACCGTGCCGATCAGCGGGATCCGGGTGCGCTCGCGGGAGCGGTGACCGACGAGCGGCACGGTCGCCGGGCTCTCAGGCTCCGGGAGCCTCCGCCTCCGGCGTCACCTGCCCGGTGGCGGGCAGCAGGACCCGGAGGACCCGCTCCAGGACGTGCGGGTCGACCGGCTCTCCGGTGATGGCGGGCAGGTAGATGTAGGACTCGCAGACGCGCACGACGGTGTAGGCCAGCTCGTCGAGCGAGAGCGGCGTGGCGACGCGCCCCTCCGCCACGTCCGCAGCGATCAGCTCGCCGACCAGGGCGAGGAGCCGGGGCTGGAAACCCCCCACACGCAGGGTGAGCAGGCGCATCGCCCACTGGCTCTCACCGTGCAGGAACTCCCGCATGCCGGGCGTGCTCACGGTCTCCTGGACCCAGTGGGCGAGCACCGCGGGCACCCGCGACCCGGGCAGCCCCACCAGCTCCTGCCACCACCGTCCGATCAGCCGCTCCGTGAGGTCCCAGAGCACCTCGACGACCACCTCGTCACGCGTGCCGACCCAGCGATAGAGGGTGACCCGGTTGACGCCGATCTGCTCGGCGACGGTCTGCATCTCGATTCGACCGCCGCCCTTGAGCAGGATTCGCCGGACCGCGGCCAGCGCGTCGTCACGGCCGGGACGACGCGCTGGCCGGCTCACGTCGGGCTCAGTCCTCGGGGATGCCGTCGGCGGGAGCCTCCGGCTGCTCGGTGGTGTACTCCTCGAGCGCGCCGCCCGCGTCGTCCGTGATGTACACCGGACCGACCGTGGAGGCCTTGCCGTTGCTGATCTTCACGACCTGGGTGCCGGCATAGCCCGAGTGGTCGTCCGGCGAGTAGCGGAACGGCGCCAGGCCGGGACCCGTGTAGCCGCCCTTCTCGACGGCCTCGATCAGTGACCCGCGGTCGAGGTCCTTCCCGGCCGCCTTCAGCACCTGCACGGTGGTGTAGGCCATCGCCATGCCGTATTCGACGTTGCCGTCGTACGGCGCGTTGTCGTTGTACTCCTTGTTGACCTTCAGGAACAGCTTCGTCCAGCTGTTGTCGGTGTCGGTCGTCAGCGGCAGGTAGGCGTCCGAGATCGCGCCTTCGAGCAGCGGCACGGTGGCCTCCTTGAGGAAGCCCGTCAGCGTGGGGATGTCAGCACCGACGTTGGAGATCACCCACTGGGGCGCGAACTTCAGCTTCGCCGCGGTGCCGAGCTCCAGGGCCGTGAAGCCGGGCACGGTGAACGAGACGACCACCTCGCAGCCGGCCGCCTTCAGGGCACCGATCTGCGGCGCGACGTTGGTGTTCGTCGGCGTGTAGGTCTGCTTGGACGCCAGCGAGCCCTTGCCGAGCGTCTCCTCGACGCCGGCGACACCGTCGGCACCGAAGTCGTCGCCCTGGCCGAAGCTGCAGATCTTCTTGTCGGCGAAGTTCTTCTTGATGTAGTCGCCGAGGATCTTCCCCTCGACGGTGTAGTCAGGCTGCCAGCCGAAAGTCGTGGGGTACTTGTCCGGCTGGTTCCAGCTGCGGCTGCCGGACGACACGAACAGGTCGGGCACCCGGTTCTGCTTCAGGAAGTCGAGGACCGCGGTGTGCGTCGGGGTGCCGAGCGCACCCACCATGGCGAAGACCTTGTCCTTGAGCACGAGCTGGCGGGTCTTGGTGGCGGTGTTGGTGGGGTTGTAGCCGTCGTCCTCGATGAGCAGCTCGATCTTGCGGCCGTTCACCCCACCCTGGTCGTTGACGAACTCGAAGTAGGCCTTCATCGCCGCGCTGATCTTGGAGTACCCGGGCGCGGCCGGCCCGGTCAGGGGCTGCGTCGTACCCAGCTTGATCGAGGAGTCGGTGACGCCGGGGCTGCTGGTGTCCTGCGTGGCGTTGTTGCCACCCGAGGAACCCCCGCAGCCGGTGAGCGCCAGCGCCGACACCAGCGCCGAGGTCCATGCGACGGTCCGGGTCGCGCGGCGGCGCCCGGTCCTGGTGGGTTGTTTCATGACGAACCTCCACTTGGTTGAGTTGTACGACGGAGTCGAAGACCCGGGACACGGCGCAGCTGGCCCTGGATGCCGCCCGGAATGGTGCTCATCACGACCACCAGCAGCAGCCCGTAGAGAGCCGCCGCGAGGTTGCTGTTCAGGTTGGCGGCGAGCTCCTTGGTCAGGCCCACGCTGTCGATGTGGTCGGTGATGAAGGAGCTGAGGTAGACCACGATGATCGACCCCCAGACGGCGCCGGCCAGGCTCCCCAGCCCGCCGATCACCACGGCGGCCAGCAGGCTGAGCGACAGCACGAGGTCGAAGGAGCCCGGGGATGCGGTCTGGAGCGTCACCGCCAGGACGCCGCCCCCGAGCCCGGCGGCAGCAGAGCTGAGGGCGAAGGCACCGATCTGCACGCGCGCGACCGACAGACCCGCCAGCGATGCGGCGATCTCGTCGTCCCGCACGGCGCGCCAGTGCCGACCGACCGCCGAGCGACCGAGGTTGGCGAGGAAGAAGAGCACCAGGAGCGCACACCCCAGGCTGATCCACGCCTGCCAGTGCTGGAGGGTGAAGCCCGGACCCAGAGCAAGCGGCTGGCTCTCGAACGGCACGAACAGGCCCTGGTCGCCCTTGAAGAAGCCGCTGTAGTGCGAGGTGATGCCGGGGAGGGCGACGCCGAGGGCCAGCGTGGCGCCGGCGAGGTAGGGGCCACGGAGCCGTGCCGCCGCGATGCCGAAGATGGCACCGGCGATCGCGGAGACGACGACGGCCGCCAGCAGCGACACCGGCAGCACCCACTGCCCGGTGACCAGGGCGTCGCTGAAGCGCGTCTGCAGGATCGCCACGGTGTAGGCACCGATCGCCATCAGGGCGGCGTGCCCCAGGGAGACCTGCCCGTTGCTGCCCGTGAGCACGGTGAGGCCGGCGGCGGCGCACAGGTAGGCGCCCAGCTGGGCGAGCTGGTAGGCCCCGTAGTCGCTGACAGCGGCAGTGAGCACCACGACGACCACGACGCCGAGCACCAGCAGCACGAGGTGCCGAGGGAGGGTCCGGTCCATCAGGTTGCGCACGGCGGTCACACCCGTCGGGCGCGGGTCGCGCTGAACAGTCCGTTGGGCCTCGCCAGCAGGACCACCAGGAGCAGCACCAGTGCCGCGAGCTGGGTCAGGTCACTGCCGAGGTAGCCGCTCGACCAGGACAGCACCAGACCGGTGACCAGGCCGCCGACGACGGCCCCGGGCGCGCTGTCCAGGCCGCCCACCACCGCAGCGGTGAAGCCGATCACGAAGACCCCGTCCATGGCCTGGGGGTAGAGGCCCAGGCCGCTCGGGATCACCAGCATGGCCGCGAGTGCCCCGACCAGGCCGGCCAGGGCCCAGCCGAGGGTCAGCATCCTGGACACCCGCACGCCGAGCAGTCGTGCCACCTCCGGGGCGAAAGCGGCGGCACGCATCCGCAGGCCCCACGAGGTGCGTGTCAGCAGCAGCGCGAACAGCACCATGAGGACGAGCACCGAGCCGACCGTGAAGAGGTCCTGCGGCGAGAAGAGCGGGACGTCGCCGACGGCGTACGTGCGCGTGCTGAAGGACGGCGGGAAGTCGCGGTAGGCGATACCGAAGACGATGCCCATGATCGACTCGATCATGATCAGCACGCCGACGCCGATCACGATCGTGTTCAGCGGCGGCATCGACTCGGCGCCGCGGAAGGCGGTGCGCTGGACCAGGGCCCCGAGCAGCGGCCCGACCGCGAGCGCCACCACGAAGCCGAGCCAGTACGACCCGGTCGCTCCGGTCACCGCGACGGCAACGTAGGCAGAGACCAGCGCCATCGCGCCCTGCGCGAAGTTCAGCACCCGGGTGGTGCGCCAGATCAGCACCAGGGAGAGCCCCACCGCGGCGTAGATGGCGCCGTAGGAGATCCCGTTGAAGGTCAGGAACAGGAACCGGCTCATCGCGTCAGAACCCCAGGTACTTGTGTCGGAGGGTCTCGTCCTCCTGGAGCTCGGTGGCCGGCCCTTGGGCGACCACCTTGCCCAGCGCGAGGACGATGCCCTGGTCGGCGATGGCCAAGGCGCTGTGCACGTTCTGCTCGACCAGCAGCACCGTCAGTCCGGTGCGGTCGCGCAGGTCGCGCAGCAGCGCCATGATCCGGCCGGTCACGACCGGCGCGAGGCCCAACGATGGCTCGTCGAGAAGCAGCAGCCACGGCCGCGCCACGAGCGCGCGGGCCAGCGCGAGCATCTGCCGCTCACCACCCGACAGCTGGTGCCCGGCGGAGGTACGGCGCCGGGCGAGCGGCTCGAAGAGGTCGTAGGCCTCGGAAATCGCCGCCGCCGTCTCCCGGGCTCCCTCGCGACCACGCCGCCAGAGGCCCCCGAGCCGCAGGTTCTCCTCGACGGTGAGCTCCGCGATGACCCCCCGACCCTCCGGCACGTGCGCGATGCCAACCTCGACGAGCCGCTCGACCGGGAGGGTCGCCAGGTCGATGTCGCGCGCGCGCACGGTCCCGGCCGTGGGCCGGAGCAGCCCTGAGAGCGTTCGGAGCAGGGTCGTCTTGCCGGCGCCGTTCGCACCGAGGACCGCCGTGATGGTGCCCGGCTCGAGCGCGAGGCCGACCTCGTGCAGGACCGGGACCCGGCCATAGCCGGCGCAGAGCCCGTCGACCTGCAGCACCGACGTCGCCGTCCGCGTCATCCCGCCTCCCCGGACGCTGCGGTCCCCGCCACAACGCTCGGCGGTACGTCACTGCCCAGGTAGGCGGCCGCAACCTGCGGGTCCTGCTTCACCTGGTCCGGGGTGCCCGAGGCGACGCACCTGCCGAAGTCCAGCACCACGACCCGGTCGCACACCGCCATCACCAGGTCCATGTGGTGCTCGACCAGGAGCACCGAGCAGGGCTCCCCCTGCGTGGGCAGGGCGCGGATGAGGGCGGCGAGCACCTCCATGTCGTCGGCACCCAGGCCGCCCGCGGGCTCGTCGAGGAGCAGCAGTCGGGGTCGGCTGATCAGCGCCCGTGCCAGCGCGACACGCTTCTGCAGCGGGAAGGGGATGGTGCCCGGGGTCGCAGCGGCCACATCGGCCACCTCGAGCCGCTCGAGCAGGTCCATCGCCTCGCCCCGCAGCCGGCGCTCCTCGCGATCGCTGCGCGGAAGCCCGAACAATGCGCTCACGAACCCGGTGCGGCGCGACGCGGCCGCGCCCACCATCACGTTCTCCAGGGCGGTCAGGTGGGGGAACAGGCCAACGCCTTGCAGGGTGCGCGAGATGCCCGAGGAGGCCAGCCGATGCGGGACGGGGCTGAACGGGCGCCCGTCCCACTCGAGAGTTCCGCTCGTGGGCCGGACGAACCCCGTGACGACGTTGAACAGCGTGGTCTTGCCGGCGCCGTTGGGGCCGATCACGCCCACCACGGACTCGGGTGGAACCTCGAAGGAGACTTCTTCGAGGGCCGTCAGGCCTCCGAACCGGACGCCCACCTCGTGGACGACGAGACCGGCCATGGGCGCCGCCCCTTCTGTGCAACACTTCGCACGCGTGTTGCACGACCATAGAACCGTGGGGCGGATGTGACAAGGCCCGCGAGACGTCCCGCAGTCGGTCGCTCGAGCAACCCGTTCGCAGCCGTCAGCCGGATGCTGCGCCGGCGTGCTCGACGAGGGTATTGAGGAGGGCAGCGGCCTCGTCGGCGCCGTCGACCGTGACGGCGAGCGCACCGGCGCCGCGGCGGCGTACGACGATCGCGGGGCCGCGGCGGACCACGAGCGCGGTGCCTCGCGGGGAGAGCCGGTAGCCCCAACCGCCCCACTGCATCGGGTCGAGCTCGATGGCCTCCGCGGCGACGATGTCGGCGAGGCGCACAGTGCGGCCGGGCCAGCCGAGGGGGCCCCAGACGGCGCGGACACCGGACCCGTCGACCCGGACAGTCAGCAGGTGCATCCACCAGCCGACCGCCCCGACGACGAGCAGGACGACTCCGGGCAGGGGTGCGAAGAAGAGCATGACCGCTCCGACGAGGGCGCAGGCGACGCCGATCCAGGCCATCGCGATCGACCGCGCCGAGCCGAACCACACGGCGCGTTCGCCCGGGGCCAGCTCGAGGGCGGGGGTCGGCTGCACGATGGTCTCCGGCCGGGACGGCAGCAGCAGGAACAGTGCCAGCCCGACGATCCCGGGCACCCCGAGCGCCACGACGAGGAGCCACCAGGGGAGGTCCACGTCCTCGGCGCGGGCGGCGCCGGCGGAGGCGACCATGGTGCCGGCGTAGAGCATCGCGAACAGCCACGCGAGCCACCCGAACAGGGGACCCGCTGCCGCACGGGCCCGCGCGCGCTGCCAGACGAGCACGAGGCCGACCAGTGCAGCCGCCAGCGTCACCAGGAGCACCGCGATGGTGAACCCGGCGAGCCCGGTGCTGCCGTCGACGTGGCCGTGCAGGTCCCAGTGCGTCGGCAACGGGTCCGGCACGGCGTCGTGGTGCCACGCGGCACTCACGGCGACGATGATCGGCGCTGCCACCAGCAGCACGGTGGAGGCGAGGCGTCGGGATGTCATGGCTGGACCCTTCTGATCTGGTCGATGAGGTCGTCGGTGCCGACGCCGAGGCGTGCGGCCGTCTCGAGCAAGGTGTGGATCTGGGCGGTGAGGTCGGCCCTTCCCCGGACCGATCCCGGCACATCGGTGCGCACGTGCGCGCCGCGTCCGCGCCGCAGCTCGACGAGTCCTTCGTCGCGCAGCTGTGCGTAGGCACGCAGCACCGTGTGCATGTTGACGTCGAGTCCCTGGGCCAGCTCCCGCGCCGGCGGAAGCTTCACCCCCGGCGCGAGGCCGCCGGCCGCGACCGCGGCGCGCACCTGCGCAGCGATCTGGTCGGCCAGCCCCACCGGGCTGTCGGAATCGATACGGACCAACATAGTTCGCATGTTACTAGAACAATGCAGCCGATCGTCAAGTTGAGGCGACCTCGGCCAGCGTCGAGCCGACGGCCACACCGAGCAGCGCTCCCCCGACCACGTCGCCCGGGAAGTGGGCGCCCTGGTGGACCCGGGTGACCCCGGT
>DASTFI010000044.1:0-4494 GCA_035708765.1 Marmoricola sp.
CGAGTACGGCCCCCGCAAGCGCGGACAGGGCAACCTCGCGGCGATCCTCGAGCGCGGCTCCCGAAGCGGGAACCGTCCCCAGCACAACCTCGCCCGTTCCGCGGACCTGCTCGGCCCGGCGACCGAGCGCGAGCTGGACGAGAAGGTCGGGGACTGGTTCCGCGACGCGGGGTTCCGGTGAGCCACGTCGAGGCGGCCGTGGCGGCGCTCAACGCCCACCTGTCGACGCTGACCATCCCGCGTGAGGCGTTCGACGTCGACGACGTGCCCACGACCCTGCCGGACGCCTACGTCGAGGTGTCTGTCTCCCGCCGCCTCATCGACGGCTCGCCCCGCGGTGACGGATCCAAGACGGGCACCGGCTGGCGGCTGCTGACCCGCGCAGTGGCCCGCAGCACCGGGGACGGCCGCCGCCTGCACGACCTGTGCGCCGAGGCCCTGGAGTTCCAGACGCTGACCGTCGACGGCCACCTGACCACACCGCTGGAGTTCGAGACCGCCGACCCGATCGAGGACGACGAGGGCTGGTTCTCGGGTGCCTGGGTGTGGACCTACCTGCTGACCGACACGACCGCCTGAGGAGGCGACCCATGAGCGAACGCATCCGCGTGCGGGACAACGACACCGGCCACGAGCGCACCATCGCCGCGCACCTGCTGCCCTACGGCAACTACGAGGTGCTCACCTGTGCCGCGGTCGACCCGCGCACCGGCGAGGACGTGCCCCCGGTGTTCGGGCGCAAGCCTGCCGAGAAGCCTGCCGAGCCGGCCCCGCCACGGGACGGCGTGAAGGAAACCGGCCACAAGGCCACCAACGACAAGGAGTCCTGAGATGGTCGCACCCTTCCGAGCCGCCGCCGCGCAGACCTTCAAGCGCCGCAACTGGCTCTACGTCCCCGCCGGCGGTTTCGCCGACTACACCGCGCCGACCGCGCTCGAGCTGGGCGCCGCGTCGGTGCTCGACTTCACGCGGATGGCGTTCCGTGACGGCACCGTCCCCCCGACGCAGTCCACGAACCGGGTCCAGGAGCAGGCGCGCCTGGGCGACGACGTCGGCTTCGAGCGCAAGGGCATCACGCAACTGACCGGCGGCACCCTGACCTACGCCGCGGACCCGCAGGTCGCCTCTGGTGAGGACGGCAAGAAGGTCTGGGAGGCGTTCCTCGACGGCCCCGACGGCGGCTGGCTGGTGCGGCGGCTGAACGTGGCCCGCGACACCGCGGTCACGGCCGGGCAGTTCGTGACGATCCTGCCCGCGGACCTCGGCCCGTCGCTGGAGGTCGAGGTCGGTGACGGCGAGTCCGGCGAGGTCGGCGGCAACTGCGACTACTTCATACGCGAGGCCATCAAGCAGATGGTCGCGCTGGTCTGACCCCTCTACGCCGGGGCGGGTGGGCATCGGCAGCCGCCCGCCCCGGTCCTGCCGATACTGCCGACGAGGAGCACCACATGGGCGCACTGAAGCCCCGCCAGACCGTCGTGCCGATCTTCCAGGGCGACGACCTCGACGCGATGGCCGACCTGCGCACCGCCGTGGAGTCCGCTGCCCTCACGCAGTCCTCGGGGCGGCTCGGTGACGACGACGGCGACAACCGGTTCACCGACGCGATCCGCCGCCACGACGCCTTCATGGAGGAGGCGAACGCGCGCGCCGCGAAGGTGACGCTGGTGGCCCTTCGCAACGCCGCGTGGCGCGACATGGTGGCCGCACACCCGCCGCGCGAGCCGGTGAAGGACGACGCCGGCGACGTGGCCAAGGAGTGGCCGCAGGACGAGGCGGTCGGCTTCAACGTCGACTCCATCGCACACCCCCTGCTGCTCGCCACGCTCGAGCGCGCGGCCGAGGTTGCCGTCGAGTACGGCGAGGAGCCGCAGGAGTTCGGCGTCGACGACCTCGACGACCTCTCCGATGCCGACTACAGCCGGCTGGTGGATCGTGCGATCGGCCTCAACGACAGGCCGGGTCCTGACCCAAAAGCACGGCTCTCCTCGCTGCTCGGCCCGACTTCGAGCGAGACGTCCGGGTCGCCCGAACGCTTGGACTGACCACCGAGCAGTTCTACGCGCTGCCCGACGCCGAGCAGGAGGTCCAGGTCGCGGCGTGGCACCGCGAGCACGACGTCTGCCCGGTCCACCGTGGCCCGTTGGCCGAGTGCGGTGACCGTGACCGGCAGTGGTTCCCGCAGCGCCGCGTGTGCCTGCCGGAGCTGGAGCGCGCGATCGCCGAACGGCTCTACGAGCAACTGCACAAGGAGCAGCCGTTCCACGACGGCACGTTCTCCCGGTGGTCCAAGGAGCCGTCGGCCGAGACCCCGGCGCACTTCCTCGACGGCGTGAGCATCTGGGTTGCCGAGCGCGACCTGAACCCCGGCGACCTGTTCACCACCGAGGAGACGGCGACGCCGTGGCCCTCAGACGAGGGGCCGGTCGGAGGCGAGCTCGCGGCCGATCTGGACGAGCCCGAGCAGGACGAGTAGCGCGGCCAGCGCCACGACGACCGCGCCAGCGATGGCGAAGGCGTCCGCGACACCGCCGAGCCCGAGGCCGATGGCTCCGAGGATCTGACCGGCGAGCCCGTAGCAGATCAGGCTGAGCGATTCCCTGAGTTCCCGATTCATCCGCCCACCGTAGACCGGCATGGCCGGTGCCGTCCCCGGATCGAGGAGGTCTGCGTTGGCTACTCGCCGCGAGCGCGTCGTCCTCGAGCTGGAGGACAGGTTCACCCCCGGCACCGCGAAGGCGGCTGCACAGTCGGAGCTGCTGGCCCGCCACCTCGACCGGCTCGACAAGGGTGCGGTGCGTGCCCAGCGCAGCCTCGACGACACCGGCGACAGCGGCGACAACCTGTCCGTGGCGTTCCGCAACGGCAGCAAGGACATCGACCGGTTCTCCGGTCGTCTCGCGGTGCTCGGCAAGATCGCCGCCACCCTCGGCCCGGCGCTGATCCCCATCGGCGCGCTGGGCGTCCCGGCTGTCGCCGGGCTCGCCTCAGCCCTCGGGTTCTCCGCGATCGCTGCAGGCACGGCGGTGCTGGCCTTCCAGGGCGTCGGTGAGGCGCTCGACAAGGTCAACAAGGCGGCGCTGGAGCCGACGGAGAAGAACCTGCAGGACGCCCGCGACGCGATGGCGGCGCTCTCCCCGGCCGCGCGTGACCTCGTGGACCAACTGCACGACATGGTGCCCGCCTTCCGCGCCCTGCGCGACACCGCGGCGGCCGGACTGTTCCCTGGCCTCGTCGACGGCCTGCAGCACCTCGAGGCGGCGCTGCCGCGGGTGGAGCGGGTGATCGGCGCCATCACGACCGAGCTCGGTGACATCGCCTCCGACGCGGGCCGGTCGCTGGCCTCCGACCGGTGGGCGCCGTTCTTGGACTTCATCGGTGACGAGGCGCCCGAGGCGCTGGCTGACCTTGCCTCGGCTGCCGGTGACACCGCGCACGGGCTCGCGGAGCTGTGGATGGCGTTCGACCCGCTCAACGACGACTTCACCCGCTGGGTTCGGCGTGCGGCCGACGACTTCGACCGTTGGGCATCCCAGCTCTCGCAGACGCAAGGCTTCGCGGAGTTCGTCGACTACATCCGCGAGGTTGGCCCGCAGGTGGGCGACACGCTGTCGGCGGTCGGGAACGCGCTGCTGCAGATCGCCGAGGCTGCCGCACCGCTCGGTGGGCCGACGTTGCACATCATCGAGGCGCTTGCCAAGGCGATCGCCGCGATTGCGGACTCCGACCTCGGCACCCCGATCTTCGCCCTCATCTCGGCGGGTGTGGCCGCGAAGTCGATCGCGAACCTCGCCGGGTCGGTGGGCAGGCTCGGCAAGGAGACCCTGACCACCGAGAAGGGCTTGAGCCGCTTCGTCGGTTTCCTCGGTGGCCCGTGGGGGATCGCGCTGACCGCCGCCGGGCTGGGACTCGGCATGTTCCTGAAGAGCCAGGCTGAGGCGAAGGCGCGAGTGGATGCCCTGCGCGAGTCCCTGGACCAGCAGACGGGCGCGATCACCGACAACACCCGCGAGGCCGCCGCGCGGGCACTCGAGTCCCAGGGCGCCCTGCAGGCCGCCGAGCAACTCGGCATCGGACTGGACACACTGACCGACGCCGCACTCGGCAACGACGCCGCGATGGCGTCGGTGAAGGACCGGATCAAGGCCGTCGGCGACCAGATGGAGCAGGGCCTCGTCCCGAACACGGTCAAGACCCGCGAGGCTGTGCAGAAGCTCAAGCACGGCATCACCCAGGGCAACGGCGAGCTGCGGGAGGCCACGGCTGAGCAGCGCCGCGTCGCGAAGGCGGCGGGCGCCACGTCGAAGCAGCTCGACCACCAGCGGGCGGCGCAAGAGAAGCTGCGGCAGGCCACCAATGCGGCCCGTGAGGCGGCCCGCAAGGAGGGCGCGCAGTGGCTCGCCTTCGGCGACAACCTCGACGACACGAAGGTCTCGCTGGACTCGTGGATCAAGTCGCTTCAGGAGCAGGCCGACGCCCTGAACAACTTCACCT
>DASTFI010000045.1:0-15779 GCA_035708765.1 Marmoricola sp.
ACACGTTGAAGCGGAACTCCACCACGTCGCCGTCGGCCATCACGTAGTCCTTGCCCTCCATGCGCACCTTGCCGGCCGACTTGGCCGAGGCCATGGAGCCGGCCTCGACGAGGTCGTCGAAGGAGACGATCTCGGCCTTGATGAAGCCCTTCTGGAAGTCGGTGTGGATGACGCCGGCCGCCTCGGGGGCAGTCGCGCCCTTGCGGATCGTCCAGGCGCGGGACTCCTTCGGGCCGGCCGTGAGGTAGGTCTGCAGACCGAGGGTGTCGAAGCCGACCCGGGCGAGCTGGTCGAGGCCGGCCTCGTCGATGCCGAGCTCGGCGAGCATCTCGTGCGCCTCGGCGTCGTCGTCGAGCTCCACCAGCTCGGCCTCGAACTTGGCGTCGAGGAAGATCGCCTCCGCAGGCGCGACGAGCTGGCGCATCCTCTCCTTGAGGTCCTCGTCGGCGAGCTCGTCGGCGTCGCAGTTGAAGACGTAGAGGTAGGGCTTGGCGGTCAGCAGGGAGAGCTCGCGGACCAGGTCTCGGTCGATCGCCCCGGACTCGATCAGTGCGATGACCGGCGTCCCGGCCTCCAGCGCCTCCTTGGCCTCCCGCACGGCCGCCGCCCTGGACTGGGTCTCCTTCTTGATCTTCGCCTCCTTCTCCAGCCGGGGAAGGGCGTTGTCCACCGTCTGCAGGTCCGCGAGGATCAGCTCGGTCTGGATCGTGGAGATGTCGCTGGCCGGGTCCACCTTGCCGTCGACGTGGGTGACGTCCTCGTCGCGGAAGACCCGGGTCACCTGGCAGATGGCCGCCGACTCCCGGATGTGGGAGAGGAACTTGTTGCCCAGCCCTTCGCCCTGGGACGCGCCGGCGACGATGCCGGCGATGTCGACGAACTCGACCGTCGCGGGAATGACCTTCGCGGAGCCGAAGATCTGCGCCAGGCTCGCCAGCCGCTCGTCGGGGACGCCCACGACCCCGACGTTCGGCTCGATGGTGGCGAACGGGTAGTTCGCCGCGAGGACGTCGTTCTTGGTCAGCGCGTTGAAGAGGGTCGACTTGCCGGCGTTGGGGAGTCCGACGATTCCGATGGTGAGGGCCACGGGGGGCGAGTCTACGGTCGGCGAACGGGCTGAACCCAATCGCGGCAGGCCCTGTTGCGGCACTCCCCTGAGGAGGCACGATGGGGCATGGACACTGTCGGACTACGTTTCGCCACCGCCCTCGCTGCGAAGGACGTCGACGCCATCCGCGGTCTCCTCGCCGACGACATCGACTTCAAGGCGCTCACGCCGCGGAAGTTCTGGGAGGCGGCCGATCCCGACGCCGTGATCGACGTGCTGCTCGGCAACTGGTTCCAGCCCGACGACCACATCGACGCGCTCGTGGACGTGACCGAGGACGCCGTGGAGGACACCGGCCGGGTGGGCTACCGGCTGGCCATCACCACCCCAGACGGCCCGCACACGCTGGAGCAGCAGGCGTACTACCGCACGGACGGCGACCGGATCGGCTACGTCCGCCTGGTCTGCTCGGGATACCGGCCGGTGGGTTGATCCGCAGGACATAGGCTCGCCGGGTGCGCATCGCCACCTGGAACGTCAACTCCCTGCGGTCCCGCATCGCGCGGGTCGAGGCGCTGCTGGAACGCCACCAGATCGACGTACTCGCCGTGCAGGAGACCAAGGCCCGGGACGACCAACTGCCCTTGATGGGGCTGCAGTCGATGGGCTACGAGATCGCAGCGTCCGGCTTCAACCAGTGGAACGGCGTGGCGCTGATCAGCCGGGTCGGGCTCGAGGACGTCACCGTCGGGTTCGAGGGCGCTCCGGGCTGGGGCGAGCCGCTGGTGACCGAGGCCCGCGCGATCGGCGCGACCTGTGGAGATGTCCGGATGTGGTCGCTCTACGTGCCCAACGGCCGCAAGCCCGACGACCCGCACTACCACTACAAGCTGGAGTGGCTGGCCCGGCTGCACGACGCGGCGACGCCGTGGCTCGGCGATCCGGTCGGCAGCGTCCTCGCCGGCGACTGGAACATCGCCCCCACCGACGAGGACGTCTTCGACATCACCCGGTTCTCGAAGTCGACACACGTCACCCCGCCGGAGCGGGCAGCGTTCCGGCGGTTCCTGGACAGCGGGTACGTCGACCTGGTGCGCCCGCACGTCCACGGCCCGGACGGGTTCACCTACTGGGACTACTACCGCCAGCGCTTCGAGCGCAACCGCGGCATGCGGATCGACTTCCTGCTCGCCTCCCCCGCGCTTGCCGACCGGGTCACCGGCGCGTTCGTCGACCGCGAGGAGCGCGGCACCAAGGGGTCCTCCGATCACGCCCCGGTCGTCGTGGACCTCGCCGACTGACGCCGCGCCCTGGCTTTGAGCGCTTCGGCACATGCGAGCATCATTGGATGACCGTGGCTGGTGATGGCGTCGCGCTGTCGCGACGCTATTTCGAGGATCTCGTGGCGCCGCTGTTGATGCAGCAAGCTCCCGAGGTGCGGTACGCGGCGGCGCGGGTGGGGCAGGGTTCAGAGGTCTTGGGCTTCGACGATGCGATGTCGCGCGACCACGACTGGGGTCTACGGCTGCAGTTGTTCGTCCCCGAGGCCGACCAGGCGCAGGTACTGGCCGCGCTCGACCAACACCTGCCCACCGACTTCCGGGGGCACCCGGTTCGATTCGGCTTCTCCACCGACCCGATCGAGCGTCTGCGCATCGACGTGGCCAGCGTGAGCGCCTTCGCCGAGCAGCAGCTCGGCTTCGACCCCCGCAGTGGCCCATCGCCTGTCGACTGGCTGAGCATGACCGGCCAAGCCGTCCTCGAAATCGTCTCCGGCGCCGTCTTCGGGGACCAGACCGGCGAGTTGACCGGACTGCGCGAAGCTCTGCGCTGGTACCCCGACGACATCTGGACGTATGTCGTCGCCTGCGACTGGCAACGGCTCGACCAAGAACTGCCGCTCATGGGACGTGCTGGCGACCGTGGCGACGAAATCGGGTCACGCGTCATCGCGGCACGACTCGTCGACGTCGCCGTCCACCTTGGGTTCATGCTGTGCCGAGCTTGGCCGCCGTACTCGAAGTGGCGCGGAGCGTCATTCCGGCACCTGACCGGGTGCGCAGCCATAGCCGCGGACCTTGAGCGCGCCCTTGACGCCCGCGACTGGCGCGACCGCCAGGCGGCGCTCGGTCACGCACTGACCAAGCTTGCGCGCCTTCAGCGGAAGAACAATCTGCCGGTTCCTCAGTCAGCCATCGAACCCTTCTGGGATCGCCCGTACGTCCACCTGAACCGCAGACTTGTGCCGGGACTACTCGAGACCCTCAACAGCTCAGAGGTCCGGGCACTACCGATAGGTGTCGGTAGCGTCGAGCAGCAGACCGACAACGTGGACGTCCTCATCCGGCCAGGTCACCGGAGCGCGCTCGCAGCGTCGCTGCTGCACCCGCAGACCCCCGACCCAACGTCCTGATTGCCGCTCGGTGCTGAGGGTCCGTAGCGGTGCGCGTGTGTGGCTCCAACGGCTGCAAGCGCCGGTGATTCCTCGCCGGGCGGCTCTCCGTCACGTGCGTCGGTGGAACCGGAAGGAGCCATCAGGCAGACGGGTGTGCCGGCGTCCGGGGTCGTGGATGCGGTGGTGGTGGAAGGAGCACAACAGTGCTCCGTCCCTGAGGTCGGTACGCCCGCCAAGGGACCAAGGAGTCAGGTGGTGAGCTTCGCACCAGGTGGCGGGAACGGTGCAGCCCTCGGCGCGGCAGTGCCGGTCGCGGATGCCCATCGCCTTGCGTTGCGGGGTGTTGAAAAGCCGCGCTTCGCGGCCGAGGTCGAGCACTTCCGAGGGCCCGCCGAGGACGGCGGGGACGAGGGCGGCGGTACAGGCCAGCCGGCGGACCTCGCCGGCGGAGAGCCGGGTGCCGTCGGCCAGGGTGCCGGCCCCGGTGCCGGCGAGCAGCTGGGTCAGGTCCATGGTGACCACGACGCTGGTGGCGGTCTGTCCGTGCCGGGGCAACCGGTCGGGGTCAGCATGCTCGACCAGGGTGCAGAACGCCTGCCCGCGCAGCCTGTCCGCGGCCAGCCGCTCCCCGGTGGCCGGATCGCGGACGTCCCCGGTGAGGTGGTCGCGCCGTGGACTGGTGTAGGCGGCCAGCAGGGTGGCCAGCCGGTGCGCGACCGCATCGGGGATCCGGCCCGACAACCGGGTGGACCCGTCACCCATCCGGCGCAGGTTGAACCGGGTCGACGCGCGAGCGTTGGCCTCCTCCCGCTCCAGCGCTTCTCGTTCCTGCTCCTCCGCGCCCGCGGGGTCGATCACCTCCCAGATCCGCTTCCCCAACAGCCTCAGCTCGCGTGGCCCGTAGACCTGCGCCTGGTCGAGCAGGTAGTCCTGCGCCTTCCGCAGCATCGCTGGGTCGAGGTCACCCGGGAGCCGGTCGAGTGCCTCGACGATCACCGCAACCTGGTCGCGGTTCACCAGACCCGCCCGCCAGACGGCACCCGTGTCGGCCCAGCGCTCGTGCAGGGCGTCCGCAAGCGCCTGGTCCCGGCCCGCGACCGCGGGGCTGCGGCGGGCGTCGCAGACCAGCACCGCCCCCGCATGCCGCGCGCCCGCCACTTCCGCGACGTCATCGGCAGCGCCCTGCACCCGCGAGCGCAACGCCGCCAGCCGCTCCTCCTCCCGCGCCAGCCCCAGCAGCGCAGCCTTCTTCTGTGCTGGCGAGAGGTAGAGCGGGTCCGGGTCACCCAGCCGGTCGAGTGCACCGTCGAGGGCTTCGACGAACCGCAGCAGCGCCGGCTGCTGGCCGTCAAGATCCGAGATGCTCATGTCGACGACACTAGGCGTGGCCACCGACACAATCGCAGAAAAGTACGAATCGACGGGTCCCAAGCACAAGCGCCGATGTCAGGTGGCCCCTGGGCAGCCTGACGAGCACGCCCAGTCCGGCAGTCTCCTCGGCCCACGCCCCCGGACACGCGAAGTGTCGGCCGTCGCTGCGAAGGTGGACGCATGGACGTCGTACTCCCGCTGCTCACGCTGGTGATCGGCCTGTTGGCCGGGGCGATCGGTGTGCTCGCCTGGTCGCGCCGCCACGCCGAGCCGGCCATGCTGCACGCATTGACCGCTCGCGGCGAGGACCAGGCGGTGATCCGCGACGGGCTCGACCGGCTGCACCAGCGGATGCGCGACCTGGAGCAGCAGAAGGCCGCCTGGGAGGGCCAGCTCCACCAGCAGGTCGAGGAGATGCGGCACTCCACCGAGTCGCTGCGTCGCGAGACCGGCGCCCTGGCGACGGCGCTCCGACGCCCGCACGTGCGCGGGCGCTGGGGCGAGCTGCAGCTCAAGCGCACCGTCGAGCTCGCGGGCATGGTCGAGCACTGCGACTTCACCCAGCAGGCAGGCAGCGAGACCGACGACGGCAGGCTGCGCCCCGACCTCGTCGTGCACCTGGCCGGCGACAAGTGCGTCGTCGTCGACAGCAAGGTCCCGCTGGCCGCGCACCTCGACGCCCTCTCCACCGATGACCCGGACGAGCAGCAGGCTCACCTGCGGCGGCACGCGGCGCAGGTGCGGGCACACGTCGACCAGCTGGGCGCCAAGGCCTACTGGCGGGCGCAGGCCGCCTCGCCGGAGTTCGTGGTGATGTTCGTGCCGCTGGAGTCCTCCCTGCCCGCTGCGCTGGACGCCGACCCCGAGCTGCTCGAGCACGCCGCCCAGCGCCGGGTCTTCCTGGCGACGCCGACCACCTTGATGGCGCTGCTGCGCACGGTGGCCTACGGCTGGACCACCGAGCAGCTGGCCGACCGGACCCGCGAGGTGCACGAGCTCGGCCGTGACCTCTACCGCCGGCTCGGCACGATGGCCGGGCACGTCGACAAGCTCGGCCGATCGCTGCGCTCGAGCGTCGAGGCCTACAACGCCGCCGTGGGCTCCCTGGAGGGCCGGGTACTGGTCACGGCACGCAACTTCGCCGACCTCGGCGGCGCCGACGCACCCATCGCCAGCCCGAGGGTGGTCGAGGAGCCGGTGCGCTCGCTCACGGCCGGCGAGCTGCTCGAGGCTGCGACGCCGCAGCGTCAGGAGATCGAGCCGTGCGACGGCGTGGCGCAGGCCGACGACCCGCTGCGCGGCCTAGCGTGAGGTCGTGAGCTCACCCACGGTGTGGGAGGAGGGTCACTGGTCGGGGACCAGGGTGACCCGGTTCTCCGTGCTGCTGGTCATGGGCATCGTCGCGCTCGACCTCACGCTGCACGGCGACCTCGGCCTGATATTCGACCTCGGCTTCGTGGCGGTGTGCGCGTTCACCGCGATGGCCGTGCGCCCGCAGGACTTCTTCCGGGTCGGGGTGCTGCCGCCGTTCGTCGTCTTCGCCGTCTGCTCCGTGCTGGCGCTGCACTGGCCCGACACCGTCGCGGAGCCGGGCGACAGCATCGTCCAGGCGATCGTCTCCGGCCTGGCCCACCGGTCCGCGGGACTGGCTGCCGGCTACGGCCTGGTGCTCGCGCTGCTGGCTGTCCGCCAACGGGTGATCAGCAACCGGTCCTACGCGAACCTCGCCGGGTCACCGGCCCCGCGCCGGACCACCTCCGGCACCCCGTCGGAGAAGTCGACCACGGTGGTCGGCTCCGACCCGCACTCGCCGGAGTCGAGCACCGCGTCGAGCTCGTGATCGAGCTCGTCCTTGACCAGCCAACCCTCGGTCATCGGTTCCTCGGCGTCGGGGAGGATGAGCGTGCTCGAGAGCAGCGGCTCCCCGAGCTCGCCGAGCAGGGCCTGCACGACCCGGTTGTCGGGGATCCGCACCCCCACCGTGCGCTTCTTCGGATGCATCAGTCGACGCGGCACCTCACCGGTCGCCGAGAGGATGAACGTGTACGGACCGGGCGTGGCCGACTTCACCGTCCGGAACTCCGCGTTGCTGAGGTGCACCAGTGATCCGAGCTGGGCGAAGTCGCGGCAGACCAGGGTGAAGTGGTGCTTGTCGTCGAGCTTGCGGATCGTCTTGATCCGCTCCAGCCCGTCGCGGTTGCCGAGCTGGATGCCCAGGGCGTAGCCGGAGTCGGTGGGGTAGGCCAGCAACCCGTCTCCGCGGAGGATCTCGACGATCTGGCCGATGGAGCGCGGCTGTGGATCGACGGGGTGGACGTCGAAGTATCTGGCCACGCCGCCTGCCTCAGGCCTGCTGCTTCTCGCGCGCTCGCAGGTCGCGGCGCAGCTCCGGCGGGAGCGCGAAGATCAGCGACTCCTCGGCCGTGTGCACGGCCCTGGCGTCCGGGTAGCCGCGCTCGGCGAGGAAGGCCAGCACGCCGTCGACCAGCTCCTCGGGCACCGACGCTCCCGAGGTGACGCTGACGGTGTCGACGTCCTCGAGCCAGGCCTCGTCGATCTCCGAGGCGTCGTCGACGCGGTGCGCCGTCCTGGCGCCGGCCTCGAGCGCGACCTCGGCGAGGCGCACGCTGTTGGAGGAGTTCGCCGAACCCACGACGATGACGAGGTCGGCATCGACGCTGATCTCCTTGATCGCGAGCTGCCGGTTCTGCGTGGCGTAGCAGATGTCGTCGCTGGGCGGGTCGAGCAGGCGCGGGAAGCGGCGGCGGATGGCCTCGACCGTCGCCATCGTCTCGTCGACGCTGAGCGTGGTCTGGGACAGCCAGGCGACCTTGTCGGGGTCACGCACGACGATCTTGTCGACGTCCTCGGGACCCTGCACCAGCTGGATGTGCTCCGGCGCCTCGCCCGAGGTGCCCTCCACCTCCTCGTGGCCGGCGTGACCGATGAGCAGGATGTCGTAGTCGTCGCCGGCGAACCGCTTCGCCTCGTGGTGCACCTTGGTCACCAGCGGGCAGGTGGCGTCGATCGTCTTGAGGCCGCGCTCGGCCGCCTGGGCGTGCACCAGCGGGGAGACGCCGTGGGCGGAGAACACCACGGTGGCGCCCTCCGGCACCTCGTCGAGCTCTTCGACGAAGATGGCGCCGCGCGCCTCGAGGTTGGCCACCACGTGCTTGTTGTGCACGATCTGCTTGCGCACGTAGATCGGCGCGCCGTACAGGTCCAGCGCCTTCTCGACCGTGATGACCGCCCGGTCGACGCCGGCGCAGTAGCCCCGCGGTGCGGCGAGCAGGACCGAACGCTCTGCCTCGTCGGGCGACAGTACGGCGGGGGTGCCGAGGTCTGTGGTCATGCCCCATATCGTAGGTGGCTCGTCATAGGGTCACCGCATGGCGCTGGACACCTCACCGGAGCGACCTGCCCCGGTCCGGCAGATCGTGGGCGCGATCTCCGGGTGGATCGACCGGCTCGGCGCGGTGTGGGTCGAGGGCCAGGTGACCCAGATCTCCCGGCGCGGGGGGATGAACACCGTCTTCCTGGTGCTGCGCGACAAGCTCGCCGACGTCTCGATGACGGTGACCTGCAACCGCGCGGTCATCGACGCACTGCCGACACCGCTGGTCGAGGGCGCCCAGATCGTCGTCCACGCCAAGGCGCAGGTCTTCCCCAACCGGGGGACACTCTCGCTGCAGGTGCGCGAGATCCGGCTGGTGGGCGAGGGCGAGCTGCTCGCGCGCCTCGAGCGGCGTCGGCAGCTGCTCGCAGCCGAGGGCCTGTTCGCCGAGGCGCTCAAGCGCCCGCTGCCGTTCCTCCCGGGCACGGTCGGCCTGGTCACCGCACAGAGCTCGGCCGCCGAGCGCGACGTGCTGGAGAACGCCCGCCGACGTTGGCCCGGGGTCCGGTTCACCGTCAAACACGTGCCGATGCAGGGCCCGCACTGCGCCGCCGCGGTGATCGAGGCGGTGCAGCACCTCGACCGCGACCACGCCGTCGAGGTGATCGTGATCGCCCGTGGCGGTGGATCGGTGGAGGACCTGCTGCCGTTCTCCGACGAGGCGCTCGTCCGCTGCGTCCACCGGGTCACCACCCCGGTCGTCTCGGCGATCGGGCACGAGCCGGACTCCCCCATCCTCGACCTGGTCGCCGACGCCCGCGCGTCCACCCCGACCGACGCCGCGAAGCAGGTGGTGCCCGACGTGGCCCAGGAGGCCCAGCAGGTGGGGCAGCTGCGTGAGCGCGGGCGGCAGGCGATCCGGGGCCGGCTGCAGTGGGAGCGCCAACAGCTCGACGCACTGCGCAGCCGCCCCGTGCTGGCCGACCCGCGCCACGACCTCGGCCAGCGGATCGTGGAGGTGCACGAGCTGCGCGACCGCACCCGCCGCTGCCTCGGGCACACCCTCGACCGGGCCGAGATCGACCTGGGCCACCAGCTCGCGCGCGTCCGGTCGCTCTCCCCGCTCACCACGCTGCGCCGGGGCTACGCGATCGTCAGCGACGACGCCGGCAACCACGTCGCCTCGGTCGACGGCCTGGCCGGCGGTACGACGCTCAACGTGCGGGTGGCCGACGGCCGGATCAGCGCGGACGTCACGGCCACCACCCGGCTCGACCTGCCCCGGCTGCCCGGCGAGACCGGCGGGGAACCCGACGAGGAGGACCATCATGAGTGACCAGCCCGAGCTGTCCTACGAGGACGCCCGTGACCAGCTCATCGAGGTGGTCCGCACCCTCGAGCAGGGCGGCACGCCGCTGGCGGAGTCGCTGGCCCTGTGGGAGCGGGGCGAGGAGCTCGCCGGCATCTGCCAGCGAGCCCTGGAGGGCGCCCGCGAACGACTCGACGCGGCCTTGCAGGAGGTCGGCGCCGAGGACACGAACGGCTGAGCCCGGCTACCGGGTCTCGACCACCGGCTGCAGGTCGGCGGCAAAGGCCCGGACCTCGGCTGCCGGTGCCGAACCCACCACGAGGTAGCTGGTGCGGGCACCGGCCGCCGCACCGCCCCGGTCAGCACCGATGCGGCCCACGGCGTAGTCGCCGCCCGGGTCGGTCCAGGTCTGCCAGGTGATGCCGTCGAGGCGTACGTCGCGTCCCTGTTGGGCGTTCTCGTCGACGTACTGGGCGACCAGGTCCTGGAGGGACGCGGTGCGCTCCTCCAGGCCGACGTACTTCCCCTCGTCGGTCAGCAGCCCGAGGTGCAGCCCGTCGGAGGCGAGGTCGGCGGAGGTGGCGCGCCAGCCATGGGGCAGGCTCGGCGGCGCCAGCACCTCGACAGTGCCGGCGCGGGCCGCCGCCTGCACGATCGGCTGCCACTCGACCGTCTGGACCGGCGTCGTCTCCTTGTCGGAGAACAGTGCCCGGAAGCCG
This sequence comes from Marmoricola sp., assembly GCA_035708765.1. Lineage (GTDB taxonomy): Bacteria > Actinomycetota > Actinomycetes > Propionibacteriales > Nocardioidaceae > Marmoricola. The sequence continues at coordinate 10,177 of DASTFI010000045.1, forward strand.
GTCCAGCCGACGACGACCAGGACGACCACCAGCATCGCAGCGAGCAGCCCGGGGAAGCTGCGCTGGTAGCCGGGCTGGGCAGGACGACGGCTCTGGCTCACGGCGTCATCCTCTCAACCGCGGCTCGTCTAGCCTGCAGCGGTGCACCTCGATCCGGCGGGGCTGGTCGCCGACGTCGTCCCGGCCCTCGCGCTCGGCGCCCTGCTGCTGGTGGCCTACCGGCACCCTCCCGAGTGGGTTGAGGCCCTGGCCGGCATCGGCTGCGCTGCCCTCGCTGCCTGGGCCGTGGGGCTGCCCCTCGGAGCGGTGCGCGCGGAGGTGCGCGAGCTCGGCCCGGTCGTGCTGTTCCTGGTCGCGATCCTGTTGGTCGCCGAGTGCTGTCGTGCCGAGGGCCTGTTCGTCGCGATCGGCGCCCGGCTCGCGCACAGCAGCTCTGCGGGGCGCCTGTTCGCGCTGACGTTCGCGACGGCCGCGGTGGTGACGGTCGTGCTCAGCCTCGATGCGACGGTGGTCCTGCTCACGCCGGTCGTGCTGGCCACGGCCCTCGCGGTCGGCGCGGCGGCGCGGCCGCTGCAGCTGGTGTGCGTGCGGCTGGCCAACAGCGCCTCCCTGCTCCTGCCGGTGGCCAACCTGACCAACCTGCTGGCGCTGCGCTCGCTGGACGTCACCTTCGGCCGGTTCGCCGTGCTGATGGCGCCGGTGTGGCTCGTCGTGCTGTCGGTGGAGTACGTCGGGCTGCGCTGGTGGTTTCGCGGGCTCCCGGCGAACCTCGATGTCCCGCCGGGCCGGCGGGAGGTGGCCGTGCCGCCGCTGCCCCGTACGCCGATCATCGTGGTGGCGCTGATGCTGCTCGGCTTCGCGGCCGGCTCGGCTGCCGGCGTGCAGCCGTTCTGGGTGGCCGGGGTCGCGGCCGTCGTGCTGGGCACCCGGGCGCTGCTCGCCGGGCGGTTGCCGGCGGCGGACATTGCCCGGCACGCGCACCTCTCCTTCGCCGTCTTCGTGCTCGGCCTCGGGGTGGTCGTGGCCGCACTCAACCGGGCCTGGCTCGGGGACACGCTGGTCGACCTGCTTCCGCGGAGTGCGGACCTGGCCGGGCTGCTGGTCCTCGCCGTGGTGGGTGCCGTGCTCGCCAACCTGGTGAACAACCTGCCCGCCACCCTCATCCTGGTGCCGCTGGCCGTGCCGCTCGGGGTGGTGGCGGTGCTGGCCGTGCTGGTCGGGGTCAACGTGGGCTCCTCGATGACGTGGACGGGCTCGCTGGCCAACCTGCTGTGGCGCCGCAGCGTGGTGACGGCCGGGGGTCGGCCCAGCTCGGGCGACTTCCACGGCACCGGCCTGGTGATCTCCCCGGTCGCCATCCTGCTCGGCGTGCTGGTGCTGGCCGGTTGGAGCTCACTGCTGGGCGGCTGACCGCAAATCCGGCCCTCTCTGGCCGTTCCAGCCGCAGATGCGGCATCATGTCAGCGTGACCAGCTACCGGATCGCGGAGGCGGCCGAGCTCCTCGGCGTCAGCGACGACACCCTGCGCCGCTGGATCGACCAGGGCCGGCTGGTCGCCGAGACCGACCGCGGCCGCAGCGTCGTACCGGGTCCGGAGCTGGCGCGGCTGGCCGCCGACCTCGCCGACAACCCCGACCGGGACGCGATCCGGGCGACGTCGGTCAGCGCCCGCAACCGACTCCCCGGCATCGTCGTCGCGGTCCGCAAGGACAGCGTGATGGCGCAGGTCGAGCTCATCTGCGGGCGCTACCGGATGGTGTCGCTGATGAGCGCGGACGCCGCCGACGAGCTCGGCCTGGAGCCCGGCTCGCGGGCCATCGCCTCGGTCAAGTCCACCAACGTGGTGGTGGAGACGCCGTGAAGCGGCTGGCCGCCGCGCTGCTGCTGCTCGTCCTCGCGACCGGGCTCGCCGGTTGCGGCGGAGGGTCCGACGACCGCACCCTCACCGTGCTGGCGGCCGCCTCGCTGACCGACAGCTTCCAGGGCATGGCCGACGAGTTCCGCGCGGAGCATCCCGGCGTCGAAGTGCGGCTCGTGTTCGACTCCTCGGCGACGCTGGCCGACAAGGCCGTCGACCACGCGCCCGGCGACGTCCTGGCCACCGCCGACGAGCGCACCATGCGTGCGGCCACCGAGGGCGGTGGCACGGTCGGCACCCCGCGGGAGTTCGCGACCAACGAGATGGTCCTGGTGGTGCCGCGGGACAACCCCGCGGGCATCGACCGGTTCGCCGACCTCGACGACGGCGGCGTGGACTACCTGACGTGTGTGCGCACGGCGCCGTGCGGGGCCGCGGCCCGGGCGCTCCTGCAGCGCAACCACGTCGACCACCCGCCGGTCAGCGAGGAGGTCGACGTCAGGGCGGTGCTCGGCAAGGTCATGCAGGGCGAGGCCGACGCCGGCCTGGTCTACCGCACCGACGCGAAGGCCGCCGGCGACGCGGTCCGCACCCTGCCCGTGCCCGGCGCCCGGCAGCAGCCGAACACCTACTGGGTCGCGGTCACGCCCGCCGCCGGGGACCGGGCCCTTGCCCGGGCCTGGGTCTCGCTGGTCCTCGGTGACCAGGGCCGCGCCGTGCTCAGCGAGGCCGGCTTCGGGCCACCGGGGCGGCCATGACCGGACACGCCGGCTCCCCGGTCGTCTCGCCGGTCACCTCCCCGGACGTGTCCGCTGGCCGGCCCCCGCTGCGCCTGCTCCTCCTGGGCGGCCTGGCCGCCGTGGCGCTGGTGGTGCCCCTGGTCGCGCTGGTGGTGGACGCCCCGTGGGACCGGCTGCTCGGCCTGGTCTCCTCCCCCGCCTCCCGGGCTGCGCTCTGGCTGTCGCTGTGGACCTCGACGGTCACCGCGGTGCTGTGCCTGCTGCTCGGGATCCCGCTGGCGTGGCTGCTCGCCCGGGTGCCGTTCCCGGGCCGCTCCCTGCTGCGCGGGCTGGTCACCGTCCCGCTGGTGCTGCCTCCGGTCGTCGCCGGCGTAGCCCTCCTCAGCGCCTTCGGCCGGACCGGCCTGCTGGGCACGCCGCTGCGCGAGCTGCTGGGCGTCCAGATCCCCTACACCTCGACCGCCGTGGTGCTCTCCCACGTGTTCGTCGCGCTGCCGTTCTTCGTCATCACCGTCGAGGGCGCGTTCCGCGGCACCCCGATCGAGCTGGAGACGACGGCCGCCACCCTGGGCGCCGACCGGTGGACCACGTTCCGCCGGGTCACGCTGCCGCTCGCGCTGCCCGGGGTCCTGGCCGGCACGGTGCTCGCCTGGGCGCGGTCGCTGGGCGAGTTCGGCGCGACCATCACCTTCGCCGGCAACTACCCCGGCAGCACCCGCACGATGCCGCTGGAGGTCTACACCCAGCTCCAGGCCGACCGGGACGCAGCGGTCGCGCTGAGCGTGCTGCTGCTCGTGGTCTGCGTCGCCGTGCTCGCCCTGCTGCGCGACCGCTGGCTGCACGGCCTGCAGGGGCCACGATGACGCCCCGGCTGGCCGTGTCGGTGGACGTGCCCGGGCGGCTGCGCGCCGAGCTCGGAGCCCGCGCCGGCGAACGGATCGCCCTGGTGGGCCCCAACGGCGCGGGCAAGACCTCCATGCTGCGCGCGATCGCCGGCACGGCGCCCGGACGGACCACGTGGGCCGGGCGGGACTGGACGGGCCGACCGCCGTACCAGCGTCCGGTCGGCCTGGTCCACCAGGACCACCAGCTCTTCCCCCACCTGTCGGTGCTGGAGAACGTCGCGTTCGGTCCCCGGGCCGCGGGCGCACCGCGCCGGCGAGCCCGCGACCTGGCACGGTCCTGGCTGGAGCGCGTCGGCCTGGCGGAGTACGCCGCACGGCGGCCCACCGAGCTGTCCGGCGGCCAGGCGCAGCGGGTCGCGATCGCCCGGGCGTTGGCCAGCGAGCCGGAGGTGCTGCTGCTCGACGAACCGTTCGCGGCCCTCGACGTGGGCCTGGCGATCGAGCTGCGCGACCTCCTCGCCGAGCACCTGCGCGAGCGGCCCGACCGATTGGTGCTGCTCGCCACCCACGAGGCCCTCGACGTGCACGCGCTGGCCGAGCGGGTCGTGGTCCTCGAGCACGGCGAGGTGGTCCAGGACGCGGACCCCGCCACGGTGGCGGAGTCGCCGGCCACCGGGCACGCCGCTCGGCTCCTCGGCCTCAACGTGCTGCGCGGCACCGCCACCGGTGACGGCACCGTGGTGCTGGCCGACGGCGGCGCCGTGCACACCGGCGACCGGCACCTCGGTCCGGTGCTGGCCGCCTTCGCGCCCTCCACGATCACGCTCACCCGCGAACGGCCGACCGGGTCTGCCCGCAACGCCTGGCGCGCGCGGGTCCTGGGGGTCGCCGCAGGATCCGACGACCGGGCCGGTGTGGGCCGGGTGCACCTGCACGTGCCCGCGCTCGGCCGGCACGACCTGCGCGCCGACATCACCCTGACCTCGGCCGCCAGCCTCGGGGTGGAGCGCGGTGCCGAGGTGTGGGCGAGCGTCAAGGCGACCGAGGTCAGCGTGTTCGCCGGCCCCGCCGGGCAGCCGCCCCCGCGCGCGGTGCCGCCGGCACCTGCCGACCGATAAACTCCGGCGCATGACCGACCACCACGTGCCCGAGCAGCTCGCTGTCTCCCCGGCGTCGCCCGACCGCAACCTCGCGCTCGAGTTGGTGCGCGTCACCGAGGCGGCCGCGATGGCGGCCGGCCGCTGGGTCGGTCGCGGCGACAAGAACGGGGCCGACGGCGTGGCGGTCAACGCGATGCGCACGCTGATCTCCACCGTCGGCATGCGTGGCACCGTGGTGATCGGCGAGGGCGAGAAGGACAACGCGCCGATGCTGTTCAACGGCGAGGAGGTCGGGGACGGCAGCGGCCCGCAGTGCGACGTCGCGGTGGACCCGATCGACGGCACCACGTTGACCGCGAAGGGGATGGCCAACGCCATCTCCGTGCTCGCAGTCGCCCCGCGCGGCTCGATGTACGACCCGTCCGCGGTCTTCTACATGGAGAAGCTGGCCACCGGTCCCGAGGCAGCCGACGTCGTGGACATCCGCTACCCGGTCGCGGAGAACATCCACCAGGTCGCCAAGGCCAAGGGCAGCACCCCGGAGGACGTCACGGTCGTCCTGCTCGACCGGCCGCGGCACGACCAGCTCGTGAACGAGATCCGCGCCACCGGCGCGCGGATCAAGTTCATCACCGACGGCGACGTCGCGGGCGCAATCATGGCGGCCCGGCCGGACACCGGCATCGACCTGCTGCTCGGCACCGGCGGCACCCCGGAGGGCATCATCGCCGCCTGCGCGATGAAGTGCATGGACGGCGTCATCCAGGGCAAGTTGTGGCCGACGGACGACGCGGAGCGCGAGCGCGCCCAGGAGGCGGGGCTCGACCTCGACCAGGTCCTGCACACCGACGACCTGGTCTCCGGAGACGACTGCTTCTTCGTGGCGACCGGGATCACCGACGGCGAGCTGATGCGCGGCGTTCGCTACCGGGCCGGTGGCGCCTCGACACACTCGCTGGTGATGCGCTCCCGCAGCGGCACCATCCGGTCGATCCAGTCCGACCACAAGCTCAGCAAGCTCAAGGCCTACGCCGACGTCGACTACGAGCGCTGACCGGCT
>DASTFI010000046.1:0-12439 GCA_035708765.1 Marmoricola sp.
GCCGCCCTGACCGGCTGCCAGACCGGCAGTACCGAGGCGGCCGAGCAGGTCGCCGCCCGGACGGCCGTGGACCCGGGCGCCTTCCCGGTCACCATCCAGCACGCCTTCGGCGAGACCACGATCGAGCGCGAGCCGAAGCGCGTCGCGACCCTCGGCTGGAGCGACCAGGACCACGTGCTGGCCCTCGGAGTGGTGCCGGTGGGTGCGACGAAGCTGACCTGGGGTGGCAACGCCAACGGCTCCTCGGACTGGTTCGACGCGGCGCTGGACGATCTCGGCGGCTCCGACGTCACCGCGCCCGTGCGGTACGACGACTCCGACGGCGTCCCGCTCGACGAGATCGCCAAGGTCGACCCGGACCTGATCCTGGCGACCAACTCGGGTATCACCGAGGCGGACTACCGCAAGCTGAGCAAGATCGCGCCCGTCGTCGCCTACCCGCACGCGCCGTGGGTGACATCGTGGCAGACCTCGCTGGCGATGGTCGGCAAGGCCCTGGGCCGCAGTGAGCTCGCCGACAAGGTCGCGTCCCGCACGGAAGACCGGATCGAGGCGGCGCGGACGGAGTACCCGCAACTGCAGGGTGCCTCGCTGATCTTCGGCTACCTCACCACCGCCGACCTCTCCACCATCGGCATCTACGCGCCCCAGGACCCGCGGGTGTCCCTCCTGCACGACCTCGGCCTGGTCGACGCGCCGGCCGTGGCCACGGCGATCGAGCCGGGTGAGTTCTACGGCAGCGTCTCGGCCGAGCGCGCCGGCACGCTGGACTCGGACGTGTTCCTGACCTGGTCGGAGAACCCCGGCGACCTCGAGACGTTCGCCGAGGACCCCCTGATCGGGAAGATCCCGGCCATCGAGTCCGGGCACGCCTACGCCGAGGACGACAAGCACGTCTCCCTGGCGGTGACCAACCCGACGCCGCTGTCGATCCCCTACGTCCTCGAGCGCTTCGTCCCGCACGTCGCCCGGGCGATCCAGGGGTCGTGAGCGCCCGATGACCGCTCTGGTCCAGCACGCCGCGGCCCGGCCGGTCGCCGGCCGCACCGGCGGGTGGCCTCGGCGGCACGTGACCCTGCTGGTGGTGCTCGCGGTCGTCGCGGCCGCTGCCGTCTCGGTGCTGGTGGGGTCGCGCGCAGTGGCCCCGACCGACGTGCTGGCTGCGCTGCTCGACGACAGCAGCCCGGTCCACGGGGTGGTCGCCGCCCGGGTTGCGCGCACCGCCCTGGGCCTGGCGGTCGGAGCGGCCCTCGGGCTCTCCGGTGCGCTGCTGCAGGGGCTGACCCGCAACCCGCTGGCAGACCCGGGGATCCTCGGGGTCAACGCGGGCGCGTCCTTCGCGATGGTGCTGGCCATCTCGGTCTTCGGCGTCTCGGCGCTGAGCGACTACGTGTGGTTCGCCTTCGCGGGCGCCGCGGTCGCGATGGTGCTGGTCCACGTGATCGCCGGCCTCGGCCGCGACGGCGCCACCCCGACGAAGCTGGCCATCGCCGGAGCGGCGCTGACTGCCGGCGTGAGCAGCTGGACCTCCGGGGTGCTGCTGACCGACAAGCAGACCTTGGACGTCTTCCGCCTGTGGCAGGTGGGCACCGTGGGTGGACGGGGGTACGACGTCCTGCTGGTCGGGCTGCCCTTCCTCGTGTCCGGCGCCCTGCTCGCGCTCGCCTGCGCGCACACCCTCAACGCCCTCGCCCTGGGGGAGGACCTGGCCCGCGGACTCGGACGGCGGGTGTGGCTTGACCGGCTGCTGGTCGGGCTGGCGGTGGTCCTGCTGGCCGGTGCCGCGACCGCCCTTGCCGGGCCGGTGGCCTTCGTCGGACTCGTCGTGCCGCACGCGGTGCGCTCCCTCGCCGGGCCCGACCACAGCCGGGTGCTGCCGCTGAGCATGGCCGCCGGTGCGGTGCTCGTGGTGGTCGCGGACACGCTCGGCCGGGTCGTCCTCCCGCCGGCGGAGGTGCAGGTCGGCATCATGACGGCGGTCATCGGGGCGCCGTTCTTCCTGTGGCTGGTGCGCCGGGGTCGGAGCGTCGCCCTGTGAGCGCCCCTGTGAGTGCCCCGGTGAGTGCTTCTGTGGGCGCCCCGGTGAGCGCCCCGGAGAGCGCCCCGGTGACCGCCGGGCGGACGTCCTGCGCCCCGGCTGCCCCGACGCCCCGGGCGCAGGACGTCGCGCGGGCCGCGCGCCGGGGCCCGATCCGTCGCACTCGGCTGGTCGTCGGCGGTCTTGCAGCGGTGCTGGTGCTGGTGCTCGCCGCCCGCACGATGCTCGGTGACTTCACCATCACCCTGCCGGACCTCATCCGGATCCTGTGGGGCGAGGACATCCCCGGCGCCAGCTACATCCTGATGGAGAGCAAGCTGCCACGGGCGGTGCTCGGCATGCTGGTCGGTGCTGCCTTCGGTGCCGCCGGCGCGGTCTTCCAGTCGACGCTGCGCAACCCGCTGGCCAGCCCGGACATCATCGGGGTCAGCCTGGGCGCCAGTGCCGCGGCGGTGTTCGCCATCGTCAGCCTCGACGCCGACGGACGCACCGTGTCCGTCGCCGCGGTGCTCGGCGCGATCGCGGTCGCGGCGCTGGTGCGCTGGCAGGCCGGGACGGTGGGCAGCTCGTCGGGCGGCCACCGGCTGGTGCTCATCGGCATTGGCGTCGCGGCCGCGCTCCAGTCCGCCGTGCAGTACCTCTTCACCCGGGCCGACGAGTGGGACGCCCAGCTGGTGCTGCGCTGGCTCACCGGCAGCCTCAACTCCGTAGCCTGGCCGACGATCCGGCTGTTGGCCGTCCTGCTCGCCGTACTGGTGCCGCTGCTGCTCTGGCTGGCCCGGTCCGGACGGATCGCGGAGCTCGGCCCGGACGCCGCGACTGGCCTGGGCGTCGGCCGGTGGCACAGCGACGGCCTGCTGCTGGTCGCCGTCGTGCTGGTGGCTCTGGGTGTGGCAGCTGCCGGGCCGATCGCCTTCGTCGCCTTCCTGGCCGGTCCGATCGCGCGCTCGCTCAACGGCGGCCGGACCACCTTGCTGGGGGCCGCCCTGGTCGGTGCCGTGATCGTGGTCGGGGCCGACCACCTTGCGGCGTACCTCATCCCTGACGTGAACCTGCCGGTCGGCGTGGTGACGGGAGCGTTCGGCGCTCCGTTCCTGCTCTGGCTCCTCGCCACCGGCCGCACCACGAGGAGAAGCTGATGACCCTGCTTGACGACGCCCCGCAGGCGACGACGGCGCCGGCGCCGACCCGGCTGATGGCGCGCGGCGTGACCCTGGGGTACGGCGACCGGATGGTCGTCACCGACCTGTCCACGCAGGTGCCCGACGGGCGGGTGACGGTGATCGTCGGCGCCAATGCGTGCGGCAAGTCCACGCTGTTGCGGGGGATGGCCCGCCTGCTCCGTCCGACCTCGGGCGCGGTGCTGCTCGACGGCCAGGAGGTCGCCTCGCTGTCGACGCGGCAGGTCGCCCGGACCCTCGGACTGCTGCCGCAGAGCCCGCGCGCGCCCGAGGGGGTCACCGTCGTCGACCTCGTGGGAAGGGGCCGGCACCCGCACCGCGGGGCGCTGCGCCGCTGGAGTCGCTCGGACGAGGCAGCCGTCGCCGAGGCCCTGGAGCTCACCGGCACGCTGGACCTCGCCGACCGCCTCGTCGACGAGCTCTCCGGCGGCCAACGGCAGCGGGTCTGGATCGCGATGGCGCTGGCCCAGCAGACCGACCTGCTCCTGCTGGACGAGCCGACCACCTACCTCGACGTCGCCCACCAGATAGAGGTGCTCGACCTGCTCGCCGACCTCAACGAACGCCGCGGCACCACCGTCGTGATGGTGCTGCACGAGCTCAACCTGGCGGCGCGCTACGCCGACCACCTGGTTGCCATGGCGGAGGGCGGGATCGTCGCCACCGGCACGCCGTACGCGGTGATCACCGAGGACTGCGTCCGTGCGGTCTTCGGCATCGACAGCCGGGTCGTCGACGACCCGGTCAGCCACACGCCGATGGTGATCCCGCTGTCGGCGAGGAGGAGGGAACGCCCATGACCACGCAGATCGAGGACCGGGCCGCAGTCGTGCAGGCACCACCCGTGCTCGTCACGGAAGCCCGCGTCCGTCGCACCGAGCGGATCAGTCCGCACTTCGTCCGGGTGGTCCTGGAGTCGCCGGACTTCGTCGACCTGGCCGCCCACGAGGGCTTCGACACCCGTTTCAAGCTGGTGCTGCCAGGGCCTGGCGGGATGCTGCCGCCGATCCCGGATCCGGTCGACGGCTACTACCAGGGCCTGCTGGCCATGCCCGACGAGCACCGCGCCGCGATGCGCACCTACACGATCCGCGAGGTGCGGGAGGAGGACGGCCAAGTCCTGCTCGTGGTCGACCTGGTCGTGCACCAGCCACCTGAGGCGGCCGGGCCGGCGTGCCGGTGGGCGATCGCCGCCCGGCCGGGTGACGTCGTGCAGGTGATCGCCCCGCACCGGCGCTCGATCGCCGCCGGAACGCCGTACGGCGGCAGCGAGTTCGACCCCGGCACCCGCCGCAGGCTGCTCCTCGTGGGGGACGAGACGGCGCTGCCGGCGATCACCCGGATCCTGCTGGACCTCGCGCGGGGACACGTCGGCACGGTCTTCCTGGAGGTGCCCGGCAGCGCCGACGTCCTGGACGTGCCCGTGCCTCCCGGGATGGAGATCGTCTGGCTGCCCCGTGGCCGAGAACCCTACGGTGCGCCGCTGGTCGAGGCGGTCCGGCGGCACCTCGGGCTCGCCCCCCGCACCGACGCCGGCACCGACACCGGCACCGACACTGACGGTCCTGACCTGCCGGAGCAGCCGGCCACCCTCGACATCGACGTGTGGGAGACGCCGCGCTACTCCGCCGCCGGCGAGGACCTGGCGGTCCAGCGCGCCCGGCGCACGGTGGGCACCGACCTCGAGGACCTGTACGCGTGGATCGCGGGCGAGTCGTGGATGGTCAAGGTGCTCCGCCGCGCACTCGTGCGCGAGGTGGGCGTCGACCGCGACCAGGTGGCGTTCATGGGCTACTGGCGCGAGGGCGTCGCCATGCGGAGCTGATCCCGGAGCTGACGCCAGAGCCGACGGCCCAGCCGACGGCGCAGCTGACGCCAGAGCCGACGGCGGGGGCCGGCCCGGGCTCACCGGATGCCGCGGTTGTCGCGCCGCGTCTTGCGGGCGCGAACCCTGCGGGCCGTGCGGACCCGCTCGTCGATGATGAGGTTGGCGAGCTTGTTCTGCTCCGTCGTGTGCCACATGGTTTCCTCCTGCTGGGTGAGGTCGTGCGCTGTCTGGTCGATCTTGTGCTGCATCGCGGTGGCGCTCCTGATCCGTCTTGCGGGTTTCGGCCGGCCGGTGTGCTGAGCCCGGATCGCTCGGCCCGCGGCTGTGCTCAGGCCGGGGTGAGCAGGACGTCGCCGGTGACGGTGTTGGCGCGGATCTCCAGGTGCGGCTGCCCGTCGGCCGGCTTGCCGGTCGGCGCGAGCCTGCTGGAGACCTCACCGGAGACGGTGTTGATGTCGGTCCACACCGGGGTGCCCTCGACGACCCCGACCTGGACGTCCCCGGAGGCGGACTTCGCCACGATGGAGCCCTGGTGGGCCCGGGCGACCCGCAGGTCGCCGGAGGCGGTGCTGAACTGCACCGTCCCCTCGGGTCGCTGGACGTCGAGATCACCCGAGCCGGTCTTCAGCACCGCCGTGTCGTGCACGACGCCGAGGACGATGTCGCCCGACCCGGTGGAGACGCCCAGCTTGCCGTGCACCTCGCCCAGCTCGACGTCCCCCGATCCGCTCTTGACGCGGACCTCGCCCTCGAGCCGGTCGCACAGCACGTCACCGGAGCCGCTCTCCACCACCGCGTGTCCGGTGGCGGTGTCGACCCGGATGTCGCCCGAGCCCGTCTTGAGCCGCAGTGACCCCAGCGGACCGGTGGTGCTGGTGTCGGCGGAGCCGAGCCGGGTGGCCAGGTCGCTGTCCTCGGGTACGACGATCTCGACGCGGTGCTGCTCGTTGCCGGAGAAGAACCGGCCCCGAGGGGCGATGACGGCGAGCTGGTCGCCCTCCAGCTCGACGACGAACTCCTCGCTGCGGGGTCCCTCGACCTGCACCGAGGTCTCGTCGGTCGCCTCGGCGCGGACGACGAGGGAGCCGGCGCCGAGCTCGACGTAGACGGCGATGGCCCGGGGGGTGGGGAAGCGCTGCTGCATGGTGGTCTCCTCAGGGGACGGTTGCTCAGATCCAGCCGGTCATCCGGCGGCCACCGCGACGACCGCCCGGACCCCACGGGTCGGAGCCGGCGTCGCCGAGGAACGGCAGGCTGGACAGGTCGATGTCGACGGTCACGGAGTGCTCGCGGGTGGCTGCGCGCAGCACGTTGACGATCCAGGTGTTGAGCGAGTGACCGCCCTTGGCGGCGAGCTCCTCTGCCCGCGCCTTGATGCCCTCGGGGAGTCGCAGGGTGATCCGCGCAGTGGCGCCCTCCGCCTCGTCGTCCTCGGTGCCGACACCACTCGGTGCGGCCGCCGGGGGCTGCTCGGCGGCGCTGCCGTGCGCGACCACGAAGTCGAGCTCGCGCCCGTTGAGCCGCACCTCGACGCTGCCGCTGCGCATCTCGGTGGTGATCTGTGCGGTCGCCTCGGAGAGGGCCTCCATGAGGATGAGTCGCATGCTCGGGTCGAGGGCCAGGGCGAGCCGCTCGGCGGCCTCGCGGATCGCGGCGTCACCGGCTCCGGCGGCCTGGGCGAGGTCGCTCCGCAGCCGGTCGACGTACGGGGTGATGTCCATGTGCACCAGCATGATGTCATGGTGGTGTCATTGTCAAGCCATCATGACACCATGGCGCCACCAGCCGGTGCGATGGGAAACTTCCTGCCATGGGTCAGGTTCCGGCGGCGACGCGCGCGCTCCGTGTGCTGCGGTTCCTCGCCGCGCAGTCCGATCCGGTGCCGCTCGAGCGCATCGCGCGCGCCCTCGACCTGCCCCGGTCGACGGCGTACCACCTCATCAACGCGATGATCGAGGAGGGCTTCGTCACCCACCTCGCCGACGACCGGCGCTACGGCCTCGGCCTGGCGGCGTTCGAGGTGGGCAGTGGCTACAGCCGGCAGGCGCCGTTGCAGCGGATCGCGCGCCGCCCGCTGGCCGCGCTGGCCTCCGAGCTCGACCAGAGCGCCCACTTCGCGGTGCTGCACGGCGTCGACGTCCTCTACGTCCTCGAGGAGCGTCCGCCGCGCCGGCCGCCGCTGGTGACCGACGCCGGTGTGCGACTCCCGGCGCACCTGACCGCCAGCGGCCGAGCGATCCTGGCGGCGCTGCCGACGGCACAGGTGCGCGCGCTGTATCCCGACCGCACCTCGTTCGTGCGGCGCCACGACTCGGGTCCGACGTCCCTGGGCGAGCTGCGCACGCTGCTCTCGGAGACGCGTCAGCGCGGGCACGCCACCGAGGACGGCGAGGTGTCGCCCGGGTTCGCCTCCGTCGCCTCCGCGGTGCTCGACCACAACGGGTTCCCCGTCGCCAGCGTCGCGGTCACCTACGCCGCCAGCGGTCCGGCAGCGCCCGGGGAGGAGGCGCAGGGCCGCATGGTGGAGGGCGTACGGCGCACGGCCGGCCTGCTCACCCGACGGCTGGGCGGACGTCCCGGCAGCTGAGCGTCCGTGACGCGGCGGGACCGACGTCGTTGGGCAGGGCAGCCGCGCACGCCCGAAGGGACCGCCCATGCGCCCACTCCTCCGCCTGCTCCTCTCCGTCGCGACCGCGATCGCCCTGGTGGCCGGCGCGTTCGCGCTCCGCAGCACCCCCGACGGGGTCGCCGGGCCAGACGCCGGAGCCGGCGCCGGACCCGCCGCTGACTACCGCAAGGCGAGCACGGCCGTCGCCGCGGCCGCCGCGGCACAGCGGCAGGCCGATGCCCTGGGCGACGCGGTCACGTTCCTGCCCGGTGGCGGGCACGTGCACGACCCCGGCACCGCGCCCCACGACGACGCCGATCCGGCGACCAAGAACGCGATCTCCCGCGCGGCACAGGTCACCGACGCCGCCAGCCAGGACCCCACCACGCCGCAGGAGGCGCGGGCCAACACCGCGGCCGCCCGCGCCCAGAGCGACCGGCCCGACCCCGAGCTGACGACCGTGCCCGTCGATCCGCCGCAACCCGCGGTCCCGACGGACAGGTACAACCTCTTCAACGCCTGTTACGGACTGCGCTCCACGGTGACCGGCACCTGGCTGGCGCACGAGTCCGCACCCGACGTGCGGGCCGACAGCCGCGGCGCGGGGCTTGCGCTGTACTTCAAGCCGACCGCGCTCGGCAGCTATCTCCTCTACACCCCGGCCGGCCGCTTCCTGAGTGGCCGCTCCGGTGCCGCCGCCACGGTGTCGTCCCCCGGCCCGGCGGCCAACTGGGTCGTCACCGAGGCGGCCACCGGGCAGTTCCGGCTGCGGCTCCCGGGCTCCGGCTACCTGATGACCACCGCGGTCCGCGGCGCAACCTTCGCCCCGTCCCCGAACGGCCGCACCCAGTTCACGCCGTACCGACGCGCGGGATGCGCGCACTTCCCCGAGGTGGAGGTCAACGTCACCGGCCGTCCGGCGGCAGGGGTGACCGCCTTCCAGGAGACCCGGGGCTACATCGACGCACACACCCACGGGATGGCCTTCGAGTTCCTCGGCGGAGACGTCCACTGCGGCCGGCCGTGGTCGCCCTGGGGGGTCACCGTCGCCCTGCGCGACTGCCCCGACCACTACCTGACGGCCGGTTACGGTGCCGTGCTCGAGGCGTTCCTCTCCGGCAGTCCGCACCACGACCCGGTCGGCTGGCCCACCTTCCGCGACTGGCCGGCGCCCGAATCGCTGACCCACGAGGGCACCTACTACAAGTGGATGGAGCGGTCCTGGCGGGCCGGCCAGCGGGTGCTGGTCAACCTGCTCGTCGAGAACAACCAGCTGTGCCGGCTCTACCCGATCAAGCACAACTCCTGTGACGACATGGACTCGATCCGGCTGCAGGCGCACGACATGCGGGCGCTCGAGCGCTACATCGACGCCCAGCACGGCGGCCCGGGCAAGGGCTGGTACCGGATCGTCACCGACCCCGAGCAGGCGCGGCGGGTGATCAACAGCGGCAAGATGGCGGTGATCATGGGCATCGAGACGTCCGTGCTCTTCGACTGCCACCAGCGCCTGGGCCTGCCCAGCTGCACCAGGGCCTCGATCGACCGGCAGCTCGACGAGGTGCAGCGGCTGGGCGTCGTCCAGATGGAGCTGGTCAACAAGTTCGACAACGCCCTGGCCGGCGTCGCCGGCGACAGTGGGTCCACCGGCTACCTCGTCAACGCGGCCAACACCCTGGAGACCGGCTCGCCGTGGCGGATGCGCACCTGCGTCCCCAACGACTACCCCGCCGACAACGGGGTCCACGACAAGGACCAGGACAACTCGGTGCAGCTCGGCGGGGACCTGCCCGACCAGGACGCCCTCTTCGGGGGGATCCTGCAGGTCATCCCGGGCCTGAAGCTGCCGGCGGTGCCGCTCTACGGCCCGAAGCATCACTGCAACGCCGCCGGACTGACCGACCTCGGCGCCTACACCATCCGGCAGATGGCTGCCCGGCACATGATCTTCGATCCCGACCACATGAGCGTCAAGGCGCGCAAGGCCTCGCTCGACCTCATCGACGCGCTCGGCTACTCAGGTGTCGTGTCCAGCCACTCCTGGTCCACCCCCGACGCCTACCCGCGGATCTACGACGAGGGCGGCTTCATCACGCCGTACGCCGGCGACAGCACCGGCTTCGTGAAGAAGTGGAAGCGGCTGCAGACCTGGGCCAACCCGCACACCTACTGGGGCATCGGGTTCGGTGCGGACATCAACGGTCTGGGCGCCCAGGGCGACCCGCGGCCCGGGGCGGCCACGGACGACCCGGTCACCTATCCCTTCACCGGCCTCGGCGGGGTGCAGGTCCACCGCCAGCACAGCGGCCAGCGGGTCTACGACATCAACGAGGACGGCGTCGCCCACTACGGCCTCTACCCCGACTGGATCGAGGACCTGCGCCACCTCGCCGGCGACGCGATCGTGGACGACCTGGCTCGTGGGCCGGAGGCCTACCTCCAGATGTGGGAGCGGGCCTACGGGATCGCGCCCAACGCCTGCACCGCTCCCGCGGAACAGCTGCCGCGGTCGTCGTTCACCGGCCTGGCGAAGGGGCTGACCACCTGGCAGGTGCTGCAGCGGGTCGGGCAGCCGGACCGCCGGCTGGGCACGGACTACCGCTACTGCAGCAGCCAGGGAGACGTCACCGTGACCTTCACCCCGAAGGGTCGGCTGTCCGGCGTGCACGCCAACTGAGGTTACTCACTGGTAACCTTTCTCACAGTGGTCGCCGGTGTCCGTCCCCGCCGGCGCGCACTAGGCTCGCGCCGACTGGATCCCTGCCCGAAAGGCTCGACGGAGAACCATGCAGATCGTCGCCATCGTCGTCTCGCTCGCCATCGCGGTGGTCGGGATCGCCCTGTTCGTCAAGGCGATCCGCCAGATCATCAGTGTGCTCGCGCTGGGCCAGCCGATCAGCCGCAACGACCACGCCGGCCGTCGGGTCGCCACCATGCTCAAGGAGACACTGGGCCACACCCGGATGCTCCAGTGGACCTGGGTCGGCATCGGGCACTGGTTCGTCTTCATCGGGTTCGGGCTCCTGTTCTTCACCCTCGTCACCGCCTTCGGCCAGCTCTTCGACGCCCACTTCGCATTGCCCCTCATCGGGCACTTCTTCCTCTTCGAGTGGGTCAGCGAGGTCTTCACCCTGGTGATGGTCGTCGCGATCATCGCCTTCATCGGCTACCGCGCCAGTCGTCCCGACGAGCGCGTCCGGGGCGTCAAGGGCCGGTTCTTCGGCTCCACGATGTGGCAGGGCTACTTCGTCGAGCTGGTCATCCTCGGCGTCGGGCTGTGCATCGCGGTGCTGCGCGGCCTGGAGTACGCCATCGCGCAGTACGGCGAGCACGCCGCCAACGCGAGCTTCTTCCACTTCCCCGTCTTCGGTGTCCTCGGCGAGGCGTTCTCCGGCCTGTCCGAGTCGACGCTGGCCAACCTGATCTACCTCGTCGCGATGATCAAGATCGTCATCTCCTTCACCTGGATGATCACGATCTCGCTGGTTCCCACGATGGGTGTCGCCTGGCACCGGTTCCTGGCCTTCTTCAACATCTACTTCCGCCGCGAGGCCGACGGCCGCACCGCTCTGGGCGCACTCAAGCCGATGATGTCGGGGGGCCAGGTCGTTGACTTCGCCGACCTCGACGACCTCGACGAGGACACCGCGCTCGGTGTCGGCAAGGTGGAGGACTTCGCCTGGAAGGGCATCCTGGACTTCAACACCTGCACCGAGTGCGGACGCTGCCAGTCGCAGTGCCCGGCGTGGAACACCGACAAGCCGCTCTCGCCCAAGCTGCTCATCCTGGGGATGCGCGACCACGCGTACGCCAAGGCGCCGTACCTCCAGGCCGGTGGCGAGGGCAGCGAAGCGGCCACCGCCCTGCTGGAGCGGGACGAGCGGCTCGCCAAGGAGGTCGAGCGTCCGCTGGTCGGCGACACCGGCGACGACTGGTTCTACCAGCCGGAGAACGGCTCGGCGGTCATCGACGACGACGTGCTCTGGTCGTGCACGACCTGCGGCGCCTGCGTGCAGCAGTGCCCGGTCGACATCGAGCACGTCGACCACATCGTCGACATGCGCCGCTACCAGGTCCTGGTGGAGTCGAACTTCCCCGCCGAGCTCAACGGTCTCTTCAAGGGTCTGGAGAACAAGGGCAACCCGTGGAACATGAACCCCAACGGCCGCCTGGAGTGGACGCAGGGACTGGACTTCGACGTTAAGGTCGTCGGTGGCGACGGCCCCGAGGACCCGGCCAGCCTCGAGGAGGTCGACTGGCTCTTCTGGGTCGGCTGCGCCGGCGCCTACGAGGACCGGGCGAAGAAGACCACCCGGGCCGTCGCCGAGCTGCTCAACATCGCGGGCGTCGACTTCGCGGTCCTCGGCAACGGCGAGACCTGCAACGGCGACCCGGCCCGGCGGGCCGGCAACGAGTTCGTCTTCCAGGGCCTGGCGACCCAGAACGCAGAGGTCTTCAAGGAGACGAAGGCGAAGAAGGTCGTCGCCACCTGTGCGCACTGCTTCAACACCCTGAAGAACGAGTACTCCCAGTTCGGCGTCGACCTCGAGGTCGTCCACCACACCCAGCTGCTCAACCGGCTGGTCCGGGAGAAGAAGCTCACTCCGGTCGCGGCGCAAGGCGCCTCGCGCTCGATCACCTATCACGACCCGTGCTACCTGGGGCGGCACAACCAGGTCTACTCGCCGCCGCGTGAGCTCCTGCAGGTGATCCCCGGTGCCGAGCTCAAGGAGATGCCGCGCAACTCCGAGCGGTCCTTCTGCTGTGGCGCCGGTGGTGCTCGC
>DASTFI010000047.1:0-24967 GCA_035708765.1 Marmoricola sp.
CAGCGTCTTGGGCGAGGGCAAGGACCTCGAGGAGCTGAAGCGCCCGCTGCGCCCGTCGTTCGAGCAGGCGATGACCTCGGCCGCCGCCGAGTCGGGCCTGACCCGCACCGGGCAGACGTCGTGGACGTTCGGCGACATCGAACGGTCCTTCGTGCAGCTGCGCGCCGGGCACGAGGTGCGTGGCCATCCCGGGCTGGTCGACGAGGGCGCCAGCGTGGGCCTGCGCATCTTCGCCGGCGAGGAGGAGCAGCGCGCCCGGCACCGGCGCGGCGTGCGCCGGCTGCTGCTCCTCGGTCTGCCGACGCCGGACCTCCTCTCGGGGCTGGGCAACGCCGACAAGCTGGCGCTGGCCGGGTCGCCGTACCCCAGCGTCCAGGAGCTCGCCGCCGACTGCGTGCTCAACGCGGTCGACCAGCTGATGGGTGACCGGGGGCTCGTCTGGACCCGCGAGGACTACCTCGCCCTGCAGGACCGGGTCGGCGTCGGGCTGCCGGCGAAGGCGGCCGAGGTGCTGGCCCTGGTGATCCGGGTGCTCGCCCTGTGGCGCGAGGCCGACCGGTTGCTGCAGGGCCGGGTGGACCTCGCGGTGCTGCCCTCGATGACCGATCTGCAGGCCCACCTCGCCCACCTGGTGCACCGCGGCTTCGTCGCCGACGCGGGCGCCCGGCTGCTGCACTACCCGCGCTACCTGCAGGGCGTGGTGATCCGCCGCGACCGCCTCGACGCCGAACCGCGCCGGGACCGACAGCTGATGGCCCAGGTGGCGGAGTTCCAGCAGGCCTGGCAGCACCGCACCGACGCGCTCGCCGAGGGGCGTCCGCCGGGCGAGCAGCTCGAGCGGCTGCGCTGGCTGGTCGAGGAGTACCGCGTCTCGCTGTGGGCCCAGCAGCTGGGCACCGCCGAAACGGTCTCCGACGCGCGGCTGCGCAAGCTGCTGGCCGGCTGAGCCGGTCGCTGCGGCCGCGCGTCACCGTTCCAGGTAGGGCCGCGCCGCCACCATGACGTCGGCGAAGACACCTTCGTCGAGCGCGGCGCCCTCCCGTCGTACCGTCGCCGGGTCGAGCCGCAGCAGCCGGTTCAGCCGCACCTCGCTGGGCCGGTGCCGCGGGTCCCAGCCGCCCGCGCCGACGTCCATCCAGTAGCGGCCCACCGAGGCCTCCTGGCCGGCGTCGCGGTCGTGGTCCTTGCTGGTCAACTGGAGCGCGAGCAGCTGGTCGCCGTCAGTGCCGATGATGAGCACCGGGCGGTCCTTGCCACGCTGGGCGTCCTCCTCGTAGGGCACCCACGCCCAGCACACCTCCCCGGGATCCGGCAGGCCGTCGGTCTCAGGGGCGTAGCGCAACTTCAGTCGCGGCACGACCGGCCGGACAGCGCGGGGGAGTCGAAAGCGGAAGGGTGGCATCGCCGCTCAGGCTAGCGGGGAAAATTCACAACCTGGGTTGTGAATCTGCGACTGACCGAATGTTGCAACATACGGCCAGCGACAGAAAAACAACCCAGGTTGTGAATCTTGTGCATGTTGTGACGCCGGACCGGGAGCGCCTCACGGCGCGTGGCCGCTCGTAGCGGCTTGTATTGGGACCCGGGGCTGCCGCGGTCCGGCGCACCGAAATTGTAACGGCCGGAGCATGAGCGGCATTCCGTTATGCGGCAGGCGGTGTCAACCGAGTCTGCCGTCGAGCTCGAGGGTGCCGGCGTGCTGGAGCTGGCCGGCCAGGCTCAGCAGCCGGGCTGCCGAGAGGTCCGAGGCGTACGACGAGCCGCGGGAGTCCTCGCGGACGGCGCGCCCGGTGGCGCTCACCTTGGCGAAGGCGGCCGCGCGGAACAGGGTGTCGGCGAAGTCACCCACGACGACCCCGCGCAGGACCGCATCGACCAGACGGCGCACCTCGTCGGGTCCGGGCGGGTCCTGCACGCCGGAGATGACCTCGGCGACCGGGGCGTGCCGACGGCCGAGGTCGAACTCCTCGGCCGCCGCCACCGGGTCGGCGTACACCCAGGAACGCAGCAGGTAGAGGCGCCACAGTGCTCCGGCGAGGGAGTCGGCCGGAGCACCGGACCACAGCTCGGCCAGCGTCTCGAGGCCCTCGGAGTCGGCCAGGTTCACCACCCGGCCGACCAGGGCCTCGTCGGCCTGGTCGCGGGCCCCCCGGACCAGCGCCTGGGCGGCCCGGTGCGCCGCCTCGCTCATCACCGCAGGGTCGACGCCACTGTCCTCACGGGCCTCCAGGTGGGCCGCACCCGGCAGTGCCGGTTTGTGGTGACGTCGCTCGCTCACTGGGCCACGATACGACTGGGGATCATGCCGCCGGGGTGAGGAACACGTCGATCTTCCGGATCGCTCGGTACATCGGTTCCGCCCTCGGCGTGTAGTTGTGGTCCTGCCCGTCGTGGTCCATGGTCAGCAGCACCATCCGGTCCTCGCGCTGCACGATCCCGAAGGACTGGAAGTGGCCGTCGTCGCCGGTCGACCAGCTGGCGAGGTACCACCACGCCTCGCCGGACCCCGACGGCACCTCTCGCACCGGCGTCAGGCTCGGATCGTCGACCCCTTGGGCGAGCAGCCGCTGTCGGCACTGGTCGTGCCAGGCGAGCAGCACGTGCCGGGCCCGTCGTGCGGTGGTCGCGTCGGGGAACTCCAGTGCCAGCGCGGCGGCACCGGTCCCGGCGGCCGGGCCCATCGAGGGCGCCGGCCGGTAGTCGCGCTGGACGCCGCGCGAGGCGCCCAGCAGCGACATCTCCACCTTGGCGCAGGCGCCGAACGGCTCCGTCTGCGCTGCGCCGGTGCGGGCGACCTGCCAGTGCCACTGCCGGTTGAGCCCCGGCAGCTCCGCAGCGGTCGGGAGCAGCCCCTGCAGGCCGGCCGGCCGCACCGACGCGGGCGGGGAGGTGGACGAACCACCAGCCGATGGGCTGGTCGAGGGCCGGGACGTCGGGCTCGAGGTGGCACGCGGCGACGCGGAGGTGTCCGACTGACCTCCGGCGGACCCGTCCGCGGCGTCCGTCGAGTCCGAGCAGCCGGCGAGGACGAGGGCGGCGGCGACGATGCTCAGGGCAGCGCCGCAACGTCGTGTGGGAGAAGGCATCGCCCTCAGGTTAGGACGAGCCTCACACTCGGCCACCGTCGCTCGCGTGGTGTGTCCCGATATCGTGAGCGCGGCCGCCCCGGCACGGAGGCGGCCATGGCGACGGGAGGGGAGCAGCAGTGGCGGTCTGGCGGGACACCGGCGCGGCCCGGCGGACGACGGCGCTCCTCGCGGCGGCTGCGCTGGCCAGTACGACGGCCCTGGCGGCGTGCTCGGCGGATCCCGAGCCCGGGCCCCGCTCCACGACGCCGGCCAGCGCCTCTCCCAGCTCCTCGCAGCCGGCGGCGCCGACGATCATCACCTTCTCCCTCTACGGCCCGGCGGCCGTGGTCGCGGCGTACACCAAGATCGCCGCCGACTTCACCGCGGCCCACCCCGACATCGTCGTCAACGTGCGCCCCTTCAACCAGCACGATCCCGAGCTGGCTGCGCTCGACGGGGAGCAGGACCCCGACGTCTTCATGGCCGAGCGTGCGGATCTTGCGCCGCTGACCGAGGAAGAGCTGATCCAGCCGGTCGACCAGCTGCTGGCCGAGCAGGGCGTCGACTTCGGCGACGGGTTCCAGCGCGAGGCCCTCGAGGCCTTCAGCGCCGACGCGTCGCTGCAGTGCATGCCCGTGGACGCATCGCCCCTCGTCGTCTACTACAACAAGCGTCTCGTCGACCTGACCCGGCTCTCCGCCGAGGGCGAGCGTCCGGTGACCGCCGACAACGGGTGGGGTCTGCAGAAGTTCACGCTCGCCGCCCAGCAGGCCGCCCGTGGCCGGGTCAAGGGCATCTACGTCGAGCCGACGCTCAAGGAGCTGGCGCCGTTCATCTGGTCCGGTGGCGGCGAGCTCGTCGACGACCAGAAGGCGCCCACCACGCTGACGCTCAGCTCTGACGACACCGTCCAGGCGCTCGAGCCGTTGCTGGAGCTGGTGCGCAACCCGCGGCTGACCTTCTCCGAGAAGCAGCTGCGGCACACCTCCCCGGTGCGGCTCTTCAAGGCGGGCCGGCTCGCGATGCTCCTGGGCTACCGGGAGCTCACGCCACTGCTGCGCCAGCAGCAGAACCTGGAGTTCGACGTGATGCCGTTGCCGCGTGAGGGTCGCCGGGTCACCACGGGCGACATGAACGCGCTGTGCATCTCCGGCGACACCGAGCACGCCAAGGCAGCGGCGAAGTTCATCGCCTACTCGGTCACCGACGAGCCGACGGCGCTGCTCGCCTCGACCGGCTACGTCACCCCGACGAACCTCGACATCGCCAACTCCGACGCGTTCCTGCAGGCCGACCAGCTGCCGACCGATGCCGAGGTGTTCACCAACGCGATGCGCTACATCGAGCCGATGCCCTCGGGCCCTGCCTGGCCGCAGGTGCACGCGTTGGCGCACCGGATGCTGAACCGGTTGTTCTACGACCCGGTCATCGACCCGCTCGAGCAGCGACTCGCGGTGATCGACGAGCGGTCGGCGGAGATCTTCGCCCGGTTCGCGCCGCCCAGTGAGTCGCCCAGTGAGTCGCCCAGCGAGTCATCCAGTGAGTCGCCCAGTGAGTCGCCCAGTGAGTCGCCCAGTCAGTCACCCAGTGAGTCGCCCAGTCAGTCGGGTTGATCAGCTCGACGGGTGCGCGAGCACGGTGTCGGCGATCAGTCGGGTTGATCAGCTCGACGGGTGCGCGAGCACGGCGTCGGCGATCAGCCCGGTGGTCAGCTCGACCTGCCAGGCCCGGGCGCCGAGCTCGGTCAGGGCGGCAGCGACGGCCGCTTCCATCGCGTCCGCGGTGGTGCGTGGCGGGGTCCACAGGATCCGGCGCAGGTAGTCGGGCGTGAGCAGGTTCTCCACCGGCACCTCGGTGCTCTCCGAGAGCTGCTTGAGCACGTCCCGGGCCTGCGTCAGTCGGGCGGCGGCCGCGGGGTCCCGATCGGCCCACGCCCGTGCCTGCGGTGGTCCGTCCCCGCGTCGGGCCAGCGCCGGCAGCTCCGGGTCGGGCAACCCGCGCGCCTCCTTGACGGCGGCGAGCCACTCGTCGGCGTACCGGCGGGCGCCACGACCGTGGAACCCCTTGGTCTCCATCAGGGCCTTGCGGCTGGTCGGCATGGCGTTGGCGACGGCGATGATCGCGGAGTCCGGGATGAGCCGACTCGGGGTGGCGTCGAGCTCCTCGGCGAGCCGGTCGCGCGTCTGCCACAGCTCACGGACCGCGGCGAGCCCTCGGCGTCCGCGGGCCTTGTGGATGCCGGAGGTGCGCCGCCACGGATCCACGCGCTCGGCCGGCTCGAAGTCCAGCAGGTGCTCGAACTCCTGCCGCGCCCACTCGGCCTTGCCGGTCTCCTGGAGCTGGGCGGCGAGCACGTCTCGGAGGTCGCGCAGAATCTCCACGTCGAGGGCGGCGTACTCCAGCCACGGCTCCGGCAGGGGCCGGCGGGACCAGTCGGCGGCGGAGTGCTCCTTGCGCAGGCTGTGTCCCTCGATGACTTCGACGAGTGTGGCCAGCCCGACCCGCGGGTAGCCGAGCAGGCGCGCGGCGAGCTCGGTGTCGAACAGCGACGTGGGCCGCAACCCGACCTCGCGCAGGCACGGCAGGTCCTGGTTGGCGGCGTGCAGGATCCACTCCGCGTCGCCGAACGCGCCGCCGAGGTCCTCCAGCCCGTGGTCGAAGGCGGTGGGGTCGACGAGCGCGGTGCCGGCGCCCTCGCGGCGCAGCTGGATGAGGTAGGCCCGGGCGGAGTAGCGGTAGCCGGAGGCCCGCTCGGCATCGAGCGCGATCGGCCCGGTGCCCTGTGCGACGGCCGCCACCACGGCGCTCAGGGCCTCCTCGGTGTCCACGACGGGCGGGAGCGGGTCGCGGAGGACGAGCAGGGGCAGCGGGGGAGGCGGGGCCGCGTCGGTCTCGTCCACGGGCTCCTGGGGTGAGGTCGCGGCCGGTCCATCCATCAGTCGCTGCCGCGCTGTCCGCGTCGGCTGGGCATCGTCGCCACGCCCTCGGGAACGGGTGGCAGGCCGGCAGCGGTGCACAGCAGCTCGCCCCACGCCTCGACGTGGCCGGTCAGGTCGCCCTGGGGCGTCCACGAGGCCCGGATCTCGATCTGCGCGGTGGCCGGTTCGGTGGACATCCCGCCGAAGCTCTCGGAGGCCACGCAGGTGACGGTGCCCGAGGGAGCTGTGT
The DNA here is from genome assembly GCA_035708765.1 of Marmoricola sp. GTDB lineage: Bacteria > Actinomycetota > Actinomycetes > Propionibacteriales > Nocardioidaceae > Marmoricola. The sequence goes on from DASTFI010000047.1 coordinate 6,237, forward strand.
ACTCCGCCCGGTGGCCGGCCAGTGCCTCGGTCAGCCAGGTCCAGCCGACCTCGGCGAGCAGCGGGTCGGCGACCAGCTCGGGGTCGATCTCGGCGCGCGCGTAGGCCACGCAACGGAAGATGCCGTCCCAGGTGTCGTTGCCGGCGGGGTCGTGCAGCAGGACGATCCGGCCAGTGCCGACGTCCTCGCCGTCGACCGTGACGTCGGCGGACAGCGCGGAGGCGAAGGGCGCGATCCGCTGCGGCGCCGGCATCTCCTCGACGAACATCTCGGAGCGGAACCTCGCGGCCCGCAGCTGCTCCACGGCACGCCGGAACTCCACCGGAGCCGGGGGTGGCTCGAGCGGACGTTCACCGGGCGCCGTCATGGGTTCAGATTAGGCCGGTCGCCGGGGGTCCCGCCTCCCCGACACGCACCCCCACCTGCGAAGATCGGGCCATGACCAGTCCCTCGCCCGACGCCTCGCTCGCCGAGTCCGTCTTCCTCAAGGCGGCCCGCGGGGAGCCCGTCCCGCACACGCCGGTCTGGTTCATGCGCCAGGCCGGCCGGTCGTTGCCGGAGTACCGCGCGGTGCGCGAGGGCATCTCCATGCTCGACTCCTGCATGCGACCCGACCTGGTCGCCGAGATCACCCTGCAGCCGGTACGGCGGTACGGCGTCGATGCGGCCATCCTCTTCTCCGACATCGTGCTGCCCCTCAAGGCGGTCGGAGTCGACCTCGACATCGTGCCCGGCGTCGGGCCGGTGGTGGCGGAGCCGGTGCGCACGCTGGCCGACGTCGCGGCGATCCCCGACCTCACCCCCGAGCACGTGCCGTTCATCACCGAGGCGGTCCGGCTGCTGGTCGCCGAGCTCGGTGGCACCCCGCTGATCGGCTTCGCGGGCGCCCCGTTCACGGTGGCGTCGTACCTCGTGGAGGGCGGCCCCTCGAAGGACCACGCGCAGACGAAGGCGCTGATGTTCGGCGCACCGGAGGTGTGGCACGCGCTGATGCGCAAGATCGCCGGCATCGCGGCGTCCTACCTGGCGGTCCAGGTGGCCGCGGGAGCCTCAGCGGTGCAGCTGTTCGACTCCTGGGCCGGCGCGCTGACCCGCGCGGACTACGCGACGCACGTGCTGCCGCACTCACGGCGGGTGCTGGACTCCGTGACCGACGTGCCGCGCATCCACTTCGGCGTGGGCACCGGGGAGGTGCTCGACCTGATGGGCGACGCCGGTGCCGACGTGGTGGGCATCGACTGGCGGGTGCCGCTCGAGCGCGGCATCGAGCGCGTCGGCGACCGCTGCGTCCAGGGCAACCTCGACCCGACGCTGGTGTTCGCGCCCACCGAGGTGATGCTCGACCGGGCCGCGGAGATCCTCCGGGCCGGCCGGGCCGCGCCCGGGCACATCTTCAACCTCGGCCACGGGGTCATCCCGGCGACCGACCCCGACCAGCTCCAGCGGCTCACCGCCTTCATCCACGAGCAGGGGCTCCCCGACCACAGTGCCCGCTGACCCGCCCCCCGAGCCCGCCGAGCGGTCCGAGCCCCGCTCGGTCGCCGTGGTGGGCGGCGGCATTGCCGGGCTGGCCGCCGCGCACCGGCTCGCCGAGGTGTTGCCGGACGCCGCCGTCACCGTGCTCGAGGGGTCACCCAGGATCGGCGGCAAGCTGCACGTCGCCGAGGTCGCGGGTGTCCAGGTCGACGTGGGTGCGGAGGCGATGCTCAACCGCCGGCCCGAGGCGGTCGGTCTCGCCACGGCCGCGGGCCTGGGCGACGACCTGGTCCACCCCGCGACCAGCAAGGCGCAGCTGTGGACCCGCAACCAGCTGCACCCGCTGCCGCGCACGCTGATGGGCGTCCCGACCGACCTGCGCGGCCTGGAGGGCGTGATCTCGCGACCGGGGATCGCTCGGGCCGTCCTCGACGGAGTGCTGCCCGCCACCTCGCTCGACGGCCGGGACACCAGCATCGGCGCACTGGTGGAGGAGCGCTTCGGCAAGGAGGTGGTCGACCGGCTGCTCGAGCCCCTGCTGGGCGGTGTCTACGCCGGTCACGCCCGGGAGATCTCCGCCCGTGCGGCCGTCCCCCAGGTGGTGGCCCTGCTCGACCGGGACCGCTCGATGGCCCGGGCGGCGGCCACCGCGATGGCGGCCCCGCAGTCCGACGTACCCGTCTTCGCCGGCATCCGCGGCGGCGTCGGCCGGCTCCCGGCGGCGGTGGCTGCCGCATCCGGGGCCACCATCGAGACCGACGCCACCGTCCGGGACCTGGCCCGGCGGCCCGATGGTGGGTGGAACCTCGTGGTGGGCTCGGCCCACGACCCCCGGGTGGTGCAGGCGGACGCGGTCGTGGTGGCAGCGCCGGCTCGCAACGCCTCCCGGCTGCTCAGCGACGTCGCCCCGTCGGCCGCCCTGGAGCTGGCCCGGATCAGCTACGCCTCGGTCGCGATCGTGACGATGGCCTTCCCGGCCCGGGACTTCCCCCCGACGATCGGGTCGGGCTTCCTGGTGCCGCCGGTGGACCGGCACCGGATCAAGGCGGCCACGTTCTCCTTCGCGAAGTGGTCCTGGGTCCGCGAGGCCGACGACGGGGTGCTGCTGCTGCGCTGCTCCCTGGGCCGGCACCACGAGGAGGCGCAGCTCCAGGCCAGCGACGAGGAGCTCGTCGAGGTTGCCCTGGAGGACCTGTCCGCCGCCATCGGGCTCTCGGTGCGGCCGGTCGACACGCACGTGCAGCGTTGGGGCGGTGGACTGCCGCAGTACGCCGTGGGACACCTGGACCGCGTCGCCCGGATCCGCGCCGAGGTCGACCGGGTCCCCGGGCTCGCAGTCTGTGGCGCGGCCTTCGACGGGCTCGGCATTCCCGCCTGCATCGCCTCTGCCCACCGGGCCGTCGACGCGCTGGTGCGGTGAGGGAGAATGGCGCCATGGCAGTGAAGAAGGCACGCGAGCTCAACGACGTCATCCGCTACACCATGTGGTCGGTCTTCCGGGTCCGCGACCTGCTCGGCGACAGCGACCGCTCGGCGCAGGTGGCGGAGGTCGAGCAGCTCTTCGCCAAGCTCGAGGCGGCCGACACGGTGATCCGCGGCGTCTACGATGTCTCCGGCCTGCGCGCCGACGCCGACTTCATGATCTGGTGGCACGCCACCAGCAGTGACGAGCTGCAGGCGGCGTACCAGGCGTTCCGGGCGACCAGCTTCGGGCGACGCCTCGACCCGGTCTGGTCGCAGCTCGCGCTGCACCGGCCGGCGGAGTTCAACAAGAGCCACATCCCCGCCTTCCTCGCCGAGGAGCACTCCCGGGCGTACGTCGCGGTCTACCCGTTCGTGCGGTCCTACGACTGGTACCTCCTCGAGGACGCAGAGCGGCGCGCCCTGCTGGCCGAGCACGGCCGGATGGCGCGCGAGTACCCCGACGTGCGGGCCAACACGGTGCCGTCCTTCGCCCTGGGTGACTACGAGTGGGTGCTCGCCTTCGAGGCCGACGAGCTGCACCGGATCGTCGACCTGATGCGGCACCTGCGCGGCTCGGAGACGCGGCGGCACGTGCGGCTGGAGGTGCCGTTCTACACCGGCCGCAAGGTCGCGCCGGCCGAGCTGATCGACGCCCTGCCCTGAGTTGGGACTGCCCTGAGTCGGGACTGCCCTGAGTCGGGACTGCCCTGAGTCAGGACTGGGCGGGCTCGAGGGTCAGGCTGATCGAGTTGATGCAGTAGCGCTGGTCGGTCGGGGTGTCGTAGCCCTCGCCCTCGAAGACGTGGCCCAGGTGGGAGCCGCAGCTGCCGCACTGCACCTCGACGCGCTTCATGCCCATCGAGGTGTCCTCGATGTACTTCACCCGGTCGCCGGCCAACGGGGCGTAGAACGACGGCCAGCCGCAGTGGGAGTGGAACTTGGTGTCGGAGCGGAACAGCTCGGCCCGGCAGGCGCGACAGCGGTAGACGCCCTCGGTCTCGGTGTCGGTGTACTCGCCCTTGTACGGCGCCTCGGTGCCGGCCTGGCGCAGCACGTGGTACTCCTCGGGCGACAGCTGCTGGCGCCACTCCGCGTCGGACTTCTCCACCTGGTAGCTCACGTTCCCAGCGTACTGACCCAGCCTACTGACCCCAGGTCGGGCGCCGACGTGGTCGCGCGCTCGGCGCGGGCCAGCACCCTACTTCGGCTATAGGGTCGCGGTCATGGCAGCTCCCGCGACCGAGGTCGACGCCGGCGGACGTGCCGTGCGGGTCAGCAACCCCGACCGGGTGATCTACCCGACGACGGAGACGACGGCCGAGGTCACCAAGCTCGACGTGGTGCGCTACTACGTCGCGGTCGGCGACGGGATCATGCGCGCGCTGCGCGACCGCCCCACCGCGTTGGAGCGGTGGCCGAAGGGCGTGCACCCCGGCATCCGGCTCGCCACGGGTCGTGGTGACAAGCAGGACGCGTTCTACCAGAAGCGGGTGCCGATGGGGGCACCCGACCACGTGCAGTCGTGCGAGATCACCTTCCCCAGTGGCCGTACGGCGGCCGAGGTGTGCACCACCGAGCTGGCGACGGTGGCCTGGTGCGCGCAGATGGGCACCCTGACGTTCCACCCGTGGCCGGTACGGCGCACCGACGTCGACCGTCCCGACGAGCTGCGGATCGACCTGGATCCCCAACCGGGCACGGGTTTCCGGGATGCGGTGCGGGTGGCCGGCGTGGCCAGGGAGCTGTTGGAGGAGCTCGGGCTCCGTGGCCACCCCAAGACCTCCGGCAACCGCGGCGTGCACATCTATGTCCGGATCGAGCCGCGCTGGGAGTTCGTCGACGTCCGGCACGCGGCGATCGGCTTCGGCCGAGAGCTGGAGCGGCGCGACGCGGGTGTCACGACGGCCTGGTGGAAGGAGGAGCGCGGGGAGCGGATCTTCGTCGACTACAACCAGAACTCCCGCGACCGGACCATCGCCTCGGCGTACTCCCTGCGCCCGATTCCGGGTGCACCGGTCTCCACACCGATGAGCTGGTCGGAGCTGGCGGAGGTCACCGACCCGCAGGCCTTCAACCTGTTCACCGTCCCGGAGCGGCTGGCCGACGGCGACCCCTGGGCGGACATCGACGAGACGGCGTACTCCCTGCAGCCCCTGCTCGACCTGTTCGAGCAGCAGGGCGCCGTGGAGCTGAACTATCCGCCGGACTACCCGAAGATGCCGGGCGAGCCGCCGCGCGTGCAGCCGTCGAAGAAGGTCGCCGGGCACTGGGACGAGCACGGCAACCGGATCGAGGAGTGACCGGACGGGGAGACCGGGGACCAGTCAGGCCAGCAGTGCAGCCACCGTCGCCTCGAAGACCCGCCGGGCGTGCTCCGCTGGGAGCGGCCGGAGCGGCCGCGACATGGCGCCGACCAGGCCCTCGACCAGCGCCGACACGGCCGCGACCCGGTCATCGTGGTAGGGCAGTTCCAGCTCCAGGGCGAGGAGCCCGCGCTCCTTGTCCAGCATCTCGTCCACTCCGCGCTGCCAGGCGGACTCAGCACGAGCGAGTTGGATCCACGCCTGCCATGCCGTCGCCAGTGCGAGCTGCTCGGGCGTGTCGGGCAAGAATGCGGACACCTTCTCGAAGTAGAGCCGTTGGCTGATGTCGGTCACCCGCGCTCGTCCCGTGCGCGCCGCGACGACCCGGAACAGGTGCTCCTGGGTGCCGTAGTGGTGCAGCATCGACGACGTGCTGATCCCACTGGCTCGCGCTATCCGCCGCAGGCTGAGCGAGCGCACGCCTTCGTGATGGAGCAGGTCGTTGACGGCGGCCATCAGGACCTCGGTGCGGGCTCGGGTCTCGATCAGGCGTGGCATGCGAGGAACTCCACCACGGATCTGTCGGCTCCCGGGCGAACTCCACAGGCACCCTTCGCCTCGGCACAAGGGTCATCGCCGTTGTTGGAACGTTCGATCAACCGTGAAGCAACGCGTTGATCGAACGTTCCAACAACCGGGAGAAGAGCTTCGGGTCGCCGTCCCAGCGGCCATGCCGCCCGCGGCCGGCGCTGGTGCGGCGGCTCAGACGCCGGTGATGCCCTCGCCCTCGCCCGCCTGCTCGTCGAAGTTCTCGTGCTCGAGCAGGTGCAGCACCGGGACCCCGAGCTTGCGGCGGGCACGTGAGGTCCAGTCGAGGTGGAAGAACTCCTGGACGACGTGCGGCCTGGTCAGGACGATCGCCTCGCGTGCGTCCACCTCGGCGACCTTGGCAGCGAGGGCCTCGATCGGGTCGATGGCGACGGTCTCGCCGACCGCGCGGGCACCGCTGACGCGTAGCGCCTCGATGGTGCTGGCCAGGTCGGCACGGCACTCCTCGAGGAGCTCCTCGCGGATGTCGGCGAGGTCAGCGTCGCTGATGGCCGCGGACGGGACCACCAACATCTCGCCGCTGCCCAGCCCGCCCAGCCCGGCCTCGATGCGGTTGGCGCTGTCCTCGACCGGGATCAGCACGTGGTAGACGACCGGGTCCTCGATTGAGTCGTGCAGCCCGTGGACCTGCCGGGCGTCGCCCCCGCTGAGGGCCTGCTCCACGAGGAGCACCACGTCGTAGTGCCCGACTCCGTCATGGATGTCATCGCTCATCACGCCACCTCCGCTGTCGGGTCCGGACATCCTCAACTCTACCCACGCAAGGCCCCTCCGGCAGGGCCCCTCGGCCTCATCCCGACAGCACTTCGCCGAGGTCGTAGCTCACAGGTTCCTCGAGCTGCTCGTAGCCGCACGACTCAGGGTCGCGGTCTGGCCGCCAGCGCTTGAACTGCGCGGTGTGGCGGAACCGCCGGCCCTCCATGTGGTCGTAGCCGACCTCGAGCACCCGCTCGGGCCGCAGCGGGATGAAGGAGAGGTCCTTGCCGGCGCTCCACCGACTCTGCGTCCCCGGGACGCGGTCCGGGTTGGCGATGGCCCACTCCTGCCACTCACCCCACGGGTGCTCGTCGAAGGGGCACTCCAGGGGCCGCAGCTCCTCGATCAGCTCGGCGCGCCGCTGGGCGGTGAAGCTCGCGGAGACGCCGACGTGTTGGAGCTTTGCCCCGGGCTGCTGCCCGTCGTACAGACCGAGCAGCATCGAGCCGAGCAACGGATTCTCCGGCTTCGAGGTCTTGTGCAGCCGGTAGCCGGCCAGCACCACGTCGGCCGTCCGGGAGTGCTTGACCTTGAGCATCGTGCGTGCGTTCTCCTCGTACGGCGCCCGCAGCGGCTTGGCCACCACCCCGTCGAGGCCGGCCCCCTCGAACTGCTCGAACCAGCCCTGCGCCTCCACGACGTCCGTGGTGGTCCTCGTCAGGAACACCGGTGCGCGGACGCCGCCGAGCGCCTGCTCGAGGCGGGTACGACGCTCGGCGAACGGTTCCTTCACCAGCGACTCGTCGCCCAGCGCGAGGCAGTCGAACGCGACGTAGCCCGCGGGCGTCTGCTCGGCCAGCAGCTTCACCCGGGAGGCAGCGGGGTGGATCCGCTCCTGGAGCACCTCGAACTCCAAGCGTCCGTCGCGCGCGACGAACACCTCGCCGTCCAGCACGCACCGGTCCGGCAGCTGCTCCCGCATCGCCGCGACGACCTCGGGGAAGTACCTGGTCAGCGGCTTGGTGTTGCGTGAGGTCAGCTCGACCTCGTCGCCGTCCTTGAAGACCAGGCAGCGGAAGCCGTCCCACTTCGGCTCGAACGACAGGCCGCCGTGCTTCTCGGGGTCCGGCATCGGCGGCACCGACTTCGCCAGCATCGGCCGCACCGGTGGCATCACGGGAAGGTCCATGCGGCTCACCCTAGAGCGACGTCAGCGACGGAGCAGGCCCTTGGCGACGTGGGTGACCTGGACCTCGTTGGAGCCGGCGTAGATCATCAGCACCTTGGCGTCGCGGGCCAGCTGCTCGACGTGGTACTCCGCCATGTAGCCGTTGCCGCCGAAGAGCTGCACCGCCTCCATGGCGACCTCGCTGGCGGCCCGGGACGCGTACAGCTTCATCGCGGAGGCCTCCGCCATGTCGAGGAGGACGCCACGCCGGCGGGCGTCGAGGCCCTTGAGCACCATGTTCTCCACGTTGACGCGGGCGATCTCCATCTCGGCGAGCTTGAGCTGGATCAGCTGGAAGTCGGCGATCGGCCGGCCCCACAGCTCGCGCTGCCTGGCGTAGTCGAGGCACAGCCGCAGGCACTCCTCGATCATCCCGAGCGCGAAGGTGGCGATGCCGAACCGCTCCGCGACGAAGTTGGCGCGCGCCGACTCCCGCCCGTCGGAGCCGGGCCTGCCCTCCAGCAGCCGGTCGCGGCCGACGCGGACGTTGTCGAAGAACAGCTCGCCGGTGGGCGAGGAGTGCATCCCCATCTTGCGGAACGGCTTGCCCTGGGTGAGGCCGTCCATGCCGGCGTCCAGCACGAACGTCAGCACCGGCCGGTCGCGCAGTGCCTGGGTCCCCGAGCCGTCGTCGAGCTTGGCGTAGACGACGATCGTGTCGGCGTGGGGCCCGTTGGTGATGAAGGTCTTCTGGCCGTTGAGCACCCACTCGTCGGCCGCTGGTCCCGAGCCCGCCGAAGGGTCGGGGCGCGCGGTGGTGCGCATGCCGCCGAAGGCATCGGAGCCGGAGTCGGGCTCGGTGATCGCCCAGGCGCCGACCTTGTCGAGGGTGAGCAGGTCGCGGACCCAGCGCTTGCGCTGCTCCAGCGAGCCGAGGGCGTTGATGGTGCCGGCCGTCATGCCGGCGGAGATGCCGATGGAGGTCGGGATGCCGGGGCAGACCTTGACCAGCTCGAGGTTGGCGATGGTCAGGGTCGCGGGGTCGATGTCGTCGGGCTCGGGCTCGTCGAACGGCTCGCCGGCGGCCTCCGCCTCGGCGCGGCGAAGGTCGTGGTCGAACCGCTCCGCAGCGGCCTCGCCGATCCCGAACGTCCGGTAGTAGTCACGGGCCACGTCGTACGGCGGCACGCCGCCGTGCTCGAGGTCGTCCCGTTGTGGCCGGACCACCTTGTCGACCCAGGCCCGCACCGACTCGCGGACCTCGAGGTCCTCCTTGGACCAGGCGAAGGCACCCACCTCAGATCCGCTCGATGATGGTGCCCGATGCCTGGGCGCCACCGGCGCACATCGCCACCAGCGCGGTGCTGGCGTCGCGGCGCTCCAGCTCGTGCAGCGCCGTCGTCAGGAGCCGGGTGCCGGTCGAGCCGACCGGGTGGCCCAGGGCGATCGCCCCACCGTTGACGTTGATCTTGTCCTCGGGCACCCGGTGGACCTTCGCCCAGGACATCACCACGCCGGCGAAGGCCTCGTTGACCTCGCAGAGGTCGAGGTCGGCGATGCCCATGCCGGTGTCCTCGAGCAGCTTGGCGGTCGCCTGGACGGGTCCGTCGAGGTGGTAGTACGGGTCCGCGCCGACCAGGCAGGAGGCGACGATCCGGGCCCGGGGCTTCAGGCCCAGGGATGCGGCCAGGTCGGAGTCCATGATCAGCACGGCGGAGGCGCCGTCGGAGATCTGCGACGACGTGCCGGCCGTGTGGGTGCCGCCGTCGAGCACGGGCTTGAGACCGGCGAGCGCCTCGAGCGAGGTGTCCCGGATGCCCTGGTCCGAGTCGACCACGCGGGTCTCACCGGTGGGGTTGCCCTCGTCGTCGAGCACCGGAGCCTCGACCCCGAAGATCTCGCGCTTGAAGTGGCCCGCCTCCTGCGCCGCCTTCGCCTTCTGCTGGGACCACAGGCCGAAGCGGTCGACGTCCTCGCGGCTGAACCCCCGGTCGCGGACGATCCGGTCGGCGCCCTCGAACTGGTTGGGCAGGTCGATGTCCCAGTCCGACGGGCGCGGGTCGCCGAGCCCCTTCGGGACGTTGGCGCCCAGGGGGACCCGCGACATCGACTCCACGCCGCAGGCGATGCCGACCTTGAGGGCGTCGGCGGCGACCATCGCGTTGACCAGGTGGGCGGCCTGCTGGCCCGACGAGCACTGCGCGTCGATCACCGTCGAGGCGGTGTGGTTGGGCAGTCCGGCGTGCATCCAGGCGCGGCGCACCATGTTGTTGGACTGCTCACCTGCCTGCGTCACGCAACCGCCGATGACCTGGTCGACGAGGTCGGGGTCCACCCCGGCCCGCTCGAGCACCTCGGTCTGGGCGGCGCCGAGGAGGACCGCGGGATGCAGGCCGGCCAGCCAACCCCGGCGCCTTCCCAGGGGAGTGCGGACGGCTTCGACGATCACGGGGTTGCCCATGGTTCCTCCAGACACGACGACTTGCTAGAACGTGTTTCAGTTTAGGGCAGTCTGGTGACCACGGGGAAACAGTCCCGGCGGGCTCTTCCGAACATACGCCGGGTATGTCAGGATGACTAGAACGTGTTTCAGATTTGGTGGAGGACCAAGGTGACTGCAGCCCCCGTCGTACCCGAGGGTTTCGACCCGACCGACCCCGACCTCTGCGAGCAGCGGATCCCGCTGCAGGAGTTCCTCGAGCTGCGCCGGACCGCGCCCCTGTGGTGGGTGGAGCAGACACCCGAGGCCCGCGCCGGCTTCCCCGGGAGCACCGGCTACTGGGCGGTGAGCAAGCACGCGGACGTCGCCGCGGTGTCGAAGGACAGCAAGAACTTCTCGACCGCCGAGAACGGCGCGATCATCCGGTTCGCACCCGACATGACGCGCGACCAGGTCGAGCTGCAGCGGGTGATGCTGATCAACCAGGACCCGCCCGACCACACCAAGACCCGGGGCATCATCAGCCGTGGCTTCACCCCGCGCGCCATCGGCGCGATGCACGAGCTCCTCGTGGACCGGGCGCACAAGATCATCGACGAAGCGCTGGCGAAGGGGGAGGGTGACTTCGTCTACGACGTCGCCGCAGAGCTGCCCCTCCAGGCGATCGCCGACCTGCTCGGGGTGCCCCAGGAGGACCGGCGCAAGCTGTTCGACTGGTCCAACCAGATGCTGGCCTACGACGACCCGGAGTACGACGTCGACCCCGACGTCGCGGCGGCCGAGATCCTGGGTTACGCCATGGCGATGGCCGAGGACCGCAAGGCCAACCCCAGGGACGACATCATCACCAAGCTGATCACCGCGGACGTCGACGGGCACAAGCTCAACGACGACGAGTTCGGCTACTTCGTGATCCTGCTGGCGGTGGCCGGCAACGAGACCACCCGCAACGCGATCACGCACGGCATGAACGCCTTCCTCGACAACCCTGAGCAGTGGGAGCTGTACAAGCGGGAGCGGCCCCGGTCCGCGGTGGACGAGATCATCCGCTGGGCCACGCCGGTGACGGTGTTCCAGCGCACCGCACTCAACGACGTCGAGGTCGGCGGCCAGCTCGTCGGCAAGGGTGAGCGCGTCGGCCTGTTCTACGCCAGCGGCAACCATGACGAGGACGTGTTCACCGATCCGCGCCGCTTCGACATCACCCGTGACCCCAACCCGCACCTGTCCTTCGGAGGCCACGGGGCGCACTACTGCATCGGTGCGAACCTCGCCCGTCTCGAGGTCGAGGTGATGTTCAACGCGATCGCCGACCGGATGCCGGACATCAGCAAGGCCGGCGACCCGCGGCGCCTGCGCAGCGCCTGGATCAACGGCATCAAGGAGCTGCCGGTCAGGTACGCCTAGTCTCGGCCAGCTGAGCATGCCGACGGATGGGCCCTGAGTGTCCTCGGCGGTGCCGGCAATCGACGCTCAGGGCCCATCCGTTGACCGCCACGACTGAGTCCTCGTACTCAGACGACTCAGGTTCCTTCGCGGGTCCGGTGGCGCCGTGGGGCTGCGATCGTCGTGGCATGGAGAGGCTGTCGCGCGAGCTGCTGGGTGCCGCGGTGTGCCTGGTCGCCGGACCGTCCGCGGCGCTGGCAGCACTGTGGCTGGCGGCGCCCGCACTGTTGGCGCGAGTGCTGTCCGCGCCTGACGTGGACGCCGGCATCGCCGTCACCATGGTCGCCCTGCTGACCTTCTTCGGGATCGCAGCGATCGCCTGGTTCGTCGGGACGCTGATCGGCCTGGTCCTGACCGGCTCACCGCGCCCGGCCGTCGCGTTCGTCGCCAGCGCGCTGCTGACCCCGCTCTGGCTGTGCAACACCGACCCGCCGCTGGCGGGGTGGGCCTGGCCGTGGCTGTGGGCCGGCGTGGTCCCGGCCGTCGTACGGCTCGTGCTGGGCCTGATCGGTGGTGCCGGGAGCCCGCCGCTCAGTCGCGGGCGGTGAGCACCAGTGGGTCGGCCTCGGTGATCGCGATGGTGTGCTCGGCATGGGCGCCGCGCGAGCCGTCGGCAGCCCGCAGGGTCCACCCGTCCCGGTCGGTGTAGATCTCGTCGGTGGTGTGCAGGAACCACGGCTCGATGGCGATGACGAGCCCGGGCTTCAGCTTCAGGCCGCGGCCCGGGCGGCCGTCGTTGGGGACGTGAGGGTCGCCGTGCATGGTGCGGCCGACTCCGTGTCCGCCGAACTGGGTGTTGATGTGCAGACCCTCGGCGCGGGCGACCTCGGCGATCGCGTGCGAGATGTCGCCCATCCGGCTGCCCGCGCGGGCAGCGGCAACGCCGGCCGTCAACGCCCGGTTGGCCGTGTCGATGAGGCGCAGGTCCTCCTCGCGTGGCGTCCCGACGACCAGGCTCACGGCCGAGTCCGCGACCCAGCCCTCGACCGAGCAGGCGAAGTCCAGGCTGAGCAGGTCGCCGTCGGCCAGCCGGTAGTCGTGCGGCAGCCCGTGCAGCACGGCGTCGTTGACCGAGGTGCAGATGACCTTCCCGAAGGGTGAGGCGCCGAAGGACGGGTGGTAGTCGACGTAGCAGGACTGTGCCCCGCGCTTCTCGATGAGCTCGTGCGCCAGCGCGTCGAGGTCGAGGAGGTTCACCCCGACGTCGGCGGCGGCCGACACCTCGGTCAGCACCTCGGCCACGAAGCGCCCGGCGGGACGCATCTCGTCGATCTCGTTCGGCGTGCGCAGCTCGATCATGCGGCCGAGGATACGGACGTGCTCCGGAGCAGCCCGGGCAGGTGGGCGAACCGTGGCGAGGTATCCGCAGCGCGCGTAGCATCCGTGGGACCTCTCGGGTGACCCTGGGAGACACCTGTGAGCAAGCCGACGATCCTCACCGTCGATGATGACCCGGCTGTGTCCGCAGCCATCAGCCGCGACCTGCGGGGCCGCTACGGCGCCGACCACCGGGTCGTCCGGGCCGGCTCGGGCGCCGAGGCGCTCGACCTCCTGCGGCGGATGGCCCTGCGCGACCAGGCGGTCGCGCTGATCGTCGCGGACCAGCGGATGCCGGAGATGACCGGGATCGAGCTGCTGGAGCGGGCCCGGCCGCAGGCGCCGTCGGCGAAGTACCTGCTGCTCACGGCGTACGCCGACACCGACGTGGCGATCCGGGCCATCAACGACATCGGCCTGGACTACTACCTCCTCAAGCCCTGGGAGCCCCCGGACGAACGGCTCTATCCCGTCATCGACGACCTCCTCGACGACTGGCACGAGGAGAACCCCGAGCCGTCGGACTCCGTGCGCCTCCTCGGCCACCGCTGGTCGGAGCAGGCACACGAGCTGCGCCAGTTCCTGGCCCGCAACCACGTGCCCTACCGGTGGTTCGACGTCGAGAGCGACCCTGAGGGGCGGCGGCTGTTCGAGGTCTCCGGGGTCTCCGCGGCGGCGCTTCCGCTGGTGCTGCTGCCCGACCAGGACGCGCTGGAGTCGCCCAGCTCGCTCGACCTGGCCCGGGCGATCGGGTTGCGCACCGATGCCGGCCAGGAGGTGTACGACGTGTGCATCGTCGGCGGCGGGCCGGCCGGGTTGGCCGCCGCCGTCTACGCCGCCTCGGAAGGACTCCGGACGGTCATCGTCGAGCGCGAGGCGCCCGGTGGCCAGGCCGGCCAGAGCGCCGCGATCGAGAACTACCTCGGCTTCCCACGTGGCCTCACCGGTGCCGACCTGACCCACCGGGCGCTCGCCCAGGTGTCCCGGTTCGGTGCCGAGCTCGTGCTCGCCCGCGACGTCAGCGGCCTGGAGCAGCGCGGTCCCGTCCGGGCGGTGCTCTTCGACGACGGCGGGACCGTGGGGTCGATCGAGGCGCGCGCCGTCGTGGTCGCCACCGGCGTGTCCTACCGGCGCCTGGCCGCGGACGGCGCCGAAGCGCTGACCGGCCGCGGCATCTACTACGGCGCCGACGCCAGCGAGGCGGCCCAGTGCGCGGGCGAGGAGGTGTACCTCGTCGGGGCCGCCAACTCGGCCGGGCAGGCTGCGCTGAACCTCGCCCGCTACGCCAAGCGGGTGGTCATGCTGGTGCGCGGGTCGGCGCTCGACGCCACGATGTCGCGCTATCTGGTGGACCGGATCACCTCGTCGCCGAGCATCGAGGTGCGCCTGTGCACCGAAGTCGTGGCGGCACGCGGGGACGGGCACCTCGAGACGATCACCCTGGCCGACCGTGGCGGCGGGATGCGTGAGGAGGTGCCGGCGTCCTGGCTGTTCGTGTTCATCGGCGCCTCGCCGCGGACCGACTGGCTGGGGGGCGACGTGGCCCGTGACGACCACGGGTTCGTGGTGACCGGCCAGGACCTCGGCCCGAGGCCCGCCGGTGACGCCGGCCGTTGGCCGCTGGCGCGGTCGCCGTACCCCCTCGAGACCAGCGTGCCCGGGGTCTTCGCCGCCGGCGACGTGCGCCGCGACTCGATGAAGCGGGTCGCCTCTGCCGTCGGCGAGGGTGCGATGACGATCTACCACGTGCACCGCTACCTGGCGACCATGTGATGGACCTCCACGACCTGCGGCCGATCGCCCTCTTCGACGGTCTGTCTGACGACCAGCTGCGCGAACTGCTCGCGGCCGGCCGGGAGGTGCCCTTCGTGCGCGACGACCTGCTCTTCCAGGAGGGCGAGCACGCCGACTCCTGGTGGGTGCTGGTCGAGGGGTCGCTGCAGCTGGTGCGGCACGTCGGTCGCGAGGACGTCGCCGTCGGCCGGATGGCCGTCCCGGGGGTCTGGTCCGGTGGCTTCCGCGCCTGGGACGAGAACGGGGTCTACCTCGCGACCGGTCGGGGCGAGGAGCCGGGTCGGATGCTGGAGGTGCCCGCGATCGCCCTGCGCGCGTGCCTGGACGCGTGGTTCCCGTTCGGTGTGCACCTCGTCAACGGTCTCTACGGCACCGCCCGCCGGATCGAGGCCACCGCCCGCCAGCGCGACGCCCTGGTGACCCTCGGGCGACTCTCCGCGGGCCTCGCACACGAGCTGAACAACCCGGCGGCCGCGGCGGTGCGATCGGTCTCGGCCCTGGCCGCGACGACCGGCTTCCAGGTGCGCGCGCTGCGTGAGCTCGCCGAGGCCGGGATCTCGGCACCGCAGTTCGCGGCGCTCGACGCGCTGCGGCTCGAGCTGGCGGACCGGCCCGCGCCCGCGGATGCGCTGGCCATCGCGGACCGCGAGGAGCAGGTCGAGGACTGGCTGGCCGGGCACCACGTCGAGCGAGGATGGGAGCTGGCATCGGTGCTCGCCGCCGCCGACGCGCCGCCCGAGTGGTTCGACCGCGTCGAAGCGCTCCTGGGACCGGCCCCCGGATCGGCCCCGGAGTCGGCCCCGGGCTCGGCCCCGGAGTCGGCCGCGGGCTCGGCCCTGCGTCCCGGCCTGGCCTGGATCACCGCCGTCCTGGGATCGACCAGGCTGCTCGACGAGGTGAGCGAGGCGACCGGCCGGATCTCCGAGCTGGTCTCCGCAGTCCGGTCGTACTCCCAGATGGACCGGGGCTCCCGCCAGCGCACCGACCTCACCGAGGGGCTGGAGAGCACCCTGGTCATGCTCGGCCACAAGATCGGTTCCGGTGTCGAGGTGGTGCGGGACTACGGCGCCGACGTACCGCCCGTCGATGTGTTCGCCGGAGAGCTCAACCAGGTGTGGACCAACCTCATCGACAACGCCGTGGACGCCATGGACGGTGACGGCACCCTGTTGGTCCGCACCCGCCTCGATGGCACGGACGTGGTGGTCGAGGTCGGCGACACCGGACCCGGCATGCCCCCGGAGGTCGTGGACCGGGCGTTCGAGGCCTTCTTCACCACCAAGGACGTCGGCAAGGGCACCGGCCTCGGCCTCGACATCGCCCGTCGGATCGTCGTCGAGCGGCACGGCGGCCAGATCACGCCGCGACCTGAGCCCGGACGCATGGTGATGGAGGTTCGGCTGCCGGTGGGACACCCGGAGAGTTGACCCGAGAGTTGACCGGAGAGTCGACCGGAGAGCCGACGGGAGAACGGGCCGGGGGAGTGATCGGCCCGGCCGCTAGGCAGGCTTCTGGGAACCGACCAGCCACATCGCGAAGAACTGCGAGCCGCCACCGTAGGCGTGGCCGAGGGCGCGCCGGGCACCGTCGACCTGGTGGTCGCCGGCCTCGCCCATCACCTGCAGGGCGGCCTCGGCGAAGCGGATCATGCCGCTCGCGCCGATCGGGTTGGACGACAGCACGCCGCCGCTCATGTTCACCGGGAGCTCGCCGTCCAGCGCCGTGGCTCCGGACGCGGTGAGCTGCCAGCCGGCACCCTCCTCGGCGAACCCGAGGTTCTCCATCCACATCGGCTCGAACCAGGAGAACGGCACGTAGACCTCGGCGCAGTCGACCTCCCGCAGCGGGTCGCTGATGCCCGTCGACTTCCAGAGGTACGCCGCGGCGTCGCGCCCGGCGCGCGGGTTGACCTGGTCGCGCTCGGCATAGGCGAGCGGCTCGGAGCGCATCACCTGGCCGTGGATCCAGGCCGGGTTCTTGATCCCGGAGGCCTCGACCGCTTCCTCGGAGGCGATCACCATCGCGCAGGCGCCGTCGGACGACGGGCAGGTCTCGTCGTACCGCACCGGGTCCCAGAGCATCTGCGACGCCAGCACCGACTCCACCGTGGTGTCCTCGTTGTGCAGGTGGGCGTAGGGGTTCTTCAGCGCGTTCTGCCGGTCCTTGGCCGCGACCATGGCGCCGACCTCGGTGGGGGCTCCCGAGCGGCGGATGTAGGAGCGCACGTGCGGGGCGAAGTACCCGCCGGCGCCGGCATGCACCGGCATCGTGAACGGCACCGGCACCGAGAGCGCCCACATGGCGTTGGACTCCGACTGCTTCTCGAACGCGACCGTCAGCACCCGCTGGTGGACGCCGGACTGCACCAGCGACGCAGCGACGATCGCGGTGGAGCCGCCGACCGAGCCGGCCGTGTGCACGCGCATCATCGGCTTGCCCGCGGCGCCGATGGCCTCGGCGAGGAACAGCTCGGGCATCATCACGCCCTCGAAGAGGTCCGGTGCCTTGCCGACGACGATCGCGTCGATGTCGGCGAAGGTCACCTCGGCGTCGGCCAGCGCGCGGTCGATCGCCTCGCGCAGCAGTCCCGGCATCGACACGTCCTCGCGCTTGGCGCGGTAGTGCGTCTGGCCGACCCCGACAACGGCAGCGAGGGTGCTCACGACTGCCTCCCTTCCATCACGCACACGAGGTTCTGCTGCAACGCCGGTCCGCTGGTGGCGTGCCCGAGCGCGCGGCGGCTGTCGCCGTTGCGGACCCGCGCGGCCGCCTCGCCGATGCGGATCAGCCCGGCGGAGAACATCGGGTTGCCGCAGAGCGCACCGCCCGACGGGTTGACGCGTACGTCGTCGCCGAGCGCGAGCTCGCGGCGCAGCACGAGCTCCTGGTGGCTGAACGGGGCATGCAGCTCGGCCGTGTCGACCCCGGTCGTGTCCGCGGCCCGGCCCGCCGCTGCCGCGCTGGGGGAGCGGAGCAGGTCACGGACGCCGAGGCTGGACGGGTCGACGCTGTGGGCGAACCCGGTGATGACCGGGGCTCGGCCGGGCTGGTCGAGCTTGTCGAAGCCCTCCGAGTCGGTCGCCGCGATCACCATCGCCGCCGCGCCGTCGGTGACCGGAGCGCAGTCGGAGCGTCGCAGCGGGTCGGCGTAGAGCGGCTCGGCCAGCACCTCGTCGAGGGTGACGGCGCGGCGTCGTACGGCGTGCTGGTTGTCGGCGCCGGCGGTGCGCGACCGGGCCACCACCTCGGCCATCGCCTTCTCGTCCCAGGCGCCCTGCTCGAGGCCGAGCCGTGCCTGCAGGCCCGCGATCGAGACCGTGTCGGGCCACAAGGGCGTCACGGTGTACGGGTCCAGCTGCAGGGCCAGGGTGCGCCGCAACGGACTGGCCGAGGACTTGCCGAAGCCGTAGACCAGCGCCGTGTCCGCCTCGCCGGTCTGGATCTTCAGCCATGCCTCGTAGAGCGCCCAGGCGGCGTCCATCTCGACGTGCGACTCGCTGACCGGCGGCACCGCGCCGATCGCGTCGATGGCGGTGACGAAGCTGAAGGAACGGCCGGCGAGGTAGTCGCTGGACCCCGAGCACCAGAAGCCCACGTCGTTCCTGGTCCACCCGGTCTGCTCCCAGAGCTCGCCGAGGATCGGCACCAGCAGCTCGACGCAGTTCGGCGATCCGTCGAAGAACCGCCGTTGTCGCTGGGCGAACCCGACGATCGCGACATCACGCATCACAGGTGCCTCCGGTAGGTCTCGAAGTCGGCGTCCGCCTCGCCGGTCGGCTCGAAGTGGCTGATGTTCTCCAGCGAGTAGGTGCGCTCCTCCTCCGGCTTCCACACGGCCTTCACGCGCATCCCCATCCGCACCTCGCTGGCGTCGCAACCGAGCACCAGGTGCAGGAAGGCGATGTCCGCGCCGTCGAGGAGCACGTACGCCGACACGTAGGGCGGCTGGATCTTCTGGCCCAGGAAGGGCACGTTCACGATGCAGAACGTCGTCACGATCCCGGTGTCGGGCAGCTCG
>DASTFI010000048.1:0-94789 GCA_035708765.1 Marmoricola sp.
TGCAGGCGGACTCGTCTCGCCTACCGAAGGATCGTGCCATGACCACCTCGGAACCGACCCGCTCCACCTCAGCCGCGCTGCACCAGGCCAAGCACCCGAAGACTCCTCTGGCGGGCCCGTACGGCCACCCGTTCCACCCGCTGCTGGTGACCGTGCCGATCGGCGCATGGGTGGCCGCCCTGGTCTTCGACATCGTCGCCATGGCCGCCGACCAACCGGACTCCTTCGCCCAGGGCGCCTACTGGCTGATCCTGATCGGCATCGTCGGCGCCCTCGTCGCCGCCGTGGTCGGCCTGATGGACCTGCTGACGATCCCTCGCGGCACCAGGGCGTTCCAGATCGGGATCACGCACATGGCGCTGAACCTGACGGTGGTCGCACTGTTCGTGGTCAACTTCCTCCTTCGCCTCGCCGAGGGCCACGACGACGTCACCGCCCTCCAGCTGATCCTCACGGTCATCGCGCTCGGGATTCTGGGTGCGTCGGGCTGGCTCGGCGGGATGCTGGTCTACCGGTACGGCGTCCGGGTCGCCGACGAGGCGAAGCAGGCCGAAGGCTTCCGCTGACCGACGCCGGCCTGCCGGAGAAGTTGCGCATTTCGCCGACAAGGCCGACACCGAACACCCACACTGGCGAGCAGTGCTGCACGACACAGAGGGGGACACATGCCGAGCTCCGAGCATGGGCGGACCGAGACCGAGACCGACACACCGACCGTTGACAACGGAGGCGTCGCCGTGGCCGACGAGGTGGAGACCGAACCGTCACATCCGGCCACCGCGGACGAGAGCCCCACGAGCAGGGCGGCGCGGATGCTCGAGCTCGCGGCCGGCACCGCCGACCAGCTGATCAGCGACGCGGAGACCGAGGCGGAGGCGATCGTGGCGACCAGTCGCAACGACGCAGCCCGGGCGGAAGCCGAGCTGGTCCGCACCAGGGAGGAGCAGACGGCCGAGCTCGAGCGCGAGCGCTCCACGGCCCTGGCCGGCCTCGCCGAGGAGAAGGCCGCCCTGGAGGAGCAGATCGCCCAGCTGCGCCGGACGGAGAGCGACTACCGCGACCGGATGCGCCACCAACTCAACGAGCAGCTCTCCTTGCTCGAGACCAGCCAGTCCGAGCCCGAGTCCGAGTCCGTCGCCGAGCCCGAGTCCGAGTCCGTCGCCGAGCCCGAGTCCGAGTCCGTCGCCGACTGACCGCGCTCGTCGAACGCCCGCCGGCGGGGCGGATCGAGCAGATCCAGGACGCCGGTCGTTGCCCGCGGTCCGCCCGGCTCGGCGGAGGTCAGGACCGTCCGGGCGCACTCACGGTCTCGACGTGCCGGTGCGCGGCCGGGGTGAGCCGTTCGCGGAGCTCGAAGAAGATGTCGGCTGCCTCGGCGCCGCGCCAGGCGGCCGGGAGCAGCGATGACGGCAGCCCGGGATCGAGGTAGGGCAGGCGGCGCCAGCTGGTGAGCAGCTGCAGGTAGTCCGCGAACGCGGCGGCGTCGTCCTCCTTGCGGCGCCGGCGCCAGCTGTCCCGGACCGGGCGGTAGGCGGCCACGAAGTCGTCGTACATCCGCTCCAGGTCCTCGAGGTCCCACCAGTCGGCGACCTGCTCGGGCAGCGGCCGGAAGCCGGCGTGCTCGGCCCGGAAGAGGTCGACGTACGCGTCGAGCCCGACGCCCTCGAGCACGTCGCGGGCCTCCTCCTCGACGTGGGCCGGCGCGATCCACACCCCGGAGGAGACCGTGCCGAACCCTAGCCAGGACAGCTTCGAGCGCAGCTGGTGGCGCTTCTCCCGCTCGGACTCCGGCACGCTGAAGACCGCGAGCAGCCACTGGTCCTCGACGTCGACGCTGGGCCGGCGGAAGATCCGTCGGTCACCCTCGAGCAGGATGCTGCGCGCGTGCTCGGAGAGTGCGTAGCCCGCGAGCCCGTCGCGCTTCTGCGCCACCAGCATGCCGCGGCGCTTGAGCCGCGAGATCGCGGACCGCACGGCCTGGTCGTCCACGCCGACCTCGGCGAGGAGCTTGATGAGCGAGCGGACGCTGAGCCAGCCCCCGGACTCGCGCGCGTAGAGGCCGTAGGCGGTGACGATGAGGGCCCGGGGCTGCGGCGTCCGCAGCCGGTCGGGCTCGACGTCGACGGTGTTCGGCGTGCGCACGGACGGCAACGTCGTCCCTACGGCGTGGGCACCGCGTCGACGCAGGCCACGCCCTGGACCTCGACCAGCGCCTCGACGTCCCACAGGCGCGCCACACCGATGCCGGCCATCGCGGGATAGTGCGGCCCGATCAGCTGCTTCCACACCCGGCCGATGTCGCGCGAGCGCGCCTTGTAGTCGTCCATGTCGACGATGTAGACCGTCATCGAGACGAGGTCCGCGGGACGCCCGCCGGCCGCTGCGAGGGCGCAGAGCAGGTTGCCGAGCGCCTTCTCGAACTGCTCCACCACGTCGTCGCCGACGATCTTCCCGTCGGGGTCGAGTGCCGTCTGCCCGGCGAGGTGCACCATCGTCCCGCCGGTGACCTTGACGGCGTGGCTGAAGCCGGCGGGGGTGCCCAGCTCGGGTGGGTTGACCAGCTCGCTGCTCATGCCTGTCCTCCCTCCGCCGGAAGCGCGCCCGAGATCCGTCGGGTGCCGTGTCGAATGAATCGCTGGCTCATGACTGGACCGCTCCTCCGTCGATGTTGATGCCCTGGCCGTTGACCGCGCCGTTGGCCACGCACAGGCTGACGACGTCGGCGACCTCGGCGACGTCGACCAGGCGACCGATCGGCTGCTTGCGTTCGAGGATCTGCCGCGCCTCGTCGAGGCCCTTGCCGGTGCGTTCCGCGATGGCGGCCACCGAGTCGTCGGTCATCGGGGTGTCGACGTAGCCGGGGCAGACGGCATTGACCGTGACGCCACTGCGGGCGACCTCCGCCGCCGCCGAGCGGACCAGGCCCAGGACGCCGTGCTTGCTGGCGGTGTAGGCGGCGATCTGGCGCTCCCCCACCTTCGAGGCGACCGAGGCCACCACGACGACCCGGCCCCAGCCGGCCCCGAGCATGCCCGGCAGCGCCCGGCGCAGGCACCGGAACGGCGCGGTCAGGTTGAGGTCGAGCATCCGCTGCCACTCGGCGTCGGTGGTCTCCGGGATCGTCGAGGCGGAACCGTTGCCGGCGTTGACGACCAGCACCTCGACCGGGCCCCAGGTGTCCTCGACCGTGCGGAAGGCCGCCTCGACCTGGTCGGCGTCGGTGACGTCGGCCGGGACCACGAGGGTCTCGCCGGGGACCGAGGCCGCGGCCTGCTCCAGCGACGACCTGTCGCGGGAGAGCAGCGCCACCCGGAAACCGTCCCGGGCGAGCCGCTGGGCGGCGGCCAGGCCGATGCCCTTGCTGGCCCCGGTGACGAGCGCGACCCGGTTGCCTACCGGTCCCATCAGCGGCCCTTCCACTCGGGGGCGCGCCGGGCGTTGAACGCCGCGTGGAACTCCGCGTGGTCCTCGGTCGTCATCAGCAGTGCCTGGGTCATCGCGTCGAGCTCGACCGAGGCGGCCATGCTCATGTCGAGCTCGCGGGTGATCAGCGACTTCGTCTGCGCGTAGGCCAACCTCGGCCCGTCGGCGAGCCGACGGGCGAGCGCGCCGACCGCATCGTCGAGCTCGTCGTCGGCCACCAGCTGGCTGACCAGCCCGTAGCGGTCGGCCGTCTCGGCGTCGATGGTGTCGCCCAGCATGAGCAGTTCGGTGGCGCGGCCGGCGCCGACCATCCGCGGGAGCAGGTACGCCGCACCCATGTCGCCCCCGGAGAGACCGACCTTGGTGAAGAGGAAGGCGAACCTGCCGGAGTGGGCGACCACCCGGAAGTCCGAGGCGAGCGCCACCACGGAGCCGGCGCCGGCGGCGATGCCCTGGATGCCGGAGATGATCGGCACCGGGCACTCGCGCATCGCCCGGATCACGTCGCCGGTCATCTTGGTGAAGCCCATCAGGTCGCGGGCGTCCATCTTGAGCAGCTCACCGATGATCTCGTTGACGTCGCCACCACCGCAGAAGCCCTTGCCCTCGCCGCGGATGACGAGCACGGAGACGTCGTCGCGGGTGGGCAGCTCGTGCAGCAGGTCGCGCAGGTCGGCGTAGCTCTCGAAGGTCAGCGGGTTGAGCTTCTCGGGACGGTTCAGCGTGACCGTCGCCACCCCGCCGGCCACCTCGAAACGGAAGTGCTGCCACTCCTCGGTGAAGCGGGCGGATGCGCGGTAGCGGGTCATCGGGTTCCTCACTTGGCGTCGTCGTTGTCCTGGGCCTCGCGCAGCACAGCGCGGGCGATGATGGTGCGCTGGACCTCCGAGGCGCCCTCGTAGATCCGCGGGGCGCGCACCTCACGGTAGAGGTGCTCGAGCAGGTGGCCGCGCTGCAGGGCACGGGCCCCATGCAGCTGCACTGCCTGGTCGACGACGTACTGCGCGGACTCGGTGGCGTGCAGCTTGGCCATCGCCGCGGCCTTGGTCACCTCGGCCGCCGGCGCCCCCGCGTCGTACGCCGAGGCCGCCGCGTGCACCAGCAGCCGGGAGGCCTGGACCTTGGTGGCCATCTCCGCGAGCGTGTGCGCCACCGCCTGCTGGGCATGCAGCGGGCCGCCGTACACCTCCCGCTCCAGCGACCAGCGCACCGCGCAGTCGAGCGCCGATTGGGCCATCCCGACCGCGAAGGCCCCCACGCTGGGGCGGAACAGGTCCAGCGTGCGCATCGCGACCTTGAAGCCGGCGTCGACCTCGCCGAGGACGTCGGCCTGCTCGACCCGGACGCCGTCGAAGGTGAGCCGGCCGATGGCGTGCGGCGCCAGCAGGTCGAGGTGCTCGCCGTCGAGGCCGGGTGCATCGCCGGGTACGGCGAAGGCGGTGACCCCACGGGCGCGGGCACCGGGCGTGGTGCGGGCGAACACGGTGTAGACGTCGGCCTCCGGCGCGTTGGAGATCCAGGTCTTCTCGCCGTGCAGCCGCCAGCCGTCGCCGTCCGGCTCGGCGCGCAGCGACAGCGCAGCGGCGTCGGAGCCGGCACCGGGCTCGGAGAGCGCGAAGGCCGCCACCACGTCGCCGGAGACGACCCCGGGGAGCCACCGCTCGACGGTCTCCGGGGTGCCCGACTGCAGGATCGGGTAGCTGCCCAGGCCCTGCAGCGCGAGCGCGGTCTCGGCGGCGGTGTCCACGCCGGCCAGGGTCTCGCGGAGCAGGCACAGCTGCATCGCGGCGGCGTCGCGCGGGGCTTCCTCGGGCTCGCCGCCGAAGAGGCCGCGGAGCAGGCCGAGGTCGCCCAGCTTGCGGAGCAGCTTGCGGTCCACGTGCCCGTGCCCGCTGTCAGTGCCGGGGTCCCTGCGCGCCGGGGCAGCAAGCTCGGTGCGGGCGAGCTCGCGGACCCGGTCGACGTACTCCTGCTGGGCCGGCGTCAAGGCGAAGGACATACTGGAACCGTATAGCGGGTTGACAACGCTCGTCAACAACGCGATACATTATGGCTGACACCACATGGGGAGAAACTGCATGCGCATCGCCGTCATCGGAGGAGGCCCGGGAGGCCTCTACTTCGCCGCGCTCACCAAGCAGCTCGGGCCGGATCACGAGATCACCGTCTGGGAGCGCAACGCCGCCGACGACACCTTCGGCTTCGGCGTCGTGTTCTCCGACGAGACGCTGGGCGGCATCGAGCACGCCGACCCGGTCATCTACGCGGCGATGGAGCGCGAGTTCGCGGTCTGGGACGACATCGACGTGCACTTCCAGGGCGAGATGATCACCAGCGGCGGCCACGGGTTCGCCGCGCTCGCCCGCAAGCGGCTGCTCGAGATCATGCAGGCCCGCTGCGCCGAGCTCGGCGTCGACGTCCGCTTCGAGACGATGGCCCCCGACGTGGACGAGCTGGCCGCCGACTACGACCTGGTCATCGCCGCCGACGGACTCAACTCCGCGGTCCGCGCGCGCTACGCGGACACGTTCCAGCCGACGCTGGACGTGCGTGACTGCAAGTACATGTGGCTGGGCACCGACAAGGTCTTCGACGCCTTCAAGTTCTTCATCCGCGAGACGCCGTACGGCGTGATGCAGATCCACGGCTACCCGTTCGACGCCACCGGCAGCACCTTCATCATCGAGATGAACTCCGAGGTCTGGAGCAAGGCCGGCTTCAGCGAGGGCAGCTTCGGGCCCGGCGAGTCCGACACCGCCTCGATCGAGCGGGTGCGCGAGCTCTTCGCCGAGGAGCTCGGCGGCCACGGCGTGATGGCCAACAACTCCAAGTGGATCAACTTCACCACCATCCGCAACGAGCACTGGCGCCACGAGAACGTCGTCCTGCTCGGCGACGCTGCCCACACCGCGCACTTCTCCATCGGCTCGGGCACCAAGCTCGCCATGGAGGATGCCCTCGCGCTGGCCGCGTGCCTGCACGAACAGCCCGGCCTCGACGCTGCGCTGACCGCCTACGAGCAGGAGCGCAAACCGGTCGTGCAGTCGACCCAGCGCGCCGCGCAGGCCAGCCTGGAGTGGTTCGAGAACCTCGGCCAGTACACCGACCAGGAGCCGCTGCAGTTCGCGTTCAACATCATGACCCGCAGCCGCCGGGTCACCTACGACAACCTCAAGGTGCGCGATCCCGAGTTCGTCGAGCGCATCGACGAGTGGTTCGCCGACCACGAGAAGCGCCGCGGTCACGGGTTCGGCGACGTCCGGCCGCCGATGTTCCAGCCGTTCCGTCTCGGCGACCCCGACCGCGGCGAGCTGGAGCTGCAGAACCGCGTCGTGGTCTCGCCGATGGACATGTACAAGGCGGTCGACGGCATGCCCAACGACTTCCACTTCAGCCACCTGACCGGCAAGGCCCTGGGCAGTCCCGGCCTGGTGATGACCGAGATGGTCTGCGTCTCCCCCGAGGGGCGCATCACGCCCGGCTGCACCGGCCTCTGGACCGACGAGCAGGCCGCGGGCTGGCGCCGGATCACCGACTTCGTGCACGCCGAGACCGGCACCAGGATCGGCCTGCAGCTCGGCCACTCCGGCGGCAAGGGCTCCACCAAACTCATGTGGGAGGGCATCGACGAGCCGCTCGACGCCGACAACTGGGACGTCGTCGCCGCGTCGCCGATCCCCTACAAGGCGGGCCGCAACCAGGTGCCACGCGAGCTGGACCGGGCCGGGATGGACGCCATCCGTGACGAGTTCGTCGCGGCGACCCGGCGCGGGGCCGAGGCCGGCTTCGACCTGGTCGAGCTGCACTGCGCGCACGGCTATCTGCTCTCGGGCTTCCTCTCGCCCTACGCCAACCGGCGCACCGACGAGTACGGCGGTCCGGTGGCCAACCGGCTGCGGTTCCCGCTCGAGGTCTTCACCGCGATGCGCGAGGCGTGGCCGGCCGACAGGCCGATGACCGTGCGCATCTCGGCCACGGACTGGGTCGAGGAGGGCATCACCCTCGAGGACACCCTGGCCGTCGCGCGGGCGTTCCACGACGCCGGTGCGGCCGCCATCGACGTCTCGACCGGCCAGGTGACCGCCGAGGAGCGTCCCGCGTTCGGCCGGTCCTACCAGACCCCGTTCGCCGACGCGATCCGCAACCGGCTGGACCTAACGACCATCGCGGTCGGCGTCATCTCGTCGTACGACGACGTCAACTCGCTGCTGCTGGCCGGCCGGGCCGACCTGTGCGCGCTCGGACGGGTGCACCTCTACGACCCCAGCTGGACGCTGCACGCCGCCGTCGAGCAGGACTACGACGGCCCCGGCGTGACCTGGCCCGACCCGTGGCGCGCCGGGCGGCGCAAGCCGCAGACCGGCCGGTCCGACGGCCCCAAGCCGCGGCTGGACCTGGTCCGCGACGGCGAGCCGACAACGGCGCACCGCCGCTGGCACCCGAGGGAGGAGAGCTGATGTCCGCGTCCCTGTCCCCGTCGGCCCACGTCGACACCTTCTGCCGGGACAACCTGCCCCCTCCCGAGCAGTGGCCCCAGATCGTGCTCGGCCCGGAGACCAGCTACTCCGAGCAGCTCAACTGCGCCACGGCGCTGCTCGACGACGTCATCGCCGAGCGTGGCGGCGACCGGCCGTGCCTGCTCTCCCCCGCGGGCGAGGCCTGGAGCTACGCCGACCTGCGGTCGACCGCCAACCGGATCGCGCGCGTGCTCGCCGAGGACCTCGGCCTCGTGCCCGGCAACCGGGTGCTGCTCCGTGGCCCCAACAACCCGTGGCTGGTGGCCTGCTGGTTCGGCGTCCTCAAGGCCGGTGGCGTCGTGGTGGCCACGATGCCGATGCTGCGCAAGGGGGAGCTGTCCGCGATCGGCGAGATCGCCCGCATCGACGCCTCGCTGTGCGACCACCGCTTCCTCGACGAGCTCGTCGAGGCCGACCTCGCCCCCGTCGTCGCCTACGGCGGGTCCACCGACGACGACCTGTCCCGGCTTGTGCACGGCAAGGCGGACGACTTCGACGACGTCCGCACCGCCGGCGACGACGTCGCCCTGCTGGCGTTCACCTCCGGCACCACCGGGCGGCCCAAGGCGACGATGCACTTCCACCGCGACGTGCTGGCGATCGCCGACACGTTCTCCCGGCACGTCGTCCGGCCCACCGCGGACGACGTGTTCGCCGGCACCCCGCCGGTCGCGTTCACCTTCGGGCTCGGCGGTGCGGTGGTGTTCCCGCTCCGCGCCGGCGCCAGCACCCTGTTGATCGAGAAGGCGACGCCGGCCGAGCTGGCCCGGCACATCGAGGAGCACCGGGTCTCGGTCTGCTTCACCGCCCCCACCGCCTACCGCGCGATCATCGCCGGCGGGAACGCGGAGTGCCTGCGCAGCCTGCGCCGGGCGGTGTCGGCCGGCGAGCACCTCGACGAGGCCACGTGGCGGCAGTTCCACGACGCCACCGGCATCGAGATCATCGACGGCATCGGGTCCACGGAGATGCTGCACGTCTTCATCGGCTCCGCCGACGAGGACATCCGCCCGGGATCCACCGGACGGGCCGTCCCGGGCTACACCGCCCGGATCGTCGACGAGGCGGGCCGGGAGGTGCCCAACGGCACGCCGGGCAGGCTCGCGGTCCAGGGGCCCACCGGATGCCGCTACCTGGCGGACCCGCGCCAGCAGGTGTACGTCGAGAACGGGTGGAACATCACCGGGGACACCTTCACCCGCGACGACGAGGGCTACTACTGGTACCACGCCCGCAACGACGACATGATCGTCTCGTCGGGCTACAACATCGCCGGCCCCGAGGTCGAGGAAGCGGTGCTCGCCCACCCGGACGTGGCCGACTGTGCCGTCGTCGGCCAGCCCGACCCCGCCCGCGGGCAGCTGGTGACGGCGTACGTCGTCGTCCGGCAGGGCGTCGTCGCCGACGACGACCTGGCCCACCGCATCCAGGACCACGTGAAGAGCACGATCGCGCCCTACAAGTACCCCCGTCGGGTCGAGTTCCTCACCGAGCTGCCCCGTACGGCGACCGGCAAGCTGCAGCGGTTCCGGCTGCGGGAGGACGTCCCGGCCACCTGAGCCGACGGCCGTCCGTCAGAGCGGCGGGAGCGCGTCGTACGGCACCTCGCTGGCAGCCAGGTCGGCGTCCAGGCCGACCAGGTGCAGGACGTGCTGGGCGACGCTTCCCTGGGCCACCGTGAAGCGCAGGTCCACTCCCTGGCGGCGGGCCTGCGTCCGGGCGTCGTAGAGCACCTGGACGCCGGCGCTCGCCAGGAGTTCCACCCCGGACAGGTCCACCGCGGCACGACCGATGCTCTGCACGACCAGGTTGAGTAGGTCACGCCGCAACTTCTCGGAGGTGGCGAGGTCGATCACCCCGGAGACGAACAGGACGCCGCTCTCCTGTACGCCCACGTAGTCGGACCAGGTCTCGTGCGGCCGCGTCGACACGCCCCTCATCATCGACAGGTCCCGGCTCAGCCGGTGCCGCAGCGTGACGGTGGTGTGGTCGTCCCCGCGTTCGATGTACATCTCGTCCATCAGCCCGCTGACCATCGGGAGCCCCCGTGCCCCGGTGCCCGGGTCGGCTCCGAGCCGCCACCGACCCCGGTCCTCGATGCGCGCGACCGCCATGCCCTCGTCGTCGAGGGAGAGCGACACGCAGACCGGCCGGTCGCCCTGGTCGTCGCCGTAGGCGTGCTCGACGACGTTGGTCACCGCCTCGCCGATCGCGTGCTGCAGTGCCATCTGGTCGAGCAGGGTCGGCTGGAGCAGGTCGAACCAGTCCGCGAGGCGGGTGCGCACCTGTCGCAACGTGTCGGTCGTCGCCTGCGCCTCGAACTGCAGCTCGCGCACGGGCGCCACCCGACGACCGATGAGCAGGGTGATGTCGTCGCTGTAGCCGGTGTCGCGGGTGAGGTCCTGCATCGTCTGGCGGCATACCCGGTCCACCGACGGGTCGGCGCGTTCGCCGCCTGCGGCGGGCCGGGCCGCCCGTCCCGCGACCTGGGCCAGCTCGACGGTGGCCCGCGTCGGCCGCCGTCCCGGTCGCTCGATGATGCCGTCGGTGTAGAGCAGCACCAGCTCGTCGGGACCGAGCACCCCGGTGGCGATGTCCAGCCGCCCCGAGGTGCCGAGCGGTGCGGCCCCGGTGGGTGCCAGGAAGTGGGTCTCGTCCTCGTGCAGGACCAGCGGGGGTGGGTGCCCGGCGGTGCAGTAGGCGAACTCACCGGTGGCCGGGTCGAGGTCGAGGACCACCACGGTCGCAGCCTCGGCGGCCGGCTGCCGTGCGGCGTACCGGTCCAGTGAGGCGAGGACATCCGCCAGGTCCTCGCCCGCGGTCAGGCGCTCCTCGCACACCGCCCGGAGCTGGCCCATCGCCGCCGACGCCTCGACTCCGTGGCCGACGACGTCCCCGACGACGAAGGCGACCCGGCCGTCGCCGCGCGGCACCACGTCGAGCCAGTCCCCACCCGCGGCGAGCTCGTCCTCGGCGACGAGATAGCTGCCGGCGCTCTGCACACCGGGCAGCACCGGAAGGCCGTCGGGCAGCAGCGTGTCCTGCAGCGTGTTGGAGACGTCGCGCAGCTCGGCGTACCGCCGCCCGACCTCGTGACGGTGCTCGTCCGCCTGCCGCCGGTCCCGGACTCCCGCGGTGGTGTCCACCGCCGCCACGACGACCCCCCGAACCGCACCACTCGGGCCGGCCCACGGGTAGAGGTGCACGTCGAGGTAGCGCTCGGCCTGCTGGGTGCCCTCGCCCAAGTCGACGCGCCACTCGTGGGCGGCAAACGGCTCGCCGCGCTGGCGGACCCGGTGGGCGAGCGCGAGCAGTCCCGCGGCGGCGGCCTCGGGGATGGCCTCGGCACAGGGCCGGCCGACGAGCCAGCGGCGACCGCTGAGCCGTCGCGCCGCACTGTTGGCCGCGGCGATGCGCAGGTCCTCGCCCTCGAGCACGAGGGCCACCACAGGGGCCATCTCGAAGGCCGCCACGGCAGCCTCGACGGAGCTGACATGGCCGGAGTCGGGCGACATGAAGGAGCACCTCCCGGCCTCTGGGGCGTCACGTTGGCTACGGCACAGGTCGAGCCCTCCCGGTACCCCGCCGGAACCGCCCGACACCTTCCGGTGCGCAAGCCGCTCGCGACGGGCCGAGATCTGCCCCACAATGGGCCGACTCCGGAGAACTTTCCGCGTCCCGCACGACTCACACCTGACACCAGCCGTGAGCCACCAGGAGCACCCCATGAACCGCACCACCGTCGCCGCGCTCGTCGCCACCGCCGTCGTCGGCGTCATCGGCGGCACCGTCTCCGCCGTCGTCCGCGGTGACGCCCCGGGCCGTACGGCGAACGCGGGACCGACCAGCTCCGGAGCGCCCAGCACCACCGTCCTCTACGCGGGCGCGAAGGTGATCCACGACGGCGGCCGGACGGTCACCTACCGCGCCCCCTTCGACACCCCCGACCGCCTGGCGCGGACCGCCGACGGCTACCTGATCGCCCACAACACCAGCCCCCAGGAGCCCAGCTCGGCGCTCTTCCACGTCGGCACGGACGGGACGACGCGTCACATCGCCGACGTCCTGGGACGCTGGGACCTCGATCCCGAGAGGGACACCATCGTCGCGGTCGACCTCGAGTCCGGTCGGCTGCAGGCGCGGACGCTGGACGGCACGGTCACCGCGACCTGGGACGGCCCCCTCGGCGCGCAGAACCCGGTCTGGACGGCCGACGACAAGGTCCTGGTCAGCACCTTCGAGGCGGACGACGGCATCTGGTCGATGCGTGCCTGGGACCCACGGACGGGCAGCACCACCCGCCTGGACAGCCCTGGCTACGAGGACCTCGCCAGTTCGGCGGACGGGACCCTGATCAGCGGAGCCGTCGGGATGGACGGACTCTCGGTGCCCGAGAAGAACGTCTGCATGACGGTGCACGGCGCCGCCGCCACAGTGGCCGGCGCCCAGGACAACACGTCGTGGAACACCTGCGACTGGCGGCTCAACATGCCGGGCGCGGACTACTTCAGCCCGGACGGCAAGCGGGTCCTGGCCATCCCGAGCGAGAGTGACGGGTTCGGTCCGGGACGCCTCGCGACCTTCTCGGCGTCGAAGGGCCCCGGCGTGGGGCTGCAGCAGTTCGACGCCCCGCCGGCGACCATGGACGCCACCTGGCTCGACGGCCAGCACGTCGTCGTGAAGGGTGCGACCGACTTCGACCTCGACGCCGAGACCGGCACCTGGCTCAAGGTCTGCGACCTCGGCGGGAGCTGCACCGACCTGGCACGACGTGCGCACGGCGACCTGGTCGTCGGCGAGCAGGGGTGACGCGCGGCGGCGGGCCGGGATCAGTCGTGCGCCCGCAGCAGCGGCCGGACGAACGCGCGGGCATGGTGGATCCGCGACTTGACCGTGCCGAGCGGCACTCCGAGCAGGTCGGCGATGTCCTGGTAGTCCAGCTCGCTGACGTCGCGCAGCACCAGCGGCTCGACCAGCTCGGGCTTGTCCTGGGCGAGCAGCTCCAGCGCCTCGAGCAGGTCGAGCCTGCTGCCGGCGATCACGCTCGTGGTGCGCGGATCCACGGCCACCGGCAGCACGTCGGTGGCACGCTCCACGTAACGGCGCTTGAGCGACCGGTAGGTCGACCTGGCACTGTTGCTGGCCACCGCGTGCAGCCAGGTGGTGAACCGGCTTCGGCCCTCGAACCTGGCGATGTTGCGCGCCACCGCGAGCAGCGCGTCCTGGGTGGCCTCCTCGGCGTCCTGCGGGTGCGGCAGCATCCGGCCGGCGATGCGCGCCACCCGCGGCTGGATCCGCGCGAGCAGGTCGTCGAGCGCGGCCGGGTCACCGGCAGCAGCGGCGCTCGCCAGCGCGTCCAGGTCTGCGTCGGACGCTGATCCGTGCACGTCGTCCCCCTCCCTCGGCCCGGCGGACCGGTCGCCTTGAGGGCGACCGGTCGAAAGGACTGCGGCCCGGCGCCCGTGCTCGGGCACAATACCTGCGTGTCCGTCCCCGAGACCATCGGTCGCCTGCAGCGTCGGGAGCGCCTCGGTTCCGGGGGCTTCGCAACCGTGTGGCGCTACCACGACCTCGAGCTCGACTCGGACGTCGCGGTGAAGGCACTGGCCGACAACTGGACCTCGCGGCTCGACATCCGCGAGCGGTTCCTCGAGGAGGCCCGGATCCTGCGGCGTGCCGACGCCGACCACGTCGTCCGCGTCTACGACATCGGTGAGACCGACGCCGGGACGCCGTACTTCGTGATGTCCTACGCCGACCGGGGCACGGTCGCCGACCTGCTCGAGGACGGCGCCCACGCCACCCTCGTGGACACCGTCGAGCTGGTCCGCCAGGCAGGCGCCGGCCTGTCGGTGCTGCACCGGGCCGGCATCATCCACCGCGACATCAAGCCGCAGAACCTGCTGCTGCGCAGCCGGCCGCCGCATGCGGGGCCGGGGCCCGACTTCGAGGTGCTGGTCGCCGACCTGGGCGTCGCGAAGGCCGCGGCGCACGCCTCCGGCCTGACCCAGGTGGTGGGCACCCCGTCGTACATCGCACCCGAGCAGGCGCTCGGCACCGGTCTCGACGTGCGCGCCGACGTTCACGCCCTCGGCGCGGTCACCTACGTGCTGCTCACCGGCCGGCTGGTCCGCGACGACGGCCTGAGCGGGCTGCTCGACGCGCGGCTGCCCCCGGCGCCCTCGACGGTGGTCGAGGTCCCTCCGGCCGTCGATGCGGTGGTGCTGCGGGCGCTGGAGCCGGACCCTGACGACCGCTGGCCCGACGTGGACAGCTTCGTCGACGCGCTCGGGCGCGCCGCAGCCGGCGAGGACGTGCCCGAGGCACGTGCGCGTCCCGGACGGGCGGGTGCGACGAGCGGGTCGGCCGGTGCCGCCTGGCGGGTCGCGCTGCTGGTGCTGCTCGTGCTGGTCAGCACGTTCGTCGGGTCCTACCTCCTGGTCAGCCGGCTCACCGGTTGACCCCTCCTGGTCCGGACATGACAAGAGCGCGACCTGGCCGACGTACGGTCGTCGCGGTCGCGCTCGTGCACCCGAAGGCCTGGTGGCCGGTCAGGCGGCCCGGCTCAGTCGGAGCTGGTGCGCTGCGTCGGGATCCCCCTGAGCAGGTCCTTCACCTCGGACTCGCGGTAGCGGCGGTGCCCGCCTAGGGTGCGGATCGAGCTGAGCTTGCCGGCCTTCGCCCACCGGGTGACGGTCTTGGGGTCGACACGGAACAGCGAGGCCACCTCGGCCGGGGTCAGGAGCGTCTCGGTCTCGGGAATCTGGTGCTGCATGGTGGGCCCCTTGTCGCTGGAGATCTGATGCGGTCGTTCCCGAAATGTCGGCTTTGGCTACAGCCAAGAGTGTTCTCCCCTCCCCCGCGGAAGTAAAGCGGAGAAAGCGGACACGTCCTGTGCTGACTAGACCAGCGCCGTCGGTGACGTGGACCACACGGCGGCGATACGCTGGACCGGTCGGCACCACCCCCGCCGGCAGGCCAGAACACAGGCGCCACACCCGGCGCACCAGCACAGAAAGGTCACCGATCGTGGCCCCCACCACTGCACCGTCCGCCCCGTCCTCCCCTCTCCCCGGTCCGCGCTCCGGCGTCTTCGCCGAGCTCGAGGGCCACGAGCAAGTCGTCTTCTGCGCCGACGAGGCCTCCGGGCTCCGCGCCATCATCGCGATCCACTCCACCGCGCTCGGGCCGGCGCTGGGCGGCACCAGGTTCTACCCGTACGCCGACGAGGACGCCGCCCTGACCGACGTCCTGCACCTCTCCCGGGGGATGTCCTACAAGGCCGCGCTCGCCGGGCTCGACCTGGGCGGCGGCAAGGCGGTCATCATCGGCGACCCGCGCGCGACGAAGACCGAGGCGCTGCTGCGCGCCTACGGCCGCTTCGTGCAGTCCCTGCGCGGGCGTTACCTCACCGCCTGCGACGTGGGCACCTTCAGCGCCGACATGGACGTGATCGCGCGGGAGTGCGACTACGTCACCGGCCGCACCGTCGAGCACGGCGGGGCCGGCGACAGCTCGGTGCTGACCGCCTTCGGTGTCTTCCAGGGCATGCGGGCCGCCGCCGAGGCGACCTGGGGCGAGCCGACCCTCTCCGGCCGCACCGTCGGCGTCGCCGGCGTCGGCAAGGTCGGCCACCACCTGGTCTCCCACCTCGTGCAGGACGGCGCGGACGTCGTGGTCACCGACGTCGACGCCTCCGCCGTACGACGCGTCACCGAGGCGCATCCCGAGGTCCGGACGGTCGGGAGCGCCGAGGCGCTGGTGGCCAGCCGGCTCGACGTCTACGCACCGTGCGCGCTGGGCGATGCGCTCACCGACGACGTGGTCGAGACGCTGACCGCCCAGGTGGTCTGCGGCGCCGCGAACAACCAGCTCGCCCACCCGGGCATCGAGAAGCTGCTCGCCGACCGCGGCATCCTCTACGCGCCGGACTACTGCGTGAACTCCGGCGGGCTGATCCAGGTCGCCGACGAGCTCGAGGGCTTCGACTTCGACCGGGCGAAGCAGCGCGCCACGAAGATCTTCGACATCACCCGCGAGGTGTTCCACCTCGCCGAGTCCGACCAGGTGCCGCCGGCCGTGGCGGCCGACCGGATCGCCGAGCAGCGGATGGCCACGATCGGTCAACGGCACCTGCGGGTCTGATCCGGCGGCACCCCGCCGCACTTCCCGGCGCTCGCAGTCCCCAGGGCCCGCACTTCACAAGTGCCGGCGCTCGCCCTCCACGGCGCGGAGCCGGCCCCGACGCGATGTCGGGGTCGGCCCGTCGTGGCCGTCGTGGCCGGTGTCGCGAGGTCAGTCGCGCGACGAGGCCTCGTAGCCCCAGTCGTCGTCGTACTCCTCGGCGGCGGAGTCCGGGGGACTGCCCTGCTCGCCGTGGAGCTCCTTGGCCAGCGCTCCGAAGTCCGTCTCGTGAGTGCGGTACTTCAGATCGCGGGCAACCTTCGTCTGCTTTGCCTTAGCACGGCCGCGCCCCATTGGGTCGACCCCCTCGCACACTTGGCCGGCGCTCCATGGCTGCCGGTCGGAATTCATCGTCTCGTGGTGCAACCGTACCTGTCCGATGGTCATTCCCGCACGTCGGTATCAGCAACGCCGCAATTCCGGCTGGTTCGCGTCGACGTTGCCCCTGGACCTCGCAAACCGACATGCGAATGTCGCCGGTGGGGCGCAAGGGATGCACATCACCCCCAGCAGTGACCTTCGCATGTCCCACTGCGAGCGAGCGGCGATCGACCGCCCCGACCGCCCCGACCGCCCCGACCGCCAAGGACACGACCGCGGACGCCACCGGGGACCCGCCCGGGGTTCCGGTCAGCCGGCGTACCGACCGGTGAGCGTCACCGTGCCGCCGTCGTCGCCGTCCGCGGGGCGGACCTCGCCGGCGACCCAGGCCGGGATGCCGGCCTCCCGGAGCACGCCGAGGGCGGCATCCACGGCACCCGGCGCCGCCACGGCCACCATGCCCACCCCGCAGTTGAGCGTCCGCTCGAGATCGGGCAGGGCCACCGGGCCGGACTCGGCGACCAGCCGGAAGACCGGCGGCAGCGTCCACGTCGACCGGTCGAGGGTGACCGCGACCTCCGGCGGCAGCACCCGCTCCAGGTTGGCGGCCAGACCGCCTCCGGTGACGTGGGACATCGCGTGCGTGTCGGTCTCCCGGGCCAGCCGGAGGCACGGCTTGGTGTAGAGCCGAGTGGGCTCGAGCAGCTCCTCGCCCAGGGTCCGCCCGAAGTCGTCCATGTGCCGGTCCAGTGACATCCCGGCGCCGCCGTCCGCGGACGTGCGCAGCAGCACGTGCCGGACCAGGGAGTAGCCGTTGGAGTGCAGGCCGCTCGAGGCCATCGCGATGACCACGTCACCGGGCCGGACCCGGTCGGCACCGAGGAGATCGTCGGCCTCCACCACCCCGGTGGTGGCTCCGGCGACGTCGTACTCGTCGGGCGCCAGGAGGCCCGGGTGCTCAGCGGTCTCGCCGCCAACCAGGGCGCAGCCCACCTCGACACAGGCCTCGGCGATGCCCCGGACGATCGCGGCGATGCGTTCGGGGACCACCTGGCCGGTGGCGATGTAGTCGGTCATGAAGAGCGGCTCGGCACCGCAGACGACGAGGTCGTCGACGACCATCCCGACCAGGTCGCGCCCGATGGTGTCGTGCTTGTCCAGCGCCTGCGCGATCGCGACCTTGGTGCCGACGCCATCGGTCGAGGTGGCCAACAGCGGCCGGCGGTAACCCTTCAGCGCGGTGGCGTCGAACAACCCGGCGAAGCCGCCCAGGCCTCCGAGCATCTCCGGGCGCCGGGCCTTCTCGACCCATTCCTTCATCAGGTCGATGGCCCGGTCGGCCGCCTCGATGGAGACGCCGGCGGCTTCGTAGGAGGTCCCGGAGGAAGTCACTGCGGCATCCTGTCAGGTGGCGGTCAGGGACGGTCGAGCGCGTCGACGGCGCCGCCGTGCACGGAGGTTGCCACGCCGCTGGGCCCGGCGCCGGCCGGCGGGGCCACCTCGAGCGCGAGGTCGTCGGCGGGCGGCATCGACTCGAGCAAGTGCTTGCCGAGCAGCTGCGGGTCGGGCAGCTCGACAGGATAGATGCCGTCGAAGCAGGCGCGGCAGAGGTTGTCGGCGGGTACGTCGGTCGCCTCGACGAGCTGCTCCAGGGAGATGTAGGCCAGCGAGTCGGCGCCGATGGAGGCGCGGATCTCGTCGGTCGACAGTCCGTTGGCGATGAGCTCGGCCCGGGACGCGAAGTCGATGCCGTAGAAGCACGGCCACTTCACCGGCGGGCTCGAGATGCGCACGTGCACCTCGCGGGCGCCGGCCTCGCGGAGCATCCGCACCAGGGCGCGCTGGGTGTTGCCGCGCACGATCGAGTCGTCGACCACGACGAGCCGCTTGCCCTCGATGACGTCGCGCAGCGGGTTGAGCTTGAGTCGGATGCCGAGCTGCCGGATCGTCTGGGACGGCTGGATGAAGGTGCGCCCGACGTAGGAGTTCTTCACCAGCCCCATGCCGTAGGGGATCCCGCTCGCCTCGGCGTAGCCGATCGCCGCCGGCGTGCCCGACTCGGGCACCGGGATGACCAGGTCGGCCTCGGCCGGGCCGGTGACCACGGTGTCGGCCCGCGCCAGCCGACGCCCCGCCTCGACGCGCACGCTGTGCACCCGGCGGTCGTTGAGCAGGGTGTCGGGACGGGCGAGGTAGACGTACTCGAAGAGACAGCCCTTCGGTGCCGCCTCTGCGAAGCGGCGGGTGCGCAGGCCGTCGGCGTCGACGGCGATCATCTCGCCCGGCTCCACCTCGCGGATGTACGACGCACCGACGATGTCGAGCGCCGCGGTCTCGCTGGCCACGACCCAGCCGCGCTCCAGGCGACCGAGCACGAGCGGCCGGATGCCCTGGGGGTCGCGCGCGGCGTACAGGCTGCCCTCGTCCATCCAGATGAACGAGAACGCGCCGCGGATCTGCGGCAGCAGCTCGGCCGCCCGCTCCTCCAGCGAGCTGTCCGGGTGGTGCGCCAGCAGGGCCGTCACCAGGGAGGTGTCGTTGGTGCTGCTCTCCAGGTGGCGGGCGTTGATCTCGAGCTCTCCGCGCGCGCTGGGCAGGCCCTCGACCAGCTCCTTGAGCTCGTGGGTGTTGGTCAGGTTGCCGTTGTGGGCCAGCGCGATGGACCCGTCCGCGGTCGGCCGGAACGTGGGCTGTGCGTTGTGCCAGGTGCTGGCACCGGTCGTGGAGTAGCGCGCGTGCCCCACGGCGACATGGCCCTTGAGCGCCTCGAGCGTGGACTCGTCGAACACCTGGGAGACCAGGCCCATGTCCTTGTAGACCAGGATCTGGCGGCCGTTGCTGACCGCGATGCCGGCCGACTCCTGGCCGCGGTGCTGCAGCGCGTAGAGGCCGTAGTAGGTCAGCTTGGCGACGTCCTCGCCCGGCGCCCAGACCCCGAACACGCCGCAGGCGTCCTGCGGGCCGAGGTCGTGCGGGTCGAGGGCATGGGTCAGGCGGCCGTCTCCACGACGTCCACCGGCGGTTGCACTGGCCACGGGCGCCAGTCTACGGGCGCACCGGCGGGACGCCGAACCACCGGAGTTCGCCCGAAATGTCCGCTTAGTTGTCGAAAGCACCTATCGGTCGGACAGGTCGGTCCTACGATGTTCCCCACGAGCAGAACAAGCCGGGGGAAACATGACTGATCCATGGTCCGCGGCGCTGTTCCGAGACACCTTGGAGCTGATCGCCGAGGGTGTCACGGAGTTGGTGGGCTTCGAGGTGGCCGCCGTCAGCGTCGTCGAGGACGACGGTCGACTCGAGGTCGTCGCGGTCGCCGGCAGCGAGGACTGCCGCGACCAGCTCCTGGGCCACCGCACCCCGGTGGAGGACATCCAGGCCGAGATCGACAACTCCGAGTCCTGGGGCGCCCTGCGGTTCGTGCCGCACGAGCGGATGGGCATCGAGACCGCGAACCTCGGCTGGATCCCCGACATCGAGGTCAGCGACGACCCGAACGCCTGGCACCCGCTCGACCTGCTGCTCGCCCCCTTCTACGACGCGCACGGCGAGCTGCGCGGCATGATGTCGATGGACGTGCCGACGGACGGCCAGCGTCCACAGCCCGAGAAGCGACGCCAGCTGCAGAAGTACGTCGAGCAGGCCGGCCGCGCGGTCATCGCCGCCCATGACCGCGCCCGCCTCGCCGAGCAGGTCCGGCTCGCGGAGACGACCCGGGAGGTCATTCGCCGGGCGAGCGCCGAGGACACCCTCGAGGGCGTCTTCGACTACGCGCAGAAGACCATGATCCAGGGCTTCAACGCGCGCGGGCTGTGGATCCGCACCTTCGACGAGGGCGGAGCCGACGTGGGCCGGGTCTTCTCCTCGCGCGGCATCGACCTGGCGCTGCCGCCGTTCATGGCCGAGCTGGGCGAACGCACCGCCCGGATGCTCTGGACCGAGCAGGACGTGGCCGTGCTCTCCTCGGAGCTGCGGCCCGACTACGTCCCGGAGGAGGCCTACGCCAGGGTCGTCGACTTCCTCAAGGCGGTCGGCGTGGACTCCATGCTCTTCGCGCCGCTGGGCGTCGGGACCCGTTGCCTGGGCAACCTGGTGCTGACCCGCGACGCCGACCAGGGCGACTGGTCCGAGACGGAGAAGCGAGCCGTGCTCGACATCGGCCACGACCTCGGCCGGACGCTGCTCAACACCCGCAACCTGGAGCGCGAGCGGCGGCTCAACGAGGAGCTGCGCACCCTCGACGGCTACAAGAGCCAGCTGATCGCCACCGTCTCGCACGAGCTGCGCAACCCGCTGACGTCCGTCGCCGGCTATCTCGAGCTGCTCGACGACACCGACGGCCTCGACCCGGACTCACGTCGCGCGATCGCCTCGATGGCGCGCGGCGTCTCCCGCATGTCCGGGATCGTCGAGGACCTGCTCACCCTGTCCCGCGCCGCCGACCCCACCGTGAAGGCCAAGCGCGACCTGGTGGACCTCTCCCAGCTGCTCGACGAGGTGGTCGACTTGGCCACCCCGACCACCACCCAGCGGCGCATCAAGGTGCTGCTCGACAAACCGGATCGGCCGGTGACGGCGTACGGCGACCGGGACGACCTCGACCGGGTGCTGACCAACCTCGTCGGCAACGCGGTGAAGTACTCCCCGGAGGACTCCGAGGTGCACCTCGAGCTGTCCCAGGTGGGCAACCGGGCCGAGTTCCGCTGTCGCGACCACGGCATGGGCATCTCCAGCGACGACCAGGCGCAGCTGTTCACCGACTTCTTCCGCAGCACCAACCCCGAGGCCCAGCGCATCCCGGGCACCGGGCTGGGCCTGGCGATCGTCAAGCGCATCGTGGACCGCTACCGCGGTGAGATCGAGCTGGAGTCGGGCCTCGGCGAGGGCAGCACGTTCACCGTGCGGCTGCCCGCGCCGGCCGAGCACGACTGAGCGGCGCTCAGACCTGCAGCGAGGCCAGGTTGGCCAGCAGCAGCGTCTCCGCGATGCACACCCGCTCGAACTCGGCGAGGTGCAGGCCCTCGTTGGCGCCGTGCGCGCGGGTGTCGGGGTCCTCGACGCCCGTGACGAGCACGCTCGCCCGGGGGAACGTCTCGAGGAACTCTGCGATGAAGGGGATGGACCCGCCCACCCCCATGTCGATCGGCGCGACGCCGTCCCAGGCGTCGGTGAACGCCTCGCGGGCGACGTCGTACGCCGGGCCGGTGGCGTCGATCCGGGTCGCCTCACCGGTGTCCACGACGGTGAAGGAGAGCTCGGCGCCCCACGGCACCCGCGCCTGGAGGTGCTTGCGCAGGCAGGCGACGGCGTTCTCGGTGGTGTCACCGGGGGCGATCCGCAGCGAGATCCGGGCGCGGGCCGCCGGCACCAGGGTGTTGCTGGCGCCGGCCACCTTGGGCGCGTCCAGCCCGGTGATGCTCAGCGCGGGCTTGGTCCACAGCCGCTCGACCGTGGACCCCGAGCCGATCCACTCGATGCCCGGGACGGCGCCGGACTCCGCCCGCAGCCGCTCCTCGGGGTAGTCGACGTCGGCTGCCGGACCGGCGTGCAGCCCGTCGATCGCGACGTTGCCACGGTCGTCGTGCAGGGTGGCGATCAGCCGCGCGAGCGTCATCAGGGAGTCGGGGACCAGCCCGCCCCACATGCCGGAGTGGACCGCGTGGGTCAGCGTGCGCACCTCGATGTCGGCGCGCACCAGGCCACGCAGGCTGGTGGTCAGCGCCGGCACCCCGATGTCCCAGTTGCCGCTGTCGGCGATGACGATCACGTCGGCGGCCAGTTCTTCACGGTGCTGGGCCAGCAGGGCGGACAGGGTGTCGGAGCCGACCTCCTCCTCGCCCTCGATGAACATCGTCACGCCCACCGGCAGGTCCTCGCCCAGGGCGCGGATGGCGGCGAGGTGCGCGGCGATCCCCGCCTTGTCGTCGGCGGCACCGCGGCCGTAGAGGCGGTCACCCCGCTCGGTCGGCTCGAAGGGGGGCGAGTCCCAGTCGGCGTGGTCGTTCTCGGGCTGCACGTCGTGGTGGGCGTAGAGGAGCACCGTCGGCGCGCCCTCGGGACCGGCCTTGTGCGCGATCACGGCCGGAGCGCCGCCGTCCGCGCTGGTGATGGTGACCTCGAAGCCCTCTGCCTCGAAGAGCCCGGCGGTCATCTCCGCGCTGCGTTG
Source organism: Marmoricola sp. (assembly GCA_035708765.1). Lineage (GTDB taxonomy): Bacteria > Actinomycetota > Actinomycetes > Propionibacteriales > Nocardioidaceae > Marmoricola. The sequence continues at coordinate 22,612 of DASTFI010000048.1, forward strand.
CACCTCACCCGCCCGCTCCGGGTCGGCACTGACCGACTCGATCCGGACGAGGTCCTCCAGGTTCCGTCGTACTCCCGGGAGGACGGACTGCACGCGCTGCCGAACGGCTTCGAGATCCATGCCGCCACTCTAGGATGCCGGCTCCGGCGGGTTCGCGCCCCCTGTGGCGTCCCCGGTGCTACCTTCCCCAGCGGTGCCGCCTCGCGCCCCGGTGCCACCCCCGCCAACGGATCCGAGGAGCGGCTCGTGACCACTCCGGCGTCGCCGTCACCGCGGTCCCGGGCGTCGTCCGCGGGCGACGAGCACGTGGGGGGCGCTGACGACGAGTCGGTGCCGGACGAGGCCCGGGTCCTCGCCGGGCGCACACCCGAGCAGCGGACCGCGGCGCGCGCCGCCCGCGAGCGCAGGCACGAGCAGCGCCGGCGCCGGCGCCGCGTCCGACGGGTCCGACGGGTGCTGATCATCGTGCTGGTCGTGCTCGCACTGGTGGCGACGACGGTCCTGGTGTGGCTGCGCTACACCTTCGGCGGGCTCGAACGGATCCCCGGCGCGCTGCCCGAGGGCGCGGACACCCCGGGCACGACGATCCTGCTCGTCGCCGCGGATCCCGGCGCGCACGACCGGGTCGCCGCCGGCCCACGCTGGCGCCAGGCGCTGGAGCACAGCGACCTGGTCATGCTGGTGCACCTGCCGGCCGACCGGGCGGACGGCGTCTTCGCCGTTTCGGTGCCCGGCTCGGTCACCCTGCCCGGCACCGGCCGGCTGGGCTCGACCGCGGCCGCCGGCGGTGCGGCGTACGTCCGGGCCCTGGAGCGCACCACCGGCGTGCACATCGACCGGCTCGCCGTCTGGGACCTCAACGCCGTCCGCGAGATCGTCGACGAGCTCGACGGCGTCACCGTGTCGCTCGGCGACGGCTGTGCGCAGGCGGGCGCCCAACGGCTGGACGGCCAGGGCGCGCTCGAGGTGATGCGGCTGCGTCCCTGCCTGCCGCGGGGCGACCTCGACCGGGTGGCGCGGCAGCAGGCGGTCCTCCGCGCTCTGCTCGCCCGAACGGTCGACGGCGGCGTCCTGGTGAACCCGTTGCGCCTGAACCGCGTCGCCAAGTCGACCTTCGACCACCTCGCGGTCAACGCCGACTGGAGCCTGTGGGACATCGCCAGGACGGCCTGGTCGTTGCGGGGCACCACCCCGCGGTCCACCACCTTCCTCACCGCACCCACCCGCCGGACCCACTCCGGGCTCGTGCTCGACCATCGCCGCGCCGCCGAGCTGTGGCAGGCCCTCCGCTCCGACCGGCTCGGGGAGTACGTCGCGCTCAACCGGGACGTCGTCGCCGGCTCGCGCTGAGCCGACCTGCCGCCGCCCTGCCCCCCTTGTAACGCGGGGTTAGCGTCGCTGAACAAGGTGCGTGCGGGCCACTCAGCGTCAAGGACACCGCGTTGCAGCCACGAGGTCAGTCGGGGCCGACCAGCGGCAGGTACGGCGACAGGTCGGTGCGCTCCCCCGACGCGCGGACCCGGCCCTGATCGACCGCCGCCGACCAGGTCAGCGCACCGGTGGCCACGGCGATCCAGGTCCGGGCGTCGGTCTCGATGACCGCGGGCGGGGTCCCGCGGGTGTGCCGGACGCCCTCGATGACCTGGACGGCGGCGTACGGCGGCACCCGCACCTCCACCGACGCACCGGGGGCCCTGGCCTGCAGGATCGCCAGGAAGTGCCGGGTCAGCAGCTTGAGGTGCGCCTCCGGGTCCTGCAGCGCGGCGGCCACCTCGAAGGCCGGCGCGGGGGTGAGCCGGCGCGGCATCAGTCGGCCTGCTTCGGGTAGGGCTGCACGATCTGGAGCACGTGGTAGGTGCGCCGCCCCTCCTGCTCGGCCTGGGTCTGCTCGGCCTGGGTCTGCTCGGCCTGGGTCTGCTGGCGCCACCGCTCGTTGAGCGCGGTGAGCTCCTCGGAGTAGGCGCGGGCCTCGGCCTTGGTGAGTGCGAGGGCGTCCGAGATCACGGTGACGGTGGTGTCCTGCTCCTGCTCCTGTCCGCCGCGGAAGGCGAGGTCGACGAACGCCTTGGCCCGTTCGGAGAGGTTGCGGCGGAAGACGCCTACCGCGGCCCGGTTGCCCGGCTCCTTCTCGAGCAGGTCGAGGCGCAGCTTGGTGCCTTCCTCGTGGACCAGCCGCCACACCCGGTCACGGCCGTCGCGAGCGAGCTCGGGAGCCTCCTCGACGAGCCCGTACTTCGCCAACTGGCGGAGGTGGAAGCTCGCCTGGTTCGCCGGGATCCCGATCCGCTCGGCGACGTCGGCTGCCCGCAGCGGTCCGGTGGCCCCGAGCTCGTCGAGCACGCGGTTGCGCACCGGATGGGCGATCGCCCGCAACACCCGGACGTCGTCGGCGTGGCCGTCCTCCGCATCCATGGCAGCAGCCTAGCAAAATTCCGCACGAATACTTGCGCACCTGTACTTGCGCAACTTATGGTGCGGATATGACGACGTTCCGCTCCCTCGCCCGCAACCGCGACTTCACGGTGCTCTGGACCGGTGAGGCGATCAGCCAGCTCGGCACCTCCGTCTCGCTCTTCGTCTTCCCGCTGCTCGGGTACGCGCTCACCGGGTCGGCCGGGCTCGCGGCGCTGGGCGAGGCGGCGTACCTGCTCGGCTTCGTGGCCACGCTGCTGCCGGCCGGGATCCTCGCCGACCGGGTGCACCGCCGCCGACTGATGCTGCTGTCCAGCGCGACCGGTGTCGCCGTCTATGCAGCCCTCGGCGCACTGGCCCTGTCGGGCGCGCTCACCTTCACCGCCCTGGTCCTCGGGGCGCTGGTCAGCGGCGTCGCGGCCGGCATCTTCGGTCCTGCGGAGACTGCTGCGCTGCAGGCCGTCGTACCCACCGAGGACCTGCCCACGGCGCTGAGCCAGAACCAGGCGCGCCAGCACGTCGCCTCGCTGCTGGGCGGGCCACTCGGTGGCGTCCTCTACACCGCGTCCCGGGCGGTCCCGTTCGTGGCCAACGCGGCGAGCTACCTCGTCTCCTGCCTGAGCCTGTCCCTGCTCCGGACCGACCTGGCAGCGCCCGAGCGGGTGCAGAAGTCCCGGATGCTCGCCGACCTGCGGGAGGGGTTCGGCTACGTCTGGCGACACCCGGTCTTCCGGCCGCTGCTGGCCTACGCCGCGCTGTCCAACCTCGTCGTCAACGCCGTCTTCACCATCGCGATCCTGCGGATGGTGCAGGCAGGCGTCGCTCCCACCGCGATCGGCCTGGTGGAGACCTGCGCCGGCCTCGGCGGGATCGTGGGTGCCCTCATGGCGCCGCGGATCATCGACCGGGTCGCCACCGGGAGAATCACCGTGCTCGCCGCGTGGAGTTGGCTGCCGCTCGCCGCGCCACTGGCGTTCACGGCCAGCCCGTGGGTGGTCGGCCCGTGCGTCGCGATCGGGCTGCTGCTCAACCCCGCCGGCAACGCCGCGATGGGCTCCTACCGGGTCGCGGTCACCCCGGCGGAGATGATCGGCCGGACCACCTCCGCCATGCAGTTCAGCGCGATGGCGACGATGCCCCTGGCCCCGGTGCTGGCCGGTCTCCTGCTGCACGCGTTCGGCCCGGCCAGCTCGACGGTCGGCCTGATGGCCTGCATCGCCGTGGCCGCGCTGGTGCCGACCCTCGCCCGGGCCATCCGGACCATCCCGCGCCCGGCGTCGTGGCCGACCACGCAGCCGTCGTACAACGAGGAGCCGGTGGGCGCCCGCGCAGCCTTGTAACGCGGAGTACAGGTTGCTGAGTGCCCCGCCGGGATGGCACTCAGCAACGCGAACTCCGCGTTACAAGCCTCCGGGCGAGCTGGCGAACCGAACGACCACGCAGCCCCGAGGGATCAGGCCAGCGCCGCCGGGAGCGTGGCGGTCCAGGCGGCGCGCAGCTCGGTGAGGGGGATCTCGAACTGGCCCTCCACGGCGAGTACGTCGCCACGGGTGTCGCCGAGCGCGGTCAGCGGGACGCCGTGCTCCTGGGCGAGGGCGACCAGGCGGTCGGTGTCACCGGGGCGCACCGTGACCAGCGCTCGGGCGGCTGACTCGCTGAAGAGCGCCACGAACGCGTCCCCGCCGAGCTCCACCGCCGCGCCGACGCCGTTGCGCAGGCACGACTCGGCCAGCGCCTGGGCGAGGCCGCCGTCGGAGAGGTCGTGGGCGGAGGTCAGCAGGCCGACCCCTTCGACGAGCAGCCTGGACAGCGCCCGCTCGGCCGCCAGGTCCGCTCGCGGGGGCAACCCGCCGAGGTGTCCGTGCACGACGTGCGCCCACTCGCTGCCGGAGAGCTCCTCCCGAGTGTCGCCGAGGAGGAAGATCCGTTCGTCGGGCGCCTGGAAGCCCGTCGGCGTCCGCGTGCTGACGTCCTCGATCACGCCGAGCACGGCCACGACCGGGGTCGGCAGAATCGCGGTCTCGCCGGTCTGGTTGTAGAGGCTGACGTTGCCTCCCGTCACCGGGATGCCCAGCTCGGCACAGGCGTCCTTGAGGCCGCGGCAGGCCTCGGCGAACTGCCACATCACCGCCGGGTCCTCCGGCGAGCCGAAGTTGAGGCAGTCGCTGATCGCCAGCGGGGTCGCTCCCCCGGTGGAGACGTTGCGGTAGGACTCGAGGAGGGCCAGCTGCGCACCGGCGTACGGGTCCAGCGCGGCGAACCGGCCGTTGCAGTCGGTCGACACGGCGACGCCGAGGTTGGTCTCCTCGTCGACCCGGATCATCCCGCTGTCCGACGGCTGCGCGAGCACGGTGTTGCCCTGCACGTAGCGGTCGTACTGGTCGGTGACCCACGAGCGGTCGCAGAGGTTCGGCGACGCGACCATCTTCAGCAGCGTCGAGCGGAGGGACTTCCCGGACGTCGGCCGCGGCAGCCTCTCCGCCGCGTCGGCCTGCAGCGCATCCTGGCTCGCCGGGCGCTCGACGGGACGGTGGTACGTCGGACCCTCGTGTGCGACCGTCCGGGGCGGCACGTCGACGACGCGTTGGCCGTGCCAGTCGATCTCCAACCGACCGGTCGCGGTGACCTCGCCGATCACGACCGCCTCGACGTCCCACTTGGCGCAGATCGCGAGGAACGCGTCGACGTCGCCCGGCTCGACGACCGCCATCATCCGCTCCTGCGACTCGCTCATCAAGATCTCCTCCGGAGCGAGGGTGGAGTCGCGAAGGGGCACCCGGTCGAGCTCGACGTGCATGCCGCCGTCGCCGGCGCTCGCGAGCTCGGAGGTGGCGCAGGAGAGGCCGGCGCCGCCGAGGTCCTGGATGCCGGCGACCAGCCCGGCGGCGAAGAGCTCCAGGGTGCACTCGATCAGCAGCTTCTCCATGAACGGGTCCCCGACCTGGACGCTGGGCCGCTTGGCGGGACCATCGGCGTCGAAGGTCTCGCTGGCGAGGACGCTGACGCCCCCGATGCCGTCGCCACCCGTGCGGGCGCCGTACAGGATCACCTTGTTGCCCGCGCCGCTGGCCTTGGCGAGATGCAGGTCCTCGTGCCGCAGCACGCCGACGCACAGCGCGTTGACCAGCGGATTGCCGGCGTAGCTCTCGTCGAAGACGACCTCGCCGCCGATGTTGGGCAGACCCAGGCAGTTGCCGTAGCCGCCGACACCGGCCACGATCCCCGGCAGCACCCGGTGGGTGTCGGGCGCGTGCAGGGGGCCGAAGCGCAGCGGGTCCATCACGGCCACCGGGCGCGCCCCCATCGCGAGGATGTCGCGGACGATGCCGCCGACGCCGGTCGCTGCGCCCTGGTACGGCTCGACGTACGACGGGTGGTTGTGCGACTCGACCTTGAAGGTGACCGCGTAGCCCTGGCCGATGTCGATGACTCCGGCGTTCTCGCCGATGCCGGCCAGGGTCTTGCCGAGCGTTCCGGCTTCGCCGGCGATCTGTGACAGCTCCTGTGCCAAGTCAACAAACTGCTTGAGGTGCACCTTGGAGGACTTGTAGGAGCAGTGCTCGCTCCACATCACCGAGTACATCGCCAGCTCCGAGCTCGTCGGGCGCCGGCCCAGGATCTCGCGGATCCGGTCGTACTCGTCCTGCTTCAGCCCCAGGTCGGCCCAGGGCTGCACCCGGTCGGGGTCGGACTCGGCGATGGCGACGGTGTCGAGCTGCACGGGATCATCCTAGGGAGCCGGTGGAGCGGCGACCCCGCCGGTCCGCGGGCGGCGGCGTGGGACGCACCAGCCCGAGAGATTCGGGTACGGGTCGGTCATGTTCCACGACACCACCGCCCCACCCGCACCGGAGCCGACGCCCGTCCCCACGCCCGTCCCCACGCCGGGGCCCGAGCCGGTGCCGGACCCGACCACCCCGGATCCCCTGCCCGACCCGGACGGCCCGCCGCCGGTCGGGTTCTGACGCCTCCGACGCCACCGCCGCGCGGCCCGGCCGGCTGCGAGCAGCACGCTGGTCGACCGGGAGGACTTGACCCTTCGACGGTGCAGAACTGACCCTTCGACGGTGCAGAACTGACCTCTCAACGGCGCAGAACTGACCCCTCAACGGCGCCGGGCGTTCAGGAGAGGGACGTGAAGAAGCCGAGTCCGTCCGTGCCGGGACCGCAGAGGTCCTCGATGGCGTGCTCGGGGTGCGGCATCAGGCCGACGACGTTGCCGGCCTCGTTGCTGACGCCCGCGATGTTGCGCTCGGAGCCGTTCGGGTTGTCCCCGGCGTAGCGGGCCACCACCCGGCCCTCGGCCTCGAGCAGGTCGAGGGTGCGCTGGTCGGCGACGTAGGAGCCCTCACCGTTCTTGAGCACGATGGTGACCTCCTGGCCGGCGTCGTAGGCCGAGGTCCATGCGGTCTTGGTGTTCTCGACGACGAGGCGCTGGTCGAGGCAGCCGAACTTGCGGTGGTCGTTGCGGATCAGCGCCCCCGGCAGCAGGTGGGACTCACACAGGATCTGGAAGCCGTTGCAGATGCCCAGCACCGGCATCCCGCCCTTCGCGGCATCGACGACCTCGGTCATCACCGGCGCGAACCGGGCGATGGCTCCGCAGCGCAGGTAGTCGCCGTAGGAGAAGCCGCCGGGCAGCACCACGGCGTCCACGCCGTGCAGGTCATGGTCGCCGTGCCACAGCCTGACTGCCTCGTGGCCGGCGAGCCGCACCGCCCGACGGGCGTCGACGTCGTCGAGGGAGCCGGGGAAGGTGACGACACCCACCTTCATCCGAGGACCCGCACGTCGAAGTCCTCGATGACCGGGTTGGACAGCAGGGTCTCGGCGATCGTGCGCACCTCGGCGAGCCGTTCCTCGGTGGCCTCGCCCTCGATCTCCAGCTCGAAGCGCTTGCCCTGGCGGACGTCGAGCACGCCGTCGAAGCCGAGGCGGGGCAGTGCGCCGTGCACCGCCTTGCCCTGCGGGTCGAGGATCTCGGGCTTGGGCATCACGTCAACGACGACACGGGCCACGGGGGTGCTCCTGCGGGCTCGGCGGGGTGGGGGCGGGTCCAGTCTAGTGACGGGCCGCCGAGGTGCGCACGATGGCCGCGGCCCGGTCAGGCGGCTCGGTCAGGCGGCCCGGTCAGACGAGCTCGCGCTTGAGGATCTTCCCGGTGGACGTCATCGGCAGCGAGTCGACGAACGTGACGATGCGGGGGTACTTGTAGGCCGCCATCTGCTCCTTGCCCCACGCGACCAGCTCGTCCTCGGTCACCCCGGCGCCCTGGTTGCGGATCACGAACGCCTTCACTTCCTCGCCGTGGCTGTCGTGGGGTACGCCGACCACTGCCGCCAGCGAGACGTCGGGGTGCGTCATCAGCACCTCCTCGATCTCGCGCGGGTAGACGTTGTAGCCGCCACGGATGATCATGTCCTTCGACCGGTCCACGATGTAGTAGAAGCCGTCCTCGTCGCGCCGGGCCAGGTCACCGGTGCGGAACCAGCCCCCACGCATCACCTCGGCGGTGGCGTCGGGCCGGTTGAGGTAGCCCTTCATGATGTTGTGCCCGCGGATCGCGATCTCGCCGATCGCGTCGGCGCCCTCCACGGTGGTCCAGTCGGCGCCGCCCACCCCCGACTCGGGGTCGATCAGCTTGCACTCGATGCCCCAGATCGGGATGCCGATCGAGCCGGGCCGTGGGTCGTGGTCCGGGTCGCTGAAGGTCGCCACCGGCGAGGTCTCCGAGAGCCCGTAGCCCTCCAGGATGGTGACGCCGAGCCGCGCCTTGACATCCTTGATGATCTCGACCGGGAGGCTGGCACCGCCGGACACCCCGAGCCGCAGGTTGCCGGCGATCTTCTCGACGTCGACGTCCACGTCGCCGTCGAGGGCACCGAGCAGCCCCCACCACATCGTCGGCACGCCCGCGAACACCGTGACGTCTTCGGACTGCAGCAGGCCGATCGCCGCCTGCGGCTCGAAGCGTGGCAGCAGCACCAGGGTGGCGGCCATCGAGAAGCCCGCATTCATCTGCACCGACGAGCCGAAGGAGTGGAACAGCGGCAAGGTCACCAGGTGCACGTCGCTGGCCGGCTTGGAGTCGAAGAGCCGGTTGCAGGTGAGCGCATTCATCATCAGGTTGGCATGGGAGAGCTCCGCGCCCTTGGGCTGGCCGGTGGTGCCGGAGGTGTAGAGGATCACCGCGGTGTCGGTCTCGGCGGTGCTCACCGGCTCGAACGTCGGCGCCTTGTCGGCCAGCGCCTGGGCGAGGGTGCGCGTGCCCTCGATCGGCGAGTCCGCCGTGGGATCGGCGGTGATGACGATGAACTCCGGCGGGTTCGCGGCGGCCTTCGCGCCGTCGTACCCCGCCTGACCCATCGGCAGCTCCGGCGTCCCCTGGAAGCAGAAGTAGACCACCGCCTCGGAGTCGTCGAGGTAGTAGCTGACCTCGCGCGCCTTGTTGAGGACGTTCATCGGCACGACGACCGCACCGGCCTTGAGGATCCCGTAGTAGACGATCGGGAAGTAGGGCAGGTTGGGGCTGGTCAGCGCCACCCGGTCACCCGGCTCAACGCCCAGCTCGACGAGGAGGTTCGCGACCTGGTTGGCGGCGCCGTTCACCTGGGCGTAGGTCAGCCGGGTGTCGCCGAGCACCAGCGCGTCCCGCTCCGGGTAGCGACGGGCACTGTCCTCGAGCAGGATCGACAGGTTGTACACGGGACGGACCTCCTGGGCGTCGGATGCCCCCAACCTAGCGGGGGTCCCGTCAGGAGGCGTCGTCCCTGTCCGCCAGGACCCGCGCCGCCCGGCGCAGGTCCGGGACCACGGCCACCCCGGCCGCCACCGTCAGGAGGGGGCCGAGCGGCGCCAGCAGCCCGGGGACACGCAGCCTCGCCGCGACCCGTACGACGCAGCCGGTGGGTGTCGGCTCGAGCCGGAGCGCGCCCGTGGCGGCGACGCTCCTCCAGTGACCCTCCTCGACCCAGAGCGTGGGTCGCTCGAGCGCGCTGGTCCGCATCTCCGGGACGACGCCCGGCACCGCCGTCACGTCGCGCCAGCGCTGGCCGACGTGCGGTGGGCCCTCGTCGAGCAGCTCGACGCGCCGCAGCGACGACTGCCACTGCGGCCGGTTGGCCGGGTCGGCGAGGTAGTCGAAGGCCACCTCGGCCGGCACCGCGAAGGCGACGCTCCACCCGAGCCACGGCGACCGCCGGCCGCCGGGTGGACGCATCAGAAGGTCTCGCCGGTGAGCCGCTCGAAGGCCTCGACGTAGCGGGCGCGGGTCCGGTCGACGACCTCCTGCGGCAACGCCGGCGGGGGCCCGCCGGCGGCGCGGTCCCAACCGGAGGCGGGCGAGGTGAGCCAGCTGCGGATCACGTCCTTGTCGTACGACGGCTGCGGACGACCCGGGTGCCACTCGTCGGCCGGCCAGAACCTGCTCGAGTCGGGGGTGAGCACCTCGTCGGCCAACACGATGCTGCCGTCCGCCCGTCGGCCGAACTCGAGCTTGGTGTCGGCGAGGACGATCCCCCGCTCGCGGGCCATCTCCTCGGCGCGGGCGTAGATGGCCAGCGTCAGGTCGCGCAGCGCCACCGCGTCGGCGTCACCCAGGGTCTGCACCACGGTGTCGAACGAGACGTTCTCGTCGTGGTCGCCGAGCTCTGCCTTGGTCGCCGGCGTGAAGATCGGCTCCGGCAGCCGGCTCCCGTCGACCAGGCCCGGTGGCAGGTCGATGCCGCAGACGGCGCCGGTGGCGTCGTACTCCCGCAGCCCGCTGCCGGTGAGGTAGCCGCGCGCCACGCACTCGACCGGAAACATCTCCAGCGGTTCGCAGATCACGGCCCTCCCGCGCACCTGCGCCGGCACGTCGGTGGAGACCACGTGGTGCTCGACACCGGGCTGGACACCGAGCTGGGCGAACCACCACAGGCTCATCCGGGTGAGGATCACGCCCTTGTCCGGGATGCCGGGCGAGAGCACGAAGTCGTAGGCGCTGACCCGGTCGCTGGCCACCATCAGCAGCCGGCCGGCGTACTCTCCGTCGGTGATCCGGTAGAGGTCACGGACCTTGCCGGAGTGGAGGTGCTCGGCGCCGCCGATCGCGGGGGCGGCGGGAAGGTTCAGGTCGGCCACGCAGCAACCCTAGATGCTCAGGACTCGTCGAGGTCGGCGAGGAAGTCCCGGATCCGCTCCCGGGCGTCTTCCCGGATCTCCGGACCGTGGGTGAACGCCGCCAGCGAGTAGTCGAGCTCGCCGAGCCGGTGGGCCGTCTGCTTCGTCATCTGGAAGTCCGCGCACAGCGACTTCGGGGAGATCCGGAACCCGAGGACGTTGAAGATCGAGTCGCCGGTGACGAGCACGCCACTGGGCTCGTGCAGCAGGGCCACGTGGCCCGGCGAGTGGCCGGGGGTGTGCACGACCCGCAGCCCGCCGGCGACCGGGAGCACCTCACCGTCGGTCAGCGCCGGGCCGGGCTGGAACGGCTCGAACGTGGGCTTGCTCAGCCGCATGAAGAAGCGGCCGAGGGCGGTCGACTCCTTCGGCTTCGCGAGCACCTCGCCCGCCTCCGCCCAGGCGCGATCGCCGTCGTGGAGGTGCACCGGGGCGCCGGTCTGCCGGATCATCTCCGCGGCACCGCCGGCGTGGTCGGGATGGGCATGCGTGAGCAGGATCCGGGTGACGTCCTTCGGATGCTTGCCGATCGCCTCGAGCCCGGCGACGATCTTCGGCGGTGCCTGCTTCACGCCGGTGTCGACCAGCGTCACGCTGCCGTCGTCGTCGACGAAGGCGTAGGAGTTGACCAGCGACTTCGGCGCCGTGGGGATGCGCCACACGTTCGACGCGAGCTGGATCGCGGGAGCACTCGGCATGGGGCCGAGTATGCCGTCGTACGACGTCACCGTGGGTCACCGGCGCGACAGCTGGCCCCAGAGGTCCGGATCGTCGGCGAGCAGGCGGGCGCGGGCCCGGCGTCGGTAGCGCCAGACCTGGACCAGCCCGACGGCCCACAGCACGTACTGGAAGCTCATCGCCCAGCGGAACGCCGCCGGGGTGTAGGCCGTCGAGGTGCCCGGAGTGCGCCAGTCGAGGATCAGGCCGATCGCGACAACCAGCACCAGGCTGGCGTAGAAGCCACCCTGGTTGATGATTCCGGTGGCGCTGGCGAGCCGCTGCGGTGGGTTGGACGTGCGGCCGAGGTCGAAGCCGATCATCGAGGCGGGGCCACCCACGCCGACCACCACGACCAGTACGGCGAGCAACCAGGTCGGGGCGCTGCCCGGCCAGGCGAGCACGGCCGTCCAGACGGTGATGATCGCGGTCACGATCAGCAGCACCAGGGTCGACCGGTGCCACGGTCGCACGGTGATCCGCCAGCCGAGCACCGGCCCGGCGCTCATCACGGCGACGACCATGAGGGTGAGCAGCAGACCCGCGGTGGCAGGGCTCTTGTGCTCGCCCTGCACGAAGAACGGGTAGCCCCACAGCAGGCCGAGCACGGTCGCGCTGAACTGCGTCGTGAAGTGCATCCAGAACCCCAGCCGGGTGCCCGGGTGGCGCCAGGACGCGGCCAGCCCCGTGGTGATCTCGGTCAGGGTCAGGGCCGGGCCGCGCATCCGGCGTTCGACCGGCGAGTCACGCACCACGACGATCAGGGCGACCACCATGACGATGCCGAGCGAGGCGGCGCCCAGGTAGGACCGGGTCCAGCCGACGTGGGAGAGCGCCCAGGTCATCGGGACGGCCGCGACGATGGCGCCGAGCTGGCCCAGGACACCGGTGAGCTGCACGAACAACGGGATCCGTCGTGGCGCGAACCAGGTGTTCACCAGGCGCAGCACACAGATGAACGTGAGCGCATCCCCCATCCCGACGAAGAGCCGGGCCACCAGGGCCTGACCGTAGGTCTGGGAGAAGGCGAACCCGGCCTGGGCGCAGGTCAGGATGGTCGCCCCGGCCAGGAGCACCGCCCGCGACCCGTACCGGTCCACGAGCAGCCCGACCGGGATCTGCATCCCCGCGTACACGAGCAGCTGGAGCATCGTGAACGTCGCCAGCTGGGAGGCAGTGATGTCGAAGCGCGCGGCTGCCGCCAGTCCGGCCACGGCGAGGGAGGAACGGTGGAAGACGGCCAGGAGGTAGACCAGCGTCCCGACCGCCCAGACCGCGATGGCCTGGCGCAGTCGGGCCTCGACGATCTCCCCCGGCACGGACACGGCACCATTCTCCCGTCCGGCCACGACGGTCGGTCACCGCATGGTTGGCTGGACGCATGGCCGAGTCACCCGAAGCCCTGTACGCCCGGATCGTCGAGCAGGTCGGGCGGGACGGCCGGCTGCCGATGCCGCCGGTGCACGAGTGGGAGATGTTCCCCTGGGAGCTGGTCGACGGCGCGCTGCAGCCGAAGGTGGTGCGACCGCCCCTGGACCGCGAGCCTCCGCGGCACGGCGAGAGCGACGAGCTGCCCTGCGGCGCCTGCGCCGCAGCGGGCGAGCAGCGGGTCTGGGAGAACGACCGGTGGGTGCTCAGCCGGATGCGGCGCGGCGGCCTGCCGCTGATCCTCATGCTCCAGACGAGGGACCACCTCGACTATCCCGAGATGGGTGCGGAGCTGGCCGCCGAGTACGGACAGATCAGCGTGCGGCTGAGCCGGATCATGGAGGGCCTGGAGCACGTGGGCCGGGTGCACGTGTGCCGCTGGGGTGACGGCGGCAGCCACCTGCACGTGTGGTTCATCGCTCGACCCGAGAGGCTCCCCGGCATCATCGGCTCGATGGCGATCGAGTGGGACGAGATGCTCCCGCCGCCCCCGGAGGAGGAGTGGGAGGCCGACACCCGCGACGTGGTGCGCCGGCTCGCCACGCACGACGGTCGCGCGCTCGTCTGACCCCGACCGCCTCCGGTCGATGGAGGCGTGGGCCGCTCCCGGAACAACCCTCAGTCGCGGTCCTCGTCCTCGGTGACCTCGCCCTTCTCCACGGAGAGCACGAAGTCGTCACCGTGCTCTGTGACGCCGGTCACGACCGCATCGTGGACGGCCTGGCGGGCGTACTTCGCCCGCACCATCAACGGGTCCTGGGAGAGGTCGCGCACCAGCGAGAAGCACAGCGCGACCATCACGAAGACGAACGGCACCGCCGCCAGGATGGTGATCGTCTTGAGCCCGTCGAGCGCCGTACTGCCCCCGATGAGGAGCATCACCGCCGCCACCGCGCCGGTGGCGACCCCCCAGAAGATGACGGGGGCCCGCCGCGGCTCGATGGCGCCGTGCTGGGAGAGGGACCCCATCACGATCGAGGCGGCATCGGCGCCGGAGACGAAGAAGATCGCGACCAGCACCATCACCAGGACGCTCATCACGGTGGCCAGCGGGTAGTGCGCGAGCAGGTTGAACAGCTGGGACTCCACCGAGGCGGCCGCGCCGCTCGCGTCGTGGTAGATGTCGACGCCGTCCATCTGGAGCTTGATGGCGCTGCCCCCGAAGATGGCGAACCAGACCAGCGTCACCAAGCTCGGCACCAGGAGCACCCCGGTGACGAACTGCCGGATCGTGCGCCCCTTGGAGATCCGGGCGATGAACATGCCGACGAACGGCGTCCAGGAGATCCACCAGGCCCAGTAGAAGACCGTGTAGTAGCTCAGCCACGTCTCGGTGTACTCGCCGTGCGCGTTGGTGCGGCCGGCCATGACCGCCATGTCCTGCACGTACTGCGCGATGGAGGTCGGGATCTCGTTGAGGATGAACAGCGTCGGCCCGACGAGGAACACGAAGAGTGCGAGCACGAGCGCGAGCACCATGTTGATGTTCGACAGCAGCTGGATGCCCTTGGCGATCCCCGAGACCGCGCTGAGGATGAAGCAGACGGTGAGCACGGCGATGATGCCGACGAGCACGGCGTTGCCGACCTCGCCGATGCCGCCGACGATCTGCAGGCCGCTGCTGATCTGGCTGGCGCCCAGGCCCAGCGAGGCGGCCGAGCCGAACAGGGTCGCGAAGATGGCGAGGATGTCGATGACCTTGCCGGCCCAGCCCTTGGTGTGCCGACCGAGGATCGGCTCGAAGGCCGAGCTGATCAGCTGCAGCCTGCCCTTGCGGAACACGCTGTAGGCGATCGCCAGACCGACCACGGCATAGATCGCCCAGGGGTGCAACGTCCAGTGGAACAGCGTCTGCGCCATCGCCTTCTCGGCCAGCTCCGACTCCGGCACTCCCTGGGTTCCGGGGATGGCCAGCCCGTCCTTGCCGCGGTCGGCGAAGAAGGTGAGCGGCTCGTTGACGCCGTAGAACATCAGCCCGATGCCCATACCGGCGGAGAACATCATCGCGATCCAGGATCGGGTGCTGAACTCGGGCTCGTCGTCGTCGCGGCCCAGCGGGATGTGGCCGTACTTGCCGAGCGCCAGCCAGATCGCGAAGACGACGAACCCGGAGGCGGTGAGGACGAAGAACCACCCGAGGCTGTCCATCGTCCAGCCCAGGGCCGCGGTGGAGGCATCGTCGAGGCCCGAGGTGTCGAGGAAGCCCCAGACGATGAACGCGACGGCGATCGTCGAGGTGACCCCGAAGACCACCTTGTCGAGGCTGCTGTTGTGCCGCCTCTGGTCCTCGTCGACGGGGAAGTCGAGGGCGGGGTGGACCTGATCGATGCCGGCTCCGCCGGAAGGGGCGCCGTTCGACGCCTGGTCCGGGCCGATCTGCTCCGGCCCGCGGGTCTTTTCGTCCTTGGTCGTCACGATGCGTGCACCCGGAGGCGACGCCTCCTCACGTGGTCGAGGGTTCCTGGGAGGTCAGCGGCCGACTGTCACAGGATCATCGGACCTCGCGCAAGTGCATGGGTGACCGGGGTCACCCCACAGACAGCCGCCGCCGTGTTCGCGCCACCGGTACCCGTTCCTGGCCGGTTCCTCGCGTCGATGCGGAGGGGAATCCGATCAGAGGATGTCGCCGGGCGCGTACGACGCGGCGGCGGGGTCGGTCGCCAGCACCTCCTCGACGCGGCGACAGACCGCCTGGACCTGGGCGCGCGCCGCGCCGGTGAACTCCACCGGGTCGGCCACCAGGGAGGCGATCTGTTCGTGGTCCAGGCCCAGCCGCTCGTCGGCAGCAAGCCGCTCGAACAGGTCGTTGCGGTCCAGCCCCTGCCGCATCGCCAGCGCCACCGCGACCGCGTGCTCCTTGACCACCTCGTGCGCCTGCTCCCGGCCGACGCCATTGCGGATGGCGGCCATCAGCACCTTCGTGGTGGTCAGGAACGGCAGGTAGCGGTCGAGCTCGCGCTGGATCACGGCCGGGAAGGCACCGAACTCGTCGAGGACGGTGAGGAAGGTCTGGAAGAGGCCGTCGGCAGCGAAGAACGCGTCCGGCAGCGCGACCCGTCGTACGACGGAGCACGAGACGTCTCCCTCGTTCCACTGATCGCCCGCCAGCTCACCGACCATGGAGAGCTGCCCGCGCAGCACCACGGCCAGGCCGTTGACGCGCTCGCAGGATCGGGTGTTCATCTTGTGCGGCATCGCCGACGAGCCGACCTGGCCCTCCTTGAAGCCCTCGGTGACGAGCTCGATGCCGGCCATCAGCCGGATCGTGGTCGCCAGGTTCGACGGTCCGGCGACCACCTGGACCAGCGCCGAGACGACGTCGAAGTCCAGCGACCGCGGGTAGACCTGGCCGACCGAGCTGAACACGTTGCCGAAGCCGAGGTGCGAGGCGACGCGGCCCTCCAGCGTCTCGAGCCGGTCCTCGTCGCCGTCGAGCAGGTCGAGCATGTCCTGGGCGGTGCCCATCGGTCCCTTGATGCCGCGCAGGGGGTAGCGGGCGATGAGATTGTCGAGCCGGTCGAGCGCCACCAGCATCTCGTCGGCGACGGTGGCGAAGCGCTTGCCCAGCGTGGTCGCCTGCGCGGCGACGTTGTGGGACCGGCCGGCCATCACGGTGACCTGGTGCTCGGCGGCCAACCGGCCCAGCCGGGCCAGCGCGGCGACGACGCGCTGGCGCACCAGCTCGAGGGAGGAGAGCACCTGCAGCTGCTCCACGTTCTCGGTGAGGTCACGCGACGTCATGCCCTTGTGGATGTGCTCGTGCCCCGCGAGCGCACAGAACTCCTCGATACGTGCCTTCACGTCGTGCCGGGTGACCCGCTCGCGGGCGGCGATGCTGGCCAGGTCCACCTGGTCGAGCACCTTCTCGTAGTCCTCGACGACCCCGTCCGGGACCTCGATCCCGAGGTCCCGCTGCGCCTTGAGGACGGCGATCCAGAGCCGCCGCTCGAGGACGATCTTGTGCTCGGGCGACCAGATCCGGACGAGATCGGCGCCGGCGTAGCGGGTGGCGAGGACGTTGGGCACACTCACGCGGCCGATTGTTTCACGACCGCCTCAGCGCCAGAGCTCCCGTCGCCACGCCTTCCCGCGTCCTGCGTCCAGGCGTCGAGCGCAGACCGAACCGAACCACGGACCGGGCTTCTCCAGGACGAGGTCGTGCCGGTTGCCTCGTGCGCGCACGTGCACGAGGTCAGCGCCGAGCGCGATGAACCCGGCGACGGTGAAGACCGCCGGGCGGGCCGCCTCGCGGAGGTCCCGGTTGAGGAACGCGGCCGTCCAGACGCCGAGGTCCCAGCCGGGCGAGACGGCGCTGACCTGGTCCTCCCAGGCGCACAGGACCGAGACCCGGCGTCGGCCGACGAACATCCCCAGCGGGCAGGCCGCCCTGGCCTCCTCGTAGGTCAGGGCCGGCCGCGCTGCGAGTTCCTCGACCCGGTCGCGGCGGTACAACGTCGCCGCGGACGTCGACATCGGTGCGCCCGCCAGGCCGTCACCCAGCGCTTCCCGGGCCTGCCGTCGGGCGACGCCACAGCCGGCCAGGATGCGGGCGGCCGCACGCTCCGAGACCCACGCTCCACCACTCACGGTCAGGGACGCTAGGCGCATCGGGGTGCCGCCGAAAGAGGGCGGCCCGGCACCTGTGGACACGCCGCCGCCCGCATGGCGCGTCGAGCGTCGCCGGACGGACGGTTTCGACCCGGCAGCGCGATGCCCCCTCCTCAACCTCTGGTGAAGGGTCCAAGTGGGCCCTTCACCAGAGGGTTGTCGAGGGCATCCGGCGGCAGCGCCACGGTGACCACGCCGGACCATGCGGCGACCAGCCGGGGCCACTCCGGACGCCGCCGGCTCAGGCGTGCGCTGCCGCCCCGGCCGCGATGTCGGTGCGCCACCGGGCGCCGTCGAAGGCGATCTCCGCGACGCCGGCGTAGGCGCGGGTCCGCGCCTCGGCGAGGTCGGCCCCCACGGCGGTGACGCACAGCACCCGGCCGCCGGCGGTGACCAGTCGGCCGTCATCGTCGAGCGCGGTCCCCGCATGGATCACATCCACGTCGCCGAGCGTCGCGGCCCGCTCCGTGCCGGTGATCACGTCCCCGCTGGACGACGACTCCGGATAGCCGCGGGAGGCCAGCACGACGCCGACCGCGGCGCCGGGCTTCCACCGCGGCGGATCGACCTCGCCCAAACGCCCGTCGGCGGCCGCCTTGAGCAGGACCCCCAGCGGGGAGTCGAGCAACGCGAGCAGCGGCTGGGTCTCCGGGTCGCCGAAGCGGGCGTTGAACTCCACCACGCGCACCCCGCGGGAGGTCAGCGCCAGGCCGGCGTACAGCAACCCCGTGAAGGGCGCACCACGTCGCGCCAGCTCGTCGACCGTCGGCTGCAGGACCCGCTCGAGCACCTCGGCGACGAGCCCCTCAGGGGCCCACGCCAGCGGCGTGTAGGCCCCCATGCCGCCGGTGTTGGGTCCCTGGTCGTCGTCGAGGATGCGCTTGAAGTCCTGGGCCGGCTGCAGCGGGTAGACCACGGTGCCCGCCGCGTCGTGGCTGCACAGGGCGAAGAGCGAGACCTCGGGCCCGTCGAGATACTCCTCGACGAGCACCCGTTCGTAAGATGCGGCATGGGCGAGGGCGACCTCCCTGTCGTCGGTGACGACGACCCCCTTGCCGGCGGCAAGACCGTCGTCCTTCACGACGTACGGCGCCCCGAACGCGTCCAGGGCCGCCGCGACCTGCTCCGGGGTGGTGCAGACGCGGGCCAGCGCGGTCGGGACCTCGGCGGCCGCCATCACGTCCTTGGCGAACGCCTTGGACCCCTCGAGCCGGGCCGCCTCGGCAGACGGGCCGAAGCAGGAGATGCCGACGGCGCGGACGGCATCGGCGACGCCGGCGACCAGCGGCGCCTCGGGACCGACCACGACCAGGTCGGCTCCCAGCGACGAGGCGAGCGCCGCCACGGCGGCGCCGTCGAGGATCTCCACCGGGTGCAGCGTGGCCACCGCGGCCATTCCCGGGTTTCCCGGCGCCGCGTGCACCTCGGTCACCGACGGGTCGCGCGACAACGCCAGGGCGAGCGCGTGCTCGCGGCCACCGCCGCCGACGACGAGCGTCCTCACGCCCGGACCTCCAGGGTCTGCTCACGACCCGGCCCCACCCCGACGCCCCAGATCGGCGCACCGGACATGTCCTCGAGCGCCTCGACGTAGCGCTGGGCGTTCTTGGGCAGCTCGGCGAACGTCCGGCAACCGGAGATGTCCTCCTCCCAGCCGTCGAAGAACTCATAGACCGGCTGGGCGTGGTGGAACTGCGTCTGCGTCATCGGCATCTCGTCGTGCCGGACACCGTCCACCTCGTAGGCCACGCACACCGGGATCCGCTCCCAGCTGTCGAGCACGTCGAGCTTGGTCAGGAAGAACTCGGTCAGTCCGTTCACCCGGGCGGCGTAGCGGGCGACCACCGCGTCGTACCAGCCGCAGCGCCGGGTCCGGCCGGTGGAGACCCCGATCTCCCCACCGATCTGCTGCAGCCGCTCGCCGTCCGCGTCGTCGAGCTCGGTGGGGAACGGACCCGATCCGACCCGCGTCGTGTAGGCCTTGATGACTCCGATCACCCGGTCGATGCGGGTCGGCCCGATCCCGGCGCCGGTGCAGACGCCACCGGCGATCGCGTTCGACGACGTGACGAACGGGTAGGTTCCGTGGTCGACGTCGAGCATGGTGGCCTGCGCCCCCTCGAACAGCACGGTCCGGTCGTCGTCGAGAGCCTGGTTGAGCAGCAGCGAGGTGTCCGCAACGAGGGGCTCGAGACGGGGCGCGTAGGACAGCAGCTCCTCGACCACCTCGTCGACGGTGATGGCCCGACGGTTGTAGACCTTCGACAACAGCTGGTTGCGCACCTCGAGGGCGCCCTCGACCTTCTGGCGCAGGATGCCCTCGTCGAAGAGGTCCGCCACCCGGACGCCCACCCGGCTGATCTTGTCCGCATAGGCGGGCCCGATGCCGCGGCCGGTGGTGCCGATCTTGTTGCGCCCGAGGAAGCGTTCGGTGACCTTGTCGATCGTCGAGTGGTAGGACGCGATGACGTGGGCGTTCGTCGACACCACGAGCCGGCCCAGCTCAGGCCGTACGGCGGACAGCTCGTCGAGCTCGCTGAACAGCTGCGGCGGCGACACCACGACCCCATTGCCGATGACGGCGGTGCAACCCGCGGTGAGGATGCCCGTCGGGAGCAGGTGGGTGGCGAACTTCTCACCGTCGATGACAACCGTGTGGCCCGCGTTGTGGCCGCCGCTGGTGCGCACCACGTAGTCGATGGTCTGGCTCGCGGCGAGCAGGTCGGTCGCCTTGCCCTTGCCCTCGTCGCCCCATTGGGCGCCGAGCACGATGATCGCTGGCATGGAAGCCTCTCCGGGGCGGGGGACGTGCGACCACACGGTACCAATCGGCCCCGGGGCTCGAGGAGCGAGCAACGGCCGTCTCGAAACGACCACCCCGGGCTGCGCGTGCCAGCCACGACCACGGGCGCGGCGTCCGACCCCTCGCATAGGCTGGCGCCGTGGATCCCCTGATGGTCATCGCCAACGCCGACGCCGGCGGCGAGCAGGACGACGCCCTCGAGGTCGCGCTCGCGGTGCTGCGCAAGGAGACCGACGTGGAGGTGTGCCGGACGTCGAACCCCGGCGAGCTCGACGGGGTGCTGCAGCGGGCCGGCACCCGCACCGTGGTGGTGGCCGGCGGCGACGGCTCGCTGCACGCCGTGGTCGCCGCCCTGCACAAGCGCCACGAGCTCGACCGGCACACGCTCGGCCTGATCCCCCTGGGCACCGGAAACGACTTCGCGCGCAGCGTCGACATCCCCCTGGACCCGGGCGAGGCCGCGGCGACGCTGCTCGCCGGCGAGCCGCGGCCGATGGACCTCATCGTCGACGAGCTCGGCGGCGTCGTCGTCAACAACGTCCACGCCGGGGCCAGCGCCCAGGCCAGCCGGCGGGGCGCGCGCTGGAAGGGGCGGATGGGCAAGGTCGGCCTGGGCATCCTCGGCTACCCCATCGGCGCAGCGCTCGCCGCCATCAAGCCACCGTTCGTCCGCATGCGGATCGAGGCGGACGGCGAGGTCCTCGCCGACATGGACCGGCACATCCTGATGGTCGCCGTCGGCAACGGCGCCAGTGTGGGCGGCGGTGCCGAGATCACCCCCGACGCCGATCCGGAGGACGGCAGGCTCGACGTGATGGTGTCGTTCTCGACCGGTCCCCTGTCCCGCTTCGGCTACGCCTGGCAGCTCAAGGACGGCGAGCACGAGGAACGCGACGACGTGGTCGCCGTACGGGCCTCCCAGGTCACCATCTCGGGCGAGGAGTTCTGGATCAGCGCCGACGGGGAGATCACCGGTCCCGAGCGGCGCCGCTCCTGGCACCTCGAGCCGGCTGCCTACCGGCTCGTCGTCCCCTCCGCCGGCTGACCGGCACCCGGCGCGGTCAGACGACCGACTCGGGGTCCGCGCCGACCGCCCGCGCCCCCTTGTCGCGCTCCACCCGCGGGTCGCCCTCGTCGGCCTGGTAGTCGAACGGGGTCGTCTCGTCGCGTCCGTTGGGCACCTTCAGCGCGTTGAGCACGAGGGTCAGGACCACCGCGACCAGCACGTTGAGCACGAACGCGGTCAAGGCGATGTAGCCCATCTGCCCGAAGCCCGGGATCGCGTCGACCGATCCCCCGAAGTGCTTGCCGGTGGCCGGGTTGACCACCTGGTAGGCCTGCCAGGTGCCGTAGACCATCGCCACCGCCCAGCCGGCCAGCAGCGCCCGCCGGTTGAACCAGCGCGTGTAGAGGCTGAACACGACCGCCGGGAAGGTCTGGAGGATCCAGATGCCACCGAGGAGCTGGAAGTTGATGGCGTTCTGGTTGTCGAGGGTGAGCACGAACAGCAGCGCGAACGCCTTGACCACCAGCGACATCAGCTTGGAGACCTTCGCCTCCTGCGCCTCGGTGGCGTCCGGCTTGATCCACTCCTTGTAGATGTTGCGGGTGAACGTGTTCGCCGCCGCGATCGACATGATCGCCGCCGGCACCAGCGCGCCGATCGCCACCGCGGCGAACGCGACCCCGGCGAACCAGCCCGGGAAGAAGTCCTCGAAGAGCTGCGGGATCACCAGCTGCGGGTTGTCGACGTCGGTCTTCGCCGCGATCGCGACCCAGCCGAGCAGGGCCAGCAGGCCCAGCACGAGCGAGTACGCCGGCAGGATCGCGGCGTTGCGACGGATCGTCTGCCGGCTCCGCGACGACAGCGTCGCGGTGACGGAGTGGGGATACATGAACAGCGCCATCGCCGAGCCGAGCGCGAGTGTCGCGTAGGCCCACAGCTGGTCGGAGTTCGGGATGAACGCGCCCACGGGCTTGCCGGTCGCCGGGTTGGTGCCGGCCATCTTCTCCTGCGCGGCGCCGAAGATGTGGTCCCAGCCGCCCACCTGGCCCGGGAGGTAGATGATCGCAACGATGATCACCAGGTAGATCAGCGCGTCCTTGACGAAGGCGATCACCGCGGGGGCACGCAGGCCGGAGGAGTACGTGTAGGCGGCGAGCACGGCGAACGCCACGAACAGCGGCGCGTCCTTGGCGAACCAGTTGTCGTTGCCGCCGATCCCGGCCACCTCGAGCACGACCTGGATGCCGACCAGCTGCAGTGCGATGTAGGGCATCGTCGCGAGGAAGCCGGTCACCGCCACCGCCAGGGACAGCCCCCGGGAGTCGTAGCGACCGCGCACGAAGTCGGCGGTGGTGACGTAGCCGTGCCGGTGGCTGACCGACCACAGCCGCGCCATGAAGACGAAGATGATCGGGTAGAGGATGATCGTGTAGGGCACGGCGAAGAACCCGGACACCGAGCCGAGCGCGAACATCGCTGCCGGCACCGCCACGAAGGTGTACGCCGTGTAGAGGTCGCCGCCCAGCAGGAACCAGGTGATCCAGGTGCCGAACTTGCGGCCGCCCAGACCCCACTCGTCCAGCGACTCGAGGTGGTCCCCACGCCGGAACCGGGTCGCCCAGAAGCCGAGCCCCGTCACGACGAGGAACAGCAGGATCAGCACCGTCAGCGCGGACCCGTTGATGCCGGTGTCCGTCGCCAGGGCGATCGGCGCGCTCACCGCTCGCCCCCGTCACGGTCCGCGTCGAGCCCGTCCGCCGGCCGGTCGTGGCGACCCCGCCGCGCTGCCAGGACGAGCTTGTACGCCGTCCAGGTCATCGCCGAGCAGAGGAACACCCACAGGAACTGGTACCAGAAGAAGAACGGGAAGCCCCACAGCTTCGGGTCCTCCTGGTTGTAGCTGCCCACCCACATCAGCGCGACGATCGGGATCAGCAGCAGCACGCCGGCCGCAGCCAGCAGACCCTTGTTGGCCGGCGGCGCGTCCTCGTGAGGTGGCCGAGAGAGGTGACTCATGTCACAGGACGCTACTCCCGGAAGTACCGCTCACGTCAACGATGCGCCCGCGTGTCACGTCACATGAGCGCGTCGTACGCCTCCGGGCTGGAGTCGCGGAGGAACTGGCCGCACCGGTCGACCTCGGGCTGCTCGCCGATGCGGTCCGCACTGCGCGTCAGCGCCGCCAGCGCGCGCAGGAAGCCGCGGTTCGGCACATGCTCCCAGGGGACCGGACCATGGCCCTTCCAGCCGTTGCGCCGGAGCGAGTCCAGGCTGCGGTGGTAGCCCACCCGCGCATAGGCGTAGGCCGTCACGTCGTCGATGCCGTCGTCGGCGAGAGCGCGCTCGGCGAGCGTCGCCCAGGCCAGCGGTGACTCGGGGTGGGAGCGGACGACGACGTGCGGGTCCGCTCCGTCCGCCAGCAAGAGGGCCGCAGGGTCCTCGGGCAGCAGGGTCGCGGGCGGCCCGGCCAAGAGGTCCGGACGGGGGGTCTCGGAGAATTCCATGGCGCAATTGTCCCCGACCGGGTGTTGGCTGGTGCGGTGACCTCCCCAGAGACCAGCACAGGCACCAGCACCGCCACCAGCACCGGCACCAGCGCCGCCCCGCTTGCTCCCGCGGATCCGGCGGGCAAGGACCCCTGGCCGGCCCTGTTCGCCCTGTGCCTGGGCTTCTTCATGATCCTCGTCGACTCGACCATCGTCTCGGTGGCGACGCCCGCGATCATCGAGGACCTGCACGCCGAGGTGAACTCCGTCGTCTGGGTGACGAGCGCCTACCTGCTCGCCTACGCCGTGCCGGTCCTGATCACCGGTCGGCTCGGCGACCGCTTCGGACCCAAGCGTCTCTACCTGATCGGGCTCGTGGTGTTCACCGCCTCGTCGCTGTGGTGCGGGCTGACCCACAGCATCGAGCTGCTGATCGTGGCGCGGGTGTTCCAGGGCCTGGGCGCGTCGATGATGACGCCGCAGACGATGGCGATCATCACCCGGATCTTCCCCGCCGTACGACGCGGGCGGGCGATGGCGCTGTGGGGTGCCACCGCCGGCGTCGCGACCCTGGTGGGGCCGATCCTCGGTGGCGTCCTCGTCGACAGCCTCGGCTGGGAGTGGATCTTCTTCGTCAACGTGCCGGTGGGACTGGTCGCCTTCGTCCTGGCCGCCCGGCTGGTGCCGCACCTGGAGACCCACCGGCACCGCTTCGACTGGCTCGGCGTCGCGCTGTCCGGTGCCGGCATGTTCCTGCTCGTCTTCGGGATCCAGGAGGGCCACCAGTACGACTGGGGCACCATCGTCGGGATCCTCACGGTCCCGCTGATGATCATCGCCGGCGTCCTGGTCCTCGGCGCCTTCGTCGGCTGGCAGCGGCGCAACCGGCGCGAGCCGCTGGTGCCGCTGAGCCTGTTCGCCGAGCGCAACTTCTCGCTGGCCAACGTCGCGATCACCACGATGGGCTTCGCGATCACGGCGATGGCGTTCCCGATCATGCTCTATGCCCAGCTGGTGCGGGGCCTCTCCCCCACGCAGTCCGCCCTGTTGCTGGTGCCGATGGCCGTGATGTCGATCGCGTTGGCGCCCTACGTCGGTCGGCTCACCGACCGGGTGCACCCCGCGCGGATCACCGGATTCGGCTTCGCGGCGATCATCGGCTCGCTGGTGTGGCTGGCCGCCGTGATGACACCCGGATCGGCGACGTGGGAGATCCTGCTGCCGATGACCCTGCTCGGCATCGGGAACGCCTGCGTCTGGGCGCCGAACTCGGCGACCGCGACCCGCAATCTCCCGCCGCAGCTTGCCGGTGCCGGCGCCGGGGTCTACAACGCGACCCGCCAGGTGGGTGCGGTGCTGGGCTCGGCCGCCATCGCGGTGCTGATGGACTCCCGCCTCACCGCGAACGGCCTGCGCCTGCAACCCCGCGACGGCGGCGGCGCCGGCGACGCCCTTCCCCCGCAGGTACTCGAGCCGTTCAGCACCGCCATGGCCCAGTCGATGCTGCTCCCCCCGCTGGTGCTCCTCATCGGCCTGCTCGCCGTCGCGTTCTTCCGCAACGTGCACGAGCGGACTGCGGCAGCGGGTGCGGCGGAGGGCGGGGCGTAGGGGTCGCTCAGCGCCGCTGTAAAGCGGGGTTATGGTCGCTGAACAAGCGGCGTACGAAGCACTCAGCGTCGAGAACAGCGCGTTGCAGTCACAAGTCAGGCCGACCCCTGGCGCCTGTTGCCGTAGATGCGACGCAGTCGTTCGTCCTCCATCTGGGCCGCGAACCTCGCCAGGTGCTCCGGGAGGGCAGCGCCGAGCTGTCGCCGGGTGACCTCGTACTCCCGGCCGATGCGCGCCAGGGTGGCGGGCCACTGACGAGGCATCAGCTCGTCCCAGACCACCCGCGACATCCCGAGCCCCTCCGAGCAGACCAGGCCCTGACGGGTCCGCTCGTCCCAGAGGATGTCCTCGATCTCGCGGTCGGCCACCCCGCCACGTTCCGGGCGGCGGAACTTGAGCCGGCCGTCGAACTCGATGACGTGGCGGCCCAGCAGGAGGTCGACCCAAGCGACTCCCCGCGAGGTGCGGACGGGAAACTGGGTCCGCGGTCGCCCGAACCCCAGCGACTCGACGAGGAGCCTGCTCAGGGTCTCGCCGGGATTCTCCGCGCCCGGATCGGCGAGGTCCCGCGCCGCCTTCGACCCAGTGACACCCGGCCAGTTGCGCATGGTGGTGATCTCCGCATCCAGGTCCGCCAGGTCGACGCCCATCCGCAGCGCCCGGTCGAAGGTGACGGTGCCGCACTTCCAGCCGTGCTCGCGCGCGACGTCGACGGCCGTGCGTGCGAGGCCGGTCACCGGCAGCCCGTCGATCCGCTCGGTGTTGAGCAGCCCCAACCGGGTCAGGTGGTGCTTGACGCCGTGCTCGGTCCGGGAGCCGCCGACCCCCTGGCGCGTGATGTGGGTCAGTTCGACAGGCGGCCGGAGCATCGGCAGTCCCCAGCTCCGCGCGGCTGAGTCATGGCTCATCAGGTGCGGCTGCCGCATGGTGAGGTGCGCGGCGATGTCACGGAGATGCGCCTGTCCGTCGTACTCGCTGCCTGCCGCGTCCCAGATCTCGCGCTCGACATACGCCCCGCGGCGTACCACCACCCACGGGCCGTTGACCGCCGTGAGGGTGCGCAGCTCGCGCTCGCGATAGCCAGCGTCGAGGGCCTGCCGTCGGGTCACGACGCCGCCCTGGCGTGCCGCAAGTGCGCTGAGTCGTGGTCGCATGCCGCCCACGCTGCGGCGTACTCGCTGTGGGCGCAGCCCGGTCGGTCGGCGCTGTGGAGAGTACGACGAAGAACGGGCCCTGTGGATCCTTCGCGGTCGGCAATCGCTCCCCGCTCCGGGTGCAACGCGGTGTCGACGACGCTGAGTGCGCCGTCTGCGCCTTGTTCAGCGTCAGTAACCCCGCTTTACAGCAGGCGGTCAGCCGACGCTGTTACCCGAGCTGCTCAGGTGCTGGCAGGCCTCGACAACGCGGGCAGCCATACCGGCCTCGGCCGCCTTGCCCCAGGAGCGCGGGTCGTAGAGCTTCTTGTTGCCGACCTCGCCGTCGACCTTGAGCACCCCGTCGTAGTTGCTGAACATGTGCGCGGCGACCGGGCGGGTGAAGGCGTACTGGGTGTCGGTGTCGACGTTCATCTTGACCACGCCGTAGGACACGGCCGCCGCGATCTCCTCCTCCGACGAACCGGAGCCGCCGTGGAAGACCAGATCGAGCGGGAGCGCCTTGGGGCCGAAGCCGGCGTCGGCGCCGTACTTCTCCACGATCGCCTCCTGGGCCTTCTGCAGGATCTCCGGGCGCAGCTTGACGTTGCCCGGCTTGTAGACGCCGTGCACGTTGCCGAAGGTGAGCGCGGTCAGGTAGCGGCCCTTGTCACCGAGGCCGAGCGCCTCGACGGTGGCCAGCGCGTCCTCCGGAGTGGTGTAGAGCTTCTCGTCGATCGCGCCGACGATGCCGTCCTCCTCGCCACCCACGACCCCGATCTCGACCTCGAGGATGATGTGCGCTGCCGCCGCCTTGGCCAACAGCTCCTCGGCGATCTGCAGGTTCTCGTCGAGGGGTACGGCGGAGCCGTCCCACATGTGCGACTGGAAGAGCGGCTCCTGACCGTTCTTGACGCGCTCGGCCGAGATGTCGAGCAGCGGCCGGACGAAGCCGTCGAGCTTGTCCTTGGGGCAGTGGTCGGTGTGCAGCGCGACGTTGACGGGGTACTTCTTCGCGACCTCGGCCGCGTAGGCCGCGAACGCCACCGAGCCGGTGACCATGTCCTTCACCGTCGGGCCGGAGAGGTACTCCGCGCCGCCGGTGGAGACCTGCACGATCCCGTCCGAGCCCGCTTCGGCGAAGCCGGCGAGGGCGGCGTTCAGCGTCTGGGACGAGGTCACGTTGATGGCCGGGAAGGCGAACGACTTCTCCTTCGCGGTGTCGAGCATCTCGGCGTACTTCTCGGGCGTTGCGATGGGCATGTCGAAGAGACTCCTCGGACGAACCGGACTGATGAGGCCCACCCTAGACGCTGCGCACCACTACGCTCACGCCATGGTTCTGACCCCCTCCTCGCGCTCGATCGCGGCCCTCGTCCTGGCCGTCACGGTCATCTTCGGCAGCTGGTCGCGGGGCGGGTACTCGCTGAACATGCTGTTGCTGCAGAACGACGCCCGGACCGCGGCCATCATCGGCTCACTGGTGCCGCTCGCGGTGAGCGCCCTCGCGTACGCCCTCGCACAGTCGGTGCTGACCGGGTCCCCGGCCACCGCGGACGCCACCCCCGGATGGGAGCACCATGTCGCGGGCGCTGCCCGCCTGCTCGCTGCGGCCGGGATCGTGCTGACCGTGCTGGTGCTCCTCGGCGCCCTGGTGCACGGCGAGAGCGTCTACAACCCGGTGTTCTGACCAGCGGGGGCGGCCCTTCGGGTCACCCGCGCCAGGCGGCGTCGTCCGAGAGGTCGGCGTGCTCGCGGATCCAGGTGTGCATCGCGATGGCGGCGGCTGCGGACGCGTTGATCGACCGGGTGGAGCCGAACTGCGCGATCGAGAAGGTGCCGTCGACGACCGCGCGCGCCGACTCCGACAGCCCCGGCCCCTCCTGGCCGAACAGGAAGCACACCCGCCGCGGGACCTGCATCGTCTCCAGGTGCGCCGAGCCGGGCAGGTTGTCGATCCCGAGCAGGCGCACCGGCTCGTCCAGGGAGTGCAGGTACGCCGCCAGGTCCTCGACGGTCTGGTGGTGCCGGAGGTGCTGGTAGCGGTCGGTCACCATGGCGCCGCGGCGGTTCCACCGACGGTTGCCGACGATGTGCACCTCCGCGGCGAGGAACGCGTTCGCCGTACGCACGATGGTGCCGATGTTGAAGTCGTGCTGCCAGTTCTCGATCGCGACGTGGAAGCCGTGCCGCCTGCTGTCGAGGTCGGCGACGATCGCGGCCACCGACCAGTACCGGTAGCGGTCGACGACGTTGCGCCGGTCGCCGTGCGCCAGCAGCTCGGCGTCGTACTGCCCACCGGCCGGCCACTCGCCCCGCCACGGCCCGACCCCGACCTCGGCGGGGCCGTGCGGCATCGGGTCGTACGGCGCCCGCTCCGGCTCCGGCTCCGGCGCCCGCTCCGGCTGCGGCTCCGGCGAGCGTTGGTCCAGGGGACTGTCCATCAGGCGCCCAGCGTACGAGGAGCACGTCGGTCGGTGGACAGGTGGCATTCAGGGAACGCCGGATAGTCTCTGCGCGTGACGGAGATGATCGCGCTCGTCCCCCAGGTGGTGCCGCACCTGCTCGGCATGGACTGGATGGACCCCACCTGGCTGCTCGACCAGTTCGGCCAGGCGCTGTTCTGGATCAGCCTGCTCATCATCTTCGTCGAGTGCGGGCTGTTCTTCCCGTTCCTGCCCGGCGACACCCTGCTCTTCGCGCTCGGCCTGTTCATCGCCTCCGACAAGGTGTCGATCCTCCCGGGGCACCACAGCCTCGACCTCTTCCTCGCCCTGGCGCTCTACACGGTGGCGGCGATCGGCGGCAACATCGCGGGCTACGAGATCGGCCGGGCGATCGGTCCTCCGCTCTACGAGCGCGACGGTCGCATCCTCAAGCGCAAGTACTTCGACAAGACCTCGGCGTTCTTCGAGAAGCACGGCAACAAGGCGCTGGTGATCGGCCGGTTCGTGCCCTTCGTGCGCACCTACATCACGGTGGTCGCGGGGGTCACCCGGATGGACCGGCGCCGGTTCATCCTGTGGAGCTTCGTCGGTGCGCTCCTCTGGGTGCTCAGCATCACCTTCCTCGGCTACTTCCTGGGCGCCGCGTTCCCGGGCCTGGGCGAGAACATCGACAAGGCGATCCTGGTCATCCTCGCCTTCTCGGTCATCCCGCTCGCCTACGAGTGGCTCAAGCACCGACGCCACGGCGGTACGACGGACGAGACGGGTCCGAAGACCGACGGCGACACCGCCCCGTCCCCGCGTCGGGCCCGCCAGCGCTCCTGAGCGCTCTCCGGCTGGATGGTGCGCGCCCGGGCCCGCTGCAACGCCCCGGTCGTGGCCGCCTCGTGCCCCCGGTAGTGCCCGCACCCAGCCGGACCCCACCAGGCGCGAACAGGGCGCTACACGTGGCCGTCGCGGGCCCGGTCGAGCTCCAGCTTCGTCAGCACCGGGCGCACGTCGAGGCCGACGTCGGCGAGCGGGTTCTCGCCCTCCGGACTGCGGTCGATGGCGCAGACGACCGTCTCCACCAGGGCACCGGCCGCGCGGAGCGCCCGGGTGGCGTCCCGTACGGCGCCGCCGGTGGTGATCACGTCCTCGACGAGCGTCACCCTCCGACCTGCCACGTCGGGTCCCTCGGCGAGCTTGCAGGTGCCGTACTCCTTGGCCTTCTTGCGCACGAACAGGCCGGGCAGCCCGGTGCGCGCCGAGAGCACGGTGGCGATCGGGATGCCGCCGAGCTCGAGGCCGCCGAGCAGCTCAGTGTCGTCGGGGACCAGCCGGACCATCTGGTCGACGACCCGGGCCAGCAGCTCAGGTCGCGCCTCGAAGAGGTACTTGTCGAAGTACTCCGTGGCGACCTGGCCGGAGCGCAGGGTGAACTCCCCGGTGAGGCGGCAGCAGGCGTCGATGTCGGCGGCGAGGCTGGCGTCGGTCATGCGTCGCACCCTAGAACAGCCCGGACGCGGCACCGCCGCAGGTCCGGCACCGCTGGCTCGGCCACAGGGATGGGCAGCCCCGCGTCACCACTGCGGATCGGCGAGGCGCGGCGCCGCGGCGCCCTTCGACGTGCGCGTCACCAGGTGCCCGAAGGCGATCATCCGGTTGTCGGTGTGGAACAGCTCCGAGCAGGTGGTCAGCGTGATCAGCCGCTGCCCCTTCCGCTGGGCCGGCTCGACGCCGCCGGGCTCGGGGTTGTGCGGCACCGGGTCGAGCACCCAGATGCCGGTGAAGGGGATGACCAGGTCGTTCGGGTCGGTGTCGAGGACGTAGGTGTAGGTGGCGTCCGCGGTCTCCACGATCACCTTGTCGCCCGGGCGCAGGTCCGGCATCCGCCGCAGCGGCTCACCGTGGGTGATCCGGTGCCCGGCGAGGGCGTAGTTGCCGACCTGACCGGGGTCGGCGGTGTCCGCGAAGTGCCCGAAGCCCTTCGCCAGCACCTCCTGGCTGGTGCCCTCGATCACCGGGATGACGTAGCTCTTGCCGAACTTCGGGATCCGGATCAGCGCAGACGCCTCACCCTGCGGCACCACCTTCGGCTGCAGTCCTGTGCCGGCCCGCCAGTCCTGCTCCAGCTGGGCGGTGATCCGGCGCTGCTCCTTCTGGGAGGTCCAGTTGGTTCCCCAGATCTGCCACGCCACCCAGGCGAGCAGCGCCAGGCCGGCGAGCATCATCGCCACGCCGAGCCACCAGACGAACGACCGCCGCCGCCGTACGCCCGTGCCGGCCTCCGGCGGCGGGCCGGAACCGGGCTGGGTCGCAGTGTCGCTGGACGTCACCGCCCCATTGTGACGGCACTACCGTGATCCGCATGGGAGACTCACGCATCGCCGACCGCCTGGACGGCATCACCACGACGATCTTCGCGGAGATGTCCGCGCTCGCGGTGCGCACCGGCGCCGTCAACCTGGGCCAGGGCTTCCCGGACACCGACGGGCCACGCGAGGTGCTCGACGCGGCAGCCGCCGCGATCCGGGCCGGCCGCAACCAGTACCCGCCCGGCCACGGCAGCCCCGAGCTGGTCGACGCGGTGATCGCCCACCAGCGGCGCTTCTACGACCTCGAGCTCACCCCGCCGCAGGTCGTGGTGACCACCGGCGCGACCGAGGCGATCGCGGCCTCGCTGCTGGGGCTGCTCGACCCGGGTGACGAGGTGGTGGTGCTCGAGCCCTACTACGACTCCTACGTCGCGATGCTGCAGCTCGCGGGGGCGGTACGGCGACCGGTCACCCTGCGCGCCCCCGACTTCCGCCTCGACCTCGACGAGCTCCGCGACGCGGTGACGCCGCGGACGCGGATGATCCTGCTCAACACGCCGCACAACCCGACCGGCACGGTGCTGGACCGCACCGAGCTCGAGGGCGTTGCCGCGGTCGCTCAGGAGCACGACCTGCTCGTGGTCACCGACGAGGTCTACGAGCACCTGACCTACGACGCGGACCAGGGAGTCGAGCACGTCCCGCTGGCCACCCTGCCGGGGATGTTCGACCGGACCGTGACCATCTCCAGCGCCGGCAAGACGTTCTCCGTGACCGGGTGGAAGATCGGCTGGGCCAGCGGGCCGGCCGACCTGGTCGTCGGGGTCGAGGGCGCCAAGAACTGGCTGTCGTACTCCTCCGGTGCGCCGTTCCAGCCGGCGGTGGCCCTCGCACTCGACGAGCACGACGCGTTCCACCAGGAGATGCGGGCCCAGCTCGAGGCCAAGCGGGACCTGCTCGTCAGCGGGCTGCGCGGACTCGGTATGGAGACGTTCACGCCGCAGGGCACCTACTTCGTCACCAGTGACGTCTCGTCGTACGGGCATCGCGACGGGCATGCGTTCTGCACCGCGCTGCCCGAGATGGCCGGCGTCGTGGCGATCCCGACGCAGGTCTTCTACGACGACCACGAGGAGGGCCGGCACAAGGTCCGGTGGGCCTTCTGCAAGGAGCGACACGTCCTGGAGGAGGGGCTGCGCCGGCTGCGCGAGGCCGACCTGCACGCCGGCTGAGGGAGCTCCAGCCGGGCTCGCTCGTGCTGGTGGCCGAGTGAGGGAGGCAGGCAGCGATCCCGCCCGGTGAGCCAGGCGGGCGGCGTCACCAGGGGCCGGAGCGGTTGCCGGAGCGGGCGAACCACTCCCGTGCCGGCGCCGAGGCCAGCAGCCCGACGACCGCGGCGCAGCCGATCAGGTGGGCGAAGGTGACGGGGAAGCCGAGCACGCCGACCACTCCGGCGAGCACGGCCGAGACGATGAGCGCGATCCGCGCGCCGTTGCTGCGTCGCCAGGTGAACCAGACCAGCACCAGGGCCGCGACGCACCACAGCACCAGGACGACGGCCCAGGTCCACAGGGCCGGCAGCAGCAGGTCGGCGTCGAGCCCGGAGTCCTTCCACTCGGGCATCGAGGTCGCCTGCTCCTGGAGCGTGCTCGGCGAGACGAGCAGCACGACGACCAGCACGAGTGCGCCGAGCAGCGAGATGCCGGTGAAGACGGTCGCGATGATGCAGGCCGTCTGCACCGAGCGCGGACGTCCTGCGTGCGGGCCGCCCAGGGGTGTGGCCGGGCCGTGCGGCGGCGGCCACGCAGCGCCCCAGGGCTGGGCTGGACCGGGCTGGGCTGGACCGGGCTGGGCTGGACCCGGCTGGGCTGGACCCGGCTGGGCTGGACCGGACCAGGGAGCGCCGGCGTGCTGGCCGGGCGCGGCGCCGTACCCGTAGGTCGGAGCGGGACCGTCCGCGGTCCCACCGGCAGCCGGTCCTCCGTCGGGGTCGTGGCCGGTGCTGGCTCCCGGACCGGCCCGGTCCCCACGATCGCCGCCGGCTGTGCCGTCGGCCGTGCCGACGGCCGTGTCGTCGCCGGTGTCGTCCCCCGGGTCGCCCCCAGTGTCGTCCCCCGTGTCGTCCCCCGGGTCCGTCGCGGACCCTCCGGAGACCTGGCCGGGAGGCGGCGCGACGAACGCCGGGGGCTCGGCGCGACGGTGCTCCTCGCGGTCCTGCGCCTCGCGCGCTCCCCGGGACGCGCTGAGGAAGGCAGCCGACTGGCGCACCTTGCGGCCGGCGAACCAGTCACGCGCGGGCCCGGTCCACAGCATCGCCGTGCTGGCCGCGACGACGGCGGCGAGGAAGCCGCCGGCAAACGGCGCGCAGATGACCAGCGGCACCGTCACCACCGTGAGCCCGATCCGCGCCGGCCGGTCACGGCGGAGCACGAAGAAGCCGAGGATGGCGGCCGCTGCCGCGGCGGCACCGGCCACGAACAGCGCCCACCGGATGGCCGTGAGCGCCTCGGCCACGCTGAGCCCGAACCCACCGCCACTGCCCGTGCTGAGCATCCGCTGGACCTCCTCGCGCATGGCGACGGAGTGCAGCGCGCCCATCTGGTCGAAGATGCTGAACACCAGCAGGAAGGACGCGACGACCGCCGTCCAGCCGGCCACGGTCACCTGGCTCGGTCGCCCGCCGGTCGCGTCATCGCTCATGGGGGCTATTCAAGCAACCGGGGACAATCGGCTCCGCGGGACGTCCTGCGTCCCGGCCGCCGACGCGACCGATCTGCCGGACGCTCCGCGGGACGTCCTGCGTCCCGGCAGCGTGCACGACCTGTGCACGACCGCTCCGCAGGACGTCCCCGCTGGGAGGGTCACTCAGTCGGTGACCGTGAGGATCAGCCCGTCGCCCTCCGTGTCGACCACCACGTGCTGGCCGTCCAGCACCTGGCCGGCGATCAGCATCCGGGCAAGCGGGTCGCCGATGGCCGTCTGCACCAGGCGGCGCAGCGGCCGGGCGCCGTACGCCGGGTCGTAGCCGTTGTCGGTCAACCACTGGCGCGCGCTGTCGGTCACGGTGACCGTGATCCGCCGGGGAGCCAGCCGCTTGTCGAACGCCTGCAGCTGCAGGTCGACGATGTGGGCGAGCTCGTCCTTGCCGAGGGCGTCGAACATCACGATCTCGTCGAGCCGGTTGAGGAACTCGGGCTTGAACGCCTGTCGCACGACCGCCATCACGGAGTCCCGCTTCTTCTCGGCGTCCAGCGTCGGGTCCACGAGGTAGTGCGAGCCCAGGTTGCTGGTGAGGATCAGGATCGTGTTGCGGAAGTCGACCGTGCGGCCCTGGCCGTCGGTGAGCCGGCCGTCGTCGAGCACCTGCAGCAGGATGTCGAAGACCTCGGGGTGGGCCTTCTCCACCTCGTCCAGGAGTACGACGGAGTAGGGCCGGCGTCGCACCGCCTCGGTGAGCTGCCCGCCCTCGTCGTAGCCGACGTAGCCGGGAGGTGCGCCGACGAGACGGGAGACCGAGTGCTTCTCGGAGTACTCCGACATGTCGACCCGGACGATCGCCCGCTCGTCGTCGAAGAGGAAGTCCGCCAGGGACTTGGCCAGCTCGGTCTTGCCGACACCGGTGGGACCGAGGAAGAGGAACGACCCGGTCGGCCGGTTCGGGTCGGCGATGCCGGCGCGAGATCGTCGTACGGCGTCGGAGACGGCGTGCACCGCCTGGTGCTGCCCGACCAGCCGCTCGCCGATGATGTCCTCCATCCGGAGCAGCTTGGCGGTCTCGCCCTCGAGCAGCCGGCCGGTCGGGATGCCGGTCCAGGACTCCACCACGTCGGCGATCTCGGCGGGGCCGACCTTCTCGTTGACCATCGGGTCCTCGACGGCCTCGGTCTCCTCGGCGGCGTCGATCTGCTTCTGCAGCTCGGGGATCCGGCCGTAGAGGATCTCCGACGCAGTGCCGAGGTCGCCCGAGCGCTGGAGCCGCTCGGCCTCGGTCTTGAGCTCGTCGACCTGCTTGCGCAGCTCGCCGGAGCCCTCCAGGGCCGCCTTCTCCCGCTCCCAGCGGGCGTCGAGCTCGCGCAGCTCCTCCTGCTTGTCGGCCAGGTCCGCACGCAGCCGCTCCAGGCGGTCCTTCGACGCGTCGTCGGTCTCCCGCTCGAGAGCCAGCTCCTCCATCTTCATCCGGTCCACGGACCGGCGGAGCTGGTCGATCTCGACCGGGGACGACTCGATCTCCATCCGCAGCCGCGACGCCGCCTCGTCGACGAGGTCGATCGCCTTGTCCGGCAGCTGCCGTCCGGTGATGTAGCGGTCGGACAGCATCGCGGCGGCGACCAGAGCGGCGTCGGTGATCTCCACCTTGTGGTGCGCCTGGTACTTCTCCTGCAACCCACGCAGGATCGCCACGGTGTCCTCCACCGACGGCTCACCGACGAAGACCTGCTGGAAGCGGCGCTCCAGGGCGGGGTCCTTCTCGATCCGCTCGCGGTACTCGTCCAGGGTCGTGGCGCCGATCAGCCGCAGCTCACCACGGGCCAGCATCGGCTTGAGCATGTTGCCGGCGTCCATCGCGGAGTCGCCACCCGCTCCGGCACCCACGACGGTGTGCAGCTCGTCGATGAAGGTGATGACCTGGCCCTGCGCTGACTTGATCTCCTCGAGCACGGCCTTGAGCCGCTCCTCGAACTCGCCGCGGTACTTCGCACCCGCGACCATCGCGGCCAGGTCCAGGCTGAGCAGCCGGCGACCCTTGAGCGAGTCGGGCACGTCGCCGTCGACGATCCGCTGGGCGAGACCCTCGACGACGGCGGTCTTGCCGACGCCGGGGTCGCCGATGAGGACCGGGTTGTTCTTGGTGCGCCGCGAGAGCACCTGGACGACGCGGCGGATCTCGGAGTCACGACCGATGACCGGGTCGAGCTTGCCGTCCTGGGCGGCGGCGGTCAGGTCCACGGCGTACTTCTCCAGCGACTCGTAGGTCGCCTCCGCGTCCTGGCTGGTCACGGTGCGGTCGCCACGCATCGCCTTGACGGCCTCCCGGAGGGTCGTCTCGGTGGCGCCGTTCTCCGCGAGCACCTGCCGCACCGGGCTGTCCACGATCGCGAGTGCGAGGAGCAGCAGCTCGGTGGCGACGTAGTCGTCGCCGAACTCGGCCATCAGCTCGAACGACTTGGCCAGCACCCGCGTCGTCGCGGCCGACGTGCCGGGGTTCTGGACCGTGGAGCCGCTGGCGGTGGGCAGCGCCCGCAGCGCGGCCTCGAGCGCGGGCGTGACGGAGCCGGTGTCCGCGCCGGCCTTGGCCAGCAGGTTGGGTGTGATGCCCTGGTCCTGGCGGAGCAGGGCGACGGCCAGGTGCACCGGCTCGATCTGCGCGTTGCCGGTGCTGACCGCGAGCATGTTGGCAGCGTTGATGGCCTCGACGCTGCGCGAGGTGAACTTGGTGGCGTCCAAGGAGTCCCCCTGGTGAGAGCGTGGAGCAACACGTGGTTGCCTTACGTTCTACTCCAACACCTGCAAAGTTGAGTCCATTCCCCTCAACTCTGGGGCCGCCTCCGCGTCAGCCGCGGACCGGCTCCAGGGCGCCGTCGGTCGGCACCGCCCGCTCGAGCGGACCGCCTTCGGCGCGTCCCGAGCCGGGAATGAGCAGCGTGAACAGCAGCGCCACCCCTGCTGCGGCGACGGAGACCAGCAGGACGATGGTGAAGCCGTGGTACGACGGCAGCACGGTCGGACCGAGGTGCACCACGTGGTGGGCCAGCACGACGCTGATCGCGGCGGACGACAGCGAGGTGCCCATCGACCGCATCAGTGAGTTGAGGCCGTTGGCGGCCGCCGTCTCGCTGATCGGCACCGCGCCCATGATGAGCGCCGGCATGGCGGCGTACGCGATGCCGATGCCGGCGCCGATGAACGCGGTGGCGAGCGTGATCTCCCAGGCACTGTCACGCAGGAGCAGCGCGATCACGTAGCCGAGGCCGACGACGACGATGCCGGTGGCCAGGCTGGTCCGGGGACCGCGTGCGGCCGAGATCCGGGCACCGAGCGAGGAGAACAGGAACATCAGCAGCCCGCTCGGGGCCATCAGCAGGCCCGCCTCGGTCATCGAGAGGCCGAGCCCGTAGTCGACCGAGGTGGGCGCCATCATGATCTGGATCGGGATCAGCGACATGCCGTACATCGCGAAGCCGACCGCGACCGAAGCGACGTTGGTGAGCAGCACCTGGGGACCCGCGGAGACCCGCAGGTCGACCAGGGGCGCCGTGCGGCGCAGCTCCCAGGCTCCCCAGACGGCGAAGACCAGGAGCGAGCCGCCGAGCAGGCCCAGGGTGAGGCCGTCGCCCCACCCCCAGTCGCCGCCCTTGGTGATGGCGAGCAGCAGCATGGTCAGCGCCACCGAGAGGCCGAGCGCCCCGACGAAGTCGAACGGCGCCGCCGAGCGCACGGGCGACTCGGGCACCAGGAGCGCGGCGGCGACGGCACAGCCGAGCGCGAGCACGGCCGTCGCCCAGAAGAGCAGGTGCCAGTCGGCCCGGTCGGCGAGGAACGCGGCGAGAGGCAGTCCGATGGCACCGCCGACACCCATCGTGGCGCTCATCCGGGCCACGCCGGAGCCCACCCTGTCGGCCGGCAGCTCGTCACGCAGGATGCTGATGCCGAGTGCGATCGCGCCCATCGCCAGCCCCTGGGCCGCCCGGCCGGCCACCATCACCCACAGCGAGTCGGCGAGGGCGCAGACCACGGAGCCGACGACGAGGGCGAGCATGCTGAGCACGAGCATCCGCTGCTTGCCGAACATGTCGCCGAGCCGGCCCGCGATCGGGGTGGCGACCGCGGCGGTGAGCAGGGTCGCCGTAATGGCCCAGGACGCGTCGGCGGCGGAGGCGTCCAGGATCCGGGGCAGCACCGGAACGAGCGGCACGATCATCGTCTGCGTCAGCGCCACCACGATCCCGCACACGCAGGCGATGGCGACGATCAGTCCGGGACGACGGGCGCCGGGCGACGCTGGTGTCGTCGAAGCCATGGCGGCGAGGGTCGAGGTCACCGGTGGACTCTATGCCAAACAAGTTGCCGACAACAACCTGTTTGGTTGTGAGGCCGCTCACCACGGAGCCTCAGCGCGCCACTCGCCTGACCTCACACGCGTTGCCGGACAGCGTCGGCGAGGCGCCGTCGACGAGCAGCAGCTGGAGGGCCGACGAGCAGTGGTTGCCGCGCAGGTCGTGGCGGCCCTGCCCGGCGACCACGATGTCTCCGCTGGCGTTGTCGGCCAACCGGTTGCGCTCGACGTGCGCGCGGGCGGAGGACCCGGTGCTGAGGACAAGCCCGGCCTTGCCGGAGCCGGTGACGGTGTTGTCGACGATGCGCGGCCGGCTGGTGGCGTAGACGCCGATCCCGATGGCGTCGCTGTCGGAGACCTCGTTGCCGACGATGACGGGCCGCGCCGCCTCCTGGACCGCGATCCCGACCTCCCCGTTGTCGCGCACCATGTTGGCCCGCAGCGTCGGACGCGCCCGCTGGCCGACGTACACCCCGACCGGGCTGCCGGAGAGCGTGCTGCCCTGCACCAGTCCCCGACTCTGACCGGTGGCGCAGATGCCGCAGAGGCCGTTGTCCGCGAAGGAGCTGCCGCGCACGTCGACGGTGGCGTGGTCACCCGCCAGGAGACCCGCGACGTCATTGTCGTCGAGCGCCACCCCGCGCATCCGGACGCTCCCGTCCCGAGCGACCAGCACGCCGCTGCCGGCGCCGCCGCCGAGTGCCTGCGCGCGGTCCCCGGCCGGCGTGGGCGTGCTGCCGCCACTGACCTGGACGGCGGCCAGCGTGGCGCGGCCCGCCCAGACCATCAGCACCGAGGCCGACGCGGCGCCGCGGTGCTCGAGCGCGAGCCGGTCCAGGCGGAGCTGGGCGGGGAGCGGCATCACGATGCCTCCCCCGGCGGCCGTGCTCACCACCGTTGTCCTTCCCCTACCCGCGCCCTGCAGGGTGAGGTCCTGGAGCACATAGAGGGGCTGGTCGAGGGTGTAGGTGCCCGCGGCGAGGCGGAGGGTGCCACCCAACGGCGCCTGCGCCACGGCAGCGGCCAGGTCCTCCCCTGCGCCGAGCGTGGCCACGGCCGGTGCCGGGGCGCCCCCGAGCGCGCGGAGCGAGGCGCTGCGCAGCAGCCCCGAGACAGCGGTGGCGAGCGGACCGTCCGCGCGCACGTCGGCCAGTGAGGTGCGCAGCGAGCTGCGGAAGGCCGTCAGGTCGCAGCCGGCCGACTCCACCTGCCGGCGCACCTGGTCGAACTCCCGACGCAGCTCGGCGACCCGTGGCGGCGCGGGCAGGTTGCGGCCCTCGAACCCGGTGCGCGCGGCGAACCGGTCGACGTAGCGCTGCACGGCACTGGTGACGTAGCCGGGCGCCGTCCGACAGGCCGGGTTGGCCGCGCTCGGGCGGTCCGAGGGCTCCGCGCTGCTGGGCCGGTTGGGGTTGGCGACCGTGACCAGGGCGATCACGAGCGGCACGACCAGCATCAGGGCGAGCACCAGCGCCACGAGCCGGCGGTGCCGAGACGATGCCACCGGCTCAGCCTAGGGCGGTGACCACCAGCGTGTACGACGAACTGGCGGGATCCTCCGACGGCTCCCAGCGGGCGGTGAGCTGGGTGCCGGAGGGCAGGCCGAGCGCGGTCGTCGGGACTGCCACCGTCCCCGCCCCGCCAGCCCCGGGCACGAGGCAGATCGTGGTCGTGGTCAGCACGTTGCCGGCCGCGTCCTCGACGAGCACGAGCACCACCACGGGCGTGTCCCCCAGCAGCACGCCGGAGACGGTGATGAGCAGCTGGTCGTCGAGCCAGCCGAGGTCGAGCACACCTGCGACGTCGGCAGGGTCGGCGGCGGTGGCGGGCGCCGCGAGGGCGGCCGAAGCAGTGCGGGTGTAGGTCTCCGTGCCGCCGTTGACCGAGCCGCCGTTGCCGGGCTGCGGGTCCTGCGGGCTGTCGCTCTGGTCACCCCAGGCCGCGTCGGAGCTGAGCACCAGGCCGAGCTCGCCGAGCGGCTCGCTGTTGCGGCTCGCGTCGCCGCCACGGGTCTGGTCGGCGCCGTCACCGCGCGAGAGGTCGTAGAGGAAGCGCACGGTGCCCGGGTCTGCGGCCCGCCAGATCGCGCCGGAGCCGAACGGGTTGAACGGGACGATGTAGGAGTTGTACTCGCCGAGCCAGTCGATCAGCCGTTCGTCCTGGGTGTTGCCGATGAGCACGTCGTAGGCGGCGCCACCGAAGGCGAAGTCGGCGTAGTCGTCGCCGGTCGGCGCGGTGTCGGGCGTGTCGTTCGCCGGGTTGGTGGTGGTGTCGTCGTCGGCGTTGAGCAGGTCGAAGCCCCAGCCGCCGTACAGATGGTCGGCACCGGTCCCACCGCTGATCCAGTCGTTGCCGGTGTCGCCGAAGATCGCGTCGTTGCCGTCGCTGCTGCCGACGTCGTTGGTGAGGAAGAACGGCTTGCAGTCGGTGGCGTCGCCGATGGCGCAGACCACGATCAGCTGGCGCGGGTTGTAGGGGTCGTAGAAGCGGAACTTCTCGATGGTGGGGTCCCACTGCAGCGGGTCGTCGTCGACGTAGTAGCGCGCCAGGGTGGCCAGCGGGTCGGCGGTGTAGAAGGCCGCCAGCGCTTCGCCGCCGGAGATCGCGTCGTCGCCGACACCACCGTGGATGAAGTCGTCGCCGAGGCCGCCGTAGATGACGTCGTTGTAGCCGGTGCTGAACGGCTCGAGGTCGACGGCCTTGTTGAGCTGGCCGCTCGGGTAGATCACGGCTCGGAACTGCGGGCCGCTGCCGCGGATCGTCTGCTCGCGGTTGCGGGCGACGCCGTACAGCGCCTCCGCCGAGCCGTTGCGGCTGGTCAGCACCAGGCCGTCGTCGCCGACGATGCCGTCGGTGCCGGCGCCGCCGGAGAGCCAGTCCTCGCCCTCCTCGCCGTAGAGGTCGTCGTCCTGGCCGTCGCCGAAGATCCGGTCGTCACCGGTCATGCCGTGCACGACGTCGTCGCCGCCCTCGCCATGGAGGAAGTCGCCGGCGCCCAGGTTGGTGCGGCTCCCCTGCCGCCAGACCGGGTGGCCGGGGTCGGTGGCGTCCCAGTAGCCCGCGCCACCCGTCGGGCTGTAGTCCAGCAGCTGGACGACGCGTGGGATCACCCGCAGCGTCCCGGCGCTGTCGTAGGTGAAGGTGCGGAACGCGCCGTTGCCGGCGACGATCCGGAAGATGTTGCCGTTGTCACCGACGAGGACGTCGGCGTCGGTCGCGTGTCCCGTGACGCTGGTGTCGCCCGGGTCGTTGCGGCCGGCTCGGGTGCCGTCGCCGCCGTGGACGAGGTCGGAGCCGTCCGGGCGCTGGGCGCGCGTGGTGAGGCCGAAGAGGTTGGACGAGCCGCCGATCAGGTCGTCCTGACCGAGACCGCCGTAGAGCGTGTCGTTGCCGCCGTTGCCCTCGACGTAGTCGTCGCCGGCACCGGCGCGGACGAGGTCGTCGCCGAGCTCGCCGAAGACCAGGTCGTTGCCGTCGCCCCCGGTGATGGTGTCGGCGCCGTAGAGCCCGCGTGCCGTGGTCGTGGAGTGGTCGAGCAGGGCGATCGCCCGGGTCTCGACCCCGGTCGGGTTGGCCTGTGCCGCAGCGGTGACACTGTTGCCGCTGTAGTAGAAGGTGCCGGTCGCGGGGTCGAGCAGGTACAGCGTGGAGCCGACGAGGACCCGCACCAGGGTGGTCAGCGTCGACCCGGTGCGCAGCACCGTGCCGTTGTCGCCGAGGATCACGTCGTGCCCGGCGCCACCGTTGAGCTGGTCGGCTCCGTCCAGGCCACCGGCGACGTTGTGACCGCCGATCAGGTCGTCGTCACCAGCCCCACCGTTGAGGGTGTCGCCGCCCTGCTGGCCGAGCAGGATGTCGTGGCCGTCGTCGCCGTTGACCGTGTCGGCGGCCCCGTTGCCGCTGGTGGTGTCGATCGAGACGAACCCGAACGGGTGCGTGCTGAGCGCCATCGACAACGGCAGCCGGGTGGCGTCGACGAAGCCGCCGGCGTTGGCGCCGACCCAGCCGAAGTCGCCCAGGACGAGGTCGTTGCCGGTGCCACCGGAGACGGTGTCCGAGCCGTTGCCCCCGAGCAGGATGTCGTTGCCGCCGGCGCCGGCGAGGGTGTCACCGGTGCCGACCGTGGTCAGCGCGGTGCGCAGCACGTCGGGGGTGAGGAACACGGCGTCGGCAGCGACCCTGGCTCCGGAGCGCGGGTCGGTGAGGTGACCGGCCACCGGGGCGCCACCGAGGACGATGTCGTAGCCGGGTGCTCCGGTCGGGGCCAGGTAG
This sequence comes from Marmoricola sp., assembly GCA_035708765.1. Lineage (GTDB taxonomy): Bacteria > Actinomycetota > Actinomycetes > Propionibacteriales > Nocardioidaceae > Marmoricola. The sequence continues at coordinate 65,043 of DASTFI010000048.1, forward strand.
TAGACCCGGCCGTCGTCACCGAAGACCTGGTCGTTGCCGGCACCACCGGTGAGGGTGTCACTGCCCGGGCCGCCGAAGAGCACCAGCGGCTGGGTCGCGGTCGCGGCGGCGACCAGGCTGTCGTTGCCGCCCTGACCGAGGAGGACGAGGCGGGCGGCGCCCGTCGGTGCGTTGGCGCTGATCGTGAAGGCGTCGTCGCCCTCACCGGTCCAGATGGTGGTGATGGTGGCGCCGAACGGGTCCGTCGCGAGGGCGCCGCCACGGACGGAGGTGATCGAGCCGGCGTTGCCGCCCGAGCCCATCATGAGCATGATCCCGTGCCCGAAGAGCCCGGAGTCGGCGAGGGTCGTCCACGCCCCTTGCCCGGCCAGGTCGCCGCCGGTGGCGGTCCAGCTGATCGCGGCCGGCGCCAGCCCGGTGACACCGTGGTCGGTGACGACCACGTTGCGGTCGGCGTCGGTGTCACCGCGGTCGCTGACGGCGACGGTGTTGCTGCCGGCGCCCGCGTCGATGTCGAGTGCTCCGGCGATCAGGTCGAGCGAGCCGTGGAAGGTCTGGTCGTCGATCGTCAGGGTGCCGTTGAGGATGGCCGCGAGCAGGGCTGCGACGTCGCCTCCGGTCGCTGCCAGGGCGTCGGCGAGGTGGCTCAGGTCGACCGCGTTCAACCGGTCGGCGAGGTTGCCCAGGTCGGCGGCGTCGGAGACGAAGACCAGATCGTCACCGCCGCCGGTGTCGACGCTCGTGTGCGCGGTGGTGCCGCGGACGTTGATCCCGTCGTCGCCGGAGCCGGTGCGCAGCGCCAGCTCCTCCAGGCCCCAGTAGCCGATGCCGTCCAGCAGCTGCAGGTCGGTCTGGTTGCTGGTGAGCGCCGGGGCGGCGAGGCCGCCGACCTCACCGGTCAGCCCGATGACGTAGGAGCTGCCCTGCTGCCAGACGAACACGCTGAGGGCGCAGCGGCTGTCCTGTGCGGGGGTGGAGCCGCTGCCGGCCGCGGCGCCGCAGGACCTTGCATCCGGGAAGAGGAGTGCCTGGAGACCCGCCTGCACCTGCGCAGCGGTGGCGCCCACCGCGAAGGTGGCGGTGCCGTAGCCGGCGAGGGTGATCGTGAAGGAGCCGGTGGTGGCACGCACGGTCAGCAGGTAGGTCCGGTCGATGCCGGTGCGAGCGACCATGTCGAGGCCGGTGACCGTGTGCTGGGTGATGGTCCCGAGCTGGTCGCTCGTCGCGGCGCTGTCGTCGATGGTGGCCGAGTCGTTGCCGGCGCCGCCGTCGAGGACGAGGAGTCCGGTCAGGGCACTGGTGAGACCGGCCCGGCCGACCAGGAAGCTGTCGTCGCCGTCGTCCCCGGCAACGCGGGTGTGACCGGCCAGCGCGTTGACGGTGATCGTGTCGGACCCGGGGCCGGCGCTGAGCTCGGTACGGCCCTGGTGCGTGCCGGCGATGGTGAAGGTGTCGGCACCGCTGCCGAGCAGGACCTGCAGGTCCTCGAGCGCGTCGTAGGTGATGCCGCCGTTGAGCGCGTGGCCCTCAACCGTCTGCGGGCCGCCCATGCCGAGTCCGGTGAGCTGCGTGCCGGTGAGGGTCCCGACGTCGGCGGCGACACTGCCGGCGTTGTCGACCACGAGGGTGTCGACCTGCTTGGTCTCGTCGACGTCGAAGTTCGGGTTCGGCGTGGTCACCAGCGACTGGGACGACTCGCCCGGCAGCATCACGGGAGCCGGGATGGTGTAGTCGGCGTCGGGGTTCGCGCCGCCGTACACGTAGAGCGGGCCCTGGATCCCGAAGACCCGGTGGGCGGCGGCCGCGGCGAACGCCTGGTAGTCGCTGCCGTCCACGAACAGGTCGTCGACGGCGCGGACGTAGACGGTCTGGAAGTCGTCCCACGTGTCGGCGTCGAACACGAGTGCGACGCTGTCGGCCCAGTGCACCCCGTCGGTGCTGACCTGCACCTGGACCTCGTCGCGCTCGACGTCGCCGTTGAGCGTGGGGGTGGCGACCGCGGTGGAGCGGATCGTCACGGTGCAGGTGCCGCCCGGGCACGGGTTGGCGTTGAGCCGGACCTGGTAGCTGTCGTCGTCGCCACCCTCGACGACGTGGGTGCCGCCGTCGCTCTCGACGATCTCGATCCCCGGGGTGTCGCCGTCGAGGACGAGCACGGACACGTCGTCGCCGGCCAGGCCCACGGCGTACGCGGGGTCGGCGCTCTGGCTGACCTCGGCGGTGACGGTGGCGTACTGGCTGCCCTCGACCAGGTTGTCGTCGAGCGCCCGGACGTAGACGGTCTGCGCCGCCCACGCGGAGCTGGTGAAGGTCAGGGTGACGGTGGTGAACCAGTGGGTGCCGTCGGTGCTGACCTGTAGGCCGGGGCCCGGGTCGATGGTCACCTTCACGGTCCCGGTCGGCTGCTTCGCCAGCCCCACCGTGTACGACGATCCGCCGCCGCCCTCGGTCACGTGGACCGGGTTGTCGGCAACCACGGTGACGCCGGCCTGGTCGTCGTCGACCGTGCGGACGTAGACGTTGGGCAGCACCAGTGCGTCGTACTCCCCGTCGCCGGCCTGCTGGACCACGAGCAGCTGCAGCGGCACCAGCTGCTCGCCCTCGGCGGCGGCGTCGTCGATCGCCTTGACGTAGATCGTCTGGCTCAGGTGTCCGCTGCTCAGCACCACGGTGACGCTGGCGTACCAGTGGATCCCGTCGAGCGAGACGAGCACCGTGCGTGCGTGCGCGGTGAGCTCGTCCGGTGTCGGGTAGGGCGCCGCCACGGTGACCGAGACGCCGCTCGAGGGCACCGTGGTGAGCCGGATGGTGAACGTGTCCGTCGTGGCGCCGCGCTCGAGGACGAGGGTGCCGCCGCCCGACGGGGTGATGTCGATGGCCGCGGTGTCGTTGTCGGTGATGCTGGTGGCGACGCCGTCGACCGGCACGCCGGCCCAGTTGCCGACCGTGCTCTCGACGCTGTTCTCGATGATGCCCGAGTGGCCCTGCAGGTCGTCGGCCACCACGATCGGGGCGGTGGTGCCGACCTGGATGAGGTCGCTGCCCAGGCCACCGTAGATGCGGGTCTGCATGCCGGCACGGGTGGAGACGATGGTGAACGTGTCGTCACCCTCGGCGCCGTCGACGTCGAGCTTCTCGATGCCGACGAAGGAGACGTAGCGGCCGGCGCCCCAGACACCGCCAGCGGCGATGACGAAGGTGTCGTCGAACTCGGTGCCGATGACCACGATGGTGTCGAACCCGGTGCCGCCGTTGATGGAGACCGGGGCGTTCATCACGTAGGACACCATGTCGCGGCCGGCGCCGGCGTCGACGTCGGTGTGCGCGTCGTCGCTGGCCGGCGTGGAGCCGGCGTCCCGGGAGCCTTCCTTGGCGAAGGTGCGGATGATGAAGGTGTCGTCACCGGCCTCGCCGTTGAGCTGGAGCATCGCCTTGTTGCGCAGGATGCTGAACTCGTCGTTGCCCGCGCCGCCGTTGATGGTGGTGGAGTAGCTGACGCCGTTGGTCAGCATGCCGCGGGTGGTGTCGGTGAAGTCGGGCGTGGCCGAGCCGTCGAAGGTGACCACGTCGCCGTACATCTGGCCGACGAGGAAGGTGTCGTTGCCGAGCCCGCCGTTGACCGTCGTGATCGTGGAGTTGTCGTCGAACGCGACCGTGTCGTCGCCGGCGAGGGTGTTGATCACCAGGCCGCCGTTGATGAAGGTGCCGTAGGTGATCCGCTCGGCGTGGGCGAAGCCGGTCTGGATCTGTCCGTCGGGGGTGGCGACGCCGGTGTTGAGGTTGGCCACCAGGCCGGCGCGGAGCAGGAAGGTGTCGGCGCCGCTGCTGCCGTTGACGATGAGCACGTTGGTGTCGGTCGTCGACCCGCTGCTGGTGTCGAGGGCGTCGACCACGTCGATCCGGGAGTCGCCGTTGCCGAAGGTCTCGACGGTGTAGGTGTCGGAGCCGAGGCCACCGTCGAGGGTGAGCCGGCCGCCGAGGCCGTTGGCGGACGTCGGCGCGTCGGGGAGGGCGTTGACGGTGAGGGAGTCGTCACCGGTGCCGGCGCGGACCGTCGTCGCGCCACCGATGGTCTCCAGGGTGATCACGTCGTCGCCGGCGCCGGTGTCCAGCGTGGTGCTGGTGCCGACGGGCGTGGAGTCGATGTCGACGAGGTCGGCACCGCTGCCGAGCGTCACGGAGAGGGTGGTGATGCCGTCGTAGTGGAGGGCGCCGTCGGTCATCTGCAGGAGCGTTGCGGTGGCGCCGGTGCCCTGCAGGCTGGTGGTGATGCTCAGGGCCGGCGGTGCGCCCGTGAGCTGTCCGGTCCAGCGGATCAGGTAGGTGGTGCCGGTGCCGCGGGTGAGCGGCGAGCGCGTCACCGTCACCGCGCCGTCGCCGAGGACCGCGTTGATCGCGTCCTGCAGGCCCTTGGCGGTGCCGTCGTAGGGCAGCGTGACGGCGGTGTGTCCGGAGAAGCTGAGGGTGACGTTGCCGCCGTTGGCGCCGCTGATCGTGATCGCCCACGCGGCGTCCGGTCCGTCGTGGCCGGCGTCGGTGGTCATCCCGAAGCCGGCGATCTGCGCGTCGGTGACATACCCGAGGTCGCCGCTGGCGTCGGCGGTGTCACTGACGGTCAGGCTGTTGGCGCCAGCGCCGCCGTGCACCTCCAGGTAGGCGTCGATGGCGTGCAGGGTGCGGGTGGTGGCGCCCTGGCCGACCACGAAGGTGTCGTTGCCCCCGTCGCCGTACACCAGGCTGGGGCCGCTGACGGACTGGATGTCGAAGCTGTCGTTGCCCCCGTTGCCGTGGATCGTCGTGGTGGCACCGGACGCGGTGCTGGTGACGGTGAGGGTGTCGCCGCCGGAGCCGAGGCCAAGGCCGATCGTCTCCATCGTCGTGTAGGTCAGGCCGCCGCTGTGCAGGCCGAACCCGGTCAGCCTGGTCGCGGTCAGGGTGCCGCTCTGGCCGGCGCCCTCCCCGGTGTCGTCGATCGCCAGCGTGTCGGTGCCGTCACCGCCGTTGACGGTGAGCGGAGCCTGGATGCCCTCGAGGTGGCCTCCGGTGTTGGTGGTGGCCGCGTGGTCGCCGACCTTGGTGGTGTCGTCGCCGGCGCCGCCGTTGAGAGTCGTCTGGGTGGCCAGGGAGGCGACCTGGAAGGTGTCGTCGCCAGCCAGGGCGTTCACGGTCAGGGTGTCGAGGTCGTCGGCGGTGAGCAGCGTGCCGCTCAGCACCAGCGTGTAGTGGCCCGACCAGGCCGCAGTGGTGGTGGCGACCTGGGGCGCGGAGCCCAGGTCGACCTCGACCTGGACCGGGCCACCCGTGGGGACGACGAGCGGTACGGCGTCCTGCTGGCCGCCGGTGAGTGTGGTGACGTCGTCGACGCCGCTGAGGTTGACGACCACCGTGTCCTGGCCGCCGGGGGTCGTGGTGGCCGGGTCGCCGCCGACAGCCGGCTGGGTGAACGGCGCGGCGGTGACCACGGTGATCTGGTCGATCCCGACGGTGTCGAGGGCTCCGTTGAGGGTCACGGTGTCCCCACCCTGGGTGTAGATGCCCAGGTTCTCGAATCCGGTGACGTCGAGGGTGGGACCGCCGTCGTGGGTGAGCCGCAGGCTGGCGCCGTTGACGGCGAGGGAGAGCGTCTCGGCCGACGAGGCGCCGACCAGGTCGAGCACGTCGGTGCCGGCGCCGCCGGTGATGGTGTCGCCCATCAGGTCGGCGGTGAAGCCGTAGACGGTGTCGTCGTCGGTCTGCCCGCTCGTCAGGCTGGCCACGCCGGCGGTGATGGTGTCGTCGCCGGCGCCGCCGTCGAGGAAGTCGTTGCCCAGTCCGCCGAGCAGCGTGTCTCCGGCCGAGCCACCCTTGAGGTAGTCGTTGCCGGCGCCGCCGTCGAGGGTGGCGATGCCGCTGCCGGCGTAGACGAGGGCGTCGTTGCCGGGCCCGCCGGTCAGCCGGGCCGGGACGGTCAGGTCGCCGACGGTGGTGAACGAGTCGTCGCCGCTGCCGAAGTCGCCCTGGATGGACTTCACTCCGGTGAACGTCTCGTGGGTCCCGAAGGCGGTGACGACCACGGTGCAGCCCTTGGTGGGGTCGGCGTCGCAGGCGGTCTGCTGGACCTGGTAGTCCTCGTCGTGCACGAGGTTGTTGATGCGCTTGTGTGCGGCGTCGGTGTTGTTGTCGTTGAGGTCGCCGACGTTCAGGGTCAGGACGCCGGTGCCGGTGTCGAGGAAGGCAAGGTGCGGCGGCGGGGCGTCGGCGTTGACCAACGCCACCGGCAGGTAGAAGTGCGCGATGGTGACCCGCACGGTCGCGGTCCAGAACAGCAGCTCGACGCTGAACTTGGCCTTGACCACGATCTCGCCGCCGAGCGAACCGACGCCGAGGAACTCGATGCCGGCCCCGGCGAGGGTCACCCCGAAGACCTTCACCCGCACGTGACCGTCGAGCTCGATCAGGAAGAGCCGGCCGTTCTGCGCCCCCGGGTTGCGGTCGTAGGCCTGCGCCGCGGCCGTGCCCACCGGCATCGCGCTGGGGCTGTCGAGGCAGGCGGAGTCGGAGTCCACGGCGTCCACGTTGGTCGTCCCGAAGTCGCAGAACGCGGCGCGAGCGTGGATGCCGCCCTCGAGCCCTGTTCCGGCGATGGAGAGGTCGATCGTGCCGGTGAACTCGAAGTCGAAGCTGCCGCTCGAGCGGATCCACCCCGAGGCCGAGATGGACAGCGGGCCGAAGTCCGCGCTGAGACTGGCGGACACCGACCATGCGTTGTCCGAGACGGCGATGTCCAGGGTGCCGTCCAGCGTGATCAGGTGCAGCACGCTGACGTGGCCGCTGAGGTTGACGTGGAAGTAGCTGGCGGTGTCCGCCAGTCCGGACTTGTTCTGGTGCGTCGTGGTGTCCAGCGTCAGACTGCCGTGGACGTCGAGGTCGAAGATGGACAGCAGGTTGGCGCGCAGGCTCACGTTGACGTCGAGGTAGATGCCGTCGTCGTAGATCCCGAGCACGCCGTCGGCGTGCACCGTCAGAGCGGTCGTCGCCGACGGGCCGAGCTGGAAGTCGAGGCTGACGACCATCTCGAAGGCCGTCGAGCTGACCTTGATCGCGGCCAACCCGCTGGCCGTGGCGAAGCTCAGGACGTCGAAGGAGCCGTACAGCGCCACCACGACGTAGGCGCCGGCTGTCGCCTCGTAGGTGAGGTCGCCGCCGGGCAGGCCCAGCAGTGCGTTGATGGTGCCCTCGTCGGCGCCGCCGCCGGAGATCAACACCGGTGCTCGCCCGTCGATCACGTAGCAGCGGTGCTCGGTGGAGGTGTCGCTGGCGCAGTCCTGCAGCTCGCCCAGCAGCTGGGTGACCAGGTCGTTGTCGGCCTGCGACTGCAGGAAGCTGAACAGCCGGTCGGGCAGCCGCAACTCCTGGTTCGCCCCGGTGCTGTTGAGGATCAGCCGGGCGGAGACGTCGAGGCTGAAGCCTTCGACGTGCAGGCCCAGCGAGACGGCGAAGTCGGCGGCCACCCCGTCACCGTTGACGATGAGCACGCCCATGGCGCTGATCTGCAGGAGCGGCTCGCTGGGCAGGTTCTGCGCGTGGTTGCCGTCGACCAGGTCGGTGCTGATGGACGAGGCGTCGATCATGTCCGGGCCGACCAGCAGCTGGGCGTCGACGAGCATCTTGAGGCCCTCGGGGCTGACCTCGAGGTAGAAGATGCCCAGGGCCTGCACCACGTCGGCGATGTTGATGACGCCGGCGAGCTGCACCTGGATGAACGACGTCTCGAAGTCGAGGATGATCGGATGGTCGGCGTCGCCGGTGTTGACCGCGAAGCCCGGGAGGTCGTCGCAGTTGGGGTCGGCCTCGCTGCTGACCTTGTCGGCGCCGTTGCACGCGTAGTCCGGGTCGGAGGTGTCGGCGGGGAAGTCCTCCTCCTCGCCATCGGGGTCGTAGCGGAAGCTCTTCTTGAAGTTGATGGCCCCGAAACTGCTCGTCGAGCCGATCGCCAGGCCGAGGTTGAGCATCAGCGCGAGTGTGCCGATGGCCGTGAAGCCGGTCAGCCCGTAGAAGCCGAAGCTGGTCACGTCGATGTTGGCAGCGACGTAGGCGGCCGGGTTGGTCGGGTCGACCTTCGCGCCGATGAAGATGCCGAAGTTGAGGTCGGTGATGCCCAGGCCGACCGCGTCCGGGTTGATCGCGACCTGGCAGTCGGTGTCGCCCTGCGTCGGCGTGCACACGGTGCCGCCGTCCGCCGGTGCGATGCCGCCCTGGGTGTAGATCACGTTGCCGTCGGGGTCGAGCAGCCACTGCGGTCCGTCGATGCCGATGAAGCCGAGCAGGTGGCTGCCGCCGAAGGTCATCGTGGTGACGCCGGTGATGGTGGTGTCGTTCTCGTCGACGACGTCGGCCGTCGGCCCGAGCTCGAAGGCGAGGCTGCCGCGGAGCGCGAGGATGCCGAACACGTCCAGGTTGAAGGTGCCCTGGGCCATGATCAGCGCCGAGTCGAAGGTGAACGCCACGGTCACCGGGTCGTCGGAGGTGGTGGCGGGCGCGGCCACGATCACGCCGAACGGCGTGCCGCCGTTGAGCTCGGCGTACTGGTCGAAGTCGACCACGGGGAGCACCGGGAGGCCTTGCAGGGTGGGCGTGGAGATGTTGAGCCGGACCTCCAGGTCGGTCGCGCTCGCGGTGAGCCCGTCGATGCCGACGAGCTCGACGCGGTCGACGGACGCCTGCAGGGCGATGAACCGCATCGGGTTGGCGCGCAGCGTGGGCGTCATCATCGCCAGCGCGAAGTCGACGTCCTCGATGACCAGGCCGACGGCGTCCGGGTTGGCCACCGCCTGGCAGTCGTGGGCCGGGTCGGCGTACGTCGCCGGGTCGCACGTGGTGCCGCCGGCGACACCGTCCACCGTGAAGGTGATGTGGCCGTCGTCGTCGGCCTCGAAGTACGGCCCGCTGCCGACGAAGCCGTAGACGTTCTGGGCGCCGATCGTCAGGAACCGCAGCTCGATGCACCGGGTGCCGCTCGGGGTGTCCTCCGGGCACTCGGCCAGCAGCGTCTCGCCGAGGATGCTGTCCAGGCCGAGTGTGGTCAGCAGGCTGGTGCTCGCGATCCCGTCGGTCAGCGGCATCACCCGGGTGGGTCCGAACTCGAAGTAGAAGCTGCCGGTGAGGAAGACGAAGTCGGAGATGCTGAGCACGAACCGGTTGACGCCGCCGCCGATGAGGTAGCCCTCGTAGTCGAGGGTCACCGGCGGGTTGTCGCCGCCGGTCTCCACGTCGTACCCGTCGGTGAAGCTGGCAGCCCAGTCGATGGCCGGCCCGGTCGTCGCCTGCGGGGCCAGCTTCCACTTCCCGCCGAGGTTCACCTGGACGGTGGCGCCCCACGCCTTCAGGTTGAAGAAGTCCTCCAGCCCGACGAGCCCGAGGAACTCGGCGTGGCCGTTCAGGGCGATGAAGGTGGGCGTCTTGTTGGCGCCGTTGGCGCTGAGGGTCCGCTGGAAGGTGCTCGGCGCCAGGTTCGCGATGACCAGGCCGAGGTTGAGGTTGGTGACGAGCAGCCCGATGGCGTCGTCGGCCAGGTCGTCCTGGCTGAGCCCGGGCAGGTCGTCACTGCTGGTGTCGAACGGGTTGTCGCCTTGGGTGGGGTTGTAGCCGAGGAACAGGTTGGCGTTGTGGATCCCCACGGTGATGAGCTGCACGTCGACATCGGTGAGCGTGCCGCAGGTGGTCTCGTCGACCGCGACGCTCTCACCTGCGAGAGTCGCCGCACCCACTGCCCCGATCAGGCCGGCACAGCCACTGGCCACGTCGAGGGCGGTCAGCCCGGTGTCGATGGTGACGGTCTCGCGCTTGCCGAGCACGAACGAGAAGCCACCCTCGATGAACACATACTGGCCGACGGACAACAGCACGTCCTGGGCCTCGACGCCGATGATCGGGTCGTCGAAGTCGATGTACACCGGTGGGTTGCCCGTGCCGGTGGGGACCGGGAGCCCGACGGGCACCGCAGGATCGGCCGAGTCGTCCCCCGGGAAGCTGTGCGCCCAGTCGATCCAGGCGAGGTTCTGGGTGTTCGTGTCGCCGGTGACCGCTCCGCCACGGTTGAGGGACAGGCCGGCACCGCGGATGACGAGCTGGAACACGTCCGTCGGGAAGCCGACCGGCGTCATCAGGCCCACCTCGGCGCGCAGCGCCCAGAACTTCGGGAGCTTGGACTGCCAGCCCAGCGGCGAGCTGGGGTCCAGCCGCACCTTCGCGAAGACCAGTCCGAGGTTGATCCCCGAGGCCCACAGGCCCACCGCCCCGTCGCTGAGATCGGCCAGCTCGAGGGAGTCCTCGACGTCGAACGACGTCCCGCTCTCCCCGACCGCGTTGGGGTTGTAGCCCACGAAGATGGTGGCATCCGAGATGCCGATCAGGGTCGTCTGCACCGGGACGTTCCACAGGTGCTTGCCGTCGCGGCTTGCGCAGGCGATCGCGCCGCCCGGGTCTGTCTCCTGGCCCTCGACGCCGCAGGTCGTCAGGTTGGCGCCGTTGATCTCGGTGGCCAGGGCGTTCAGGCCGCCGGCGACGGTCAGGCCCTCGGTCGTGATGTCGACGAGCTTCGTCTCGCCCTGGCGGAAGGAGAACCCGCCCTTGATGTAGACGAAGTCGGAGATGGCCACGACGACCCTGGTCGCGGACACCCCGATGACCGTGCTGTCGGAGTCGACGTAGATCGGGTCGTTGCCCTCGCCGGTCGGCACGAGCAGGCCGTCGGGCTCGGTCGCCCTGTCGAAGCTGTGCGCGAACATGATCACCGCGCTGGCGCTGCCGACAGCACCGGTGATGGTGGCCGCCTTGTTGATCTCCAGGCCGATGCCGTCGAGATCGATCCCGAACTCGTCGGGGAGAAGGTTCACGAAGTCCAGCGACGCGATGTAGCCCTTCAGGGCGAAGAACGTGCCGAAGTCGAGGCCGGAGAGCTGTCCCGGGGTGGCGTTGGCGAACACCAGGGCGAGCCGCAGGTCCGTGGCGAAGACGCCCACCGCGTCGTCGCCCAGGTCGGTCATCTGGAACTGCGGCAGGTCGTCCACGACGGTTGCCGGGTCGCTGCTGTCCGGAAGGCCGAACCCGTCCGGGTTGTAGCCGACGAAGATGTTGGTGTCGGTGATGCCCAGGACCGTCGTGGCCACCTCGAGGTTCCAGATCCGCGATCCGTCGGCGTTGCAGCCGAGGGTCTCGCCGCCCGGGTCCTCGTTCTCGGGCGGCGTCTTGCAGGTCAACGGCGTGGTGCCCAGTCCGGACGTCTCCAGGTCGACGTACTCGACGGCGCCCTTGGTGAAGGCGAAGCCACCGGAGATGTAGACGAAGTCGGAGATGGAGAAGACGACCTGGGTCGCGGAGACTCCGATGATGGGGTCCTCGAGGTCGATCAGTACGCCGGCCGTCTCCGGGTCGGAGTCCGTCGGCACCTCCAGGCCGCCCTCGTCGAAGCTGTCGTTCCAGTCCACCACTGCCACCGACGTGGCCGCACCGGTGGTGCCCGTGGACAGCGCGACGCCGTTGAGCTTGACGTTGCCGCCCGAGTTCACCGACAGCGCCAGCCCCGCGAAGGTCAGGTTGACGATGTCGGTCGGCAGGCCGGGGAAGGTGAGGCTGTCGATCTGTGCCTTGATGGCGAAGAACGGCGCGAAGGTGTACCCGGCGACCTGGTCGGCGATCGGCGTGGCGAACACCATGCCGACGTCGATCCCCGTGGCCAGGATGCCGAACGCGTTGTCGGTGTTGCTCGTGTCCGGCGGGGCCGCGGCGTCGAAGCCGTCGGGGTCGTAGCCCACGAACACGGTCGCGTCGGAGATGCCGATGAGCGTCGTCCGCACGAGCAGGTTGAGGATCGTCCGGCCGGTGTCCGCCACCTGCAGGTCGTCCTCGCCCGGTGTCGGGTTGTCCCCCTCGATCTTGGTCTTCAGCGCGGTCCAGTCGACGCTCTTGACACCGAAGACGTCGACGTCGACGCGCTCCTGCTGCCCGGTGACGAAGGAGAACCCGCCCGACACGTACACGAACTCGGAGATGCTCAGCAGCACCCGGTCGGCGGCGACGCCCACGATCGGGTCCACCATGGCGACCAGCACCGCGGTGTCGGGAGGATCGGTCGCTTCGGGATCGGCCACGGCGCCGGTCGGCACCTCGAGCCCCCCGGTGTCGGGGTAGCTGGCGGCCCAGTCGACTGTGGCGAGCGAGGTGGCGGCGCCGGTCGCGGTGGTGGAGAGCGCGGTGGCCCCGTGCTTGACGACACCGCCGGAGTTCACGTCGAGGGTGATCCCCTCGAGGAAGAAGTTGAAGTAGTCGGTGGGCAGGCCGGGGAAGGTGACGCTGTCGATCTGGGCGTGGATCGCGAAGAACGCGGAGAACGCGTAGGACCCGAGCGGCGTCTGGTCCGCCACGGGCGAGGCGAACACCATCCCGACGTCGATGCCGGTGGCCAGGATGCCGTACGCGTCCTGGGTGCTGGTCTCGTCTGGCGGGTTCGCGGCGTCAAAGCCGGTCGGGTCGTAGCCGACGAACACGGTGGCGTCGGAGATGCCGATCTGGGTCAGCTTGGCCCGGATGTTGTAGACGGTGCGCTCGGCTCCGGACGAGCCGCTGGTGGCGATGCTGCCGTCGCTGGGGTCCTCGTCGGCGATCTGGTCGACCAGGCCGTCCCACTGGGCCTGGGAGATGCCGTGCACGTCGACGTCGAGGTCGGCGAACGAGCCGGCCACCAGCGAGAAGCCGCCGGAGACGTAGACGAAGTCGGAGATGGTCAGCAGCACGCGCTGGGCGCGGACCGCGACAACCGGGTCGACGAGGTCCATCCGCACCACCGGGGCGGTCCCCGAGGTGTCCGTCGGGACTGCCAGGCCGGCGTCGGCGCCACCGTCGGCCGGGAAGCTGCTCGCCCAGTCGATGACCGCGATCGACGTGGCCGGGGGATCGGTCGTGGACGACGACGTGCCGGTGCCGCGCTTGACGGGACCGCCGCTGTTGACGGAGACGCCCAGGCCGACGAAGGCCAGCGTGAAGTAGTCCGGCGGGATGCCGAGGAAGTCGAAGGTGTCGATGGCGGCCTTGATGGCGAAGAACGACGGCAGGTCGAAGTCGCCGAGCTGCCCCGCCTCAGGCGTGGCCAGCACCATACCGACGTTGATCCCGGTCGCCAGGATGCCGAACGCGTCGGCGGTGTTCGCCGCGGACGGCGGGTTGGCCGCGTCGAACCCGCTGGGGTCGTACCCGGCGAACAGGGTCGCCCCGGAGATGCCGATGAGCGTGGTGGCGACGTGCACGCCGTGCAGCGTCTTCTCCGTGTCGTCCGCGGTGACGCCGGTGTCGGTGTCGCTGCCCACAGCGGCCGTGATCGTCTCCCACTGGGCGTCGGTGACTCCGGAGACGTCGACGTCGACGTCCTCGCTGCCGCCGAACGTCATCGAGAAGCCGCCGGAGAGGTAGAGGAAGCTGGAGACGCTCAGGAGCACGTTGTCGGCGGAGATCCGCACGAGCGGTCCGGAGAGCCCGAGAACGAGCGGGTCGGGGCCATCGGTGAGCGCATACCCGGCACCCCAGTCGACGGTGGCCTCCGAGGCGCCGGACGCCAGGACCGAGCCGATGTTGGCCTCGATCTGCAGCTGGCTGGCGGACAGCGCCAGGATGTCGTCGAGCCCGACCAGGCCCATGCTGCCGGCCCGGCCCTTGAGGCCCACGAACCTGCTGGTGATCGGCATCCCGCCCAACGGGGCCAGGATCAGGAACGCGAGGTCGATGCCGCCCCCGAAGAGCCCGATGGCGCCCTGGCTGATCTCGGTCTTCTGCAGGACCCCGTCGCCGTCGTCGGTCCACGCGAAGCCGCTGCCGGCGAACAGGTTGGCGCCGGTGAAGGCGAGCTCCAGCGAGGACACCTTGAGGTTCCACAGGGTGCCGTAGTCGGCGCTGCGGCCGAGGCTGCCGTCGGTGGGATCGGCGGCGACCTCGGGGATGCCGTCCAGAAGGGTTCCCACGGTGTCCGCGTCCAGCCCGGTGTTGACGTCGACCGAGGCGACGCCGCCCCTGGTGAGGGTCAGCTGGCCCTGCACGAAGAACACCTCACCGAGGTGCAGCCGCACCGGGACGCTGACCTGCGACTGGACACCGGTGAAGGCCAGCCCGCTGATGCCCGAGCTGCTGAAGTCGATCCACGACGCGTTGGCCGAGGCGGTGTTGATCGCGATGGTGGCGCTGTCGAGCTCGAGCGACAGGTCGACGTCGAGCGGCGCCACGAACGACGGGGTGGCCATCGTGCTGGAGAACGCCTGCCACGCCTGGCCGCCGGCGGTGTCGGTGACCACGGCGAGGGTGAAGCCGGACAGGGCGCCCGAGATGCCGGTGCGGGTGCCGAGCACGTCGATGCCGACGAAGCCGGTCCCGCCGGTGCCGCTCAGTGTGAGCACGTGCGCGTCGGTGGCGACCGGGGTCGCCCCGGCGGACGCGACCACGGAGACCTGCTGGTCGGTCTGGACGAAGTCGAAATCACCGGCGACGGTGCCGAACCCGGCGACCGTGACGGTGAGTGCGCCGGCGCCGTCGGTGATCGAGCCCGAGAGGCCCGCGTGGTCCTCGAAGACCACCGTGTCCGCCGCAGTCGACGCACCGACGACGTTCTCCAGGCCGGTGAAGTCGACCGTCGCCGCGTCGTCGACGTGCCACTTGCCGGCGTCCACCCCGCTGATCGTCCAGGTGCCGGCGACGTCCGGGCCGGTGAAGGTGTCGTTGCCGTCCCCGCCGGTGAAGGTGATGGTGCCGTGGTACGACGCCGTGGAGACGGTGACCTGGTCGTCGCCCGCGCCGGTGTCGATCGTGAGGTTGTCGCCGGCCCCGATGGTCTGCGGGCTGCCACCGTTGAGGGTCACCGTGATGACTCCGCCGGCCTCGCTGACCAGCACCGTGTCGTTGCCATCGGTGCCGCAGACCGTCGATGCGCTCGGCGCGCACGTGGTCAAGGTGGTGACCGACTCCGTCGTCGGGGTGTCGGCGGTGGCGAGCGGAGTGGTCGACACGGCCGGAGCGCCGGTCGGTCCCGTGTCATCGGTCGTGGCGCCTGCGGTGCCGGTGCCTTCGGTGCCGGTGCCTTCGCTGCCGGTGCCTTCGGTGCCCGCGGTCGTGCCCGGGTCGGTGGTGTCGCCGGTCGCCGTGGTGCTGTCGCCCGCGGCAGCCTCCGGCGTCGTCGTCGTGTCGGCCGGGGTGTCGGCCGGCGTGGTGGCGTCCGTCGCTCCGCTGCCGGAGCTCGCCTCCGTGTCCGCCGCGGGATCGGTCGCGGGGTCCGTGGCGGGATCGGTGGTGGCGGGATCCGTGGTCGTGGTGGCGGCCGTCTCGGCGTACTCCGCCGGCACCGGCCAGGACTGGCCGGCGGCGAGCGTCGGCGACATCAGCCCGGAGTCGGTGTGCTCGTAGCCCAGGTAGTGGCCGATCTCGTGCCGCAGCACCGTGCCGAGGTCCATCGCCGACCAGCCCCAGCCCGCGGCGTCGGCGTCGACGGTCACCGTCGTGCCCGACTCGGTGCCGAGTTCCAGGTCCGCCAGGTCGGCGACCGCGAAGGTGAGGCCGGAGAAGTCCGCCGAGGGCCGGACCGCCGACCAGTCGGACCGGGCGGTCGCGGCGGCAGCGTCGAGCTGCGCCTGCGTGAGTGCGGCATCCGCGCCGACCGGTGTGGTGGGGGCGGCCACCGCGCTCAGGTGGTGCGCGCCGTCGGAGTCGTCGACCCCGGAGCTGCCCCAGGGGCTGCCCACGGCGATGACGAGGTTGCTGCCCGACCAGAGCAGGACGAGGAGCACGAGCAGCGCGAACGCTGCCGCGTCGGCCAGCCGGCCGCGGTCAGGCACCATGCGCCCGTCGCCCCAGAGATCAGACACCGATTCCCCGTCGATCACGCGATGTCGCCTCGTGCGACAGCGCCCTCAAGTTGGTCACGAAACCGCCACGGGCGTTCCGGGAACGTTCTACTGTCGTTCCACGACCGCGTGCCCGGCAGCCAAGTCCGGACACACCACGCAATGCGGACGCTGTCCTGGAGGCAGGGTGACGAGGCTGGAGATCAGCCTGCTGGGCGAGTTCGAGGTCCGGCGGGACGGTGAACGGGTGAGCCTGGGCAGCCGGCGCACCGAGGCCCTGTTCGGCTACCTCGTCATGTCGCCGTCGCCCCAGGGCCGGGAGCACCTCGTCGACCTGCTGTGGCAGGAGCGGCAGAGCGCGACCGCGCCGGGCAACCTGCGCGTGCTCTTCACCAACCTGCGCAAGTCGGTCGGCGACGTCGTGCAGATCGACCGCAGCAGCGCCCGTTTCCTCCCCGACGCGGCGGAGTTCTGCACCGTCGACGTTCATGAGCACCAGCAGCGCAGCGCGGCGCCGTTGCGGCGCCCCCCGGAGCTGCTTCGGCAGGACGAGCTGCAGGACCTCCGCCGGTCGCTCGAGGTGTGTCGTGGTGACTTCCTCGCCCACCTGGAGCTGCCCGAGCTCACCCGGTTCGACGAGTGGGCACGCGCTGAGCGCGACCGGCTGCGCCGGCACCGGTGTGCCGTGCTCGGGCACCTGTGCCGGGCCGAGCTCGCCCAGGACGACGTGCCCGACTCACTGCGGCACGCCCGCCAGCTGCTGGACCTCGAGCCGCTCGCGGAGTCGGCCCACCAGCACGTGCTGCGTGCGCTCGTGGCGGCGGGAGACATGGACGGTGCGGTCGCCCAGTTCGAGCACCTGGAGCAGGTGCTCCACCGGGAGTTCGGCACCAGTCCCACCGGCCACACTCGGTCCCTGCTCGTTCGCCGCCCGCCGGGACTGGGCGGCAGCCCCGCCCCCCTGCCCGAGACGGTGTCGCCCTCGACCGTGCTGCCCGAGACGGTGTTGCCGAGGACGGCGAGCAGACTGCGGGTTCGAGACGCGCAGCCCACGCCGTGGCCGACAGGACCCGTCAGCGAGGGCCAACCCGCAGTGCGAGCTCCATGGGCAACCTTCGTCGACCGGGAGCGCGAGACGGAGCTGTTGCACCGGGCAGGGGCGGAGACCGTCCGCGGCGTGGGCGGCACTGTCCTGGTGCGCGGTTCGGCCGGCAGCGGCAAGAGCGTGCTGGTCAGGCGGGTGGTGCGGATGCTCCTCGAGCAACAGCCGGGCCTGGTGGCGCTGGGTGGTTCGTGCGCCGGCGTGGTCGCACCTCCGTGGCAGGACGTCCTGCTGGGCACGCTCCACGAGCAGCTGTCCGGACGCGCCGACGGACCGTGGCTCGAGGGCCGGATGCCGGTGCTGGTCGCCGACCGGATCGGCACGCTCCGCGGCGAACCGTCCGCACCGGTCGCGAACGACCCGTTCGCCCTGGCAGCGCTGGCCGCCTCGCTGCGGTCGCTGGCGCACCGGCGCCCGGTCCTGCTCGTGGTGGAGAACCTCCAGTGGGCGACTCCGGCGACCCTGTCGCTGCTGAGCTCACTCGCCCTCGACGTCCGCGGCCGTGCCCTGCAGCTGGTCTGCACCCTGCGCCCGCGGGCGGGGGGACGGCCCGGACCTGCGGGCTTCGAGGATTCGCCTGCCGTCGACTGGCTGGTGACCCGGCTGCAGCGGTCGGGCCGCACCCGGGTGATCGAGCTGGACCGCGGCGACGAGCGCGAGCAGCGGGCCTTCGTGACGGCGCTGATCGACAGCGAGCGGCACGGGCTTCCCGGTTCCTTGGCGACCGACGTCGCCTCCCTCGGTGCGGGCAACCCGCTGATGACGGTCGAGCTGCTTCGCGACCTGCACCGGCGCGGGTCGGTGGTCCAGCGCGAGGGACGCTTCGTCCTCGCCGGAGACCCGGTGTGGCCGACCGTTCCGGACCGGATCGCCCTGTCGCTCGACGAGACGCTGGTGGGCATCCCTCCGGGCGCGACCGCCATGTTGGAGGTTGCGGCGCACCTCGGTGTGGAGTTCGGGACGGACGAGCTGGTGGCACAGACGGGCGCGGACCCGTGGACCGTCCGGGTCACCGTGACCGAACAGCTCGCCCGCCACCTGCAGATCCTGGTGCCGACGGATGCCGGGCAGTTCCGTTTCCGCCATCCGCTCCTGCGCGACCACCTGCTGGCTCGGGCCCACGTTCCGGGACGCTGGACGGCCGCCGTACGGCAGCCCCTGCCCGTCCCCGCCCCGGGACAGGGCTAGCCAGCCCGCCCGCCCTTGCCCAGCGGTCCCGCACCGGTCACTCCTCGGGATCCTCGTGCTCGGGGAGATCCCGGGCCTCCTCGGCGTCGACGAGGCAGGTGCGGCAGAAGTCGATGCCGAACGGTGTGAGGTGGATGGATCGCCGCACCAGCTTGGGGAAGCGCGTCGCGTGCATCGCCTCGAGCACGTCGGGCTGCGCCTCGACCACTTGGTACTCCAGCGGATCCTCCAGCTGCTCGCGGGAGAACCAGGTCAGCCCGAGCCGGTGGAGGTTGTTGAGGTAGGCGGGCACTTCGTCGAGGTGCCGGACGCCGGCACGGGGGCCGATCATGTTCATGCCGCCGGCGATCAGCGACGAGCTCATCATCCCGACCGGACCACCGGTGCGGACGTCGACGGAGGGCTGCGGCCCACCGCGCAGCAGAAGGACCAGGATCCGGGCCTCGTCGGGCGCGAGCTCCTCGAGGATCCGGCCGTACGCCGGGTGTGCCTCGTCCTGGCTCCAGACGTCCCGGGAGCGCTGCAACAGGTCCTCCCCACGCTCGCGCAGGGATCGCTCCGGCGCGGGCTCGGGGAGCTCGTCGGGCGCCATCACCTCTGACAGCGAAAGGCCGGCATCGAGGAGGGCCTTGCGGACGGGTACGCCGCTGGAGATGGCCTGCGCCACCCCGGAGATCGCCCGGGACGCCTCCGCGACGTCACCGGCCATGTCCCGGACCAGCTCGCCGGCAGCCGACGGGTCGCCGAGCGCACGGGCGACGTTGCGTGTCGAGCGCAGGCTCGACGCCAAGGTCCACGCGGCCGACCGTGCCGCCGCCGTACCCGCAAGGCGGGCGACGCCAGGCAGCGCCTCCGCCGCGTCCTCCCAGCGCACGAGTGCCCGGTCGGCTCCGTCGTGAGCCCAGCCGTCGGCGCGGTCCGGCTCCTGAAGTCCCATGCGCGCGATCACCCTCCTCCGACGCCGAAGATCACCAGGTGGAGCATCCCACCGGCGAATCCCATGATCGCGCCGTGGGCGTAGAGCATCCACTCGTCCTCCTTGATCGCGGAGCGCATCATCTCGACGAAGTCCGAGGGCGGCAGCTCCTTGGTGCGGGTCGCCACCAGGGTGCGGATCTTGTCGGCCTGGCGCTTGCTGAACTCCGGGTCCCGGAACGGCGTGATCGTCCGGTCGACGGCCTCCAGGGCGACCGCGGCCCGGATGTTGTCGTAGCGCTTGCTGCCGACGGCGATCCGCACCGCACCGCGCACCGGACCGGCCGCCTGGTCGATGGCAGGACGCATGGCGGTGGCGAGCATCTGCCGGGTGCGGTCGCCGCGCGGGCCGTCGAGGAGGAAGTCGCCGATGCGCTCGAGGGTGATCACGTCGTCGGCGATGATCCGCGCATAGACCTCGGCGGCCTGGTCCTGGCGGCGCAGGAAGAGCCCGTGCCAGCGGATGCCGAGGATGCGGCGGGGCTCGGGCGGCTCGAAGATCAGCCACATGCCCAGGGCGTTGGTGGTCCAGCCGACGATCACGCCGAGGACCGGCAGCAGCCACCACTGGCCGAACCAGTGGTCGGCCACGGCCACCGGGATGCCGAGCAGGAAGCCGAAGACGAACCCGAAGGCCACCATCAGGTTGAGCTCACGTTGACCGAAGTCGCGGAAGATCCGCACCACGAGGGTCGGGTTCTTGCGGAAGTGCTCGATCACCATGATCTTCGGGTCGAGCAGCTGGTCGATGTGCACCCCGATCTCGTCGGTGATCCGGCGTACGACGGTCGGCAGCTGCGCCTGCACCCGGGCGACGATCGCCCGGCGTGCCGGCCGCGGCAGGTCGCGCCACAGCGACGGGTGCTCGCGCTCCATGATGGCGGCGATCATGGTGGGCAGCTCCGGCTGGAAGACCTGGACGATGTGCGCGGCGATCTGGTCCGGCTCGAGCTGCTGGTAGAACTCCCGGGGCGTGCCGAGCTTCGCGATCGCCTTGTCCACCGCGATGCTTCCCATCTTCGCCGCCCGGGCGGGCACGATCCCCTGCCACCCGATGCCGCCCTGCAGGAACCCGGGCACCTCCTGCACCTTGCGCGGGAGCACCCGGGAGAGCTGGCGCAGCCCCGGGACGCCGATGCCGTGGAACCGCACCGGCGAGAACAGCATGACCAGCCCGGTCCAGTTGATCAGCCAGCCGACCACCCCGGTGAAGATCGGGATCGTCAGGATGTGCACCCAGTCGGCCCCGTCGGCGCGCTGGAAGAACCAGTCGATCGCCAGCGCCGCCATCCGTCCACCGTTCCCTCGATTCTCGCTGAGACTAACGGCCCAGCAACGCTGGGGTCACTGCGTCGTACGTCGCACCGGCCCAGGGGATAGTCCCCGACGTTTGGGTTCGGTTGGGCGACCCGGGTGAACCGAAACGTCGGGGACTATCCGGCAGGGACGATTCAGCGGAAGGGGTGGCCCGAGGGCGGGCGGAGGGCCGGGAGGTTGGGGCGACGCTCGGCGAGGCGACCGACGGCGGCCTCGAGCGCCGTCTCCAGCTCGCGGACCCGGTGCCGCAGCTCCGCGTTGCGCGACTGGAGGGCGGCGACCTGGTGCTCGAGCTCCAGGATCCGGCGTACCCCCTCCAGGCCGATGCCCGACGCGGTCAGCTGGACGACCTCGCGGAGCAGCTCGATGTCGTTCAGCGAGTAGCGCCGGCCGCCACCGCCGGTGCGGCCCGGGGAGACCAGGCCGATGCGGTCGTACTGGCGCAGCGTCTGGGGATGCAGGCCGGTGAGCTCGGCGGCGACGCTGATCACGTACACCGGCGTCGACGGTGCCGGTGTCCGGGGCCGCTGTCGAGGCATCACGCGCCTCCGTCCAGGAGGTGGGCGCGCGGGTCCGGGCCCTGGGTGGCCTCGGCGTAGGCGGTGAGCGCCGCGCGGGCCTCATCGTCCAGCTGCGCCGGGACCTGCACCTCGACGGTGACGAGCAGGTCGCCCTTGGTGCCGTCCTTGCGCTGGGCGCCGCGGCCGCGCACCCGCAGCACCCGACCGTTCGGGGTGCCCCCCGGGATCCGCAGGGTCACCGGCGCGCCGTTGAGCGTGGGGACCTTGATCTGCGCACCCAGCGCCGCCTCCGTGAACGTCACCGGCGCCGTCAGCGTCAGGTTGTCGCCCTTGCGGCCGAAGACCGGGTGCGGGCGCACCTGGACGACCACGAACAGGTCGCCGGCCGGGCCGCCGCTGGTCCCGGGCGAGCCCTTGCCCTTGAGCCGGATGCGCTGGCCGTCCTTGACGCCGGCGGGGATCCGCGCGGAGATGGTCCGCGTCGACTCGCCGCGGCCGGACCCGTGGCAGGTCGGGCACGGGTCGTCGTACACGAGCTGGCGCCCGTGGCACTGCGGACACGTCTCGTTGACGGAGAACGTGCCCCCCATGCTGTTGACCACCATGCCGGCACCGTCACACGTCGGGCAGATGTGCGGTGTGGTGCCCGGCTTGCCGCCGGTGCCGTGACAGGTCGGGCAGGCAGCGTCCGAGGTCAGTCGCAGCTTGATGGTGGTGCCCTGGATCGCGTCGTCGAAGTCGAGCGTGGTCCGGGTCTCGGCGTCGGCCCCGCGCGTCGGCCGGGCGGCCCGCGTGCGGGTCCCGCCGAAGCCACCACCGAAGCCGCCACCGCCGCCGGTGCCCCGCTCGCCGAAGAGGCCGCCGAACAGGTCGGAGATGTCGAAGCCACCGGCCTGGCCGGCACCCTGGCCACCACCGAAGCCGCCGGGGAAGCCGCCACCGAAGCCGCCGCTGCCCACCAGGGACCGGACCTCGTCGTACTCCTTGCGCCTCTCGGGGTCGCCGACGACGTCGTAGGCCTCGGCAACCGCCTTGAAGCGGTCCTCCGCGGCCTGGTCACCGGGCTTGGAGTCGGGGTGGTTCTCCCGGGCCAGCTTGCGGTAGGCCTTCTTGATGGTCTTCTGGTCGGCGTCCTTGTCGACGCCGAGCACCTGGTAGAAGTCCTTCGTCGCCCAGTCCGCCTTGTTCACCGGGTCACCCCTCCTCTCGGTCTTCTCGTCTGGTCGGTGGTGCCTGCTCCGGTCAGCTCTCCGGGTCGAGCACGGTCACCTTCGCCACCCGCACCACCCGGTCGCCGACGCGGTAGCCGGGCTGGGCCACGACGTCGACCGTCGTGGTGGTCACCTCGGGCGAGTGCCCGTGCATCAGCGCCTCGTGGACGTTCGGGTCGAACTCGTCGCCCTTCTCGCCGTACTTCGTCAGGCCCAGGCCGGTGACCACGGTGACCAGCGACTGCGCCACCGCCTTGAAGCCCCCGGTGAGCTCGCCGTGCTCCTCGGCACGGTCGATGTCGTCGAGCACCGGCAGCAGGGCCGAGAGCACCGCGTACGTCGCGTTGTCGCGGACGAGCTCCCGGTCACGCTCGACCCGGCGCTTGTAGTTGACGTACTCCGCCTGCAGGCGCTGCAGGTCGACGGTGCGCTCACTGAGGGACTGGCGCAGCTGCGCGGTTGCGTCGGGACCCTCGGCGCCGTCCGCCGCAGCAGGGTCGCCCGCCTGGTCGGCGGGATCGCCCGCGGCGGTCTCGGCGGCCCGCTCGGTGGTCGGGCCGACGCCCGGCTCGACGTCCGGTCCGGACGCCGAGGCGTCGTCCCCGGAGGGAGCAGCCGAGGTGGTCGGCTGCTCCCCCGCGGTCGGATCCCCGAACGTGGCCTTCTCCTCCGGAGAGGTCACTTGCCCTCCTCTTCGGAGCCCGGCTCGTCGACGATCTCGGCGTCGACGACCTCGTCGTCGGCCTGGGCCGCGCCCTCGGAGCCGGCGTCGGGAGCGGCAGCCCCCTCGGCCTCGTTGGCGGCGTACATCGCGGCACCCATCTTCTGGCTGGACTCGCCCAGCTTGGTGATCGCCGCGCTGAACGCGTCCTTGTCGGTGTCGTCGGACTCGAGCAGCGTCTTCAGCTCGTCGACATCGCCCTGGACCTCGGTCTTGACGTCCTCGGGCAACTTGTCGCTGTTCTCCGAGAGGAACTTCTCGGTGCTGTAGACCAGCGAGTCGGCCTGGTTGCGCGCCTCGATGGACTCGCGACGGGCGGCGTCCTCTGCGGCGTACTGCTCGGCGTCCTTCACCATCCGGTCGATGTCGTCCTTCGACAGCGCGCTGCCGCCGGAGATCGTCATCGACTGCTCCTTGCCAGTGCCCTGGTCCTTGGCGGACACGTGCACGATGCCGTTGGCGTCGATGTCGAAGGTGACCTCGATCTTCGGCACGCCGCGCGGAGCGGGCGGCAGGCCGGTGAGCTCGAAGTTGCCCAGCGGCTGGTTCTGCGCCCACATCGGCCGCTCGCCCTGGGCCACCTTGATCTCGACCGACGGCTGGTTGTCGTCGGCGGTGGTGAAGATCTCCGAGCGCTTGGTCGGGATCGTGGTGTTGCGCTCGATCAGGCTGGTCATCACTCCGCCCTTGGTCTCGATGCCCAGGCTCAGCGGGGTCACGTCGAGAAGCAGGACGTCCTTGACCTCGCCCTTGAGGACACCGGCCTGCAGCGCGGCGCCGACGGCCACGACCTCGTCGGGGTTGACGCCCTTGTTGGGCTCCTTGCCGCCGAGCAGGCTCTTGACCAGCTCGGTCACGGCCGGCATCCGGGTGGAACCGCCGACCATCACGACGTGGTCGATGCCGGAGACCTGGACGGTGGCGTCCTTGAGCACCGACTGGAACGGCGCCTTGGTGCGCTCGAGGAGGTCCGCGGT
Organism: Marmoricola sp.; assembly: GCA_035708765.1. Taxonomy (GTDB): domain Bacteria; phylum Actinomycetota; class Actinomycetes; order Propionibacteriales; family Nocardioidaceae; genus Marmoricola. Next base: position 88,909 of record DASTFI010000048.1, read on the forward strand.
GAGCTTCTGGAACTCGCTGCGCGAGAGCTTCTCCTCGAAGTGCAGCGGGCCGGACTCACCGTGGGTGATGTAGGGCAGGTGGATGGTGGTCTCGCTGGAGCTGGACAGCTCGATCTTCGCCTTCTCCGCGGCCTCCTGCAGCCGCTGCAGGGCGATCTTGTCCTTGCTCAGGTCCACGCCGTTGTTGTCGTTGAACTTCTTGACCATCCAGTCGACGACGCGCTGGTCCCAGTCGTCACCGCCGAGGTGGTTGTCGCCGCTGGTCGCCTTGACCTCCACGACACCCTCACCGATCTCGAGCAGGGACACGTCGAAGGTGCCGCCGCCGAGGTCGAAGACGAGGATGGTCTGGTCGTCGCCCTTGTCGAGGCCGTACGCCAGCGCCGCCGCGGTCGGCTCGTTGACGATCCGGCTGACGTTGAGGCCCGCGATCTCGCCGGCCTCCTTGGTGGCCTGGCGCTGGGCGTCGGAGAAGTACGCCGGAACGGTGATGACCGCGTCCGTGACCGGCTCACCGAGGTAGGCCTCCGCATCCCGCTTGAGCTTCTGCAGGACGAAGGCGCTGATCTGCTGCGGCGTGAAGTCCTTGCCGTCGATGTCGACCTTCCAGTCGGTGCCCATGTGTCGCTTCACCGACCGGATGGTGCGGTCGACGTTGGTGACGGCCTGCCGCTTGGCAACCTCACCGACGAGGACCTCGCCGGACTTGGCGAAGGCGACCACGGACGGCGTCGTGCGCGCACCTTCGGCGTTGGCGATGACGGTGGGTTCGCCACCCTCGAGAACGGCCACGACGGAGTTCGTCGTGCCCAGGTCGATGCCGACCGCTCGTGCCATGTTGCTACCTCCATCTGGGCCCGGCGGGCGCCGGGCGTTGGCTTGGTTGTCACCTGATCGCGGAGACGACGCCCATCGTGCGTCGCTGCCCCGAGTCTGGCAAATAAGTTGAGCCGGTTCAACTCAACTATCGTCATGGAGTGCAACTCAGACTGTGGGCATGCCTATTCCCCGGCGTCCCGAACCCCGGGCAGTCAGGCGACGTGAGAGCGGTAGCCCGGCAGCAGCGCGTCCACGAGCGCGTCGGTCTGCGGACCGGCGCCGACCGGCGAACCGTGCTCGGCGATGGCGGCGTACATCCGGTCGGCCACGTCGCGCACGGTCTCGCGGTCCCCGAGGGACGCCTCGAGCTGCAGCCACGACGACCACAGCTCCTCGCTCGCGGGCACCAGGCGCAGTCCGTCGCGCAGCGCGCTGCGGGCTTCGTCGACGGCCTCGCGGGCCGCGGCCTTCTCGGCGAGCGCGAGCGTGGTCAGCACCACCGCGAGCGCCATGTCGGCAGGGATGGTGAGCGACTCCAGCCAGCTGTAGCGCGACGAGGGCACCCCTTCGAAGGGCAGGCCGCGCACCGTCGCGAGGGCCTGCCGCAGGTGTTCCTCGGCTGCGGCCGGTCGGTCCGCGGCGGCGTTGAGCGCCGCCCGGAACCGGTCCCAGTCGAGCGCGACCGCGCCGGGCGCCAGCTGCCAGACACCGGCTGCGTGGGACAGCACCGGCGCACCGTCGGGAGTGCTCCCCAGCCAGGCGGCGAGCTGGCGCAGTGCCTTGTCGCGCACGGCGGGGTCGACACCGCGCGGCCACAGCGCTGCGCTGATCCGGTTGGCGTGCACCCCACCCGGGTGCAGGGCCAGGAAGCAGGCGAGCTCGGTGAGGAACGTACGCCGCTCGTCGTCCACCTCGCCCGGCGCGCTGAGCGTCACCGGTCCGAGGATGCCCAGCTGCACCGGCGCCCGGTCCGCGGCGGCGGGGGCGCCCTCGGCGTCGACGCGGCCGGCGAGCTGGTCCAGTGAGACCGACCGGCCGGCGGGCTCGGCGTCGAAGAGACCGACCAGCGCGCGGGTGGCCGGCGCACTGAGCACTTGGGCGGTGACGTCGATCCCGTGCAGCGGCGCCACCAGGCGTCCGTCCCGGCGGGCGGTCAGCGCCAGACCGGGATCGGGCACCTCACCGACGATGACGACGCCCAACGCGACCCGCGCGTCGGCGGCGAGCTCGCGCAGTCGCGCCAGCTCGTCGGCGGTGGGGAGTCCGGAGCAGAGCACCAGCTGGTAGTCCCAGTGGATCGTCTCCGGGGCCACCTCGCGAGCGCGACGGGCCGAGTCGGCGCCCGCTCGGCGGCAGCCGCCGCGCTGGTAGCGGGCCAGGTTGTCGAGGCCCTCGAGCACCCGGCCCAGGTCGTCGGTGCGCCGGACGTTGCCCGTGCCGAGCACGGCCAGGTCGTCGGCGAAGCCGACCAGCGTGACCGTGCGCGCGTCGGCCCACGGGTGGGTGGCGGTGTCGGCGGCCATGCTCATCGCCACGCCGCGGGCGACCCGGTCGTCGCCGGCCAGGGCGACGATGCCGCGCACCGACTCGGGGTCGACCATGAGCAAGGTGCCGTCGTCGCGGCGGCCGGCGCAGACAAGTCCCGGTACGCCGGACACGCCCCCGCCGGTCACATCGGCGTCGCGCGCCAGCACCCAGGTGGACGTGCCCTTGCTCGTCCAGGGAGCCGGGACCGGCCCGTCGGGCTCCTCCTCGAACGCGAGCGCGATGCCGGAGCTGCCGACCCAGGCGCGCACCGGTGCGGCCGCGCCGGCCGTCCCGAACGAGCGCAGCGCCCGGTCGAGCCAACGGGCGGTGTCGACGTCGGCCTCGTCGCGCAGACGCGCACCGGGGCCGGGCCCGTCGCCGTCGGGCGTGGGATCGGTCGGATCGGGGCGACCACCCGCGAGCGCGTCCGTCCAGAGCTGCCGGGAGCCCAGCGACGCCCGGCGGCGACGCAGGGCGAGGAAGGCGCCCGCGAGGGCGAGCCCGCCTCCGACACCGAAGAGCGGCGCCCAGCCGTCGTTCACCAGATCGCGGGAGAGCGCGTCATGGGTTCCCGCTGCGGATCCGGCAGCGCCGTCGGCCGCACCGGTCGAGGCGGGTGCACTGACGTCGGTCCCGCCGGCAGCTCCGGCGCCGCCGTCGGTGCTGGCGCCGACGCTGCCGTCGACGGTTGCACTGACGGTTGCACTGATGGGGGCACTCGCTTCCCCGGCGCCGGGCAGCGACTCGGCTGCATGGTCGACGACCTTCAGGCCGGGACCCTTCGCGTCGTTGGGCAGCCGCAGCACCCAACCGGGCTGGATCAGGTCGGCGTCGCGCAGCACCCGGCCGTCGGGCTGGGTGAGTCCCTTGTTGAGCTGCCAGATCTCCTTGTAGCGGATGCCGCCGTCGAGGTAGCGCTCGGCGATGTCCCACAAGGTGTCGTAGTTGCGGCCCTCGGGGGGATGCACCTCGTAGTAGGTGGCGACCTCCGGGTCGGCCGAGCGGGCCGCGACGAGCTCGGCGCTGTCCGGCAGGCCACCGCGTTCGGTCACTTCGTGCTGCACCTGGCTCGATCGGTGGACGGTGGTCCCGAGCACGCCACCGGCCCCGACGGCACCGACGGCCCCGACCGCCTCGACAGCGCCGGTGGTCGCGCTCATCGTGGTGGCCGCGGTGACGTGGTCGGCCGTGGGCGCGATCGCTGCGGAGGCCGAGCCGATGGTGCCGGCGGCGGTGCCGGCCAGCAGCGCGATGGTCACCACGGCGCGGCGGGCCAGTGCCTGGGTCCCCACGCCGCCTCCCGGCACGCGCGGCGCCAGTCCGCGCCGCTTGCGCTCGGCGACTGCCTCGACGGCCAGGCAGACCACGAAATGTGCCCACGCCAGCCAGACCACACCGGCGAGGATGCCCAGGACCGCCTCGGTCGAGCTGGGCGCCGTGAGCCAGTCCAGCGACGGCTTGTCGTCGGGCCAGGGTGTCCCGAAGGCGGCCAGCAACAGGAGCGGAACTCCGATGACCACGGCCAGGGTCGCAGCCAGGGCGAGGAGGCCCTGGAGGACCTGCATGGCCCTGCTCGGGCCGTTCGCCGACTGCGGCAGGCGGGGTCCTTGGGGGGACCTGTCGGTCGTCGTGGTCATGGGGACACCTCGGTCGGAGCTGCTCAGTAGATGACGGCGGGGGGCTGGTTGGGCGCCTGGATCTCCTGGACCGGGAGCACCTGGCGCATCCGCATGGTGAACCCGTCGCCGAGCTGGCGCATGTCGCCCGGCTGGCCGTAGGTGATGCGCCACTCGACGTCGATGGAGACGTAGAAGGCGTCCTCGACGTCAGGCGGCATGGGGACGGTCGAGTACGTGCGTGCGGATGCAGAGCTGCGGGGGAACGTGATCGCGCAGGCGCCGTCGGGCTGGTCACCCGGGGCGGCCCGGGGGATGTACGGCGTCGACGGGGCGCACACCACCGGGTCCATGCCCTCCTGGTTGGGGTCGATGGTGATCCTGGTCGCCTGGGCGCGCATCACCAGACCGTTGCGTTGGCGCAGCTCCAGGAACGGGCCGCCCTCGGGCCGGTCCCGATAGGGGCCCATCGCCCGGATCGTGCCCGATCCCGGATCCACCCAGCGGAACGTGAAGAAGGTGGGTACGCCGACCACAGGCACCGGGTTGGGGCGGGCCACCATGAACGGCACCGGCAGCTGGTTGGCCCGCTCCTCGACCACCCGCCACAGGAAGTCGGTGATGCCGTTGTGCTTGTCCTCGGTGTCGGTGCCGTTGGGGACGAACACCAGCGACATCGACAGGCTCTTGGTGCCGCCGCCACCCCAGGTGTCGAGGTTGATGTGGTCCAGGCAGGTCAGCACCATGAAGTGGCCCTCGTCCGGCCGTGCGTTGAACGGCTGCGGGATGCCGTCCGGGATCTCGGAGTATCGGCAGCGCTGCAGCTCCTGGCCGCCGAACCGCTCGCGGAGGGACTGCAGCACCACACCGCCGCCGTGCGGCCCGGGCCGGGCGCAGGCCGAGCCCATGCCGGCCCCGTTGGCGTAGACCGAACAGCTCAGCGCGGGCGCGGCCGGACGGGGTGGCGGGTTGTAGGAGGCGGTCACGGTCTTGTCGCTCGGAGGCAGGTAGGCGTCGCCGCCCTCGGGCTGCTCGGTCCCACATCCGCCACCGAACCCGCAGCCGGCCCAGGCGCTGGAGACGGCGCCGAGCTGCGCACCGGTCGTCGCGAGGACGACGGCGGCGGCCGCGGCAAGGAGCCGGGTGGTGCCCTTCATCGCGGTGCACCTCCCCGACAGGTGCCGCGCGCGGTGATGCCGTCGATCATCCAGCGGCCGTCACGGCGGACCATGTCGTAGCGGAACCGGTTCCACTGCTTCTCCATGCCGAGATACATCTTTCCGTTCGCCTGGTAGAAGTCGGTCGAGGGCACCCACTGGCAGATCACCAGGCGTCGCTTCGCCCCCGTGGCGGTGGCCGACTGGACGCGCACCTTGGCGACCGGCTTGACGTGCAGGTTGTTGCGCCACGCGAGCTGCACCTGTCCGACGAACAGGCGCAGCGGCTCCTCGGTCGCGATCCGGGTCATGCCCGGCAGCATCTTCCGCGCGTTGACCGAGGCGTTGCCGAGCTCGTAGATCCGCTTCCAGGAACGCACCGCCGGGTTGTCGCCGTACTGCTCCCAGTTGAGGATCCGGTAGGTCACGTCGTGAGCCCCCCTCGGTTGCACCGGCACAGCCGAGGGCGACGGTGACGGTGACGGGGTGGCTGACCCGGGCTCGCTGGCAGTGCCCGCAGCCGGGCTGGCCGCAGTACCGGCGCCGTCGGCGTCCGCGCCCTGGTTGCCGCACGCCGCCAGGGCGACGGGCAGCAACAGCGCGAGCGCGATGGTCGCGATGCCTCTAGGCACGGACATCCTCCCGAGCGGACGTGTGGTCATACCGGCGCATGCGCATCCTTCGTGGTCGATCGGACACGATCAGCCTTCCCCGCTCTCCACGGCTTCACACCTTCCACCGGGCCAGTCATCGGGCCATTCA
>DASTFI010000049.1:0-2319 GCA_035708765.1 Marmoricola sp.
CGCCAGACCGTGGAAGGGCTGCTCAAGACGGTCGCCGAGGCCGCGAAGGAGGCGTTCCGGCTGATCGGCGGCGAGATCAACCTCGGTTCGCCGAAGCAGCTGCAGATCGTGCTGTTCGAGCAGCTCGGCATGCCCAAGACCAAGCGGACCAAGACCGGCTACACCACCGACGCCGACGCGCTGCAGGGCCTCTACGAGAAGACCGAGCACCCGTTCCTCCAGCACCTGTTGCGGCACCGAGACGTGTCCCGTCTGCGCCAGACCGTGGAAGGGCTGCTCAAGACGGTCGCCGAGGACGGCCGGATCCACACCACGTTCAACCAGCTCATCGCCGCCACCGGGCGGCTCTCGAGCACCGACCCCAACCTGCAGAACATCCCGATCCGCACCGAGGCCGGGCGGCGGATCCGGGAGGGGTTCGTGGTCGGGGCGGCCGACGAGTGCCTGATGACGGCCGACTACTCCCAGATCGAGATGCGCATCATGGCGCACCTCTCGGAGGACGCGGTCCTGATCGAGGCGTTCAACTCCGGGCGCGACTTCCACGCCGTCACCGCGGCGCGGGTCTTCGACGTCGACCCGGGCGCGGTCAACACCGAGATGCGCGCCAAGATCAAGGCGATGAACTACGGACTCGCCTACGGGCTGTCGGCCTACGGGCTCTCCCAGCAGCTGCGCATCTCCACCGCCGAGGCACGCGGACTGATGGACGAGTACTTCGAGACCTTCGGCGGCATCCGCGACTACCTCGCTGGGGTCGTCGACGAGGCGCGCCGCAGCGGCTTCACCGAGACGATCCTGGGTCGCCGCCGCTACCTGCCGGACCTCACCAGCGACAACCGGCAACGTCGCGAGATGGCCGAGCGGATGGCCCTCAACGCGCCCATCCAGGGCTCGGCGGCCGACATCATCAAGGTGGCGATGCTCAACGTCGACCGGGCCCTGCGCGAGGCCGGCATGCGCTCACGGATGCTGCTCCAGGTGCACGACGAGCTCGTCTTCGACGTCGCCCCCGGGGAGCGCGAGTCCCTGGAGTCGCTGGTGCGCGACCAGATGGCGTCGGCGGCCCAGCTCACCGTGCCGCTCGACGTCTCCGTGGGCACCGGGCACAGCTGGCACGAAGCGGCTCACTGAGACTCGGCAGCTCCCGCACCACGGGTCACCCGCCAGATGCTGACTGCCAGGAGGACCGCGCACAGGGCGAGATCGACCAGCACGACCCGCAACAGGAGCGTCTGCCAGCTCTCGGCTGTCAGTCCCAGGGCGACGACGCCGACCAGCGCGAGCCAGACCAGGAGCGCCGTACGGCGTGCCTGTTGGGCGAGCACGCTGTAGACGAGCAGCTGCAGCATCGCCAGCAGCGTGCCCAGGACGGCGAACAACCACAGCTCTGCCCGGATCCCGGCGTACTCGTGACCGCCCACGAAGATCAGGGCGACGTCCGACAGCAGCCACGCGCCGACGGTGCACAGCACACCGGCGGCCGTCACCAGTCCGAGCCCGAGCACCAGCGCGCGCCGTCGCTCGCCGACGGTCGCGAGGGACGGGAACGCCAGCACGACGACGAACTGGGGCAGGAACAACACCGCCTTCACCAGGATGACGCCGCCGGCGTAGAGGCCCGCCTCGTGGGCGCTGAGCTGGTTGCGGGCGATGAGCACATCGACGTTGCTCAGGGCGAAGAACGCGAGCAGCGCCTGCGCGTTGTGCACGAGCTCGGTGACCACGCTGCGCGACCCGTGACCGGCGGGCGCAGGCTCGCCCGGCGCATCGTGGCGCAGGAACAGCCACGCGACCACGACGGGCACGAAGGACGCCAGCGCGACGCCCAGCATCGCGGCGAAGGTGGTCGGGGAGAGCAGCACGAGTGCCGTCCCCAGGAGCAGCCGGGGCACGCCGTTGGCGGCGTACACCCACGACAGCGCAGCCCAGCGCCGCTCTCCCTGCAGGATCCCCAGCTGGCCTCCCACCAGGGTCATCGGGACCAGCGTCACACCCACCAACGCGGCGGCCGCCGCATCGTCGAGGCGGAGGAGCCGATCCACGACCGGAGTGAGCGCGAGCAGCAGGAGTCCCAGGACGATCGCACAGCCGAACGTCACGCGCAGCACGGTGTGCCGTACCTGGGGCAGGTGGGTGCGGTCGGCGGCGATCCGCCGGGCCGCCGTCGCCTGGAGCGCGAGCTGCAGCACCCCGAAGACCAGCAGCGTCGCCATCAGCGAGGCCAGCGCACCGTAGGGACGAGGCCCGAGCAACCGGGCGGCGATCATCGTGAACCCGTAGGTCGCGACGTTCATGACACCCATGGCGACGGCGACG
>DASTFI010000050.1:0-73478 GCA_035708765.1 Marmoricola sp.
AGCGCTTCTTCGGGCTTGCCTGACCGCCCCCGCCGATGCTGTAGACTGGATCTCGTTGAAGGGACGGCGCTCCAAGCCGTCCTGGCCGCGTACAGAGTCGCGGCTGGTATCTCGTACTTCTGGTCTTCGGTTCGCTGGACATCGGCACGGGTGGATGTCTTCAGCGGCTCGAGGGCACAGTGCCCTTGGCAAAGAACAAGGGAAAAGAACATGGCTCAGGGAACCGTCAAGTGGTTCAACGCCGACAAGGGTTTCGGCTTCATCGCGCAGGACGGCGGCGGCGAGGACGTCTTCGTCCACTTCTCCGCCATCCAGTCCAGCGGCTACAAGTCGCTCGATGAGAACCAGAAGGTGGAGTTCGACGTCACCGCCGGCCCCAAGGGCCCGCAGGCGGAGAACGTCCGCATCGCTTGATCTGACGCGCGATGAGCCCCGGCCGCACCTGCGGTCGGGGCTCATTCGTCGAGAAACCCCCGCAGCACCGGCACCGTCGCCTTGCCGCGCACCATGTGGGTCTGGCCGGGCAGCACCTCGAGCCTGCCGTGCGGCAGCTGCTCGGCGATCGCGGCCTGCGCGTTCCTCATGTACGCCGGGCTCTTGCCGCCCGCGATCACCAGCGCCGGCGCCGTGACGCCGGTCAGGTATCCGTCGGGCAGCGGACGCCCCTGCTCGTGGGGCAGCACGATCTCGAAGTCGTACGGCAGCGTGTGCGCGACCGCGCAGAGCTTCTTCCAGACCGGCAGCACCCGCATCAACGCGACCGCGAAGGCCGGCGCGCCCACGGTGCGCAGGAACAGCCTGACCGCGTCCGCCCGACGTCCTGCGTCGACCAGGTCCTGGGTACGCCGGCCGAGCGCGGGGTCGTTCGGGGCGTGCGTGTCGTCGACGATGAAGGGCACCTCGTAGAGCGCGATCTTCCGCATCGGCACGCCGGCGCGGGCGGCCTCGAGGACCAGGGCGGCACCTGAGGAGGCGCCGACCACGGCTGCCTCCGGCCCGGCGGCCTCGAGCACGGCGACGAGGTCCTCGACCTCGCGCGCCACGGCGTACGGCGTCGCGCCCGGCCCGCTCTCACCACGGCCACGGCGGTCGTACGCAAAGACCGTGTGGTGCTCGGACAAGAGCGGTCGCAGCGCCTCGGTGGTGCCCATCGAACGCTGGCACAGCGCACCCTCGACGACCACGACGGCCGGGCCGGACCCGGTGGCGTCGTACGCGATCTCGGTGCCGTCCGCGGACGTGGCGAAGCGGGTGGGGGTGGTGGCGGTCATGGCCTTCATGATGTCTCCTCGGATGGGGTTGCCTCATCCCTGCGTCGAAGGAGGCACCCCGATTTCGACACCCGAAGCCCGTTCACCGCATCCCTGCTCCCGCCCACCGCACGAGTGGCGCGAGGTCATCGACGTGCTGTGACCGCGGTCACTAGCGTCGCCGTCGACAACTGAGTTCTCGGGAGGAACGATGCTGCACAGGATCACCAGGCGAGCCGCCTGGCGCACGATCGTCGGTCTCGTCTCGAGCCTTCTGGTGACAGCGTTGGTGCTGGCACCGTCGGCCGAGGCGGACTCCGCACCCGGAGTTGCGCCCCCGTTGGGCGGACACCCGCACCAGGTGGTGACCTGGGGAGCCAGCGCCGATCGCACCAGTGGCTCCGTCGCCGGCCAGACGGTGCGCAACATCGTGCACACCAGCGTGGCGGGCCGGAACCTGCGCGTCTCGTTGTCGAACGTCTTCGGCACCGCGCCGGTGACCTTCGACGCCGTCTACGTCGGCACCCAGTCCCAGGGCGCCGCCGTCGTGCCCGGCTCCAACCGGCAGCTGACCTTCAGCGGTCGACCGTCGGTCACGGTGCCGCCCGGAGCGGAGATCCTCAGTGACCCGTTGACCGGCGCCGTGCCGGCCGGTCAGACCCTGGCGGTCAGCGTGCACACCACGGGCGACCCCGGGACGGTCACCGGACACAACGTCGCCAATCAGATCTCGTTCGTGGCCCCCACCGGCGACCACGCCAGCGCGGAGGGTGCCGCGTCCTACACGAACACCACCAGCCACTGGTACTGGATCGACGGACTGGTCGTCGACGAGCCGCAACAGATCGAGACCGTCGCGACGTTCGGCGACTCGATCACCGACGGCAACCACTCCACCACGAGCGCCAACCGCCGTTGGCCGGACTTCCTGGCGCGGCGGATGCTGGCGCAGCCGATGCCCCACCGGTTCGGCGTGATGAACGAGGGCATCTCGGGCAACAAGGTGCTCGCCGACGGCTCCGGAGTCAGCGCTCTGGCACGCTTCGATCGGGACGTGCTGGCCCAGCCCGGCGTGGAGACGGTGGTCGTGCTGGAGGGCATCAACGACATCCGTCATCGCACCGCCACGTCGCCGGAGGACCTGATCCACGCCTACCAGCGGCTGATCGCGCGTGCGCACGCCGACGGCGTCTGCGTGGTGGGCGGCACGCTGACGCCCTGGGAGGGCGGCAGTCTCTACAGCATCGACCGCAACGAGATCCGCGTGGCCGTCAACCAGTGGATCCGGACCTCTGGTGCCTTCGACGCCGTGGTGGACTTCGACAAGGTCACCCGGGATCCCGCGGACCCGGCCCGGTTCCTCCCGGCGTACGACAGTGGCGACCACCTGCACCCGGGCGATGCCGGCTATGAGGCGATGGCCAACGCCGTACAGCTCGCTGAGCTCGAGTGCGATCGGTAACTCGATCCACACATTCGAAAATACGTTTGACAGGTCGGGGCTGTGGTGATGGACTGGTCCCATGCGCGATCTCGGAGTGCTGGAGGACCTGACCCAGTCAGACGTCCTCGCCGACCTGCACACGATGCGGGTCGCCGAGCGTGAGTCGCAGTGCCGCCAGGTCCTGCTGATCGCGGAGTGGGCGCGGCTCAACGACGCCGAGCACTTCCACCCCGACACCGCCGTCGACGGGTCGGAGAAGCTGGTCCGTCTCGGCGGGGAGGGGACGCCCCAGGTCGCGGAATTCGCGCCGGCCGCCGTCGGGCTGAAGCTCGGCATCTCCTCCTTCACCGCCTCGATGCGGATGGCCGAGTCGCTCGACCTGGCGTTCCGGCTGCCGCGCTGCTGGCGGGCGGTGGAGGACCTGCGCGTCCGCGCAGACTACGCACGCCTGCTCTCCCGCAAGACCCGCGAGCTGCCGGCCGAGCAGGCTCTCTTCGTCGACGAGCAGGTCCACGAGTACGTCGACGGGCGGATCGGCTGGAGCAAGTTCGAGCAGCTCATCGACGTCGCGGTCCGGCGCTACGACCCCGAGGCCGCGAAGGCGCGTGAGGAAGCGGAGCGCACGAAGCAGTTCGTCAAGAAGTCCCGCCCGCACGACGGCATGCAGGGCCTGTTCATGTACGCCGATGTGGCCGTCACCACCGCGGTGTTCGCCCGGGTCACCTTCCTGGCCAACGCGTTGAAGGACCTCGGCGACGACCGCGCCCAGGACCAGCGCATGGTCACGGCCATGCTCCTGCTCTCCACGCCGACCGAGGCGGTGAGGGTGCTCGAGCGGGCGTACTGGGCCAGGACCGGTGCCGAGCCCGAGCAGCTGGTGGTCGACGAGTCGAAGCTGCTGCCGACCGTCCTGCTGTTCGTGCACCTCTACCTCGATCCCGCCACGAGAGAGCCGGGTGACGTCGTGCGGGTCGAGGACCACGGTCCGGTGAGCCGGGAGTGGGTCCGCGACGTGCTGGGGGAGCGGGCCAGGTTCCGCGTCCAGCCGGTGCTCGACCTCGCGGGACAGGCGCCTGTGGAGAGCTACGAGATCCCCGACCGACATAGACGGGCCGTGCAGCTGATGACGCCGGCCGACACCTACCCCTTCGCCTCCGGAGCCTCTCGGAGCCACCAGATCGACCACACCCAGGAGTGGTGTCCGGTCTGTTCGACGGCGGCGGCAGCCGGGGTGGCGTCAGCCTGCCGGTGCGGTGGGTACTCCGGGATCGGCAACTACGGTCCGCTGAGCACGCGCCACCACCGGATCAAGACCTTCCGCAAGGACGAGCTCGACGTGCAGCAGCCCTACCCCGGCGTGTACGTATGGCGCGACGCCGACGGCGAGATCTACCTGCGCGACTGCCGCGGCACCCGCACCATCGAGCTGCACCGTGGTCCCCGTGTGGTCTGGGCAGCCTGAGGCTAGGCCCCGGTCTCCATCTGCATCCGTACGACGGTGCCCTTCGCGGTCGACCGGATCTGCACCAGGTCGCAGAGCTGGTGGATCAGCCAGAGCCCCCGTCCGTGGGTGTGCTGGTCCGACACCGGCAGCCGCCCGACCAGCGGGTCGGAGAGCCTGCCGTGGTCGCGCACCTCGCACACCACCCTCTCGGCCCGGTCGTCGACCTGGCGCCAGGTGCGCAGCATCCCGCGTCCACCGGCGTGGCACAGCGTGTTCGTGACCGCCTCGCTCACCGAGAGCACCAGGTCGGCCACACGGCCGGTCTCCAGTCCGGCGGCCTCGGCCAGCTCGACCACGTGTTGGCGGACCTGCGCCAGCGGGTGCGTGCGCAGGTCGAGCTGTTCGGCGCTGGCCGGCGGGTCGGCGAGGGTCCCGGCGAAGGGCGCTACCGCGGCGTCGTACGCGTTGCTCGGGGCGGCGGCGCCGTCGGCCACCACGTGCACGTGGCTGCGGGACGCCTCGCCCAGCACCGACGTGTCCAGCTGGCGACGGTCGTAGGGACACAGCAGCGAGAAGCCGGGCCGGTCGGCGAAGGCCACGTTGAGCAGGGCCTCGTGGCGCTGGCACTCGACGACCTCTTCGGGGCTACGGCCGGGCCACACCGGTTCGCCGACCCCGCGCAGCCGTGGGGCGGCCCCGTGCTCTCTGGCGAAGTCGGACCACGCCGAGATGATGCGGCCCGGGTTGCGACCGAGCTCGGTCATGTCGACGAACCGGACGCTGCCGTTCGCGTCGGGCAGCGCCGCGCGCAGCGCCTCCAGCTTCGCCGGCTCGACGGCGACGAGAGCGGGCTCGCCGGCGGCCAGCCCCTCGCGGAGGAAGGGCACGGTGGCCTCGAGGAACCCGTCGAGGTCGTCGTACAGCAGTGCGCCGTGGGCGAAGCCGGATCCGGAGGGACTCACAGGCTCACCCCGAGGAGCTGGGCGAGGCGGCGCAGCGTCGGCGGTCCGCCACGGAAGATGACCGTGCCGCCCTGGGCGCGCACCCGGTCGGCGTACTCCTGCAGCGCGAGGAGCGCCGTGTGGTCGACGAAGGCCAGCTCGTCGAGGTCGAGCACACGGTCCCCCGCATCCCCGTCGTCCGTGCTCAGCAACTGGCGCAGCGTGCCGCTGGAGAAGGCGTCCACCTCGCCGGCGATCACCACTGCGTCGGCCCGGGCGAAGAGCCGGAACGGGGCCAGGTCGTGCAGCCGACGGTCCACCACCGGGTGCGCGCTCGCGATGGCGGCCAGTGCGGCGTCCGGCAGCACGTCCCGCTCGAAGCAGCACAGCGCCGCCATCCGGTGCTCCGGCATCCGGCGGTCGGCGTAGCTCTCCCAGCCGGCGTGCGCGCGCCAGCTGCCCTCCGGGGACGCCAGCGCTGTCACCTCGGCCAGCACCCGCAGACCGGTGAACCCCGCGTCGCGGGCCCGTTCGACCGCGGCCTCGTACGCCGCCCACTGCTCCGCGTCGGGGAGCCGGCGTCCGTCGGGATAGAGCGCCTCGAAGGGCACGATCTCCAGCGACCCGTCCGCCACCATCGAGGCCAGCGGCTCGACCGAGCGCACGACCTTCTCCGTCTCGGGGCCGCCGACGAACACCAGCGCCTGCCCCAGCTCACGGCCCTCGACCAGAAACGCGACAGCCGCGTCGACGGAGTCGCCCGCCGGATCCTCGAAGGTCCAGCAAGCGTGGCCATCGGCACCGATCTGCCGCGGAGAGTCCAGCAGACCCTGGCATCGCACCATCGGAGCGTACGCCGATGTCCCGGTCTGTGGAACGGATGGTTGGTCCAGGCCAAACTGGTTCGGACGCATCGCGTTCGTGCAGGCGCGCCGTGTGGCACTATGAGAACCTGTTCTAGTTTCTGAAGGAGGCTCCATGACGGCGACGCCGGCCATCGAGGGGTGGTTCACCGAGGGGCCGGACGGGCCCGTCCTGCTCGGCAACCGGTGCACCACCTGCGGCACCGTGTACTTCCCGAAGACGGGCGGCTTCTGCCGCAACCCGGCGTGTGCCGGGACCGAGTTCGAGGAGACCGAGCTCGGCCGGCGCGGCACGGTGTGGTCCTACACCGACGCGCAGTACCAGCCCCCGCCGCCGTACCTCCCGGCCACCGACCCCTACGAGCCGTTCGCCCTGGCCGCGGTCGAGGTGCCCGAGGGCCTCGTCGTGCTCGGCCAGCTGGCGCACGGGTACGGCGTCGACGACGTCCGGGTCGGCAGCGAGGTCGAGCTGGTCGTCGAACGGGCGTGGACCGACGAGGACGGCGCGAAGTCGCTGTGGAAGTGGAGGCCGGTCCGATGAGCCGCGACGTCGCCATCGCCGGGGTGGGGATGCACCCGTGGGGCAAGTGGGGCCGCAACTTCGTCGAGTACGGCGTGCACGCGGCCCGCGCGGCCCTCGAGGACGCCGGGATCGCGTGGACCGATGTCGACCTGATCGTCGGGGGCGAGACCGTGCGCAACGGGTACGGCGGCTATGTGGCCGGTGCGACGTTCGCCCAGGCGCTGGGCTGGAACGGCGCCCGGGTGGCCACGTCGTACGCCGCCTGCGCCACCGGCTCCCAGGCCCTCGACACCGCCCGCGCCCGCATCCTCGCCGGCCTGTCCGAGGTCGCGCTGGTCGTCGGCGCCGACACCACCCCGAAGGGCTTCCTCGCGCCCAATGCCGGCGAGCGCTGGGACGACCCGGACTGGCTGCGGTTCCGGCTGCTCGGGATGACCAACCCCGGCTACTTCGCGCTCTACGCGCGTCGGCGGATGGACCTCTACGGCGCCACCAGCGAGGACTTCGCGCAGGTCAAGGTCAAGAACGCCCGGCACGGCCTGCACAACCCCAACGCGCGCTACCGCAAGGAGGTCGCCGTGGGCGACGTGCTGGGCTCCGCGATGGTCGCCGACCCGCTGCACCTGCTCGACATCTGCGCCACCAGCGACGGCGCCGCGGCAGTGCTGCTGACCAGCGTGGAGTACGCCCGCAAGCACGGGCTGGCCGACCCGGTGCGGGTCAAGGCGGTCTCCACGGTGACGCCGACCTTCCCCAACACGGTGCTCGACATGCCGAACCTGAGCACCGACCAGGCGACCGGGGCGCACGACGGGCCCACCTTCAAGGAGTCCATCGCGCACGCCGCCTACGAGGAGGCGGGCATCGACCCGGCGGACGTCGACGTCGCGGAGGTCTACGACCTGTCCACCGCCCTGGAGCTGGACTGGATGGAGGACCTCGCCCTGTGCAAGCGCGGCGAGGCCGAGTCGCTGCTCCGGGCCGGCGAGACCAGCATCGGCGGCCGGATCCCGGTCAACCCGAGTGGCGGGCTGGCCTGCTTCGGCGAGGCCGTGCCCGCCCAGGCGCTGGCGCAGGTCTGCGAGCTCACCTGGCAGCTGCGTGGCCAGGCCGAGGGCCGCCAGGTCGAGGGCGCCCGCGTCGGCATCACCGCCAACCAGGGACTCTTCGGGCACGGGTCGAGCGTCATCCTCGGTCGGTGAACGCGCGCCTGCTCGCGAGCCTGCTGGTCGCGTGCGTCCTTCTCACTGGTTGCGGTGACGAGTCGAAGCCCGACTCCGCCGACGCGTTCTGCGCCGCCGCGGCGAAGCTCGACAGCGCCAGCGGCAACTGGCACGCGTCCCAGGTCGCGGCCCGGGCATGGCGAGAGGTCGGCCTGCCCGACGACGCCCCGGCCAACGTCCGGCGCGGCTTCGGGCTCGGCCTCCGGTTGATCGTCACCACCCGCAGCCAGAAGCAGCTCGACCACCGGGTGCGCCTGCTCTCGCCGATCCAGCACGACGACCTGAAGGCGGTCGACGGCTACGTCGCCGAGACCTGCCCGTCGTAGCGGTCGGCCCCGTCGTAGCGGTCGGAGAGGGCGTAGCGCAGCAGCGCGACGTCACCGATCCGGCGTACGTCGACCAGCCGCGCCCGCTGGGCGGCGTGCCAGGGAAACCGGCCCTCGCCGACGAACCGGCGGGCGCGGGCGTCGCCGACGAAGAGCGGTGCGACCACCAGCTGCAGCTCGTCGGCGAGCCCGTCGGTGAGGAACTGGGTGTGCAGGCTGCCGCCGCCCTCCACCATCAGCCGCCGTACCCCGCGGACGTGCAGGTCCTCGCTGAGCGCGCGCATGCACACCGGCTCGCCGCCGTCGACCACCGTGGCCAGCCCGTCGAGCCGCGCCCGGAGGTCGGCGGCGGTCGGGCTCGGGCAGTAGACGAGCTTCGGCGCCTCGCCGGCGGTGAAGAACGCGGCCCCCGGATCGAGCCGGCCGCACCGGGTGACGGTGACCTTGACCGGCTGCGCGGGCAGGCCGCGCTGCTCCCGGGTGCGCCGCCGGCCCTCGTCGCGCACCAGCAGCCGGGGGTCGTCCAGCCGCACCGTGGCGGCGCCGACCATGATCGCGTCGACGCCGGCCCGCGCCTCGTCGACCCGGTCGAGGTCGGCGTCGTTGGACAGGATCAGCCGCTCCGCCGAGGGACCGCCGAGGTAGCCGTCGAGCGACATGCTGCAGCTGAGCAGGGTGTAGGGACGCCCGTTCATGGCGCGCTCCGGTGCAGCGCGTCGACGCCGAGCAGGACGGCTCCGGGCAGGGTGGCCAGCAGCACCAGGGTCCCGTAGAGCACCGCCGTGGTGAGCCCGGCCGCGGTGCCCAGGCCCGCCGCGCCGAACGCCCACGCTGCCGCGCCCTCGCGCGGACCCCAGCCGGCGACGTTGAAGGGCAGCGCGGAGGCGAGCAGCACCAGCACCGCGACCGGCAGCGCCGACGGCCAGCTCACCGCCGCCCCCGCCGCGCGGGCGGCCAGTACGAACAGGGCCAGGTGCCCGGCCACGGCCACCACCGAGACCGCGACGACGACGGGCCACACCCGAGGACGCGACGACGCCGGTCGCGGGCGACCCAGCAGCCGCCACGCCAGCGCGCCGACCGCCACCGTGAGCACCACGGCCCCGACGACCAGGGCCACCGGCCGGAACGGCGAGGGCACCAGGGCGAGCAGCAGCAGGGCGAGCAGCACCTGCACCAGCTGGCCGGTGGTCCGCTCCCAGAACACCCCCCGCAGCCCGTGCCGCCAGGCGCGGTCCGCGTCGCCGAGCACACCGCCGGGCAGGGTCACGTTGAGGAACTGCGAGCGGTAGTAGGCGCGCACCGCCACCGACAACGAGGGCCGTTCGACGGACCGGTTGTCGAGCCGGCCGGCCACGACTCGCCAGCGCTGGGCGCAACAGGCGGTGGTCAACGCCGTCACCGCCACGGCCGCCGCCACCAGGGGCACATCGATCATGGCCAGCGCCCTGCGGAACGGCTCGGCGCCGAAGCGGTGCACCACGAGGCCGAGCACCAGCAGCCCGCCGAGGACGCGCACCAGCGGCCAGGCGCGGCTCATCGGAGCAGCACCTCCTCGACCAGGGCGACCGTGTCCGACCAGGGGGCGAGGGTGGTACGCCGCTCGGTGGCCCGGCTCCGGAGGCTGTCGCGCAGCGGCACGTCGGTGAGCCACGAGCGCAGCGCGTCGGCCAGGAGGTCGGGTCGCTCGGGTCGCACCAGCATCCCGGGGTCCCCCTGCCGAGTGGTGCCGAGTGCCTCGGGGACGCCGCCGGCGTCGGTGGCCAGCACCGGCAGTCCATGGGCGAGCGCCTCGGTGACGACCAGGCCGAAGGTCTCGCCGTGGGAGGGCAGCACGAGCAGGTCGGCGTCGGCGTAGGCCGCCTCGAGCGCCGGCCCGGCCAGCGGCCCGGTCAGGTGGACCCGGTCGTCCAGCCGCTGTGCGTCGATCGCGTCCCGGACGCGCGCTGCGCACGCCGGCTCCTTGTCGACGGACCCGACACAGTGGCAGGTCCACGACAGGTCGGCGACCGCAGCGAGGGCGGCCAGCAGGTCGTCGTACCCCTTGGCGGTGGTGAGCGGCGCGACGCAGAGCAGGCGGCGCCCGTCGGGGGAGCCGGTCGCCAGTGGTGCCCGGTCGGCGCCCGGCGGCGCGGCGTGGACGCGGTCCGGGTCGACGCCGGAGGTGCGCAGCAGCCGGCCGCGGGTCCAGTGGCTGGTGGTGACCACCCCGGCTGCGGCACGGAACAGCTCGTCCTCCCCGGGCGTGCCGAACGGCAGGTGCACGAGGACGAACAGCCGCAGCCGCTCGGTGGCGGCGTCGGCGACGGCGGGCGCGGCCGACGCCAGCAGGCCGTCGACCAGGACGGTGGCGCCCTTGTCGAGGTCGGCGAGCACGACCTTGAGCTCGGTCGGCTCACCGACGAGGTGCACGCCGACGTCGTGGCCGCGTTCGCGCAGGCCCGCGCGGATCCGGCGGTCGTAGACGTTGCCGCCGCTGGGTCGCTGCGGGTCGTCGACGCTGTCGGGCAGCACCAGGTGCACGGTGGCCATCGCCGGTCACGGCTCCCGCTCGAAGCTCGCCGAGGCGACGTCGGACTCGTGCAGGACCACCCGCACCAGGGAGAGCGGCCGGGCGGCGTCTCCGAGCCGCGTGCACAGGCGGTCGGCGATCTCCTGCGCGAGCACCTCGGTGGTGGTGTTGCGTCCGGCGAAGGCCGGCTCGTCGTCGAGGTTGCGGTGGTCCAGGTCCGCCAGCACGGCGCGCAGCTGCGCCGCCGCGAGCCCGAGGTCGAGCACGATCCCGTGCTCGTCGAGCGCGGCGCGGCAGAAGGTGGCGTCCACGACGAAGGTGGCGCCGTGCAGCCGCTGTGCGGGTCCGAAGACCTCGCCGGTGAGGCTGTGCGCGACCAGCATCCGGTCGCGCACCGTCACGCTGAACATCCCGCCTCCCGGTAGTCGATCGTGTGGCACAGCCCGGGCAGCTCGCCGGCCGCGATCCGGGCCAGCACGTCCGGCAGCTCGGCGAAGGGCGAGGTGCCGGTCAACAGGGCGTCGAACGCGGGGTCACCGAGCAGGTCGAGCGCCAGCGCGAGCCGGTCGGCGGTGGTACGACGGGCGCGGCGGGCCGGTGCGACCGCACCGACCTGGCTGGCCCGCACCGCCAGTCGGCGGGAGTGGAACGCCCCGCCGAGGGTGACCTCGACCGGCCGGTCGCCGTACCAGCTGAGCTCGACGACGCTGCCCTCGCGGCCGAGCAGGTCGAGCGAGGTCTGCAGGCCCGCGGCGGTGGCGCTGGCGTGGACGACGAGGTCGAGGTCGCCGGCCGCCTCGCCGGGCAGCGCGAAGCCGACACCGAGCCGGGCGGCGACCTCGGCCCGGGAACGGTCCACGTCGACCAGGGTGACCTCGGTGCCGGGCATCCCGGCGAGCAGCCGCGCGACGCAGCACCCGACCATCCCCGCGCCGACGACGGCCGCTCGGTCGCCGACCAGGGGAGCGGCGTCCCAGAGGGCGTTCACGGCGGTCTCCACGGTGCCGGCGAGGACCGCGCGCCGTGGCGGGACCCCGTCGGGAAGCACGGTCACTGCGGCCGCGGGGACGACGAACGCGGTCTGGTGCGGGTGCAGGCAGAACACGGTGCGGCCACGCAGGTCCGCCGGTCCCTCCACCACCTCGCCGACCGCGAGGTAGCCGTAGGTCACCGGACCGGGCAGGTCGCCGGCCTGGAAGGGCGCCCGCATCACGTCGTACTGGTCGCGGGGCACCTCGCCGCGGTGCACCAGGGCCTCGGTGCCGCGGCTGATCCCGCTCCAGGACGTGCGGACCAGGACCTCGCCGCCTCGCGGCGCGGGCAGGGCGACCCGGCGGAGCTCGCCGTGAGCGTCCCGGACGCCGCCGGTGGTCGCCGGGGTCCAGTAGGCGAGGGCCTCGCGCTCGGTCATCACACCTCCGACTCCGAACCGCATCGTGAACCGGGTCGTGCTTCCCTGCGTTTGCACGGTAGTACCCGAGGACACGGAGATGACGTGCGCACGGTTCACCGAAGCCAGCTGGGACCCGCCGACCGGGTCACCCTGCTCCGGCTGGTGCTCGCCGTCGTGGTCGCCGCCCTGGCGGCGGCGGACGCCCTCGGCCGCGGCTCCACGCCCGCGCTGGTGTCGGTCGCGACGATCGCCCTGCTGCTGGACGCGGTGGACGGGTTCGTGGCCCGGCGGACCGGGACCGCGTCCGCCTTCGGCGCCCGGTTCGACATGGAGGTCGACGCCTTCCTGATCCTCGTGCTGAGCGCACACGTCGGTCGGACCGTGGGCTGGTGGGTGCTCGCCATCGGGCTGGCCCGCTACCTGCTCTGGGTCGCGGGCCTCGTGTGGCCGTGGCTGCGTGGGCCCACCCCGCCGCGGCGGTGGGCCAAGGTGGTGGCCGCCGTCCAGGGCATCGTGCTGGTCGTGGTCGCCGCCGGTGTGTTGCCGACGGCGGGGCAGACCGTGCTGCTGCTCGGCGCGCTGGTGCTGCTCGCCGAGTCGTTCGCCCACCAGGTGTGCGTGCTCGCCGGCTGGTCGCTGTGGCGCGGTGTGGCCACGCTCGCGGCTCTGGTGCTCGTCTGGGGTGCCCTGGTGCTGCCGGACCGGCCCGGCCATCTCGGCCTCGTGGCCGTGGCCCGGCTCCCGGTCGAGGTGCCGCTGCTGCTCGCGGTCGCGGTGCTGCTGCCCCGGCGCGCGCGGCGGCTGCTCGCGGCGACCATCGGGGTGCTGCTGGGGCTCGTCCTGGTGCTCAAGGTCGTCGACCTCGGGTTCGGCCTCGTGCTCGACCGGCGGTTCGACCCGCTGGGCGACACCGGCTACCTCGGTCCGGCGATCGGGGTGCTGGCCGACTCCACCGGACCCACGGTCGCGGTCCTGGTGGCCATCGGCGCAGCCGTCCTCGCGGTCGGGATCCTGGTGGCGATGCCGCTCGCGCTGGGCCGGCTCCTCGGGGTGGCGAGCCGGCACCGCCGGGGCACCGTGCGGGGGATGGCGATGCTGGCTTCTGGCTGGCTGGTCGCCACGGCCATCGGGGTCCAGTACCCCTCCGGGCTGCCGGTGGCCGGCTCCGGGCTGGCCGGCTACGCGACCAGCAGCGTCGGGCAGCTGCGCGCGGACCTGCGCGACCGCAGCACCTTCGCGCGCGAGATCGCCGCCGACCCCTACGCCGCCGTCCCGGGCAGCCGGCTGCTCCAGGGGCTGCGCGGGAAGGACGTGCTGCTCGTCTTCGTGGAGAGCTACGGCCGGGTCGCGGTCGAGCGCGAGCCGTTCGCGTCCCGGGTCCGGACGACCCTGGACCGCGGCACCGCCCGGCTGCGGGCCGCCGGGTTCGACGCCCGGTCGGCGTACCTCACCTCGCCCACCTTCGGCGCGGCCAGCTGGCTCGCGCACTCAACCCTGCAGTCCGGCACCTGGGTGGACAGCCAGCGCCGCTACGACCAGCTGCTCGGCACCGACCGGCTGACCCTCACCCGTGCGTTCGGCCGGGCCGGGTGGCGCACCGTCTTCGACGTACCTGCCAACACCCGGCCCTGGCCCGAGGGCGCCCGCTTCTACGGCTACGACCACGAGTACGACGCCCACGACGTCGGCTACCGCGGACCCAAGCTCGGCTACGCCACCATGCCCGACCAGTTCACGCTGGCGGCGTTCCGTCGCCACGAGCTCGCCGGCCGACCGGGGCGGGACCGAGCCCCGGTGATGGCGGAGATCGACCTGGTCTCCAGCCACCACCCCTGGACCCCGCGGTTCCCCACGGTGCCCTGGTCCGAGATCGGCGACGGCTCCGTGTTCGGCCGGGTGCCGGCGGTCGGCGCGGACGCAGCGACGGTGTTCGCCGATCCCGCGGCGGTGAAGGCGGCCTACGGCGACACCATCGTCTACAGCCTCGACACGCTCGTGTCGTTCCTGACCGCCCGGCCGCGACGCGACCTCGTGGTCGTCGTGCTCGGCGACCACCAACCGCACAGCTACGTCACCGGCCGGCACCCCGGCCACGACGTTCCGATCTCGGTCATCGCCGGCGACCCGGCCGTGCTCGATCGCCTCGCCGGCTGGGACTGGCAACCGGGCCTGCGCCCGCACCCGGACGCACCGGTGTGGCGGATGGACGACTTCCGGGACCGGTTCCTGGCCGCCTTCAGCCCGCCAGGCGCATGACCGGGTCGCCGGCGGCGGTGCGGACCTCCACCGAGCTGATCTCGGCCTTGCCCAGCGCCGTCGCCGCGGAGAGGTGCATGTCCTCGCCCGACGTGGCGTGCCAGGTGGCGACCTCCTCGGTGGCGCCGCCGCGGGTGTGCACCACGAGCACCATCCGCCAGGGCGCCTCGGCGCCGTCGTGGTGGTAGTCGCGCCCCTGGGGATAGCTGCAGCGCAGGTCCAGCCGGGTGCCCCACGGCACCGTGGTGATCCGCAGGTCGGCCACCATCGGGATGTCCCCGACCCGGGTCATCGACTCCGCCGTCGCGAGTCGGGGACCCTGCGCCTGTGACGGCGGTGCGGTGTCGTCCTGGGCCTGCACGAGCGCCCAGGACCCGCCACCGACCACCAGGACGGCGGCCGCTGCTGCCGCGGCCGCCGTCCAGGTGCGGTGCCGTCGCTCGCGGCGGACCTGGCGCAACAGGCGCGGCAGCACGTCGGGAGGTGGGTCGGGCGGGGCCGCGTCGAGCACGTCGGGGGAGACCCGGCCGAGCAGGCCCGGAAGGCCGGCGAGCTGGCGCACCGACTGCGCGCAGGCCGGGCAGTCGCCCAGGTGCCGCTCGAAGTCCTTGCGCTCGGCCGCCGACAGCGCGCCGAGCACGTAGGGCCCGGCGTCGTGCTCGTGCGCGCACGTCATGCCGTCACCCCCAGCTCCTCCAGCGCCAGCCGCAGCGCGCGGAGGGCGTAGTGCGTGCGCGACTTCACGGTGCCCTCCGGGACCTCCAGGCGACGCGCGGCCTCGGCCACGCTGGCACCGCGGAAGTAGCACTCCTGGAGCACTGCGCGGTGCTCGGGCGACAACCGGGTGAGCGCCTCGGCAACGACCCAGGTCAGCAACAGCTCGTCGGTGCCGTCGCCGAGGCCGGTGCCCTCCGGCACGTCGGCGACCGGGTGCTCGCTGCGGAAGCGGCGGGTGCGCCACTCGTCGATGGCGATGTTGCGGGCGACCCGGAAGAGCCAGGCCCGCAGCGAGCCGGTGCCCTCGGCGGGCGCGGCCCGCCAGGCGCGCAGCAGCGTCTCCTGGAGGATGTCCTCGGCCCGGGCGTGGTCGTTGCCGGTCAGCCGCAGGCACCAGCGCCACAGCGCCGCCGCATGCTCGTCGTGCAGCTGCTGCATCACGGCGACCGGGTCACCGGCGGTCTCAGCCATGGCGCATCACACTCCACTCCACGGAGTATGCGCCGATCCGGTTCGATCCGGTCGGGATCGACGTACTGCCCGACCACCGTGGGTCTAGCGTGAGAAGCGTGAATCCGGACCTTCCTGCCACCCTGGGCGCCCTGCGCGCGAGCGGCCACCAGCAGAAGTCGCTGCGCGAGGAGCTGCGCGACAACCTCCTCGACCGGCTGCGCGCGGGCGAGGACCCGTGGCCGGGGCTGCACGGCTTCTCCGACACGGTGATCCCGCAGGTCGAGCGGGCCCTGATCGCCGGCCACGACATCGTCCTGCTGGGCGAGCGCGGGCAGGGGAAGACCCGGCTGCTGCGCACCCTCGTCGGGCTGCTCGACGAGTGGACCCCGGTGATCGCCGGCTCCGAGCTGCACGAACACCCCTACGAGCCGGTCATCGTCGCCTCCCAGCGTCGGGCCGCCGAGCTGGGCGACGACCTTCCGGTCGGCTGGGTGCACCGCGAGGAGCGGTACGCCGAGAAGCTGGCCACCCCGGACACCTCGGTCGCCGACCTCATCGGCGACGTGGACCCGATGAAGGTCGCCGAGGGCCGGTCGCTGGGCGACCCCGAGACCATCCACTTCGGTCTCGTCCCGCGCAGCCACCGCGGGATCGTCGCGATCAACGAGCTGCCCGACCTCGCCGAGCGGATCCAGGTGGCGATGCTCAACGTGATGGAGGAGCGTGACATCCAGATCCGCGGCTACGTGCTGCGGCTGCCGCTCGACGTGCTCGTGGTGGCCAGCGCCAACCCCGAGGACTACACCAACCGCGGCCGGATCATCACGCCGCTCAAGGACCGGTTCGGCGCCGAGATCCGCACCCACTACCCGGTCGAGCTCGCCGACGAGGTCGCCGTCGTGCGCCAGGAGGCCCACCTCGCGGCCCACGTGCCGGACCACCTGGTCGAGGTGCTCGCCCGCTTCACCCGCGCGCTGCGGGGGTCCAGCGCCGTCGACCAGCGCTCGGGCGTCTCGGCCCGGTTCGCGATCGCCGGCGCCGAGACGATCGCCGCTGCCGCGCTGCACCGGGCGACGGTGCAGGGGGAGGTCGAGGCGGTCGCCCGCCCGATCGACATCGAGACCGCCGTCGACGTGCTCGGCGGCAAGGTGGAGTTCGAGTCCGGCGAGGAGGGCCGCGAGCAGGAGGTCCTCACCCACCTGCTGCGCACCGCGACCGCCGAGACCGTCCGCGCGCACCTGGCCGGCCTCGACCTGGGCCTGCTGGTCGAGGCGATCGAGGACGGGGCCGTCGTGGTCACCGGGGCCCAGGTGCCGGCGCAGGAGGTGCTCGACGAGCTCCCCGTGCTCGGCGAGTCCGACCTCTACGACCAGGTGTGCGAGCGGCTCTCCGCCACCTCGGTGGGGGAGCGGGCCGGCGCGGTCGAGCTCGCCCTCGAGGGCCTCTACCTGGCCCGCAAGATCACCAAGGACGAGGTCGAGGGAGGCGCTGTCTACGGTGGCTGACCACCGCTACTCCCGCTACACGGGTGGGCCGGACCCGCTCGCGCCGCCGGTCGACCTCGGCGAGGCGCTGGACGCGATCGGCGAAGACGTGATGGCGGGCTACTCCCCGGAGCGGGCGATGCGCGAGTTCCTGCGCCGCGGTGGCCAGGACCAGCTCGGCCTCGACGACCTCGCCCGGCGGATCTCCCGCAAGCGCCAGGACCTGCTGCAGCGGCACTCCCTCGACGGCACCCTGCAGGAGGTGCGCGAACTGCTCGACCGGGCGGTGCTGGCCGAGCGCAAGCAGCTGGCCCGCGACATCGACCTCGACGACACCGACCGGGCGCTGCGCGAGATGCAGCTGGAGAACCTCCCGTCCTCCACCGCAGCGGCGGTCACCGAGCTCTCGTCGTACGACTGGCAGAGCGCGCAGGCGCGGGCCGACTACGAGAAGATCAAGGATCTGCTCGGGCGCGAGCTCCTCGACCAGCGGTTCCAGGGCATGAAGCAGGCGCTCGAGGGCGCCACCGACGCCGACCGGGCTGCGGTGCAGGAGATGCTCGCGGACCTCAACGAGCTGCTCGAGAAGCACTCCCGCGACGAGGACACCCCCGACGACTTCGCGCAGTTCATGGACAAGCACGGACAGTTCTTTCCCGAGAACCCGCGCGACATCGACGAGTTGCTCGACGCGCTGGCGAAGCGCTCGGCCGCCGCGCAGCGAATGCTCAACTCGATGACGCCCGAGCAGCGCCAGGAGCTGATGGAGCTCTCCGCGCAGGCGTTCGGCTCCCCGGAGCTGATGGAGCAGCTGGCCCGGATGGATGCGAATCTCCAGTCCCTGCGGCCGAGCGAGGACTGGGGCGGGGCCGAGGACTTCAGCGGCGAGGAGGGCCTCGGGCTGGGTGACGGCACCGGCGCGCTGCAGGACCTCGCCGAGCTCGACGCGCTGTCCGAGCAGCTGTCCCAGTCGTACGGCGGTGCCCGGATGGACGACCTCGACCTCGACGCGCTGGCCCGCCAGCTCGGTGACGAGGCGGCGGTCAGCGCACGCACGCTGCAACAGCTCGAGCAGGCCCTGCGCGACACCGGCTACCTCAAGCGCGGCTCCGACGGACAGCTCCGGCTCTCGCCCCGGGCGATGCGCCAGCTCGGTCGGGCGCTGCTGCGTGATGTCGCCAACCGGATGTCCGGCCGGCAGGGGCAGCGCGAGCTGCGCCAGGCAGGCGCGGCCGGCGAGCTGTCCGGGGCGTCCCGGCAGTGGAGCTTCGGCGACACCGAGCCGTGGGACGTCACCCGCACCGTCACCAACGCGGTGCTGCGCGAGGCCGGCGAGGGCAGCCGACCCGGCCCCGGCGTGCGGCTGAGCATCGACGACGTCGAGGTGCTCGAGACCGAGGCGCGCACCCAGGCGGCGGTCGCCCTGCTGGTGGACACGTCGTTCTCGATGGCGATGGACGGGCGCTGGGTGCCGATGAAGCGGACCGCGCTGGCGCTGCACCAGCTGATCAGCACCCGGTTCCGTGGGGACCACCTGCAGCTGATCGCCTTCGGCCGCACCGCCGAGGTGATGGACATCGAGCAGCTCACCGCCATGGACGCCCTCTACGCCAAGGGCACCAACCTCCACCACGGGCTGCTGCTGGCCAACCGGCACTTCCGCAAGCACCCGAGCGCCCAGCCGGTGCTGCTCGTCGTCACCGACGGCGAGCCGACCTCGCACC
Source organism: Marmoricola sp. (assembly GCA_035708765.1). Lineage (GTDB taxonomy): Bacteria > Actinomycetota > Actinomycetes > Propionibacteriales > Nocardioidaceae > Marmoricola. The sequence goes on from DASTFI010000050.1 coordinate 18,554, forward strand.
TGGAGCCCGACGGGCAGACGTTCTTCTCCTACCCGCCGCACCCGGTCACCGTCGCCCACACCGTCCGCGAGCTCGACAACGCCGGCCGGCTCGGCGCGCAGACCACCTTCTTCCGGCTCGGGGAGGACCCGGGCCTCGCGCGGTTCATCGAGCAGCTCGCCGCCCGCGTCGACGGGCGGGTGGTCGCCCCGGAGCTCGACGAGCTGGGCGCCGCGGTCGTCGGCAGCTACCTGGGCGGCCGCGGCGGTCGCCGTACCCCCGACTTCGGGCACCTGTCGGACTACTACGGCGGCGGCCGGGGGTTCTGGTTCGGCGGCTGAGCTGCGTGGTCGGGCGACAGCTCAGCAGCAGTCGTGGCGCAGGCAGTAGCCGTCCATGTCGACGCCGTACCCGGCGACGGCGCCGGGCAGGGCGGACTCGCCGTGCTGGAGCTCGCCGATGGCCGGACCGGCCATCCCGGTGTCGAGTGCCTGCACGGTGCAGTCGGGCAGCACGCACGAGGAGTCCTGCTCGGCGAACAGGTGCTGCTGGCGGGCGGTGTCGAGGACCGAGAGCCGCCGACGCCACTGCATCCAGTCCCAGCGGGAGTGCCGCTTGGCCAGGGTGGTCGCCTGGCGCAGCTGCAGGTCGGCGAGCAGGTACGCACGCCGCATCCTGACGTGCGCGGCTCGGCGCTGGGCCAGGCCGGCGTCCGCGGCCAGCACCTGGTCGAGCGCTGCCCGGGCCTCCTCGACCTCGTGCAGCGACTCCTCGATGCGCGCGCGCAGCTCCGCCGGGACCGGGTCGCCCTTCACGGCGCCTCGTCGGGGTCTGGTCATCGCTCACTCCTCCGGATCGCTCCCAGCATCCCGCGGCCGGACCGGTGCCCGGCAGAGCCGTTGGTGCACCTGGTTGGGGACCTTCGGCCCTGTCGCACATCGGATAGGTTCCTCAACGATGTCCGTTGAGCTGATCACCCCGAGCCCGGAGGCCGACGTCGAGCGTCGGCGCAGGCTGCGAGTGATGCGCACGCTGGCGGTGTCCCTGCTCGTCTTCGCCGCGGTCGTCTACCTGCTGACCCTGGACGGGACCGGGTTCTGGGGCTACGTCAACGCCGGCGCCGAGGCGAGCATGGTCGGCGCGATCGCCGACTGGTTCGCGGTCACGGCGCTGTTCAAGCACCCGATGGGGCTGCCGATCCCGCACACGGCGCTGATCCCGCGCCGCAAGGACGAGCTGGGCCGCAGCCTCGAGGAGTTCGTCGGCGAGAACTTCCTGCAGGAGGCGATCATCCGCGAGCGCATCCAGGCGGCGGAGGTCTCCCGCCGGCTCGGCGCCTGGCTCAGCGTGGAGGACAACGCCGGCCGGGTCGTCCGGGAGGGCGCGACGCTGATGACGGCTGCGCTGGGCCGGCTGCGGGACCAGGACGTCGAGACGCTGGTCCGCGACGTGCTGCTGCCGCGCCTGGTCGAGGAGCCGGTCGCGCCGATCGCCGGCAACCTGCTCGCCGAGATCCTCTCCGACAACGCCCACCACGGGCTGGTCGACCTGGTGCTGGAGGAAGGGCACCGCTGGCTGGTGCACAACCAGGAGACCTTCACCCAGGTGCTGGGTGAGCGGGCGCCGTGGTGGGCGCCGGAACGGCTCAACGAGGTGGTCACCGAGCGGCTGCACCTGGAGACCATCCGCTGGGTCGCCGACATCCGCGCCGACCCCGAGCACCATGCGCGGGCGGCGCTCGACAGCATGCTGCACCAGCTCAGCGACGACCTGCTGCACGACCCGCACACCCAGGAGCGCGCCGAGCGGCTCAAGGTGCGGCTGCTGGAGCACCCCCAGCTGGTGGTCTCCGGCATGTCGGTGTTCGAGGCGTTCAAGCGGGCGCTGCTCGGCGCCCTGGCCGACGACGCCGGGGTGCTGCGGCAGCGCGCCCGGCACGAGGTGGCCCGGTTCGGCGAGCAGGTCGGCTCCGACCCCGAGCTGCGCGAGCGGCTGGACACGTGGGCGGCGGACGCGGCCGTGTTCGTCGTACGCCGCTACGGCAGCGAGCTCACCGCGGTGATCACCCACACCGTCGAGCGCTGGGACGGCAAGGAGGCCGCCCGCCGGATCGAGCTGCACGTGGGCCGGGACCTGCAGTTCATCCGCATCAACGGCACCATCGTCGGCGGCCTCGTCGGCGTCCTCATCCATGCGATCAGCCAGGTGGTGTGAGCCGTGCGCGAGGTGTCCATCCGTGACGAGACCATCCGGCTCGGCCAGCTGCTCAAGCTCGCCGACCTCGTGGACCAGGGCAGCGACGCCCGCGACCTGCTGGCCACCGGCACGGTGCTCGTCAACGGCGAGCCGGAGACCCGGCGCGGCCGGCAGCTGCGTCCCGGCGACACGGTGTCGGCGCGTGGACAGACCGTTGGTATTACCGGGGGCGAGCACTAGCCTCGAGGAACTGTCGAGTCGGATGGGGAGCAGCTCATGAAGATCTCTGAAGTCCTCGCGGGCAAGGCCAGCCAGGCGGTCGTCACGATCAGTCCGGACGCCACCGTGCGTGAGCTGCTCGCCGTCCTCGCCGATGCCAACATCGGTGCTGCCGTCGTGAGTGGCGACGGCTCGCGGGTGGACGGCATCGTCAGCGAGCGCGACGTCGTCCGGCGGCTCGTCGGCCACGACGAGGTGCTCGACAGCGCCGTCTCCGCGATCATGACGAGCGACGTGCAGACCTGCGAGCCGGACAGCCTGCTCGACGAGGTGCGCAACGTGATGACCGAGGGCCGGTTCCGGCACCTCCCCGTCTGTCACGACGGCAACCTCGTGGGCGTCGTCAGCATCGGTGACGTGGTGAAGAGCCACATCGACAAGGTGGAGTTCGAGCGCGACCAGCTCGACTCCTACGTCCACCAGACCTGACGCGGGCACCACCCGGACGCCGCAGTAGATTGGCGCGCATGACTGACAAGCCCGAGATCGACTTCCCCGACAGTCCGCCGCCCTCCGACCTGGAGATCACCGACCTCACCGAGGGTGCGGGCGCCGAGGCCACGGCCGGCAAGACGGTGTCGGTGCACTACGTGGGGGTGGCGCACTCCACCGGCGAGGAGTTCGACGCCTCCTACAACCGCGGCGCGCCGCTGGACTTCCGCCTCGGCGGCGGGCAGGTCATCGCCGGCTGGGACACCGGCGTGCAGGGCATGAAGGTCGGGGGCCGCCGCAGGCTGGTCATCCCGCCCCACCTGGGCTACGGCGACCGCGGCGCCGGCGGCGTCATCAAGCCCGGCGAGACGCTGATCTTCGTGGTGGACCTGCTCGACGTGCGCTGAGCAGGCCGAAGGGGCCCGTTCGTGGATCAGTCGCCCCGCTGCTCCTCCGTCTGGCGGCGCCGGGAGGCGAGGTCGAGGACAGAACCGCCCTGCACCGGGCGGGCGCCGGGGTCGTTGTCGTCGAGCTGGCCGAGGAACGCGAGGGCCTGGTCGTGCAGCTTGCCGTTGCTGGCCAGCGCGTTGCCGCCGGTGGGCCCGGGCTCGCCCTCGAGCGAGGTGAAGATCCCGCCGGCCTCGCGGACGATCACGTCGAGGGCCGCCATGTCGTAGAGCTCGAGCTCCGGCTCGGCCGCGATGTCGACGGCGCCCTCCGCGACGAGCATGTAGGACCAGAAGTCGCCGTACGCCCGGGTGCGCCAGCACCGCCGTGACAGCGACAGGAAGTCGTCGAGCCGGCCGCGCTCCTCCCAGCCGCCGAGGGAGGAGTAGGCGAACGACGCGTCCTCGATGCGGGAGACGTCCGAGACCTGGCAGGCGGTGGCGCGCAGCAGCGACTTGCCCGTCCAGGCGCCGCCGTCCTTCATCGCCCACCAGCGCCGGTTGAGCTGCGGCGCCGACACCACGCCGACCACCACCTCCTCGTCGACCATCAGCGAGATCAGGGTGGCCCACACGGGCACGCCCCGCACGAAGTTCTTCGTCCCGTCGATCGGGTCGACCACCCAGCGCCGCTGGCTGTGCCCGGTGCTGCCCTGCTCCTCACCGAGGACGGCGTCGCGCGGGCGGGCCCGGGAGAGAGTACGGCGGATGCCCTCCTCGACGGCCTGGTCGGCGTCGCTCACCGGAGTGAGGTCAGGCTTGGTCATCACGTGCAGGTCCAGTGCCTTGAACCGTGCCCCGGTCAGCGCGTCGGCGTCGTCGGCGAGCACGTGCGCGAGGCGCAGGTCGTCGGTGTGGTCCAGGGCCATGTCCGCACCCTAGTTGAACTCCGGGTCGAGCCGTCCCACCGCCGTCAGTCCCGGCTGGCGAGCAGGCGTCGGAAGGAGGCGACCCGCTCGGCCTCGTCGCCGGTGGCCTCGTCCAGGCCGCACTCCGGCGCGTCGGTGCCGTGGGTGCAGCCACGGGGACACGTGGTGGTCAGCTCGTGCAGGTCGGGGAACGCCTCGATCAGCTGGTCTGCCTGCACGTGGGCGAGCCCGAAGGAGCGGATGCCCGGGGTGTCGATGATCCAGCCGGTCGGTTCGGGCAGCCCCAGCATCACCGCACTCGTGGAGGTGTGCCGGCCGCGCCCGGTCACCGCGTTGACGACCCCGGTGTCGCGCCGCGCCGACGGCACCAGGGCGTTGACCAGCGTCGACTTCCCGACCCCGCTGTGCCCCACCAGGACGCTGGTGCGGCCGGCGAGGCGCTCGCGCACGTCGGCGAGGCCGGCGCCCTGCCGGGTCACCACGAACGGCACGCCGAGCGGCCGGTAGAGCGCCAGCAGCTCGTCGGGGGAGGCCAGGTCGGCCTTGGTCAGGCACAGCAGCGGCGCCATCCCGGCGTCGTACGCCGCCACGAGCGCGCGGTCGACGAGCCCGGTGCGCGGCTCGGGGTCCGCGAGCGCGGTGACGATCACCAGCTGGTCGGCGTTGGCGACGATGACCCGTTCGACCGGGTCGGTGTCGTCGGCGGTACGGCGCAGCACGGTGGTGCGCTCGTCGACGGTCACGATCCGGGCCAGCGTGCCCTCGGTGCCGGACACGTCGCCCACGATCCGGACCCGGTCGCCCACCACGACGCCCTTGCGGCCCAGCGGACGGGACTTCATCGCGACGACCTGGCTGCCCGGCTCACCGTCCGCGACCAGCAGGCAGGTGTAGCGGCCCCGGTCCACCGCGACCACCACGGCCGGCACGGCGTCGTCGTAGCTGGGCCGCTCCTTCGTGCGGGGGCGGGTCCGCCGGCGCGGGCGCTCGTAGCTCTCCGGGTCGTCGGCGCCGTAGCGCCCGGTGACGGGAGGGCTCATCGGGCGAACAGCCCCGCCCACACCCGCTCGAAGCCGGGGAAGGTCTTGCCCGTGGTGGTGACGTTCTCCACCAGGACGTCGTCCACGCGCGAGCCGATGACCACGGCGGCATGCGCCATCCGGTGGTCGGCATAGGTGCGGAACAGGCCGCCGTGCAGCGGTGCGGGGGTGATGTCGAGGCCGTCGGGCCGCTCCTCGACGCCGGCGCCCAGGCGGCGCAGCTCGGTGGCGAGGGCGCTGAGCCGGTCGGTCTCGTGGCCGCGGATGTGCGCGACGCCGCGGAGGTACGACGGACCCTCGGCCAGCGCGCACAGGGCGGCAAGGGCGGGGACGAGCTCCCCGACGTCGTGCAGGTCGGCGTCGAGGCGCTCGAGGTGACCCGTGCCCGACACCGTGAGGCCGACGTCGGTCAGCGACACCGCGGCGCCCATCCGGGCCAGCAGGTCGCGGAGCAGGTCGCCCGCCTGGGTGGTCTGCGCGGGCCATCCGGGCACCGTGACGCTGCCGCCGCTGGTGAGCGCGAGCATCAGGAACGGCGCCGCGTTGGAGAGGTCCCGCTCGATCGACACGTCCCGGCTCCCGACCGCGCCGGGGAGGACCCGCCACCGGTTGACGTCGCCGTCATCGACGGCCACGCCGCGGGCGCGCAGGCAGGCCACCGTCATGTCGATGTGCGGCAGCGACGGGACCGGCTTGCCGACGTGGCGGACGTCGACGCCCTCGTCGTACGCGGGTGCCGCGAGCAGCAGCGCGGAGACGAACTGGCTGGACGCGGACGCGTCGATCGTCACCGTGCCGCCGCGCACGGCGCCGGCGCCGCGGACGACGAAGGGGAGGGTGTCGGTGGGCGACTCCGCCTGCACCCCCAGCGACCGGAGGGCGCCGAGCACCTGCGCCATCGGCCGGGTCCGCGCCTGCGGGTCACCGTCGAAGCGCACCGGCCCGTCGGCGAGCGCGGCGACCGGAGGGACGAAGCGCATCACCGTGCCGGCCAGGCCGCAGTCGACGTCCACGTCGCCGCGCCGCGGTCCCGGCGCCACCGACCAGTCGGGGCCGCCGGTGTCGATGTCGGCGCCCAGGCGGCCCAGCGCCGCAGCCATCAGCTCGGTGTCGCGAGAGAGCAGGGCGCCGCGGAGAACGCCGGGCCCCTCGGCGAGCGAGGCCAGCACGAGCTCCCGGTTGGTCAGCGACTTCGAACCCGGCAGCGCCACCTCGGCCCGCACCGGGGCGGTGGCCACGGGGGCGGGCCACGGGTCAGTCGGCGCCCGGAGGGAGGTCGTCACCGGGCAAGGGTAGCGAGGGGCCGACCCTCGCTCAGACGGTCGCGCGCACGGTGTAGGTCCTGCCGTCGGAGAGCCGCACCCGGGCGGTGATGGTCTGGCCGGGGTCCAGGTCGGCCTTCACCGTGATCGGGCCGCCACCGCTCAGGCCGCACAGGATGGTGGTGGCCGGGTTCGGCGGCTGGCACATGGCGCCCTGGTTGAACCACTTCAGCCCCGTGGGGAGCACCAGGCTCACGTCGGTGACCTCGAGCCCCGCCGGGACCCCGGCGACGTCGAGCGAGAGCAGCAGGTGCGAGCCCTGCTGGGTCGGGTCCACGGTCAGCGCGAGCCGGACGGCCGGCGGCTGGGTCGGCGGCTGGGTCGGGGGCTGGGTCGGGCGTGGCCGCTGCGTAGGGGGCTTGGGCGCGGTCGTCGGGCTGCTCGGCGGACCGGTCGTCGGGCTGTTCACCGGGCTGTTCGCCGGGCTGTTCACCGGGCTGCTCACCCTGCTGCTCACCGGGCTGTTCTGTGCCGGGGCGGAGGACGGGGCCGCTGCCGGTGCGCGCGAGCCGGCGCGTCGGGCAGGCGCGGTGTGTCCGGTCCGGTCCGCCACCGGCTGGTTGCGGACGCCGGCGGACCGGCCGTCGCGGGTGCTGCTGGCGGGCTCCTCGTCGGCGGTGCCCGGCCCGGTGGTCGGCCCGGTGGTCGGCCCGGTGGTCGGCGCGGGCGTCGTCACGGCCGGTGGCCGGTTCTCCGCGATGGTCCGCATCGGCGCGTCGTTGGTGACCACGAGCGCCAGTGCGGCCACGGTCGCCAGGCCGACGGCGGCGCTGCCTGCGGCGACCGCCGTGCCGTTGCCGGCGACGGCGTCCTTGGCCCGTTCGAGCAGCCCGACGAGGTACCCGCCCGCCACGGCGCTGCCGCTGCCCGCGGCCAGGTAGCCGGCCGCTGCGCCGCCGAGGACGAGCGGGCCGAGGAGGGCGGCCAGCTCGGAGTTGAGCTCACCGAGCTCGAGCAGGATCGCGGTGCACTTGCGGCAACCGTCGAGGTGGTCCTCCACCTTGGCGCTGTCCCGCCGGGACAGCCCCTTGCGCACGTAGGCGCCGAGCTTCTCGTGGGTCCACCGGCAGTCGTCCTCGACCAGGTCGGCGGTGTGCTTCTGCAGGAACGCCTGGCGCAGTCCCTCGCGGGCCCGGTAGGCGAGCGCCGAGACCGAGTTGGGCGTCATCCCCAGCATGGGAGCGATGTCGGCCGGCTTGGCGCCCTCGACCTCGAGGTGCCACAGCACCAGCTGCCAGCGCTCGGGCAGACTGGCGAAGGCCTGCGCCGCCGCGCCGCCCTCGAAGCCGGCCACCACCGTGTCGGAGAAGGGCACCCCCGGGTCGTAGGGCGTCAGGTCGTCGGTCGGGGTGGCCCGCTTGGTCGCGCGGATCCGGTCGACGTGCAACCGCCGTACGGCGGTGAGCAGGTAGGGCCGGAAAGCGACGTCGGGACCGCCACCGGCCAGCAGGACGTTGAGCACCTTGGCGAACGCCTCGGAGACCAGGTCGTCGACGTCCGGCCCCGAGACCAGCTGCCGACCCAGCCGCGCCGCGGCGTCCCGGTGCCGGCCGAAGAGGACGCCGTACGCGTCGACGTCACCGCCCCGGACCAGCGAGATGAGCTCGGCGTCACTGAGATCCTCGCGGGCGGGAGCGAGCACGCCTCCGCGGCTCGCGGGTTCCGCTGCATGGCTCATGACGGATGCCTAACGCCGTGGCTGACGCTCCAGTGCGTCCCCAGTGGAGCAATCCTACGAGCGATCCACCGAAGAAATCCGAAAAACTTCGCACAACTGGCGTCATGCCCGGCGTCGGTGCCCGTTCCCTCAGCAGTTGACCGCGCACGACGTCGCTTCGAGGAGGAGGGCCATGGGACTGTTCGCCACCCCCTCGGCTCCACGTCGTGACCGGGGCAGGGAGCTGTCCGACAGCCTGCGGGGACCCGTCCCCGCACGCTTCGAGGCACTCGGGGAGGCCCTGGTCGCGGGGGGCGACGTGGACGTCGTCTGCGCGGTCACCGGTCGGGAGCTCGCGCGGGACGGGGTCGACATGGCGGCCGCGCTCGAGGGACTGCGCACGACGTACGCCGCCGTGTGCAGCCGCGAGCCCGACTTCCCGGCCACCCACGCACTGTGCCTGGCGTGGAGCGAGGAGACCCTGGGCTACCTGCACCAGCTGTCCTGCGAGGACCCGCTGACCGGGCTGGCCACCCTCGCGCACCTGCGCACCAGGCTCACCGAGATCTACCGGGGGGTAGAACAGCGGGACGCGACGACCACCACCAGTGCCGGGCCCGGCCGGGCACTGGTGGTGGTCGAACTGGCTCCGGTCCGCGTCCACGACCGCTTCGAGCACGCGCTGCACGTGGTGCGTGCCGTCGAGACGGTCCGGCTGGTCTTCCCCGGGAACGAGACCGTCGCCGAGATGGCGCCCGGCCGGATCGGCGTGCTCGCCCACCGGACCGAGCAGCTCGGCCGGCAGGTCGCCGTGCTGCGCGGGCTGCTCGGCCAGCGCACTGACCACGACGTCGACGGGGAGGGGTCGATGGCTCGGGTGTGGATCGAGGGCCTGCCCTCGAGCGATGCCGCCGCGGGCGTCCTGCTCGACGAGCTGGCACGCACCTGAGCCGGGTGGTCCGGGCCCCGTCATCTTGGGGGTGGCGGGGCCCGGACCACTAGCCTTGCCGGCATGTGCGGTCGCTACGCCTCCAGCCGCAAGCCGGAGGACCTCGTCGAGGAGTTCGACATCCGTGGGCCGGTCGCTCCGGCCCTTGAGCCCGACTACAACGTGGCGCCCACCAAGCCGGTGTACGGCGTGGTGCAGCGCCCCGAGCGTGACCGCCAGCTGCGAGTGCTGACCTGGGGCCTGGTGCCGTCGTGGGCCAAGGACCCCGCCATCGGCAACCGGATGATCAACGCCCGGATGGAGACGGTCGCCGAGAAGCCGGCGTACCGGCGCGCCTTCGCCGCCCGACGGGCGATCCTGCCCGCCGACGGCTACTACGAGTGGTACCTCACCGACCAGCTGACCGCGAAGGGCAAGCCGGTCAAGCAGCCCTACTTCATCCGGCCCCGGGACGGCGGCGTGCTGGCGATGGCCGGCCTCTACGAGATCTGGCGCGACCCGGAGGCGGCCGACGACGACCCGGACCGCTTCCGCTGGACCACCACGGTCATCACCACCAGCGCCGAGGACGAGCTCGGCCGGATCCACGACCGGATGCCGCTGATGCTGACTCCCGACCGGTACGACGCCTGGCTGGACCCCACGGTGAGTGGGCCCGACCTGCTCGAACTGCTGCAGCCCGCCGCACCGGGCCTCCTGGAGGCCTACCCGGTCTCGCGGCTGGTCTCCAACGTGCGCAACAACGGCCCGGAGCTGGTCGCGCCGACCCCGCTGCAGGCGGCCGACTGATGCCGACCGAACGGATGGTGCCCACCGCGCACGGTGAGGCCCGGGTCGTGGCCCGCCGGGCGAAGCGGCCGATCGCCACGCTGGTGCTCACCCACGGCGCCGGCGGCGGCATCGACGCCCCGGACCTGGTCCGGCTGGCCCGGACCCTGCCCCAGCACGACGTCTCGGTGTCGCTGGTGGAGATGCCGTGGCGGGTGCAGGGCAAGAAGCTCGCGCCGCGCCCGCCGGTCATCGACGAGTGCTACCTCGCCGCGCTGGGCGCGATGCGGATGCGCAGCCCGCTGGTGCTCGGTGGCCGCAGCGCCGGCGCCCGCTCGGCCTGCCGGATCGCCCGCGACGCCGGGGCCCGGGGGGTGCTGGCGCTCTCGTTCCCGCTGCACCCGCCCGGCAGGCCGGAGAAGTCGCGGCTCGACGAGCTGCAGCACGCCCGGGTCGGCACCCTGGTCGTCCAGGGCGAGCGCGACCCGTTCGGCACCCCGGCGGAGTTCCCCGCGAACGTGGACCTGGTCGCCGTGCCGGAGGCCGACCACTCCTTCCGGGTGCCGAAGTCGGCCACCACCGACCAGGCGGCCGCGCTGGCCACCGTCCTCGAGGCCACCCTGGCGTGGATCCCGCGACTGCTGGGGAATCCCCGGGGCTGAGCCGGTGTTGTGCCGGGTGGAAGGCGAACCCCGGGAGGCGTTGTGCTCGCGACTTTGGAACGGCCGGACACCCCACGGCTAGGCTGGGAGACGATGACCGAACCGCAGAGGGACCCCACCGACGACGTCGAGGTCGACGTCGCCACCGAGACCGAGGCCGAGCGGCAGCTGCGCTTCGAGCGGGACGCGCTCCCGTTCCTGGACCAGCTCTACTCGGCGGCCATGCGGATGACCCGCAACCCCAGCGACGCCGAGGACCTCGTCCAGGAGACGTTCGCCAAGGCGTTCGCGTCCTTCCACCAGTTCCGGCCGGGCACCAACCTGCGGGCGTGGCTCTACCGCATCCTCACCAACACCTTCATCAACACCTACCGCAAGAAGCAGCGCGAACCGCAGCAGTCCATGGCCGAGGACGTCGAGGACTGGCAGCTGCACCGCGCGGAGTCGCACACCGCCGGCGGCCTGAAGTCCGCCGAGGTGCAGGCCCTCGAGCACCTGCCCGACTCGGAGGTCAAGGAGGCGCTGCAGAAGCTGCCCGAGGACTTCCGGCTGGCGGTCTACCTCGCCGACGTCGAGGGCTTCCCCTACAAGGAGATCGCGGAGATCATGGAGACCCCGATCGGCACGGTGATGTCGCGGCTGCACCGCGGACGCCGCCAGCTGCGGGAGCTGTTGAGCGAGTACGTCCGCAAGAACGACCTCTCGCCGAGCGGAACGAAGGGCGGCGCGTGATGGACGACCGATCCCTGACCGGCATGAGCAGCCCCGACGGCACCGACTGCTCCGAGGTGCTCGGCCGGATGTTCTTCTTCATCGACAACGAGCTCGACCAGGCCGACTGCAGCCAGATCCAGGCGCACCTCGACGAGTGCGGGCCGTGCCTGGCGAAGTACGACCTCGAGCGCACGGTGAAGTCCCTGGTCGCGCGCTCCTGCGCCGAGAAGGCGCCCGAGTCGCTGCGCCAGCGGGTGCTGCTCAGCATCCGCCAGGTGCACGTGACGATCACCGAGGAGGTCTCCTTCGAGGGACCGGATTCGCCAGCGGGTCCTCGCGCCTGAGAGAATGGCCGCCGCTTTCCGCACGACTTCCAGGAGGAACCATGGGCAAGACCGGTCGCAAGCGCCGCGCACGCAAGAAGAAGGCCGCCAACCACGGCAAGCGCCCCAACGCCTGAGCTGTGATTGACGGCTCGATGGAGCTGACCACCGGACTGACTGCCTCGGCCACCTTCACCGTCACCGACGACGACACGGCCGCCGCGGTCGGGTCCGGGACGCTGCCCGTCCTCGGGACGCCGCGGCTGCTCGCCTGGTGCGAGGCCGTCACCTGCTCCCTGATCGACCCGCACCTCGACGCCGGCGCCACCAGCGTCGGCACCCGGGTCGCGCTGGAGCACCTCGCCGCATCACCGGTCGGCACCGTGCTGGAGGTCGCGGCCACCACGTCGTACGTCGACGGCCGCAACGTCCGGTTCGCCGTGACCGCGCGGCAGGACGGCAAGCTCGTCGGCAACGGCGAGGTCGCCCGGGTGGTGGTGGACGCGGAGCGGTTCCTCGCCCGCGTCTCCGAGTAGGCCCGGGTAGGTCCCGCGGCTAGATCCCGAACGTGCTCCGCGGGTACGGCGCGTCGACGTCGGTGATCACGTTGACGAGGTAGGGCACCCCGGAGGCGAACGCCCGGTCCAGCGCGGCGCCGATCTGGCGGGGGTCGGTCACCGTCTCGCCGCCGCCGCCGAGCGCCTTGACCACCTCGTCGTAGCGGGTCTGCGGGGCCAGGTCGGCGGCCACGTCGTAGCCGTAGAGCATCTGCATCGGCTGCTTCTCCAGCCCCCACGCGGAGTTGTTGCCGCACACCATCACCACCGGCAGGTCGTGGCGGACCAGGGTGTCGACGTCCATCAGGGACATGCCGGCGGCCCCGTCGCCGTACAGCAGCACCACCTGCGCCGAGGGCCGGTGCAGCCGGGCCGCGATCGCGGCGCCCATGCCGGCGCCCAGGCAGCCGTAGGGCCCCGGGTCCAGCCACCCGCCCGGACGCTTCGGCTCGACGAACTTGCCGGCGAAGGAGACGAAGTCGCCGCCGTCGCCGATGACGATCGCGTCGTCGGCCAGGCGCGGCACCAGCTCGCCGTAGATCCGCGCCGGGTGGATCGGGTCGGCCTCGGCCGACAGCAGCTCGGCGTCGCGCACGGCGGCCGCCTGGACGGTGTCCCGCAGGTCCGTGACCCACCCCGACCAGTCGGGGCGCCGGCCGAGCGCCTGCACGGCCTTGGTGATGCCGTCGAGCACCAGGGTGAGGTCACCGCTCGCCGACGCCGCCAGGTCGGCGTGCCGGGACACCTGGGCGGGCGAGTCGGCGAGGTGAACGACCTTCGCGAAGGCGCCGTCGGGACTCTTCTCGGGGCCGCCGAAGATGCCGTAGCCGAGCCGGAAGTCCAGGGGCGTGCCGGCGACCACGACGAGGTCCGCGCCGGCCAGCGCCTTGCCGCGCGCCTTGGTGACCAGCAGCGGGTGTCCGCCGGGGACGACGCCGCGGCCCATGCCGTTGGTGATGGCCGGCACCCCGAGCTCGTCGACGAGGCGCAGCGCGGCGTCCTCCGCGTGGTCGGCCCAGACGTCGGTGCCGAGGACCACCACCGGCCGGTGGGCGGCGCCGAGCAGGCGGGCGACCTGCTGAAGGGCTTCCTCGTCCGGCTCGAGGCGCCGGGGTGCCCCGACCTCGGGCCGCGCGGAGGTGGCGGTGTTGAAGAACTCGTCCATCGGCACGTCGACGAAGACCGGTCCGCGGTGGGACGAGCCGGCCACGGTGAACGCCTCGTCCAGTCCGGCGGCCACCTCGGCGGCGGTCGGGATGGTGCGGGCCAGCTTGGCGACCGGCGCCATGATCGGCGGCTGGTCGAGCTCCTGCAGCGACCCGGTGCCCCAGCGGTTCTGCGGGGCCCGGCCGCCGACCACGACCAGTGGCGAGCCGGCGAACTGGGCCTGCGCGACCGCGCTGACGCCGTTCGTCACGCCCGGCCCGGCGGTGAGCACCGCCAGCCCCGGCCGGCGGTTGAGCTTGCCGTCGGCCTCTGCGGCGAAGGCGGCCGTCTGCTCGTGGCGCACGTCGAGGATGCGCATCTTGGGCTCGGCCTTCTCGGCGCCGTCGTACATCGGGAAGACGTGCGCGCCCGAGAGGGTGAACATCGTCTCCACGCCGTGTGCGCGGGCCACCGCCACCGCATGGGCCCCGGCGTGCGCCTCGACGCCGGTGTCGGGGGTGCTGCTCTCGCTCGGGTGGGTCATGGCTCAAACCTCGCGGGGGAAGAAGGGTTGGTTGCTGCGGCGCAGGTGCTCCATCAGGACCAGGAGCAGGTCGCTGCGCACGGCAGGGCGCGGGGTGCTCAGCGCCAGCTGGAGGTGCAGCGCGCGGAGGTAGCGCTGGACGTTGCCGTTGCCGAAGAACGGGTTGTGGTCGTCGGAGTCGGTCGGCCCGGCACCGGCGCCGATGCGGGCGACCCAGGGCTCCAGGACGCTCATGTCGAGGATGTTGCGGCGCAGCAGCAGCATCGTGGCCATGGCGAGCCGGTCGTCCTCTGCGGCGACGAGGAACTCCTCGGTGGGGGCCAGCAGGCGGTCGGCGATGACGTCGAGGACGACGGTCAGCTCGAGCTGTTGCAGGTGCCGGGAGCGGGCGACGTTGCCGAGCGCGTCCGCGCCGTGGGCGATGGCGTGCGCCCAGCCCTTGCCGGGCACGAATCCGCGCAGGTCGCGCTCGCGGAGGTACCAGCCCATCAGCCGGTCGCCCCAGCGCAGCACGGTGTCGGCGCCCAGCTGGTCGACGACCAGGTCGCGGTCGAGCACCACGGCGAGCACCAGCGCGGAGAAGCTGCGCCGGAACACGCTGTCGGTGCCGGACTCGCCGAGTCCCTCGTCGAGGCCGGTGGCGATCCCGTCGCCCAGGCCGACCAGCAGGTCGTCGTACACGCCCTCACTGATCCAGGTGGCCAGGGTCGGGAAGGCGATGCCGTCGCGGATGTGCGGGTCGGGGTCGCCGAGCATCCGGGTGAGGTCCTCGGTGAGCTGCACCAGGGGGCGGTCGGGCGGGACCTTGAGCCCCCCGGCCACGACCTGCTCCCAGTACGCCGACGACATGGGGGAGATTGTGGCAGACGCGGCCCCTACCCTTGCCTCGTGCCCGCCCTACCCGAGCCGCTCGGCTCGCGCACCGACCTGACCCCGGCCGACGTCGCGTGGCTCTCGCTGCTGCAGGCCGACTGGCAGATCATCGCCGACCTCTCCTTCGCCGACCTGGTGCTCTGGGTGCCGGACAAGGACGGCGAGGGCTTCTGGGCGCTCGGGCAGATGCGGCCCACCACCGGCCCGACGGCCCTCGTCGACGACGTGGTCGGCAGCTTCCTGCCGGCCGGCAAGCGGCAGCTGCTCGACGTCGCCCTGCGCGAGGGCCGGATCGCCCGCGAGGGGGACCCCGAGTGGCGTGACGACGTGCCGGTCCGGGTGGAGGCGATCCCGGTGCGCCGGCGCGACCGGCACGGGAGCCGGGTGATCGCCGTGGTGGCCCGCAACACCAACCTCCAGGGGGTGCGGACGCCGAGCCGGCTGGAGCTGTCCTACCTGCAGACCGCCGGTGAGCTCACCCGGATGATCGCCGCCGGGTCCTTCCCGTTCGCCGGTGAGCGCTCCGACCACACCGACTCCCCCCGCGTGGGCGACGGCTTCCTGCGGCTCGACGAGGTCGGCGCGGTGACCTACGCCAGCCCCAACGCGCTGTCGGTCTACCGCAAGCTCGGGCTCAAGGGCGACCTGGCCGGGCAGCACCTGAGCACCATCACGCGGGCGCTGGTGCCGCCTCAGCTGCGTGTCGACGAGGAGACGCTCAGCGCGGTGCTGGGCGCCCGGATGGCCCGCGACACCGAGCTGGCGACGGGGACGGCCACCGTGGTGCTGCGGTCGATCCCGTTGCGGCCGGCGGGCGCCCGCACCGGGGGACTGGTGCTCCTGCGCGACGTCACCGAGCTGCGCAGCCGGGAGCGGGAGCTGATCACCAAGGACGCCACCATCCGGGAGATCCACCACCGGGTGAAGAACAACCTGCAGACGGTGGCCGCGCTGCTGCGACTGCAGGCACGCCGCATCGGCGACGGCGCCGGGCGCGAGGCGCTGGAGGAGGCGGTACGACGCGTCGGGGCGATCGCGGTGGTCCACGAGACTCTCTCGCAGACCTTCGAGGAGGCCGTGGAGTTCGACGCGGTGGCCGACCAGCTGCTCGCCCTGGTCAGCGAGGTCGGCTCGCGCGAGGAGTCGGTGCGGGTCCGGCGTACCGGCTCCTTCGGCACGGTCAGCTCCGACATCGCCACCCCGCTGGCGATGGTGCTCACCGAGCTGGTGCAGAACTCCCTCGAGCACGCCTACCCCGAGGGGCGGGCCGGCGCCATCAGCGTCGACGCGCAGGCCGGCGCCCAGCAGCTCGTCGTCCGGGTGGACGACGACGGTGTCGGGCTGCCCGCGCAGTTCGACGTGGCCGCGTCGAGCAGCCTGGGCCTGTCGATCGTGCGCACCCTGGTGGGAGAGCTGGGCGGCACCCTGGAGTTCCGGCCCGGACCGGCCCGCGGCACCCGCGTGGAGCTGGTGCTTCCCGTGAGCTGGCGGGACCGCTAGGCGCTGCGCACCCGCGCGCGGGCGTTGCGGCGCTTGAGTGCGCGGCGCTCGTCCTCGCTGAGCCCACCCCACACGCCGTGGTCCTGGCCGGCCTCGAGGGCCCACGCCAGGCACTGTTCGCGCACCTCGCAGCGTCGGCACACCTGCTTGGCCTCCTCGATCTGGAGGATGGCCGGACCGGTGTTACCGATCGGGAAGAACAGCTCCGGGTCTTCGTCGAGACACGCGGAGCGGTGGCGCCAATCCATGGCGTGGAACTCCTGTTCTGCTGGTGTGTGAACGCGTTCACGAGGTTGGGCCTGACACACGAATCGATCGGATCCGGGACAGGGGCGCTCGCGCGCACGGAAATGATTGCGCGGGCAACAGGTCGATGTTGGCAACTGAACGTCGCGAGCACAAGACCCCGCCGCGGTCAGATCCGTCACAGAAGGGCGTTGTCTACAGTTCGGGGCGTGACTGACCCCCGCTCGCGCCCCGGCGCCCCCGCGCCGCTCGTGGTGGCCGCCGGCCTCGTGCTCGTCGAGGGCCTGCTGACCGCGATCTACGGCCTCGGTGAGCTCGTCCACCTCGACGGCGACCGGCTCGCGATGGGGCTGACCACGGCTGCCTTCTTCCTGGCCTACGGGATCGGGCTCGGCTGCTGTGCCTGGGGCCTGCAACGGGTGCACACCTGGGCTCGCGGACCGGTCCTGCTGGCCCAGCTGATCTGGCTCGGGCTGGCCTGGAACTTCCGGCACGGCGAGACCCGGCTGATCGCGGTGCTGCTCGCCGTACCGGCCGTGATCACCCTGGTCGGGATGCTGCACCCCCAGAGCATCGACGCGCTCGAGCACCGCGACCCTCGCTGAGGTCCCGCGTTCTCAGCGGCCCTGCACCGACTCCCGCAGCCCGGCGAGCGTGCGGTTGAGCAGCCGGGACACGTGCATCTGGGAGATGCCGATCTCGTCGGCGATCTGCGACTGGGTCATCCCGCGGAAGAACCGCAGCAGCAGGATCTGCCGCTCCCGGTCGGGCAGCTCCTCGATCAGCGGCTTGATCGACTCGCGGACCTCCACGTGGTCGAGGGAGGGATCCTCCGCGCCCATGGTGTCCAGCATGCTGCCCACGCTGCCGTCGCCGGAGTCGGAGCCGGCGTCGAGGGAGAGCGTCGAGTAGGCGTTGGCCGACTCGATCCCCTCGAGCACCTCCTCGACGGAGACGTCGAGGCGCGTCGCCAGCTCGCTCGGCGTGGGGGAGCGGCCCAGCTCCTGGGAGAGGCGCTCACCCTGGGCCGCGATGGCGAGCCGGAGCTCCTGCAGCCGCCGGGGGACCCGGATCACCCAGCCCTTGTCGCGGAAGTGCCGCTTGATCTCGCCGAGGATCGTCGGCGTCGCGTAGGTCGAGAACTCCACGCCACGGTCGGGGTCGAACCGGTCGATCGACTTGATCAGCCCGATGGTGCCGACCTGCACGAGGTCGTCGAACGGCTCGCCGCGGTTGAGGAACCGGCGGGCACAGTGGTCGACCAGCGGCAGGTGCAGGCGGACCAGCTCGTCGCGGCACCGCTGCCGCGTGACCACGCCGTCGCCCGCGGCGACCATCTCCGCGAACAGCGTTGCGCTGCGCTCGCGCGTGCCCGGCGTCGCGTGGCCCGCGTCGTTCTCCCCCGTGTGTGCCATCGCTCAGTCGGCGACTCTCGGCACGGTCAGTGACACGGCATGGTGGGCATCGCTGCTCTCCGCGTCGAGGCGGGTGCACAGCGCCGTGAGCACCTGCCAGGCGAAGCTGTCGCGGTCGGGCTCGAGCGGACCGATGGTGTCGGCGGCGATCTCGACGGTGAGCTGGTCGTCGGCCAGCTGGTACGTCGCCCGCAGGTCGCCGGACGGGTCGGCGCCCTCGAGCACCAGGGCGCACGCCTCGCCGACGGCGATCCGCAGGTCCTCGATCGCGTCGAGGGTGAAGTCCAGGCGGGCGGCGATGCCGGCGGTGGTCATCCGCAGGACCGCGACGTAGGCGGTCTCGGCGGGGAGCCGGAGCTCGGCGGCAGGCTGCATGGCCCCCACCCTAAACGGGCGTTTTGTCGGGCGGGGGCCGCAGCGCGAGGCTCAGGCCTTCTTGGTCTCCCAGAAGATCTCGGCGATCTCGTCGATCTTGGCCAGCAGCTGGTCGGCGACGTCGGCGTCGAGGCTGCCCTTGGTGCCCGAGGCGCCGGCGAGCTTGGTGGCCTCGTTGACCAGGGTGTGCAGCTGCGGGTACTTCTCGAAGTGCGGCGGCTTGAAGTAGTCGGTCCACAGCACCCAGAGGTGGTGCTTGACCAGCTCGGAGCGCTGCTCCTTGATGATCACCGCGCGCGTGCGGAAGTCCGGGTCGTCGTTGTCGGCCACCTTCGCGATGATCTGCTTGATCGACTCGGCCTCGATGCGGGCCTGCGCGGGGTCGTAGACGCCGCAGGGCAGGTCGCAGTGCGCCGAGACCTCGATGGTGGGTGCGAACAACTTCTCGAACATCTGACTCGTCCTCTCGTTGACGTCCGTCGGGGTGCGTGCGGGCCGTACCCGCACACCACCTGCGACACTACTCCCGGGCGCAGGAGAGGAGCCGTGGGGTGCTGGTGGGCATCGCGGTCGTGCGCGGCCGGTCGATGCTCCCGACGCTGCGCGGGGGCGACCGGCTGCTGGTGCGCTACGACGCCGAGCCGTCGGCGGGCCGGGTGGCCGTCGTACGCCTGCCCGACGGGACGGTCGCGGTCAAGCGACTCGAGCTGCACGACCACGACGGGTGGTGGGTCAGCCGGGACAATCCCGACGCCGGGGTCGACTCGTGGACGCTCGGCGCCCCGGTCGCAGAGGTGCTCGGCATCGTCTCGTGGCGGCTGTGGCCACGCCCGGGTCGTGTGTGAGAATGGCGTGTCGGGAGACCCCCGAGTCCGCCGCTGTTCCACCGACTCACGCACGGCCGGTGTTCGACGTCCCGGCCCGTCCCTGAGCCACAGAGAGAACCAGCCGCATGGTTGCATTTGAGTCGATGCCTGATCTGGAGAACCCGCTGTCCGAGCACGCCGGTGAGCCCGTCTTCGACATGCACGTGGGCGGCAAGATGGAGATCGCCTCGACCGTCGCGCTCGACGGTGCCGCCGACCTCTCCCTGGCCTACACCCCGGGTGTCGCGGAGGTCTGCGAGGCGATCGCCGAGGACCCCGGCCTGCACGGTGAGTACACCTGGATCTCCAACACCGTCGCGGTCGTCACCGACGGCACCGCCGTCCTGGGCCTCGGGGACATCGGCCCGAAGGCCGCGATGCCCGTGATGGAGGGCAAGGCCGTGCTCTTCAAGCAGTTCGGCGGCGTCGACGCCATCCCGATCTGCCTGGCCACCAAGGACGTCGAGGAGATCATCGAGACTGTCGTCCGGCTGGCCCCGTCCTTCGGCGGGATCAACCTCGAGGACATCTCCGCGCCCCGCTGCTTCGAGATCGAGGCGCGGCTCAAGCAGGAGCTGGACATCCCGGTCTTCCACGACGACCAGCACGGGACCGCCGTGGTGACCTTGGCAGCGCTCGAGAACGCGATGAAGCTGACCGGGAAGTACCACGACACCGTGCGCATCGTCGTCTCCGGCGCGGGCGCCGCCGGGGTGGCGGTGACCCGGATCCTGCTCGCCGCGGGCTACCGCGACATCGCGGTGGTCGACCGCAAGGGCGTGCTGCACCGCGACCGGGACGACCTCAACCCGGTGAAGCGGGCGCTGGCGGCCGAGACCGCCGACCGCACCGGGCGCTGGGGCTCGCTGGGCGCGGTGATGGAGGACGCGGACGTCTACATCGGGCTGTCCGGCGGCACCGTCGCCGAGGAGGTGGTCGCCTCGATGGGCGAGGACCCGATCATCTTCGGGCTGGCCAACCCGACGCCCGAGGTGCACCCCGACATCGCGCACAAGTACGCCCGCGTGGTCGCCACCGGGCGTTCGGACTACCCCAACCAGATCAACAACGTGCTGGCCTTCCCCGGCATCTTCCGCGGCGCCTTCGACACGCGCGCCAGCGCGATCACCGAGGGCATGAAGCTGGCTGCCGCCCAGGCGCTGGCCGAGATGGTCGGCGAGGCCCTGGCCGAGGACCTCATCATCCCCTCGCCGTTCGACCCGCGGGTGGGCCCCGCGGTGGCCGCAGCGGTCGCCGAGGCCGCCCGCCGGGACGGCGTCGCCCGCCGCTGAGCGGCAGCTCAGGCCGGGGCCTCCGGTGCGACGAGCCGGACCTCGTAGGCGTAGATGGCCGCCTGGACCCGGTCGCGCAGGCCGAGCTTCATCAGCACCCGGGCCACGTGCGTCTTGACGGTGGTCTCCCCGATGACGAGGTGGGTGGCGATCTCGGCGTTGGACATCCCCCGGGCGATGAGGCGCAGCACCTCGACCTCGCGCGCGGTCAGCACGTCGAGCCGCGCGGTGTCGACGTGCGGTGGCTGGCTCGCGAACCGCGCGATCAGCCGCCGGGTCAGGGCCGGGGCCAGGAGCCCGTCGGCGCCGCGGGCAGCCTGGCGGACCGCGGTGACGATCTCCTCGCCGGGCATGTCCTTGAGCAGGAACCCCGCGGCGCCGACGCGCAGCGCCGAGAAGACGTACTCGTCGAGGTCGAACGTGGTGAGCATCAGCACGCTGGTCCCCGGGCACCCCGGCACGATCTCGCGGGCCGCCGACAGGCCGTCGCGTCCGGGCATCTGCACGTCGAGCAGCAGCACGTCGGGGCGTTGTGCCCGGACCAGGTCCACCGCCGCGTCGCCGTCTCCCGCCTCTCCGACGACCTGGAGGTCCGGCTCCGCCTCGAGGATCATCCGGACGCCCGCCCGGACCAGCTCCTGGTCGTCGGCGATCGCCACCCGGACGGTCACGGCGCCACCAGCGCCCGGGGTAGGTGTGCCCGCACCCGGAAGCCGCCGCGGGGCTCGGGGCCCCACTCCAGCTCGCCGCCGCACGCTGTCGCGCGGCTGAGCATGCCCACCAGGCCGCGGCCCGAACCGGCTGCGGCCGGGACGACCGCCGTGCCCGCGGCGTTGCAGACGGTCACCTCGACCCAGCCGGGCTGCGCCCGGACCAGCACCTCGGTCGGTGCGCCCGGAGCGTGCCGCAGCACGTTGGTCAGGGACTCCTGCAGCACCCGGTAGACGACCAGCTCCGCCTCCGGGTCCAACAGGTCGGCCAGCTCCTCGATCTCCGCCGTCACGGGCAGCCCGACCGCCCGTGCTCTCTCGACCAGGCCGACCAGGGAGCGGCCGCCGGCCAGCGGCCCGGCCGCCGTACCGCCCAGGCCGTCACGCAGGTCCTCGAGACCGTCGTGGGTGACGGCGCGGATGGTGCCGAGGGCCGCGAGTGCCCGGTCGGGGTCGCTGGACCAGCAGCGCCGGGCGGCTCCGGCCTGCAGCGCGACCACGGTGAGGCTGTGGCCGAGCGCGTCGTGGAGCTCGCGGGCGAGCCGGTCCCGTTCCTCGAAGATCGCGCGGTCCGCGGACGCCGTGCGCTGCTCGGCGAGGAGCACCGCGTTGTGGCGCAGCTCGCCCACCAGGCGGATCCGCTCGTGCAGCACCAGCCCGGCGAGCCAGGCGAGCACGATGACCACGCCGGCGTCGGCGACGGCGCCGCGCCCCAGCGTGACGAGCTCTCCGGCGAGGCAGACGAGCAGTCCCACCACCGCGCGTGGACGGGTGGCCAGGGCCGCCACCACGAACGGCGGCACGAACGCCAGTCCGATGGCGCTGAAGCTGCCGTCCAGCGCCGCGATCAGCCCGTCGAATCCCGCCGCCAGCGACCAGAGCGCCAGGGTGGCGCCCAGCGGGGCGACCCAGGCGAACGCCAGCGGCAGCACGAGCACGACGGCGGCGAACACCGCCACGGGTGCCGGCACCGCCAGCGTGTCGTGGGGCAGCTCGACCAGCAGCCCGGAAGCGAGGGCCGCAGCCGCCAGTGCGGTCCACGGATGCGCCTCGGGCGCGGACCCGCTCGGGGCGACCGGGCGCGCCAGCGCTGAGGGCGACTTCTCGGCCGGCGGTGCCGACGCGAGGGAGACCACGGCCGTGCGGGTGCGGGCGAGCAGCTCGCGCGCCTCCTCCTCGACGGCGGTGACGTCCTCGATGCCCTGTGGGCCCGCGTCCACCGTCATCCGCGAGACCTGGTCGGCCAGCTGCTCCATGCCGGCGAGCAGGCTCCCGTGCACCTCCTCGGCGAGCCGGAGTCGTTCCCGGGCCACCCGGGCGCGGGCGACCTCGTCGCGGTGCGTCTCGAGCTCGGTCGCCTGCGCCTGCAGCTGCTCGACCAGCCGGCTCCGAGCGCGCACCAGCCGGCCGGCCGCGACGGGCGCGACCACGACGAACACCACGGCGAAGGGCAGCGCGCTCGCCACCGGCTCGTCGCCCGGCTGGAGCAGGTCCACGGCCAGGATGAGCAGCACCGGCTGGGGCGCGCCGAGCAGCAGCGCCCGGCGGCTGCCGTGTGCGCCCAGCGAGTACGTCGCCACCAGGAGTGCGATCACCGCGACGGCGGAGCCGGGGTCGGCCGCGCCCATCCGGGCCTGCAGCAGCGACCCGGTGACGCCACCGACGGTGAAGATGGTGAGCGTCGCGAGCGGTCGCGCCGTCCGCAGCGCCAGACAGCCGAAGAAGGGTGCGCCGGCGAGGCCGATGACCAGACCACCAGCGTTCCCGGCGCGCAGGCTGGCCTCCAGCGCCGCCGCCAGGACGAACCCGAGCCCGATCCACCGGTCGGCGTGGGGGACCTGCGCTCCGTGCCCGCTCACCCGGGAAGGATAGGGCGCGCGGGGCCGGGTGGAGTCCTTCTTCAGGAGGATCCCGGCGGAGGAGCCCCCCGGAGGGACGACGGAGGGGTCGCCGCGCTTCTAGCGTCGTCGTACTCGACACCAAGGAGACACCGATGACCACCCTTCCCGCACCGTCCCTCAGCAACGATGTCGATCTCGGCGTCGGCGTCGGCGTCACCGTCGGCGTGGCCGCTGCCCTCGTCGAGGCGCTGGCGCTGGTCTTCTCGAGCACCACGCCGGGGACCGGCCCCTATCAGTACGCCGGCGACTACTGGCTCACCGCGTCCGCCCTCCCGCACGCCCTCGCGGCAGTCCTGGTGATGGTCGGTGTCCGCCGGCTGCAAGGCGCCCGGGACGGCCGGCTCGGACTCGTCGGCATGGCCGTCAATGTCGTGGCCCTTCTGGCGCTGACCGTCGTGATCGTCGCGAGCCTGCTCGTGGGACACGAGGTCCAGGGCGGTCCCACCTACGTGCTGGGCACCTTGTTCACCTTCGTCGGGACGGCCGTGTTCGCTGCCGGGTCCTGGCGGGCCGGACTCCTGCCACGCTGGCTGCTGGCCGTCTGGCCGTTCGCCTGGGTGATCGGCTCGTTCGCCGCAGTGAGCGCCTCGCCCGTGCTGCTCGTCGCCTGGTACGTCGCACTGCTGGTGGCCCTTCGGCCGGGTCGGAAGACCTCGTTAGGGTGAGGGCATGTTCGCCGTCTACGCCGAGAAGTTCTCCTCCGACGACCCGCTGAGCGCACTGATGATGGGGGAGCGACCCGATCCGGAGGCACCCGACGGCTGGGCCACCGTCACCGTGAAGGCATCCTCGCTCAACCACCACGACCTCTGGTCGCTGCGCGGCGTGGGCCTGAAGGAGGAGCAGCTGCCGATGATCCTGGGCTGCGACGCCGCGGGGTACGACGAGGACGGCAACGAGGTCGTCGTGCACGCGGTGATCAGCGACCCGCACTGGCGCGGCGACGAGACGTTCGACCCCAGGCGGTCGCTGCTCTCCGAGCGACACCAGGGCACCTTCGCCGACAAGGTGGTGGTGCCGCGCGCCAACGTCGTGCCCAAGCCGGCGTCACTGAGCTTCGCCGAGGCCGCCTGCCTGCCGACCGCCTGGCTGACCGCCTACCGGATGCTGTTCACCCGGGGCGAGCTCAGGGCCGGTGACACGGTGCTGGTGCAGGGCGCCGGCGGCGGGGTCGCGACCGCGCTGATCACCCTGGCCCGGGCCGCCGGCCTGCGGGTCCTGGCCACCAGTCGCGACGAGGCCAAGCGGCAGCGGGCGCTCGACATCGGTGCCCACGAGGTCTTCGAGTCCGGCGCCCGGCTGCCGGTGAAGGTGGACGCGGTGATGGAGACCGTCGGTCGGGCGACCTGGTCGCACTCGATCCGCTCGTTGCGCCCCGGCGGCCGGATCGTCATCTCCGGCACCACCTCCGGTCCGAAGCTGGACGACGCCGAGCTCACCCGCATCTTCTTCCTCCAGCTGCAGGTGGTCGGTTCCACCATGGGCACCCGGGACGAGCTCGCCTCGCTGGTCAGCCTGCTGGACGCCACCGGCACCAGGCCGCTGATCGACCGCGAGCTGCCGATGGAGGACGCTCGCGAGGGGTTCGCCGCGATGGCCGAGGGCGATGTGTTCGGCAAGATCGTCTTCACGCGCTGATGTCCACGCACTTCGTCACCGGAGCCACCTCGGGCATCGGCGAGGTGCTCGCCCGGCAGCTGCACGACCGCGGCGACGACCTCGTGCTGCTCGCCCGCAACGACGACAAGGCGACCCGCCTGGCCGAGGCCTTCCCCGGTTGCCGCACCGTGGTCGCCGACCTGGCCGGGCCGGAGGCGCTCTCCGACGCGATCCCGGTCGACCTGCCCGACCTGGACTCCGTCGTCCACGCTGCCGGCGTCGTCGACGTCGCCCTCGTGGCGGAGAGCAGCGCCGAGAGTCTGGCGCAGACCGTCGTGGTCAACCTCGTCGCGCCGATGCTGCTCACTCGGGCGCTGCTCGAGCCCGTCCGGCGCGCCCGCGGCACGCATGTCTTCGTCAACTCCGGCTCCGGCATCAACGCCAACCCGCAGTGGGCGTCGTACAACGCCTCGAAGTTCGGACTGCGCGGCTTCGCCGCCGCGCTCGGCCAGGAGGAGGCAGCGCACGGCGTCCGGGTGAGCTCGGTGTTCCCGGGCCGCACGGCGACCGCGATGCAGCAGCAGGTGCACGAGCAGGAGGGCAAGGAGTACGACGCGACCGAGTGGATCCGGCCGGAGACGGTCGCCGGGTCGATCCTGCGGATCATCGACCTGGGCCGGGACGCCACCGTCCCCGAGGTCGTCATCCGGCCGAACCGGGGCTGAGCCGGCTCAGTCCCCGGTCGTCTCCGAGCGCCACTGCAACGCACCCACGACGACCATCCGCAGCTGCGTCTGCGCCCTGTCCAGCAGCGCCTGCTGGGCGGCGGGACGACCGTCCGAGGCCAGCAGGTCCTCGACCGTGCTCACCATCGCGTGGACGATGAGGTTCGCGAGCACCTGCAGGTCCTCCGCGGAGTAGCCGTCCGTCGGCAGCCGTGCGAGGTCCGCGGCGAGCTCGCGCTCGAAGAGGTCCAGCCCGTGCCGGACCGCCTGGCGCACCGGTGGTGGCCCGCCGATCCGCTCGCGGGCGATGAACGCGAAGTGCCCGCGCCGCGCGTGCACGTGCTGTCCGAGCACCGTCACCGAGCGCTCGATGATCTCGGCCGGGGCGGGGTTCCCCCGGCGCACGTCGCGCAGCATCGCGCGCAGCGACTCGAACGACTCCTCGACGAGGGCCAGGCCGAGCTCGTCGATGGAGGAGAAGTGTCGGTAGAAGGCGGTCGGCACGATGCCCACCCCGCGGGCCACCTGACGCAGCGAGAGGCCGCCGAGGCCGACGTCCTCACTGAGCCGCAGCGCCGCGTCGAGGATGGCGCGTCGGGTGCGCTCCTTCCTCTCGCCGCGGGTCTCCGTCACCGGACCAGTGTACGGATGTCCACCGTGTCGGTCATCACGCCCGCGAGCGCTTGACCTCGGCACGCCCCGCTCGTCATAGTTTCGGTGTACAGACGTTCACTGAATCTGGAGGGGAATCGATGGTTGCCACCGTCACCGAGCGGATCCTCGGATCCAGGACGCTCGCCGCGCTGACCTCGCCCCACGGCGTCGACCGGTACCTCGAGGTGGTCAACCCGATGTGGGCCGCCACCGAGGTACGCGCCCGCGTCATCGACGTCCACCGCGAGAACCCGCGCTCCGACGGCCCGGAGGTCGCCACCCTGACGCTCCAGCCGACCCGCACCTGGCGTGGGCACCGGGCCGGCCAGTACGTGCAGGTCGGCGTGGACCTCCCCGGCAGCGCCCGGCGGCTGACCCGCTGCTTCTCCATCTCCTCGGCCGAGTCCGGCCCGGGGGAGCAGCTCACCCTTACCGTCCGCGCGCACGACGAGGGTCAGGTCAGCAAGTTCCTGGTCCGCGACGCCCGGCCCGGCCAGGTGCTGCACCTGTCCCAGGCCGAGGGTGACTTCACCCTCCCGGTCAGCCCGGCGACGCCCGGGCCGCACCGGCTGCTGATGATCTCCGGCGGCTCGGGGATCACCCCGGTGATGGCGCAGCTGCGCACGCTGCTGAGGGATGGGTACGACGGCCGCGCCGGCCGCCCGGTCACCTTCGTGCACTTCGCCAGGAGCGCGGAGGACCAGATCTTCGCCGACGAGCTCGCCGCCATCGACGCGGCCGACAACGATGTCGACGTCCGGATCTTCCACGGGGACGCCCACTTCTCCGGCGAGCTGCTCGAGCGGCTGCTTCCGTCGTACTCCCGGACCGACACGTGGGCCTGCGGTCCCGCCGGGATGGTCGAGCTGGTCCGGAAGGCGTTCGGCGAGCAGAACCCGCGCCTGCGCGTCGAGTTCTTCAAGCCGCCCGCGGTGGCGTCCGGCTCGGCGGAGGGTGCGGTCACGTTCAGCCGCGCCGGGACGTCGGTGCCGAACACCGGCGCCAGCATCCTGGAGCAGGCCGAGGGCGCCGGGCTGGCGCCGGAGTTCGGCTGCCGGATGGGCATCTGCTTCTCGTGCACCAGCCGCAAGACCGACGGCACCGTGCGCAACGTCCTCACGGGCGAGGAGTCCTCGCAGCCCGACGAGGACATCCGCATCTGCGTGAGCTCGCCGGTCGGCGACTGCTCCGTGGAGCTGTGAAGAACTGACCACTCGATCCCGCAGAACTGACTTCTCGAAGGAGAAGAAGTGACCCTTCAACAGAACCCCCGTCTCACCCGCGAGCAGCTGGACGCCTTCGGCGAGGAGCTGGACGCGATCCGGCAGCGGATCATCGCCGACCTGGGCGAGGACGACGCGGCGTACATCCGCAACGTGGTGAAGCGGCAGCGCCAGCTCGAGGTCGCCGGCCGGGCGCTGATGTACCTGCCGCCGGCCTGGCCGCTGGCCGTGGCGTCCCTGAGCCTGGCGAAGATCCTGGACAACATGGAGATCGGCCACAACGTCATGCACGGCCAGTACGACTGGATGGGCGACCCGGCGCTGAACTCCCGGATGTTCGACTGGGACAACGTCTGCCCCGGCGAGCAGTGGAAGTACAGCCACAACTACATCCACCACACCTTCACCAACATCCTCGGCAAGGACCGCGACATCGGCTACGGCGTGCTGCGGATGGACGAGGACCAGAGGTGGCACCCCTACTACCTGGGCAACCCGGTGTACGCGTTCCTGCTGATGGTGTTCTTCGAGTGGGGCGTGGCGATGCACGACCTCGAGGTGGAGAACCTGGTCAACGGCACCCGCAAGCTCGAGGACAACAAGGCGCTGCACGCGGGGATCATGCGCAAGGTCCGGCGCCAGGCGCTCAAGGACTACGTGCTGTTCCCGGCGCTGACCGGCCCGCTGTTCCCGCTCACCCTGGCCGGCAACGCCACGGCCAACCTGGTCCGCAACATCTGGGCCTTCAACATCATCTTCTGCGGCCACTTCCCCGCGGGCGTGGAGACCTTCACCGAGGCGGAGTGCCAGGACGAGGTCGGTCCCGACGGCAAGCCTGCGGAGAGCCGCGGGCACTGGTACTACCGCCAGGTGCTCGGCTCGGCCAACATCAGCGGCGGACCGCTGTTCCACCTCCTCAGCGGCAACCTGTCCCACCAGATCGAGCACCACCTGTTCCCGGACCTGCCGGCCCGGCGCTACCCGGAGATCGCCGCCGAGGTGCGCGACATCTGCGAGCGCTACGGCCTGGCCTACAACACCGGTCCGCTGCGCAGGCAGCTCGGCTCGGTGGCGCGCAAGATCTTCCGCCTCGCCCTCCCGGGGCGGCGTACGGCGCCGGCCGGGCCGGCCCGTGAGCAGGAGCACGTTGTCGGACAGGCTGCCGCGGCCTGACACTGGTGCCATGAGCATGCCCTCCTCGGACCAGCCCGGGCGCGACCGGATCAGCAGCGCCGAGATCCGCAAGGACGCCCTCCAGGACGGCGTCGAGGCGACCGCCGCAGCCGTCGGCCAGGTGGCCACCATCGTCACCTCGGCGGTCCGGGAGGTCGCCGGTGCGCTGGGCGGGCTGGCGACGGACCTCTTCGAGATCCGCGACGGCGCCCGGCGCGCGGCCCGCGACCAGGATCAGCCGAACGACATCTGAAAGTCGCGCATCCGGAAGGACGCCAGGGAGCGCTTGCCGTGCAGCCAGCCGAGTGGGCCGGCCGCGTCGAAGGACCAGGACCCGCGGCAGGGGAGTGACCGCGACGAGCCGGTGAGCGCGGCGGTGATCTCCTCGGCGTAGGTACGGCCCCTGAACGGCAGCCGGGGAGCCGCCTGGGAGAGATCCGCGAACCACGCCGAGCACACCGGCCGCTGCTCGCGGGTCACCGTCCAGGTCGCGTGGTGCACCGGCCCGCTGGTCCGGGTGGACAGGTCGAACTCCGCCAGCCCCTTCGGGATCGCCCACAGCTCACGACCACCGAGCATCGAGGCCTCCGAGTCCACCCAGATGTCGGTGATGGTGACCGCGCGCACGGGCTCCCTGACCGCACGGGCGACCAGCAGCTCCCCGTAGGTGAGTGGGCTGGGCTCCTCGTAGTCCACCAGCGCGACGCCGTACACACCCGGGGCCCGGTCGGGATGGTCGCCCGGACGGACGCGGAACAGCGAGCCCCACAGCTGGCCGTGCATCTGCCACGGTGCGGGCGGGTACGACGCCGCCACCGCTCAGTCGTCCCAGTCGTCGTCGACGTCGTCCAGCCGGGCCAGCCAGGTTGCCAGCCGTTCCACCGCGGTCTCGAACTCCGGGTGCGTGTCGGTGAACTCCTGGAGTCGGTCGGCCACCCAGGCGAGGGTCACTTCCTCCTCGCCCCGGCGCTTCTCGAGCTCCTCGATCCCGCGGTCGGTGAAGTACACGGCTCCTCCGGCAGCGTGCTCAGTAGTCGGTGGACTGCCGGACCGGCTCGAACGCCGCGTCCAGGAGGTTCTTCTGCTCCTCCACGTGCCGGCTGTGCTGGCCCACGGCCGGCGAGCTCGACTCCGGCCGGGACACCACGTGGACCGGCCGGTCGAGCTCGTCGAAGACGTGCAGCTTGAAGTGTGGAGCCGGGCCCATGTTGGCCGGCTCGTCCTGCACCCAGCGGATCTCCTTGAGGTTGGGGTAGCGCCCGACCTCGGCCTTGATCTCCTCGAGCGGACGCGGGTAGAGCATCTCCGCACGGGCGATCGCCGTGGTCGGGTCCTCACCTTGGCGCTTGCCCCGCTCGACCATCAGGTCCCAGGTGATCCGGCCGCTGCACAGCAGCAGGGTGTCGACCTTGTCCGGGTCGACCGTGCTGTCGCCGATGACCCGCCGGAAGGAGCCCTCGGTGAAGTCCGACGGCTGTGACGCGGCCTCCTTGCGGCGCAGCATCGACTTGGGCGTGAACACGATCAGGGGACGGTGCTCGTTGCCCAGGGCGTGCCGGCGCAGCAGGTGGAAGTAGCTCGCCGGCGTCGACGGCTGGGCCACCACGAACGCGTCGTCGGCCGCCATCGTGAGGAAGCGCTCGATCCGGGCCGAGGAGTGGTCGGGGCCCTGGCCCTCGTAGCCGTGCGGCAGCAGCATCACGACGCCGGACTGCTGGCCCCACTTGGTCTCGCCCGCGGTGATGTACTCGTCGATCACGATCTGCGCACCGTTGACGAAGTCGCCGAACTGCGCCTCCCACAGCACCAGCGCGTCGGGTCGGGCCACGGAGTAGCCGTACTCGAACCCGAGGGCGGCGTACTCGCTGAGCAGCGAGTCGTAGACGTAGAAGCTCGCCTGGTCCTCGGTGAGGTTGGCCAGCGGCGTCCACTCGTCGGCGTTGTGCCGGTCGATGATCGTCGCGAACCGGCTGACGAAGGTCCCGCGGCGCGAGTCCTGGCCGGCCAGGCGCACCGGGCGGCCGTCCATCAGCAGCGAGCCGAAGGCCAGGATCTCGCCCGCACCCCAGTCGATCGGGCCTTCGGTGATCGCGCCCGCGCGGCGCTGCAGCTGCGGCAGCACCTTCGGGTGCACCGTGAAGCCCTCCGGCGCCGAGACGTGCGCGTCGGAGATGCGCTTCATCGTCTCGGGCAGGATCGCGGTCGTGAAGTCCTTGTAGCTCTTCTCCGGGTAGTCCGGGACCGTGGTCCAGCTCTCGTTGCTGCTGGTGCCCTCGCGCACCTCGGTGAAGACCCGTTCGAGCTGCTGCTGGTAGTCGCGGAGGACCTGCTCGGCCTCCTCGATGGTGATGTCACCACGACCGATCAGCGACTCGGTGTAGAGCTTGCGCACCGAGCGCTTCTGCTCGATCAGGTCGTACATCAGCGGCTGGGTGTACGACGGGTCGTCACCCTCGTTGTGGCCGCGCCGGCGATAGCAGACGAGGTCGATGACGACGTCCTTCTTGAACGCCTGGCGGTACTCGAACGCCAGCCGGGCCACCCGGATGCACGCCTCGGGGTCGTCACCGTTGACGTGGAAGATCGGGGCCTGCACCATCCGGGCGACGTCGGTGGCGTAGAGCGACGACCGGGACGCGGCCGGCGAGGTGGTGAAGCCGACCTGGTTGTTGACCACCACGTGGATGGTGCCGCCGGTGCGGTAGCCGCGCAGCTGCGACAGGTTGAGCGTCTCGGCCACCACGCCCTGGCCGGCGAACGCAGCGTCGCCGTGCACGAGCAGCGGCAGCACCGGGAAGGCCTCGCCCTGGTTGAGCATGTCCTGCTTGGCCCGCGCGATGCCCTCGAGGACGGGGTCGACCGTCTCGAGGTGCGAGGGGTTCGCGGCCACCGAGACCTTGATCCGGTCACCGGAGCCGGCGATGAACTCGCCCTCGGCGCCGAGGTGGTACTTCACGTCGCCGGAGCCCTGCACCGTGCGCGGGTCGATGTTGCCCTCGAACTCGCGGAAGATCTGGCTGTAGGACTTGCCGACGATGTTGGCCAGGATGTTGAGCCGTCCGCGGTGCGCCATCCCGATGGTGACCTCGTCGAGGTCGACCTCCGCGGCGGCCTCGCAGATCTCGTCAATCAGCGCGACCGTCGTCTCGCCGCCCTCGAGGCTGAACCGCTTCTGGCCGACGAACTTCGTCTGCAGGAAGGTCTCGAACGCCTCCGCCTGGTTGAGCTTGAGCAGGATGCGCAGCTGCTCCTCGCGGGGCGGCTTGCGGTGCGGCTGCTCGACGCGCTGCTGGATCCAGCGCCGCTGCTCGGGGTCCTGGATGTGCATGTACTCGATGCCGACGGTGCGGCAGTAGGAGTCGCGCAGGATCCCCAGGATGTCGCGCATCTTCATGAACCGGCGCTCGCCGCCGAACTCCCCGGTGGCGAACTCACGGTCGAGGTCCCACAGGGTCAGCCCGTGCGACTCCACCTCCAGGTCGGGGTGGCTGCGCTGGCGGTACTCCAGCGGGTCGGTGTCGGCCATCATGTGGCCGCGCACCCGGTAGGCGTGGATCAGCTCGAGGATGCGCGCCTGCTTGCTGACCTCGTCGTCGTGGGTGGCGACGATGTCCGAGCTCCACCGGATCGGCTCGTAGGGGATCCGCAGCGAGCGGAAGATCTCGTCGTAGAAGCCCTCCTCGCCGAGGAGCAGGTGGTGGAGCAGCCGGAGGAACTCGCCGCTGAGCGCGCCCTGGATCACCCGGTGGTCGTAGGTCGAGGTCAGCGTCATGACCTTGCTGATCGCGTTGCGGGTGATCGTCTCCTCCGACGCACCCTGGAACGCCGGCGGGAACTCCATCGAGCCGACGCCGATGATCGCGCCCTGCCCCTTCATCAGGCGCGGCACCGAGTGGTTGGTGCCGATGGTGCCGGGGTTGGTCAGGCTGATCGTGGTGCCCTGGAAGTCGCTGACCTCGAGCTTGCCGGCCCGGGCCTTCTTCACGATCTCCTCGTAGGCCGTCCAGAACTGGGCGAAGTTCATCGACTCGGCGGCCTTGATGCTCGGCACCAGGAGCTGACGGGTCCCGTCCTTCTTGGGCAGGTCGATGGCCAGGCCGAGGTTGATGTGCGCCGGGGTGATCAGGTTGGGCTTGCCGTCGACCGTGTCGAAGCCGACGTTCATCTGCGGCATTGCCTTGAGCGCCTGCACCAGCGCGTAGCCGATGATGTGGGTGAACGACACCTTGCCGCCGCGGGCCCGGGCGAGGTGGTTGTTGATGACGATCCGGTTGTCCCACAGCAGCTTCACCGGCACCTGGCGCACGCTGGTCGCCGTGGGCACGGTGAGGCTGGCGTCCATGTTGGCGGCGGTGCGCGCCGGGGCACCACGCAGCACCGTGTAGGCCGCCTCGTCGGAGGCCTCCGGCTTGTCGGCCTTCGGCGCTTCCTTCGGCACCGCCGAGCGCTTCGGCTCGGCCTTTGGGGTGGCCTTGGGAGTGGGGGTCCGGGCCTCCGGCTGCTGCTGCTGCTGCTGGGGGGCCGGCTTCACGGCGGTCTTCTGTTCTGTCTTCTGTTCCGTCTTCTGGGCAAGTGCTGCGCCGTTGCCGTTGCCGCGCTTCTCGAAGAAGTCCTCCCAGGCGGGGTCGACGCTCTGCGGATCCTGTTGGTACCGCTCGTACATCTCGTCGACGAGCCACTCGTTGGCCCCGAAGTCGACACTGGAGGGAGAGTGGGAGTTGCCTTCTGTGGGCTCGGGCACGGCCTGTTTTCGCCTCTTCCGCAAACGTGCGCTCAACGTGACGGGCACAAGGCTAGTCCCCGCCACACACGAAGGCACGAACGGGCGCGGAACGTGTTCCGGCACAACCGGAACATCCCACCCGCGGACTGAGGAGGTCCGGGGGAAATCGGCGCCTCCGGCAGGATTCGAACCTGCGACACCTGGTACCGGAAACCAGTGCTCTATCCCCTGAGCTACGGAGGCCTGCGCGCCGCTGAAGACTACCGGTCGATACGGCCGAGTCGGAAACCGGGACCGCCGATAGGCTTGACCGGTGACTCCCGACCAGCTCTCCGCCACCATCGTCGACGCCCTGTCCGGGCTGGTCGACGACGGTTCCCTGTCCCTGACCGACGGCGTCCCGGCCGAGGTGACGGTGGAGCGGCCCCGACAGAAGGGACACGGTGACTACGCCACCAACGTTGCCCTGCAGCTGGCGAAGAAGGCCCAGGTCGACGGACACGGCACGAACCCCCGGTCGCTCGGCGAGCTGGTCGCGGCCCGGCTCCGGCAGGCCGACGGCATCGGCGCGGTCGAGGTGGCCGGGCCCGGGTTCCTCAACATCACCGTCGAGGCCGGTGCGCAGGGCCAGGTGGCTGCCGACATCGTGGCGGCCGGTGCGGCGTACGGCTCCACCGACGCCTTCGCCGGCGAGAAGATCAACCTCGAGTTCGTCTCCGCGAACCCGACCGGACCCATCCACATCGGTGGCGTCCGCTGGGCCGCCGTGGGGGACGCGCTGGGGCGGATCTTCGAGAAGACCGGGGCCGAGGTCACCCGTGAGTACTACTTCAACGACCACGGTGCCCAGATCGACCGGTTCTCCGGCTCCCTGCTCGCCCGGGCGCACGGCCGGCCGGCGCCGGAGGACGGGTACGGCGGGGAGTACATCGACGAGATCGCGGCACAGGTGGTGGCGCAGCGGCCCGACGTGCTCGACCTGCCCGACGACCAGGCCCGCGAAGTGTTCCGCGCGGTCGGCGTCGACCTGATGTTCGCCGAGATCAAGAAGAGCCTGCACGACTTCGGGGTCGACTTCGACGTCTACTTCCACGAGGACGAGCTGCACACCAGCGGCGCGGTCCAGAAGGCCGTGGACCGGCTCGGCGAGCTCGGCAACACCTACGAGAAGGACGGCGCCCTGTGGCTGGCCACCGAGAAATTCGGTGACGACAAGGACCGGGTGATCATCAAGACCGACGGGACCGGCGCGTACCTGTCCGGGGACCTGGCCTACTACCTCGACAAGCGCAGCCGCGGCTTCGACCGGTGCCTCATCATGCTGGGCGCCGACCACCACGGGTACGTCAACCGGCTGATGGCCATGTGTGCCGCGTTCGGCGACACCCCGGAGGTCAACCTCGAGATCCTCATCGGCCAGATGGTGAACCTGCTGCGGGACGGCAAGCCGCTGCGCATGTCGAAGCGGGCGGGCACGGTGGTGACCATCGACGACCTCGTCGGCGCCATCGGTGTGGACGCCGCCCGCTACGCCCTGGCCCGCTACACCTCCGACTCGACGATCGACCTGGACCTGGACCTGTGGTCCCGGCAGTCCGACGACAACCCGGTCTTCACCGTGCAGTACGCCCACGCCCGCGTCTCCAGCCTGCTGCGCAACGCCGCGGACCTCGGCGTCACCGCCGAGTCGCACCCGGACCTGCTCACCCACGAGAAGGAGGGGACGCTGCTGCGCGCGCTGGCCGAGTTCCCGCGGGTGGTCACCGCAGCCGCCGAGCTGCGCGAGCCGCACCGCGTCGCCCGCTACCTCGAGGAGCTGGCCCGCACCTACCACCGCTTCTACGACACCTGCCGGGTGCTGCCCCGGGGCGACGAGGAGACCACCGACCTGCACCGGGCCCGGCTGCTGCTCGTGGAGGCGACCCGGGTCGTGCTGGCCAACGGGCTCGGCCTGCTCGGTGTGAGCGCCCCGGAGCGGATGTGAGGGCCCACGAGGCAGGCTGGGCGCACGCGGCCGTGTCCGTCCGCGGGCCCGCGTGGCTGCGTGAGCCGACCGACCCGAACGAGCTGGTGCCCCAGCTGTGGTCCGCCACGGCGCAGAAGGTCGACGGCGTGCTCAGCGTCGGGGGAGTGCCGGTGACCGACCTGGTCGCCGAGCACGGCTCGCCGGCGTACGTGCTGGACGAGACCGACTTCCGGTCGCGCGCGCGGGCCTTCCACGAGGGCTTCGCCGGACGCGCGGACGCGGACTGGGCCGTCTACTACGCCGGCAAGGCGTTCCTGTGCACCTCGGTCGCCCGCTGGATCGCCGACGAGGGGCTCTGCCTCGACGTCTGCTCCGGGGGTGAGCTCAGCGTCGCCGAACGGGCCGGCTTCCCGATGGAGCGCGTGGGCTTCCACGGCAACAACAAGTCGGTTGTCGAGCTCGAGCGCGCCGTCCGCCTGGGCGTGGGGCGGATCATCGTGGACTCCTTCCACGAGATCCAGCGCCTCAAGGAGGTCGTCGCGGCCCAGCGGAGCACCGCGCGGCTCATGGTGCGCGTGACCGCCGGCGTCGAGGCGCACACCCACGAGTACATCGCCACCGCCCACGAGGACCAGAAGTTCGGCTTCTCGATCAGCAGCGGCGACGCGCTCGCAGCGGTGCGCGACATCCACGACGCCGACGGCCTGGAGCTGCTCGGCCTGCACAGCCACATCGGGTCCCAGATCTTCGACTCGGCCGGGTTCGAGGTCGCCGCCCGGCGAGTGCTCGCGCTGCACGCGCAGGTCCGCGACGAGCTCGGCGTGACCATGCCGGAGCTGGACCTCGGGGGTGGCTTCGGCATCGCCTACACGACCCAGGACGATCCGGCAGACCCCGCGCAGCTGGCCGCCGAGCTGACCCGGATCGTGGCCGAGGAGTGCGCTGCCCGGGACCTCGCGGTGCCGCGGCTCTCCGTCGAGCCGGGCCGCGCCATCGCCGGGCCGGCGATGTGCACGGTCTACGAGGTCGGCACCGTCAAGGCGGTCGAGCTCGACGGCGGGGCGGTGCGCACCTACGTCAGCGTCGACGGCGGCATGAGCGACAACATCCGCACCGCGCTCTACGACGCCGACTACTCCTCCACGCTGGCCAACCGGACGTCCACGGCACCACCGCTGCTCACCCGGGTGGTCGGCAAGCACTGCGAGGCCGGCGACATCGTCGTCAAGGACGAGTTCCTCCCCGGCGACCTGGTCCCCGCCGACCTGCTGGCGGTCCCGGCGACCGGGGCGTACTGCCGCTCGATGGCCAGCAACTACAACCACCTCCCCAAACCGCCCGTGGTCGCGGTCCGCGACGGCGCCACCCGGGTCGTCGTCCGACGCGAGACCGAGGACGACCTGCTGAGACTCGACGTCGACGCGGACGGGTGAATGGAACACTGGGCGCGATGAACAGCTCGACGAACCCCCAGCACGCGTCGGGGCCACACGGCCCGACGGTGCGCGTCGCCCTGCTCGGCTGCGGTGTGGTGGGCAGCCAGGTCGCCCGCCTGCTGCACGAGCAGGCCGACGACCTCACAGCCCGCGTCGGCGCGCGGCTCGAGCTCGTCGGGGTGGCCGTGCGCCGGCTGGGCCTGACCCGCGACGTCGCGCTTCCCGAGGAGCTCTTCACCACCGACGCCGAGGCGCTGGTCACCCGTGACGACGTCGACGTGGTCGTCGAGGTCATCGGCGGCATCGAGCCGGCCCGCACCCTGATCGTGCAGGCCCTCGAGTCCGGGGCCTCGGTGGTGACGGCCAACAAGGCGCTGCTCGCCGAGGACGGCGCCACCCTGTTCGCCGCCGCCGAGCGGGCCGGTCGGGACCTCTACTACGAGGCGGCCGTGGCCGGTGCGATCCCGATCCTGCGCCCGCTGCGCGAGTCGCTGGCCGGCGACCGGGTCACCCGCGTGCTCGGCATCGTCAACGGCACCACGAACTTCGTCCTCGACAAGATGGACACCACCGGCGCCGGGTTCACCGAGGCGCTCGAGGAGGCCCAGCAGCTCGGCTACGCCGAGGCGGACCCGACGGCCGACGTGGAGGGGTTCGACGCGGCCGCCAAGGCAGCGATCCTGGCCAGCCTGGCCTTCCACAGCCGGGTGACCGCACGCGACGTGCACCGTGAGGGCATCACCGAGGTCACCGCCAGCGACGTCGCCTCGGCCCGGGACATGGGCTGTGTCGTGAAGCTGCTGGCGATCTGCGCCCTGGAGGAGGGCCCGGACGGGCCGGCCGTCTCCGCGCGCGTGCACCCGGCGATGATCCCGAGGAACCACCCGCTGGCCAGCGTCCGCGAGGCCTACAACGCCGTCTTCGTCGAGTCCGACGCCGCCGGCCAGCTGATGTTCTACGGGCCCGGCGCCGGTGGTGCGCCCACGGCCAGCGCGGTGCTCGGCGACCTCGTCACCGTGGCGCGCAACCGGGTCGCGGACGTGCGCGGACCTCGCGAGTCGTCGTACGCCGACCTGCCGGTGCTGCCGATGGGCCGGACCGAGACCCGCTACCACGTGCAGCTCGACGTCGACGACAAGGCGGGGGTGCTGGCGGCGGTCGCGCAGGCGTTCGCCGAGCACGGCGTGTCGATCCAGACGGTGCGCCAGGAGGGCCGCGGCGACGACGCCCAGCTGGTCGTGGTCTCGCACGCCGCCAGCGACGCCGACCTGGCCGGCACTGTCGAGGCGCTGCGCCAGATGGCGTTCGTCCGCGACGTCTCCTCGGTGATGCGCGTGGAGGGGGCACCCGAATGACCGACGCAACGCGGCAGTGGCGCGGCGTGGTGGAGGAGTACCGCGACCTGCTCGACATCCCGGTCGACGTTGAGGCCGTCACGCTGCGCGAGGGCGGGACGCCGCTGGTGCACTCCGCGTGGCTCTCCGGCCTGGCACACGCCCCGGTGTGGCTCAAGGTCGAGGGCGACAACCCGACCGGGTCCTTCAAGGACCGGGGGATGACCGCAGCGATCTCGGTGGCCCGCCACCAGGGCGACGAGGCGGTCGTGTGCGCCTCGACCGGCAACACCTCCGCGTCGATGTCGGCCTATGCCGCCAGGGCCGGGATGAAGCCGCTCGTGCTGGTGCCGGAGGGCAAGATCGCGGCCGGCAAGATGGCCCAGGCGATCATGCACGGCGCCCAGGTGATCATGGTGCGCGGCAACTTCGACGACTGCCTCAAGATCGCCCGCGGGATGGCCTGGAACTACCCCGTCACGCTGGTCAACTCGGTCAACCCGGTGCGCCTGCAGGGCCAGAAGACGGCCGCGTTCGAGATCGTCGACTTCCTCGGCGACGCTCCCGACGTGCACCTCCTCCCGGTCGGCAACGCCGGCAACATCTCGGCGTACTGGATGGGCTACCAGCAGTACTTCGACCTCTCCCGGGCCTCGCGCAAGCCGATGATGCGCGGGTTCCAGGCCGAGGGCGCGGCACCGCTGGTCACCGGCGAGCCGTTCCCCGACCCGGAGACCAGGGCGACCGCGATCCGGGTGGGCAACCCGGCGTCGTGGAAGCTCGCCGAGGCCGCCGCCTCGGAGTCCAACGGCGGGTTCGCGGCCCTGAGCGACGCGCAGATCCTCGCCGCCCAGCGCGAGCTCGCCCGCAACGACGGGGTCTTCGTGGAGCCGGCCTCCGCGGCCGGTGTCGCCGGCCTGCTCGCCGACCTCGACGCGAGCCCGAACGCCTACACCGGCAAGACGGTCGTCATCACCGTCACCGGCCATGGGTTGAAGGACACCGCCACGGCGCTCGAGGGCCTCGGGGACATCGTCGACACGGTGGTCGACGCCGACGTCGACGCCGCCGCGGCGGCTGCCGGGCTCTGATGGTGTTCCGCACCGGGCCGGTCACGGTGGAGGTGCCGGCGACCAGCGCCAACCTGGGACCCGGCTTCGACTGCCTCGGCATCGCCCTGGACCTGCACGACACGCTGAGCGCCGAGGTGACCGGCACCGGGCTGCAGGTGCAGGCCGACGGCGAGGGCGCCGGCGACCTGCCCTGCGACGACACCCACCTGGTGGTGCGCGCGATGGCCGACGTCTTCGCTGCCGTCGGGACCGATCTGCCCGGGCTGCGGCTGCGCTGCCACAACCGAGTCCCGCAGGGCCGCGGCCTGGGCTCGTCGTCCGCGGCGATCGTCGGAGGGATGGTGCTCGCCCGAGCGCTCCTCGCCGACCCCGGTGCCCTCAGCGACGCAGACCTGCTCGCCCTGGCCAACCGTCGGGAGGGGCACCCCGACAACGTGGCGCCGGCCCTGCTCGGCGGCTTGACCGTCTCCGGGCAGCGGGCCTCCGGAGCGGGAGGTCTCGAGGTGTGGGCGGTGCGCGCACGGCTCGCCGAGGACCTGGCGGTGACGATCTTCGTCCCGCCCACCGCGGTGAGCACCGAACGCGCCCGGGCGCTGCTGCCCGAGACGGTGCCGCACGGCATCGCCGCCGCCAACACCGGTCGGGCCGCGCTGCTGGTCGCCGCGCTGGCCGGCGAGACCGACCAGCTGCTGCGGGCCACCGAGGACTTCCTGCACCAGGAGTTCCGCACCCCCGCCATGCCGGACACCCTCGCCCTGGTCCACCGGCTGCGCGCCGCCGGAGTCCCGGCCAGTGTCTCCGGGGCCGGTCCTGCCGTGCTCGCCTGGCGCGTCGCCGGCGCCCCGCTCGACGTGGTGGGTCCGGGCGGCTGGATGCGGCTGGACCTCTCGGTCGATCTCGCAGGCGCGCGCGTCCTGGCCTGACCCCGCCGTCCGGTCCACCGATGCTAGGGTTGCCGGCACGTCGTCCGGCAGTGTCTGCAAACCGCGTGGACCGAGCCGATGTTCTCGACGTACTCCCCAAACCGATCGCCACGAGCTGCCGTGTCGCCCTGTGCGGACGCCGCCGTCCGGCCATCCACGATCCAGGTGAAGGACCCCCATGACCGAGACCACCGGCACCGCCGCCACTCCCGCCGAGGGCCAGCAGAAGGCGCGCAAGGGCGGGCTCAGCACGATGCTGCTGCCCGAGCTGCGCCAGATCGCCGGTGGGCTGGGCATCAAGTCCGCCGGCCTCAAGAAGGCCGATCTGGTGGCCGCGATCAAGGCCGCTCAAGGTGGGGGCCAGGCTCCTGACCGGGCACCGCGCCGGCAGCAGCCCGAGCAGCAGCCGAAGCAGGAGCAGCAGCCGAAGCAGGGCCAGCAGCCGAAGCACGACCAGCCGGCACGCAACGAGGCTCGCAACGACAACAAGCAGGACAACAAGAACGACAACAAGGGCGACAACAGCGACGACGGCGGTAGCCGGCGCAACCGGCGGCGGCGCGGTCGGGACCGCAACCAGCCCGGCGGCAACCAGGGCAACCAGGGCGACGGCCAGAGCAACCAGGGCGGCGGCCGCGGGAGCCGGGGCAACCGCAACGAGCCGGACCTGAACATCCTCGAGGACGACGTGCTCACCCCCTGCGCCGGCATCCTCGACGTGCTCGACAACTACGCCTTCGTGCGCACCAGCGGCTACCTGCCCGGACCCGACGACGTCTACGTCTCGCTGTCCATGGTGCGCAAGTACGGCTTGCGCCGCGGCGACGCGGTGATCGGTCA
Source organism: Marmoricola sp. (assembly GCA_035708765.1). Taxonomy (GTDB): domain Bacteria; phylum Actinomycetota; class Actinomycetes; order Propionibacteriales; family Nocardioidaceae; genus Marmoricola. Next base: position 59,284 of record DASTFI010000050.1, read on the forward strand.
GGTCCGCCAGCCCCGGGAGGGGGAGCGCCGGGAGAAGTTCAACCCGCTGGTCAAGATCGACACCGTCAACGGCGCCGACCCGGAGGCGGCAAAGAACCGGGTCGACTTCGGCAAGCTCACCCCGCTCTACCCGTCGGAGCGGCTGCGGATGGAGACCACGCCGGCCAACATGATCGGCCGGGTGATCGACATCGCGGCGCCGATCGGCAAGGGTCAGCGTGGCCTGATCGTCTCGCCCGCCAAGGCCGGCAAGACGATGATCATGCAGTCCATCGCCAACTCGATCACGGCGAACAACCCCGAGTGCCACCTGATGGTCGTGCTGGTCGACGAGCGCCCGGAGGAGGTCACCGACTTCGAGCGCTCGGTCAACGGCGAGGTGATCTCCTCCACCTTCGACCGTCCGGCCAGCGACCACACCACCGTCGCCGAGCTCGCGATCGAGCGGGCCAAGCGGCTGGTCGAGCTCGGCCACGACGTCGTCGTACTCCTCGACGGCATCACCCGCCTCGGCCGGGCCTACAACCTCGCGGCCCCGGCGAGTGGCCGGATCCTCTCCGGCGGTGTCGACTCCGCGGCGCTCTACCCGCCGAAGCGGTTCTTCGGTGCGGCCCGCAACATCGAGGACGGTGGCTCGCTGACCATCCTGGCGACCGCGCTCATCGAGTCCGGCTCGAAGATGGACGAGGTGATCTTCGAGGAGTTCAAGGGGACCGGCAACATGGAGCTCCGGCTGCGCCGCGACTTCGCCGACAAGCGGCTGTTCCCGGCGATCGACGCCGTCCAATCCGGCACCCGTCGCGAGGAGCTGCTGATGGGCAAGGAGGAGCTCGCCATCGTCTGGAAGCTGCGTCGGGTGCTCTCCGGCCTCGACGGCCAGCAGGCCCTGGAGCTGCTGCTGGAGCGCCTGAAGAAGACGCAGACGAACATCGAGTTCCTCCGCCAGGTCCAGCAGAGCACGCCGACCGTGGCCGGCCGCGACGACTGAACCGGACAATCCTGACAATCTCCGCGTTCGCGGGCTGTGCCGGATATGCTGCGTCTCGCCGGGCACCGTCCCGGAACCGGCCGTCAGGCCGTGGACCAGGAAGGGGGCGCGGTGGCGCGCATCGTGATCGCTGACGACGACGCGGACATCCGTGAGCTGGTCGTCTTCAAGCTCCGGCACGGTGGCCACGAGGTGATCCCCGTGGCCGACGGCGCGGCCGCGGTCGAGGCGTGCAGCTCCCAGCGTCCCGACCTGGTGATCCTCGACGTGATGATGCCCGGGATGAGTGGCCTGGAGGCCGCCCGGGCGCTGCGGAAGGACACCGATCTCGCCGGGCTGCCGATCATCATGCTGACGGCCCGGGCGCAGGAGTCGGACATCGAGCAGGGGTTCGAGGCGGGGGCCGACGACTACGTGGTGAAGCCGTTCAGCCCCCGTGAGCTGGCCTCGCGGGTGGAAGCAGTGCTGGCCCGTTCCTGATGATCCGGCCGGCGGCACCCACGCCCCCGCCCGGCGGGGAGTCCGTACGCCGGTTGATGACCCGGCTGGTGGGAGCCAATCTCCTCGTCCTGGTGCTGCTGCTGGTCGTCGGCATGGTCGCGGCCTGGCGCAGCACCGAGTCGGTGCGCTACGTGGCCGAACGCCTGCAGCCGCTCGCCACGACCAACGCCGAGCTCGCCCAGGAGCTGTCCGCGGCCGAGGGGCACGTGCGGGCCTGGGGCCTGAGCGGCGACCCGAAGGAGGCGCGCCAGTTCCGATCGGCCCTGCGTGAGAAGTCGGTGGACCAGCTGCGGCTGGACCGGCAGCAGACCGGTGACTCCCGGCTCGGCGAGCTGATCGAGCGGCAGGAGGCGTCTGCGGACCGGTGGGTCGAGGAGTACGCCGAAGCGCGACTGGCCGGCGAGCCCGGGCTCGCCAACGCGGACCCGGCCCTGCTGCAGCGGGGGCTCGAGCTGATCCGAGAGGCCAGATCCGCCAACCGCGACGTCTCCGACCGGGTCGACCTGCTCAGTGCCCGCGCCCGGCAGCAGGCTGACGACCGGCTGCGCCTGACCCTGGCTGCGCTGGGGCTGGTGGCCATCGGCGGACTGGCCACGGCGCTGCTGGTCGCGCGGCGGGTGGGTGGCCGCGTGGTGGATCCGCTGGTGCAGCTCGAGGACACCGTGGTGCGGCTCACCGACGGGGACCGCACCGCCCGCGCCGAGGTCGACGGACCCTCGGAGGTGCAGCGCGTGGCCAGCGCGCTCAACGTGCTGGCCGAGGAGAACGAACGCGCCCGCGCGGTCGAGCACGCCATCATCGAACAGCTGCGGGCGCTGGACTCGGTCAAGAGCGACTTCGTCTCCAACGTCTCCCACGAGCTGCGCACCCCGCTGACGAGCATCAGGGGCTACGTCGAGATCCTCGAGGACGAGCTCGGCGACCGGCTCACCGACGACGAGGAGGAGATGCTCGGAGCCGCGAAGCGCAACGTGCGCCGGCTCTCCGAGCTCATCGAGGACCTGCTCACCCTCAGCCGCGCGGAGAGCCGCGGCACCGACCTCCAGCAGGTCGACCTGGTGCCGCTGCTCGCCGACGTGGTCGACGACGTCGGGGTGTCGGCGAGCCAGCGCGGCGTACAGGTGCTGCTGGACCGGCCGACGGAGCCGGTGCTGGTGCTCGCCGACGCCAGCCAGGTCAGCCGCGCGGTCACGAACCTGCTGACCAACGCGGTCAAGTACAGCCACGGTGCGCCCACCGTGGAGGTGCACCTGTCCGTCGCGGGCACCGATGCGCTGGTGGAGGTTCGCGACCACGGCATCGGGATCCCGGCGGGGGAGATGGCCGACCTCGGGTCGAGGTTCTACCGGGCGACGAACGCCGTGGACCTGGGCATCACCGGCACCGGCCTCGGGCTGCGCATCGTGCAGGCGATCCTGGAGAACCACAGCGGCAGCCTCGAGATCGAGTCCGAGCACGGTGTCGGGACGACGGCGCGGATGCGGTTGCCGCTGCAGGCGCACATGGCGCCCGTCGGCAGCGGTCCGGGCGGGAACAATCCGGGCACCTGACCGGTTGGTCCCAGTGCCCCCGCGATTTCCCACACGGGCCCACGGGTGGCACAATCACACCGCTCGGCTCCGGTTCACGTCCCGCTCGTGGGACGACCCGGCGCACACACGCGAGATGAGGACACCATGAAGAACGACATCCACCCGGACTACGTGCTGACCGAGGTCACCTGCACCTGCGGCAACACGTTCACCACCCGCAGCACCTCGGCCGAGGGCAAGATCCGCGCCGACGTGTGCTCCAACTGCCACCCCTTCTACACCGGCAAGCAGAAGATCCTCGACACCGGCGGCCGCGTGGCCCGCTTCGAGGCCCGCTACGCCAAGAAGAAGGCGGACAACAAGTAGCGCCACGGGAGTGGTGGTTTCACAGGAGAACCTGTGAAACCACCACTTCTTGCATGTTGCAACGGCAGGGAAGTGTTCGAGTCACAGGAGAACCTGTGAAACCAACCCCCGGGAGGCGCTGGTGTTCGAGGCAGTCGAGGCCCTCGTGGAGGAGCATGCCGAGCTCGAGCGCACCCTGGCCGACCCGGCGGTGCATGCCGACCAGGCGCGGGCACGGACCCTGAGCCGTCGGTACGCCGAACTGTCGTCGATCGTGCGCTGCTACACCGAGTGGGGCCGGCTCGGCGACGACCTGACGGCGGCGCGCGAGCTCGCCACCGAGGATGCCTCGTTCGCGGAGGAGGCCGCGTCGCTGGCGGAGCGTCGCAGCGTGACCGAGGAGCGGCTGCGCCGGCTGCTCATCCCGCGGGACCCGGCCGACTCCAAGGACGCGATCCTCGAGGTGAAGTCCGGCGAGGGCGGCGAGGAGTCGGCGCTGTTCGCGGGTGACCTCCTCCGGATGTACGGCAGGTTCGCCGAGACGCACGGCTGGTCCACCGAGATCCTCGACGCCAACGAGTCCGACCTGGGCGGCTACAAGTCCGTCACCGTCGCGGTGAAGGCGAAGGGCACCCCCGAGCTCGGCCAGGCGCCGTACGCGCTGCTGAAGTACGAGGGCGGCGTGCACCGGGTCCAGCGGGTGCCCGTGACCGAGAGCCAGGGGCGGGTGCACACCTCCGCGGCGGGCGTCCTGGTGCTGCCGGAGGCCGAGCAGGTCGAGGTCACCGTGGCGGAGAAGGACCTGCGCATCGACGTCTTCCGGTCCAGCGGCCCCGGCGGGCAGAGCGTGAACACGACCGACTCCGCGGTCCGGATCACCCACCTGCCCACCGGCATCGTGGTGAGCTGCCAGAACGAGAAGTCGCAGCTGCAGAACCGGGAGCAGGCGCTGCGCATCCTCCGGGCGCGGCTGTTCGCACTGGCCCAGGAGGAGGCGGCCGCCGAGGCCAGCGACGCGCGCCGCTCCCAAGTGCGCACGGTCGACCGGTCCGAGCGCATCCGCACCTACAACTTCCCGGAGAACCGGATCTCCGACCACCGCACCGGCTACAAGGCGCACAACCTCGACCAGGTGCTCGACGGGGCCCTGGACCCGGTGATCGCCTCCTGCATCGAGGCCGACGAGGCCCACCGGCTCGAGGCCCTGGAGCGGTGAGCCCGTCGTCGCGCGTGCTGCTCGCCGAGGCGGCGGCCCGGCTCGAGGCGGCCGGGGTGCCCAGCCCCGCCCACGACGCTGCGGAGCTGCTCGCCCACGTGCTCGGCACCACCCGCGGCCGGCTGGTGCTGGTCGAGGAGGTCGAGGAGCGGGTGCAGGCGCAGTACGACGGCCTCGTCGCCCGCCGTGCCGCACGCGAGCCGCTGCAGCACCTGACCGGGTCCGCGGCATTTCGCTACGTCGAGCTGGCGGTCGGCCCCGGTGTCTTCGTGCCGAGGCCGGAGACCGAGCTGCTGGCGGGCTGGGCGGTCCAACGTGCCCGCGACGTCTCGGCAACAGGTACCGCCCCCGTGGTCGTCGACCTGTGCACCGGCTCCGGTGCGATCGCGCGCAGCATCGTCGACGAGGTGCCCGACGCCGCGGTGCACGCCGTCGAGCTCGACCCGGCTGCCCATGCCTGGGCCGGGCGCAACCTCGCCGGCACCGGCGTCGACCTGCGCCAGGGCGACATGGCCGACGCCTTCGTCGACCTCGACGGCTCGGTGGACGTGGTCGTCTGCAACCCGCCGTACATCCCGCTGACCGCCTGGGAGGGCGTGGCGCCGGAGGCGAGGGACCACGACCCGGAGCTCGCGCTGTGGTCGGGTGACGACGGGCTGGCGGCGATGCGCGTGCTGGAGCGGGCCGCCCGGCGGCTGCTCCGGCCCGGAGGCTGGGTGGGTGCCGAGCACGCCGACCTGCAGGGGGAGAGCGCCCCCGCGGTGTTCCGGGGCGGCGAAGCCTGGACCGACGTCCACGACCACCGCGACCTGGCAGGTCGGCCGCGGTTCCTGACGGCACGACTGGCACGATGACCCCGAGACGAGCCAGAGATGAGCCAGAGATGACGCAGAGATGACCCAGGGAGAGCTGCGATGAGCGCGTCCCGGTTCGACGTCCGCGATCCCGGTGAGGTCCGCGAGGCCGCCCTGGCCGCCGCCGCCGTGGCGATCCGGGCCGGCGAGCTGGTGGTGCTGCCCACCGACACGGTCTACGGGCTGGCGGCCGACGCCTTCGACGCGGCTGCCGTGCAGCGCCTGCTCGACGCGAAGGGCCGCGGCCGGGACATGCCCCCGCCGGTGCTCGTCGCCGCCCCCGCGACGCTCGACGCGCTCACCACCCGGCTTCCCGACTACGCCCGGCAGCTGGTCGAGCACTACTGGCCGGGCCCGCTGACGATCGTCGGGCACCAGCAGGCGTCGCTGCAGTGGGACCTGGGCGAGACCCGGGGCACCGTTGCGGTGCGGATGCCCGACGACCCGGTCGCCCTGGAGCTGCTGGGCCGTACCGGCCCGCTCGCGGTCAGCTCGGCGAACACCACGGGTGAGCCGGCCGCCACCGACGCCGACCGGGCGGTGGCGATGCTCGGTGGCCGGGTCGCGGTCGTGCTGGACGGCGGCCCGACGCCGGGGGAGACCCCCTCGACCATCGTCGACGTGACCGCCGACCGCCCGCGCATCCTGCGCACCGGTGCAGTCCCGGTGGCCGAGCTCGCCGCCGTGCTGGGGCTGGAGCCCGCGGACCTCGAAGGCTGACCGCGCGTGCGCGAGTACCTGCTGATCTTCCTCGTCGCGGCAACGGTGAGCTACCTGCTCTGCGTGGTCGCCCGGGAGCTGGCGATGCGCACCAACGCGGTGGCGCAGGTCCGCGACCGGGACGTGCACGCGATCCCGATCCCGTACTTCGGCGGTGTCGCCATGCTGGGCGGGCTCGCGGTCGGGGTGCTCACGGCCCACCACCTGCCCTTCCTGGGCGGGTCGCAGCCCCAGGTCTTCCACGATGCCGGGGTGGTGCTGGCTGCGGGCGCGCTCATCTGCCTCGTCGGGGTGGTCGACGACCTCATCGAGCTCGATGCGCTGACCAAGCTGGGCGGTCAGGTGCTCGCCGCCGCGTTCCTGGTGCTCAACGGTGTCCAGCTGTACTCCCTGCGTCTGCCCGGTGTCGGCCAGTTCGCGCTCGACCCGACCCAGGCGATGCTGCTGTCGATCATCCTCGTGGTCGGCACGGTCAACGCGGTCAACTTCGTCGACGGCCTCGACGGGCTGGCGGCCGGGGTGGTGCTGATCGGCGCGGTCGCCTTCTTCGCGTTCTCCTACAAGCTGGCCGACGTCAACGGCGAGACGCTCGCGATCACCGCCGCGATGCTGTCGGTCGCGCTGGGCGGTGCCTGCGCCGGGTTCCTGCCGCACAACTTCTTCCCGGCCCGCATCTTCATGGGCGACTCCGGCTCGATGCTGCTCGGCCTGGTGCTGAGCGGGTCGGCGCTGAGCCTCACCGGGCAGTTCGCGAGCGTGCAGATCAACACCGGCGCCAACAGCGGTGCCTACACCTTCCTGGCGATCGCGCTGCCGTTCCTGCTCCCGATCTCGATCCTCGTGGTGCCGCTGCTCGACCTGGTCCTCGCCGTCGTACGACGAACCCGTCGCGGCCAGATGTTCTACCAGCCGGACAAGGAGCATCTGCACCACCGGCTGCTCGAGATCGGCCACTCCCAGCGCCGGGCCGTCCTGATCATCTGGCTGTGGGCGGGGCTGATCGGCTTCGGCACGGTGCTGGTCAGCCTCTACACCGGCTGGTGGGTGTGGCTGTTCGTGCTCGCCTGGTCGGTGGTGACCGCGGTGATGACCTTCGTGGTGCCCCGGCTGCAGCGGCCGAGCGACCTGCTGCCCCCGACCTGAGGCGAGCGTCTCAGCGGCCCGACTGTCGCCCGCACCGGACTTTGTGCTAACTTTCACAAGCACCACCCGCCGCCCCCTGACGACCCGCAGTCACGCACTCGAGAAGGCCGCCATGACGACGCACGCAGCAGCATCCCCGAAGGGCCGGAGCACCGCTCCGGGTCTCGGCCGGGGTGCCCTCGTGGGCGGCGTGGCCGGGCTGGTCGCAGCCGCGGTGATCGTGACGGTCGTGGCCTTGCTTGCGGCCGACCGGGCCGCCGTGCTCGGCGCGGCCTCCGGCGCCGGCATGGTCCTGCTCGTCTTCGTCTTCGGCGCCCTCGTCGTGGGCGCCGCCGCGCACGTGCTGCCGAACGCGGCGCTGCTCGTGGCCCTGCTGACCTACACCCTCCAGCTCCTCGCGCTGCTGCTCGTCTTCGTCGCGTTCCGCGACTCCGACGAGGCCCGCCGCCAGGTGTCCGGGGACTGGCTCGGCATCGGCATGATCGCGGCCACGCTGGCCTGGATCGTCGGCCAGCTGGTGGGCACCCTGCGCACCCCCATCGAGCCGTGGACGGGTGCCGGGGAAGCAGGGGAGGCGGATGCGCGATGACCCGAGCCTGCTGCTATTGTCCGGGGCGCGATGACCCAGCCGGATCCTGCTCGCAAGAACCCGGACGAACCACCCGCATCGGAGTACCAGGGCGATCCCTGGCACGCCTTCGCCTACCTCGTCTCGGGCGTCCTGCTGTACGGCGCAGCGGGCTGGCTGGCGGATCGCTGGCTGGGGACCTCGTTCCTGGTCGTCATCGGGATCCTCTTCGGTGCAGGACTGGGCATCTACCTGACGATCAGACGGTTCGACGCCATGCCGGGAATCGGGCGAGCGGCCCGCGAGGCGCGGAAGCACGACGAGAAGTAGGGGTACTCACGTGAGCATTGCAGGGATCATGGTCCAGGCGGAGGGATACGTCCCGCCGGGCCCAGGCGCGTTCGACCTGCCGCCCGTCTTCTCCATCGGTGGCCTCGAGGTCACCAAGCCGATGCTGCTGCTGTTCCTCGCCGCGATCGTCGTCTTCGGCTTCTTCTTCGCCGCCGCGCGCGGTCGCGCCATGGTCCCGGGCAAGCTGCAGTTCGCCGGCGAGCAGCTCTACGGCGCGGTCCGCAACGGCTTGGCCCGCGACATCCTCGGCAGCAAGGACTTCCTGCCGTTCGTGCCCTACCTGGTCACGCTCTTCTTCTTCATCCTGGTCAGCAACTGGTTCGGCTCGTTCCCGTTCATCCAGTTCCCGACGTTCAGCCGGGTGAGCATGGCCTACGCGCTGGCGGGGCTGAGCTGGCTCATCTACAACGGCATCGGCATCCGGCGCCATGGTCTCGTCGGCTACTTCAAGCTGCAGTGCGTGCCCTCCGGCGTCACCCCGGTGATCCTGCCGCTGCTGATCCCGCTGGAGTTCCTCTCCAACATCGTGGTCCGGCCGATCACGCTGTCACTGCGACTCTTCGCCAACATGTTCGCCGGCCACCTGCTGCTGCTGCTGTTCGCCACCGGAGGCCACTACATGCTGGTCGAGGGCGCGGGGCTGATCCCGGCTGTCGGGGTCCTCGCCTGGGTGCTCGCCATCGCGATCGCCTTCCTGGAGATCCTGGTGCAGTTCCTTCAGGCCTACGTCTTCGCCCTGCTGAACGCGATGTACATCCAGGGCGCGCTGGCCGAGGAGCACTGAGCAAGGCAGCGCCCGGCCGGCAGCCACCCCCAGAAATGCACCCCGAAACTGCACCACCGAAACCCGTAGCACCCCCAGATAAGAAAAACCGAAAGGAACAGCCATGATCCCCTTGGCGCTCGACGGCTCCGCGAACATGATCGGTTACGGCCTGGCCGCTGTTGGCCCGGGTATCGGCATCGGCCTCATCTTTGCCGCCTACATCAACGGCGTTGCCCGCCAGCCCGAGGCACAGTCGCGCCTGCAGTCCATCGCGATCCTGGGCTTCGCCCTCGCCGAGGCGCTGGCCATCATCGGCATCGCGCTCGCGTTCGTGCTCTGACCGACGACTGACAAAGGATCACGACCATGACGTCGTACCTGATTCCCCTGGCGGCAGGGGGGGAGCACGCACCGAGCCCCCTCGCCGTCGACTGGGTCGAGGTGGTCCTCGCCCTGATCGTGTTCGGCATCCTCTACTGGGGGGTCCGCAAGTGGGTCGTCCCTGCCTTCGAGAAGACCTACGCCGAGCGCACCGCCGCGATCGAGGGCGGCCTGCAGGCCGCCGAGACCAAGCAGGCGGAGGCAGACGCCAAGCTGGCGCAGCTCGAGCAGCAGCTCGGCGAGGCGCGGCACGAGGCGGCGCGCATCCGGGAGGAGGCGCGCGAGCAGGGCGCCCAGATCATCGCCGAGATGCGCGAGCAGGCACAGACCGAGGCCGGCCGCATCGTCGAGCACGGCAAGGCGCAGATCGAGGCGGAGCGCCAGCAGGCGGTCACCTCGCTGCGCAGCGAGGTCGGCACCCTGGCGACCACCCTGGCCGGTCGTATCGTGGGTGAGAGCCTCGAGGACGACGAGCGGTCCCAGCGCGTGGTGGACCGGTTCCTCGAGGACCTCGAGGCGCACGAAGGGACCCGATGATGTCGATGCGAGGCGCCTCGGCCGACGCCATGGCGGACCTGCGGGACGAGCTCGGCAGCGTGCTCTCCGGTGGGACCGACGCGGAGCGGGTCGGTGACGACCTGTTCTCGGTGGCCCGGCTGCTGCGTTCCGACGCGGGGCTGCGCCGGGTCGTCACGGACGTGTCGATCCCGGCCGACGCCAAGCAGGGCCTGGTCCGCGAGATCCTCGCCGGCAAGGCCGACGACCGCTCGCTGTCGCTGATCAGCACCGCGGTGGGGCATCGCTGGACCGCCAGCCGAGACCTTGCCGACGCACTCGAGCGGCTCGGCGAGATCGCCGTCGTGCGGTCCGCCGGCGACGAGTCCGAGCGGCTCGGCGACGAGCTGTTCACGGTGACCCAGCTGGTCAACGACAACCCCGGGCTGCGCGACGCGCTGAGCGACCCGGCGCGCAGCGTCGACGACAAGTCGGCACTCCTGGGGCGCCTGCTGGACGGGAAGGCGCTGCCGGCGACGGTGACGCTCGCCGAGCAGGCACTGACCGGCAGCTACCGCACGGTGTCGGCGGCGCTCACCGAGTACCAGAAGGTTGCCGCCGAGGTGCACGACGAGTCGGTGGCGCAGGTCCGGTCGGCGCGGGCGCTGTCCGAGCAGGAGCAGCAGCGGCTCGCCGAGGCGCTGCGGCGCCAGTACGGCCGCTCGATCCACCTCAACGTGCTCGTCGACCCGCACCTGGTCGGCGGACTCCGGGTGGAGATCGGCGACGACGTCATCGACGGCAGTGTCTCCAGCCGTCTCGACGACGCCCGCCGCCGGCTCGCCGGCTGACCGAAGACAACGAACTTTCAACACACCCTTGAAGTGAGGACGCAGAAATGACGGAGCTGACGATTCGTCCCGAGGAGGTCCGGGACGCACTCCAGCGCTTCGTGGCCGACTACAAGCCCGAGGCTGCCAGCAAGGAAGAGGTCGGCACCGTTGCCGAGGCCGGTGACGGTATCGCCCGCGTCGCGGGCCTGCCCTCCGCGATGGCCAACGAGCTCCTCGAGTTCGAGGACGGCACCCTCGGCATCGCCCTGAACCTCGACACCCGCGAGATCGGTGTCGTCGTCCTCGGTGACTTCGAGGGCATCGAGGAGGGGCAGACGGTCCGCCGTACCGGCGAGATCCTCTCGGTGCCCGTGGGCGACGGCTACCTGGGCCGGGTCGTGGACCCACTGGGCAACGCGATCGACGGCCTCGGCGACATCGAGACCTCCGAGCGTCGTGCGCTGGAGCTGCAGGCACCGACGGTGGTGGAGCGCCAGTCCGTGCACGAGCCGCTGGCCACCGGCATCAAGGCGATCGACGCGTTGACGCCGATCGGGCGCGGCCAGCGCCAGCTGATCATCGGCGACCGCGCGACCGGGAAGACCACGATCGCGATCGACACGATCATCAACCAGAAGCAGTACTGGGAGACCGGCGATCCGGAGAAGCAGGTCCGCTGCATCTACGTCGCCATCGGCCAGAAGGGCTCGACCATCGCCTCGGTGCGGGGTGCCCTCGAGGCGGCCGGCGCGCTCGAGTACACGACCATCGTCGCCTCCCCGGCGTCCGACAGCGCCGGCTTCAAGTACCTCGCGCCCTACACCGGGTCGGCCATCGGGCAGCACTGGATGTACGACGGCAAGCACGTGCTCATCGTGTTCGACGACCTGACCAAGCAGGCCGAGGCGTACCGCGCGGTCTCGCTGCTGCTGCGTCGCCCGCCCGGACGCGAGGCCTACCCCGGTGACGTGTTCTACCTGCACAGCCGGCTGCTGGAGCGCTGCGCGAAGCTCTCCGACGCCCTGGGCGCGGGCTCGATGACCGGCCTGCCGATCATCGAGACGAAGGCCAACGACGTCTCGGCGTTCATCCCGACCAACGTCATCTCGATCACCGACGGACAGATCTTCTTGCAGTCCGACCTGTTCGCGGCCAACCAGCGCCCGGCCATCGACGTCGGCGTCTCCGTCTCCCGGGTCGGTGGTGCGGCGATGACCAAGGCGATGAAGGCGGTCACCGGCTCCCTCAAGGTCGACCTGGCGCAGTTCCGCGCGATGGAGGCGTTCGCGATGTTCGCCTCCGACCTCGACGCGGCCTCCCGCCAGCAGCTCGACCGCGGCCAGCGGCTGATGGCGCTGCTGAAGCAGCCCGCCTACTCGCCGTACCCGCTGGAGGAGATGGTGGCCTCGCTGTGGCTGGGCACCACCGGTCGCCTGGACAAGGTCCCGGTCGACGACGTCCGGCGCTTCGAGCAGGAGTTCCTCGACTACCTGCACCGCTCGCACGCGCAGATCCTCGACACCATCCGCGAGTCGCGGAAGTTCGAGGACGACACCGCCTCCTCCCTCGAGGACGCCTACAACTCCTTCCTCGACCAGTTCGAGACCTCCGAGGGCCAGTCGGTCAAGGCCGGCAAGGAAGAGCACGAGGCCCTGGAGGACGAGGACGTCGAGCAGGAGCAGATCGTCAAGCAGAAGCGGGGCTGATCCTCCATGGCCGTATCGCTGCGTGAGTACCGCGCGCGGATCAAGTCGACGGAGTCGATGAAGAAGATCACGCGCGCGATGGAGCTCATCGCTGCGTCCCGCATCATCAAGGCGCAGCAACGGGCACAGTCGGCGTTGCCGTACTCCCGCGAGCTGACCCGGGCGGTGTCCGCGGTGGCGACGTTCTCCAACGTCGACCACGCGCTCGTGACCGAGCCGGAGCACCCGACGAAGGCGGCGGTCCTGGTCGTGACCAGCGACCGCGGTCTGGCCGGCGCGTACTCCTCCAGCGTGCTCAAGGAGGCGGAGCGGCTGGTCGAGAAGCTGCGGGGCGAGGGCAAGGAGGCACGGCTCTACACCACCGGGCGCAAGGGCGCGGCCTACTACCGGTTCCGCAACCGGCCGGTCGTGCAGAGCTGGGACAGCTTCTCCGACCAGCCGTCGTACGACGACGCCAAGAAGATCGCCGCCACGCTCATCGACGCGTTCGTCGCCGAGGAGGGGGCCGAGGAGCTGGTGCACGAGGTGCACCTGGTCTACACCCGCTTCCGCTCCATGCTGGTGCAGGAGCCGATCGCGGTGCGGCTGCTGCCGCTCGAGGTCGTCGAGGGCACCGAGGCCCCGCCCGAGGGAGAGGTGCTGCCGCTCTACGAGTTCGAGCCCTCGGCTGCCGAGGTGCTCGACGAGCTGTTGCCCAAGTACGTCACCAGCCGGCTCTACTCGGCGCTGCTGCAGGCGGCCGCATCGGAGCTGGCGGCGCGCCAGAAGGCGATGAAGTCCGCCACGGACAACGCCGAAGAGCTCATCAAGAAGTACACCCGCATCGCCAACCAGGCCCGCCAGGCCGGGATTACCCAGGAAATCAGCGAGATCGTCGGCGGCGTCAACGCGCTCGCCGACGCCACGGCTGGAAGTGAGTGAGAGAGATGACTGCCACTGTTGAAGAGACCCGGGAGTCCGGCGCTGCCGGCACCGGTCGCGTCGCCCGGGTCATCGGCCCCGTCGTCGACATCGAGTTCCCCACCGACTCGATGCCCGAGATGTACAACAAGCTCGAGACCGAGCTGACCCTGGGCGGGGAGACCACCACCCTCGGGCTGGAGGTCGCCCAGCACATCGGTGACGGCATGGTCCGCGCCATCTCGCTGAAGCCCACCGACGGCCTCGTCCGCGGCTCCCAGGTGCGTGACACCGGCGCGCCGATCAGTGTCCCGGTCGGCGACGTCACCCTGGGCCACGTGTTCAACGTGACCGGCGACGTGCTCAACCTCAAGGAGGGCGAGACCCTCGAGGTCACCGAGCGCTGGCCGATCCACCGCAAGGCGCCGGCGTTCGACCAGCTGGAGTCCAAGACCCAGATGTTCGAGACCGGCATCAAGGTGATCGACCTGCTCACGCCGTACGTGCTGGGCGGAAAGATCGGCCTGTTCGGTGGCGCCGGCGTGGGCAAGACCGTGCTGATCCAGGAGATGATCGCCCGGGTCGCCAAGGACCACGGCGGTGTCTCGGTGTTCGCCGGTGTCGGGGAGCGCACCCGTGAGGGCAACGACCTGATCGCGGAGATGACCGAGGCCGGCGTCATCGGCCAGACGGCCCTCGTGTTCGGCCAGATGGACGAGCCGCCCGGCACCCGGCTGCGGGTCGCCCTGTCGGCGCTGACGATGGCGGAGTACTTCCGCGACGTGCAGAACCAGGACGTGCTGCTCTTCATCGACAACATCTTCCGGTTCACCCAGGCGGGCTCGGAGGTGTCGACCCTGCTGGGCCGGATGCCCTCCGCGGTGGGCTACCAGCCC
>DASTFI010000051.1:0-3263 GCA_035708765.1 Marmoricola sp.
AGGACACGATGCCCAACCTCGACTTCGTCCGGCCGACCCGCGTCGAGCAGGACAACCAGGGCGGCATCATCGTGCCGAACGTCATCGGGATGACCGTCACCGATGCCACCGCCGTGCTCGAGGACGCCGGCTTCGGCGTCGACGTCGGGAAGTCCATCCCCGCGGAGCTCACCAAGGGCCTGGTCGTGCAGTCGAGTCCGACCACCGGCACCCGGTCCTACGACGGCACCACCGTCACGCTCTACCTCTCCGCCGGCCCGGGCACCACGTCCAGCGGCGGCACCGGTGGTGGTGGCACGACGGGTGGCGGCACCACCGGCGGCGGCACCGGTGGTGACACGAAGCCGGGCAATGGCAACGGGCGCGGCAACGGTGGCGGCGGCAACGGGCACTGACCCGCCCCCGAGAGGGTCAGCGAGGGGGTCAGGCGGTGCCCAGCTGGCGACGCACCTCGGCAGCGACCGCGCCGCCGTCGGCGCGGCCCTTGGTCCGCGGCGTGAGCACGCCCATCACCTTGCCCATCGCCCGGATGCCCTCCGCCGCGGCGCCGGTCTGCCCGATCGCCTCGGTCACCAGCGTGCTGATCTCCTCAGCACTGAGCTGCTCGGGCAGGTAGTCGGCGATCACGGCCGCCTCGGCGCGCTCCTTGGCGGACTGCTCGTCGCGACCGGCATCGGCGAACGCCTCAGCGGCCTCGCGGCGCTTCTTCGCCTCGGAGGTCAGCACGCCCACCACGTCGTCGTCGGTGAGCTCACGGGCCTGCTTGCCTGCGACCTCGGCGTTGGTGATGGCGGTGAGCACCATCCGCAGCGTGGAGGAGCGCAGCCCGTCGCGCGCCTTGATGGCGGTGGTCAGGTCACTGCGCAGGCGGTCCTTGAGGCTCATGGCTGCCATTGTGGCAGCCTTGGGGGATGGCCCGGCACCAGCAGCGCAGCACCTTGCCCGCCCTGGGCGGCGCCGCGGCCGTCGGCGCAGCCGCCGGTCTCCTCGGGTTCGCGTACGCCGGCATCGAGGCGCGGGCCTTCACGGTGCGCCGGTTCGACATTCCGGTCCTCCCACCGGGGCATCGCAGCATCCGGGTCCTGCACCTCAGCGACCTGCACCTGACGCCCACCCAGCGCAGGAAGCAGCAATGGCTGCGGTCGCTGGCGGGACTCGAACCCGACCTCGTGGTCAACACCGGTGACAACCTCGCCCACCGGGACGCTGTCGCACCACTGCTCTCGTCCCTGGGCCGCCTGCTCGACGTGCCCGGCGTCTTCGTGCGTGGGTCCAACGACTACTTCGCGCCGACGGCGCGCAACCCGGTCCGGTACCTGCTGCCCGACGACGGACGACGGAACACGCGCTCGCCCCGGCTGCCGTGGCGCACCATGGTCGAGGCGTTCACCGCCGCCGGCTGGATCGACCTCGACAACGCCCGCGGGCGCCTGGACGTCCTCGACAGCACGCTGGCGTTCGTCGGCGTGGACGACCCGCACCTGCGGTACGACGATCTGGCCACCGTCGCGGGCCCAGCGCCAGCCGATGCCGACCTGCGCGTGGGCGTGACCCATGCGCCGTACCTGCGGGTGCTCGACCAGTTCGCCTGCGACGGCTACGACCTCACCCTCGCCGGTCATACCCATGGTGGCCAGCTGTGCCTACCGTTCGCCGGAGCGCTGGTCACCAACTGCGACCTCGACACCGGCCGCGCGAAGGGCCTGCACCGACATCCGCGTGACTCTCGCCCGGGCGATCCGGCGAGCAACTGGCTGCACGTGTCCGCGGGCGCCGGCACCTCGCCGTACACGCCGGTGCGGTTCTGCTGCCGGCCCGAAGCCAGTCTGCTGCGCCTGGTGCCCCGCATCGGCGGGCGACCGCGCGGGGCCGATTCGGAGCCGGCCGGGATGCTCCGCTAGACTTCGCAGCGCCTTCCGGGCTGTGGCGCAGTTTGGTAGCGCGCTTCGTTCGGGACGAAGAGGCCGCAGGTTCAAATCCTGTCAGCCCGACGCGTGATTCCGTGAGGCATCCGACCAGCTCCCGGACCCCTGTGGGTCCGGGAGCTGGTCAATTCCGGCGCCGGGAGGAGGCCGGCTCCGGTGCCCGCCGCCGACTACGGGCAACCGCTGGAAATCGCCTGCAGACGTGGAATGATCCGGGACATGCCAGATGTCCCGGACAAGAGCGGCGCCAGGGAGCCCAACCTCGAGCTGCCCGATCTGAGCCTCGGGTTCGGCCGCAAGCGCAAGCGCAACCGGGGCCGCTCGTCGGCCGCCGAGACGCCCGGCACCGGGGACACCCCGGTGCCCGACCCGGCGACCGAGACGACGGGTCCCGTCGAGACGACCGACACCCAGGAGGGCACGGGCGCACGCTCAGCGACGGGAGGGCCGGCGCCAGACACGACCGCGGACACGACCGCGACCGCACATGAGCAGGCGGCCCGGTCAGGAGAACGGCCGGAGCGACGGCCCCAGGAAGGGACCGCCGCACAGGAGCGCGAACAGCCGCGGGAACCGAGCGAAGAGCCAGCCGGGGAGCAGCCCGCCGACAGGCCCGCGGGGGCTCCCGCCGCACCGCGGCGTGGCGCTCCCGCCCGACCGCCGATGAGTGCCGCCGCGGTCGCCGCAGCCGCCCGGAGCGGACAGGCTCCCCCTGCGGCCAGTGCCCGGACGCCGGGTGCCCGGATGCCCAGTGCCCGGATGCCGGGTGCCCGGCCGCCCAGTGCCCGGACGCCCGGTGCGCCAGCATCCCCCGCGGGAGCTCCGACCGGCCCCGATCCGGACTCCGCACTCGCCCCTCGACCCCCGGAGGCGTCGCAGGAGCCGGCAGCGGCGCAGGCCCCGACGGACTCGCTCGCCGGACCGGACGTCTCGGCAGCGGGCCAGCGTGACCCGCTCACCGACCCGCTCCCCGACGTGCCGGGCGACCCGTCTGGCGACCCGTCCACCGACCCGCTCGCGAGCCCCCGGACGACGGCCCTCTCGGTTGAGGACACCGTGGACGGCGACTCGGCGGGCGACCCGGAGCCGGCTGCCGACGACACCTCGCGGCCCGGTGCCGAGACCGACGTGCTGGCCGCCCTCGACGCCGTCGTGGCGCAACGAGCAACCGCCCCGGCCCCCAGTCCGGCCCCCAGCCCGGCTCCCGGTCCGGGCCACAGTCCGGTCGTCGAGCCCGACGGCGCCTTGGAGATCGACGAACAGCCGCTGGAGTCATCCGGCCGGGAGGCCACGGACGCGCCCGTGCACGACGAGGATGCGGACACCGACGGGTACGAC
>DASTFI010000052.1:0-31779 GCA_035708765.1 Marmoricola sp.
GCGGACTACTCCTCGGCCCGCTCGACGGCGTCGTACTCGGTGCGCCCGTCGGGGCCGTTGGTGTCCCGCGCCGGGTCGCCCGGCTGTTGGGTCCGCCAGTCGTCCCCGGGGTCGTACTCCGGCCCCGGCCCCAGCGGGTTCCGCGTCTGCTGCGTCGGTGTGGTCCGGGGCGGCAGGTCCGGCTGCACCTCCGACCCCCGCGACGGGTCGGCGTTCTGCTCCGGAGGGGTGTCGTCGAGCGTTCCGGCGGCCTCCTGCTGAGCGGCCATGTCCCCGGCGTCGTAGGGCGCCTCGGGATGCGCCGGCCCGGCCCCGTGGGTGGCCTCCCGGGGTGAGCCACGCAGCGGCCCCACGCGTTCACTGCTCACGCCCATGTCGCCCGCCAGGCCTTCGGGCGTGTTGCCGTTCGGGTCGGAGTCGGTGACGTCGGCCACCAGGTCGTCCGGGGTCGTGTCGTGCGGCTGCCGCGGATCCTTCACGGTGCCGCTCTCCGCAGCCGCCTCCGGCCCGGTCCCGGCCTCGGTCTCGCTCCCGGTCTGGGGGCCGGTCTGGGGGTCGGCTCGTGGGTCGCCGCTCATTCGCTGCTCTCCGAGGGTTGGTCGAGCGAGCTTCCCGCGTTCTCCTCCTGCAGGTGGTGCTGGAAGTCGGGATCGTCCTTGGCGAGCTCGTCGGGGTCGGCCTCGACCTTGCGGTCGATCCCGGCCACGTCGGGCGGGTTCGCGCCCTCGGTCGCCAGCCCGTCGTTGGGGGTGGTGGGGTCGTCGTAGCTCGGCTCCACGGGGCGTTCGGGATCAGGCATGGGTTCCTCCTGGTCGATGTCGTCGGCAGGTGCTTCCGGGTCGGCGGCCCCGTCGTCGTACGGCGTCACGAAGCGGTCGCCGTCGTCCGGCGCGGGGACCTCGTGGTCGCTCATGGCGATCCGTACCCCGCCCCCGGGGCCGTATGCCCAGCCCGATGTCCAGCCCCATGCCCAGCCCCATGCCCAGCCCCGCCTCGCCCGGCCGGCAACGCGAGGCCGCCCAGGGACGCGCGCCGGGAGAGGCCGGAGAGGCTCGGTGCCTCCCGCCGGTGAAACCGGGTCGCCCGGCGGGGAGCGGCGACCTAGGCTGGGGAGCGTATGACGAACGAACCGATCCACTTCAGCCTCGATGACGCGCTCGAGGAGACCAGCGGCTGGGACCTCGACGAGGAGGCCACCGGCTATGCCGACGACCCCGCCGCGCGACTGGACGGCCCGGATCCGGAGGAGCCCGACTACGCGGACGGCGATGCCGACGGCGATGCCGAGGACGAGAGCACCGGCGAGCAGGACCTCGCCGCCCGCTACGCCCTGCGCCGCGTCGCCGGCCTGCGCACCGAGCTCGAGGACATCACCGAGGTCGAGTACCGCCAGCTGCGCCTGGAGCGGGTCGTGCTGGTCGGGGTCTGGACCCAGGGCACCGTCGAGCAGGCGGAGAACTCGATGACCGAGCTGGCCCTGCTGGCGGAGACGGCCGGCTCGGAGGTGCTCGAGGCGATCTACCAGCGTCGCGACAAGCCCGACCCGGCCACCTTCATCGGCCGCGGCAAGGTGCAGGCGCTGCGCGAGATCGCGCTCGCGACCGGAGCCGACACCGTGATCTGCGACGGCGAGCTCGCCCCCAGCCAGCTGCGCAACCTCGAGGACAAGGTCGGCATCAAGGTCGTCGACCGGACCGCGCTGATCCTCGACATCTTCGCTCAGCACGCGAAGAGCAAGGAGGGCCAGGCGCAGGTGGAGCTGGCCCAGCTCAGCTACATGAAGCAGCGCCTGCGTGGGTGGGGTGGGAGCCTCTCGCGCCAGGCGGGCGGTCGTGTCGCCGGGGGTGCCGGTATCGGCGGCCGTGGACCGGGCGAGACCAAGATCGAGACCGATCGCCGCCGGATCAACACCAAGATCGCCAAGCTGCGCCGCGAGCTGGCCCACATGAAGACGACCCGCGACACCAAGCGTGCGGAGCGGCGGCGCAACGAGGTGCCGAGCGTGGCGATCGCCGGCTACACCAACGCCGGGAAGTCCTCGCTGCTCAACCGGCTCACCCAGGCCGGTGTGCTCGTCGAGGACGCCCTGTTCGCGACCCTGGACCCGACGACGCGGCGCACCGAGACCAGTGACGGCCGCGGCTTCACGATGAGCGACACCGTCGGCTTCGTCCGGCATCTTCCGCACCAGCTGGTCGAGGCCTTCCGCTCCACGCTGGAGGAGGTGGCCGACGCCGACCTCGTGCTGCACGTCGTGGACGGCTCGCACCCCGACCCGGAGGGCCAGCTGGCCGCCGTACGCGAGGTGCTGGCGGAGATCGGCGCCGACAAGGTGCCCGAGCTGGTGGCGATCAACAAGGCCGACGCCGCAGACCCGCTGGTGATCGCCCGCCTGCGCCAGCGCGAGCCGCACTCGGTCGTGGTCTCCGCCAGGACCGCCGAGGGCATCCCCGAGCTCTTGACCGCGATCGAGGCGGACCTGCCCCGTCCCGCGATCGAGGTCGACGTACTGCTGCCCTACAGCCGCGGCGACCTGGTCAGCCGGATCCACGACGACGGTGAGGTCGTGGCGCTGGAGCACACGGGTGAGGGCACTCGGATCAACGCCCGGGTCGGCGGGGCACTCGCCGGCGAGCTCGAGCCGTACACCGTGTGATGGCGCGGGTTGAGTTGAGTGCGGAAGCGGTCGCTCCGGCAACCACTTCCGCACTCAACTGCTGAGCCTCAGGCAGCGATCGTGGCCGGCACCCGCTGCGCCGCCCCGTCCACGCGCTCACCCAGGGCGAGCCGACGGCCGAGGATCGCGAAGGCGAACATCACCGGCAGGGCGGCGCTGCCCATCGAGGTGAACTGCAACACCCCCAGCGCCAGCGGGATCGTCAGGGCCAGCAGCAGGGCCGGGCCGACCGGACGGAACCCGCGCACCAGCAGGGTGATGCCCAGCACCGTCGACCCGAGCAGGATGATGGCGAAGGACGGGATGGTCAGCGCGACGAAGGCGATCTCGAAGATCGGGTTGTAGCCGGTCCACTGCGTCCAGTAGTCCGCGAAGACGCCCACCACGCCGAGCGCGTAGCCGAACAGCACGACGCGCCACGCCCACTTCTCGAAGCCGGTCGGCCGGCGCCGCCGGTAGACCACGATCGCGCAGAGCGTGAAGGCCAGGAAGATCGGCAGCCAGATCTTGCCGTAGGTCAGGTACACCGTGTCGGGGTCGGCCCAGTCGAGCAGCGGCTTGAGCGCCTTGCGGGCCGGGTCGGACCACCAGCGGGTCAACGGCAGCTGCAGGTCCTCCTTGCCGTCGGCGGTGTTGTGCCGGGACAGGGCGTGCAGCTGGCCGAGGAACAGCCCTGCCCAGGCCATCGCCCAGGCGAACCGGCCGACCCTGCGCTGGGACTCCGGTGCGGTGAGGAACGTGTCGAACATGTCGACTCCTTCTCGGGATCACGGACGACCCCCCGGCCGTCTCGCCTCGACGCTAGGCAGCCCGCCCGCCCGCCGTCGTCGGCGTCGGGTTGGGAGCCACCTCCACCCTCGGTTTGACGTACGACGACCGCGGATCGCCGTACGCTCGAGGAGTGCTGAAGGCGCTGCGCTGGCAGGACGTGCCGCTTCCGCTCGGCCTGGCCGTGGTCGCCGTCGCCGAGATGATCGGCACGCAGCCGGCCGGCTGGGGCTGGGCGATCGGCCTCGAGGTGGCCGCCGCGGCGCTGCTGGTCTGGCGCCGGGTCGCGTCGCTGTGGGTGACCCCGCTGGCGGCGGTCGTGCTGCTGCAGATGCCGTTCGTCGGGCCGCAGCTCGACGATGCCGCGGCGCCGATCCTCTTCTGCGCGGTGTGCGGCTATGCGCTCGGTCGCTGGATCGCCGACCTGCTCGGCCTGGCGGGGATCGGCGTGATCCTGGTGGCCTTCCTGCTCGACTACACGCTGGTCGACACCCGGGCGCACGGCATCGGCGACGTGATCTTCGTGCTCACGCTCATCCTCCCGCCCTACATCTTCGGTCGGATCACCCGGCGGCTCGCCGACCAGACCGAGGAGCTGCGGGAGACCCAGGAGCTGGTGCGCAGCCAGGCGATCCGCGACGAGCGCGACCGGATCGCCCGCGAGCTGCACGACGTGATCGCCCACTCGGTCAGCGCGATGGTCGTGCAGACCGCCGCGGCGCAGGACCTGGTGCGGACGGACCCGGACCGGGCATCGACGGTGCTGGCCGACGTCGCGGCGACCGGCCGGCGCGCGCTCGTCGAGACCGGTCGGCTGCTGCACGTCATCCGGGACACCGACGACGAGCTGGGTCTCGAGCCGACGCCCGGGCTGGCCCAGGTGCCGGGGTTGGTCGAGCGGTTCCGAGCCGACGGTCTCGACGTCGACCTGCGGCTCGCCGACCCGGTGCCGGTACTGCCCGCCGGGGTCGACGTCTCCGCCTACCGGATCGTCCAGGAGGCGCTGACCAACGCGCTGCGCTACGCCACCGATCGCAGCGCTCTCGTGGAGGTCGCCGCGCTGCCCGACCGACTCTCGATCCGGGCCAGCAACGCCGCGAACGGGGTCGCTGCCGCCGGAGGGCTGGGCAGCGGGCTGGGCCTGCTGGGTGTCACCGAGCGGGTGCATCTCCTCGGCGGCACGCTGCGGCACGGCACCCGCGACGGCCGGTTCGAGCTCGACGCCACCCTCCCGGTGGGGCCATGACGGCGTCCCTCCGCGTCGTCGTGGCCGACGACCAGGACCTGGTCCGATCGGGCCTGGAGATGGTGCTGTCCGCACGCGGGCTCGACGTCGTCGGCACGGCCGGGAACGGTCGCGAGGCGCTCGACCTCGTCCGTCGTACCACCCCGGACGTCTGCCTGATGGACATCCGGATGCCGGTGCTCGACGGCATCGCCGCCACCGCCGAGCTGACCGGCTCCGGTTCGCCCACCCGCGTGCTGGTGCTGACGACGTACGACCTGGACAGCTATGTCTACGGGGCGCTGCGCGCCGGTGCGGCGGGCTTCCTGCTCAAGGCGACGCCCCCGGACCGGCTGGTGGAGGGGATCGCGACCGTCGCCGCCGGCGAAGCGCTGCTGGCGCCCTCACTGACCCGGCGGCTGATCGAGCAGCACGTCAGCGGTCCGGCTCCGCACGACGGTGCACCGCCGGCCCTGCTCGAGCTGACCGAGCGCGAGCGGGAGGTGTTCGGGCTGGTCGCGCGCGGGCTGTCGAACGCCGAGATCCAGGCCGAGCTGGTCGTCTCCGAGGCGACCGTGAAGACCCACGTCAACCGGATCCTGGCCAAGCTCGGGCTGCGGTCGCGGGTACAGGTGGTGGTGCTGGCCTACGAGATCGGCGCCGTGCGTCCCGGGGAGGGGCGGCTGTCGGCTTCCTCGTGACGAGGTGGCGGCCACCACGTTGCCGCGAATGCCGGTGACCGGCGCCGGGCGGCGATAGGTTCGCGTCATGAAGGGGGCCTTGGCGCGCGTCGTGGTGCCGGCGCTGCTGCTCGGCGTGCTGGCCGCGCTCATCTGGCTGGGCGGGCAGTCGTTCCCCGACGAGGGCGGCGCCTCGGAGAGCTCCCGCATCGACAGCTACCGGGCAGCCTTCCGCGTGCAGGACGACGGCGACCTGGTGGCCCGGGAGACGCTGGTGGTGACCTATCCCGACTTCCGGCACGGGATCTTCCGGTTCTTCGACCTGCGCGATCCCGACGACGAGCACGCGCGGCTGGTGCCCGAGCAGGTCCGGGTCACTCGCGACGGACAGCCGGAGCCGTTCGAGGTGCTCACCGAGGGCGACGGCCGCTACCGCAACATCCGCATCGGAGACGCCGACCGCACCGTCACCGGGCAGCACACCTACGTCATCGACTACCTGGTCCCCGGTGTGCTGCAGCAGCACGACGGCGGCTCGCGGCTGCACTGGAACCTGGTCCCGTCCGGCTGGCAGATGCCGATCGGCAGCAGCCGGCTCACCGTGTCCCTGCCCGCGCCGGCCCGGTCCGTGGGCTGCGACCTCGGCGTCGGCCAGAAGGGCGGCTGCTCCGTGGACGGCCAGGGCACCGAACAGCTCTCCGTCACCACCGGGCCGCTGGCGCCGCACACGCCCGTGACACTGACGGCCGACCTCGCGATGCCGGCGCCGCCCCGCGCCCACCAGGTGCCCTGGGCGCCGACCTGGGACGGGATCCTCGGCCACGACGTGCCGGTGGTGGTGCTCATCGTGCTGCTCGGGCTGGCGGCCGGCGTCGGCGGCTTCCTGCTCTCGCGCAGCACCTGGGAGCGGACGCCGCAGTTCCCGCTCCTCTACGCCCCGCCGGAGGGGATCGGCCCGGCGCAGGCGCAGTACCTGCTCGAGGAGCAGGTCGACAACCGGACCTTCGTGGCGACCATGCTCCAGGCAGCCGAGAAGGGCGTGGTGTCGCTGCACGACGACGACGGCAGCTGGACGGTGACGCCTCTCGCCGCCGTCGACGGCCGCGTCGACCGGGTCACCGCCGACGCCGTGCAGGCGCTGGGCGCCGACCGGCGGCCCTTCGTCGCCGAGCGCACGAGCGTGTCGGCCGGCAAGACCCTCAAGGCGGCCATCGCCGGCATGAAGTCACGGGTCTCGGGGTGGGCCCGCGACGACGGCCTGATGTCCCGGTCCGGGCTCGGCTCGGCGAGCGGGATCGTCGTGCTGCTCGGCGCGGCGCTCACCGTCTACCTCGCGGTGTGGAACCCGCTGCACTCCTCGTTGTGGGCGCTCGTGCCCGGCCTCTTCGTGGTCGGCGGCATCGAGCTCGCCTACACGGGCGCGGGCACGCGTCGTACTCCGTCGGGCCGCGATCTGTGGTCGCGCGCCGGTGGCTTCCGGCGGATCCTGGCGACCCCGTCGGCGCAGGCACGCTTCGACTTCGCCGGCCGGGAGAACCTGTACACCGAGTACCTCCCGTGGGCGGTCGCCTTCGACTGTGCCGACGCGTGGGCGAAGAAGTACCGCGTCGAGATGGGCGCCGAACCGCCGGTCCCGCACTACTTCGCCGGGTACGCCGGCCTGCAGACCGGCAATTACGTCGACCAGATGGTCGGGTCGTTCGACTCCACGGTCTCCTCGGCGATCTCCTCCTACCAGGCCACCCAGTCGTCGTCCGGTGGGGGAGGCGGTGGCGGTGGCGGCGGCGGCGGTGGGGGTGGCTCGTGGTGAGTCGCTGCGGTTCAATGCACGTCACGTCGGTCGGTGCCGGGTCGCCGTACCTCCCAACGGAAAGAGGCACAACATGCTGATCGCGCTCATCGTGGTCGTGGTCGTCGTCCTGCTCCTGGTCGGGCTGGTGGTGACCGGCTTCAACAAGCTGCGCACCGCGGACATCGGCGCCCAGGAGGCCCTCGGCGGCATCGACGTGCAGCTGACCCGCCGCGCCGACCTGATCCCCAACCTGGTCGAGACGGTCAAGGGGTACGCCGCCCACGAGAAGGGTGTCTTCGAGGAGGTCACCCGGGCCCGCGCCCAGGTCACCGCTGCCGCGCACGGTGACGACGTGCCGGCGAAGGCCGCCGCGGACGCCGCGCTGCAGGGAGCGCTCGTCCGGGTGAACGCGGTCGCGGAGAACTACCCCGACCTCAAGGCCAACACCAACTTCCTCCAGCTCCAGCAGCAGCTCGCCGAGACCGAGGGCCAGATCAGCTTCGCCCGGCAGTACTACAACGACGCGGTCGCGACGCTGAACAAGCTGGTCCGGACCATCCCGTGGATGCTCTTCAGCGGGATGTCCGGCGTGTCCACACGGGAGTTCTACGAGGCTCCCGCCGCCCACGACGCCCCGCCGCAGGTCAGCTTCGGCACCGACGCGCCCGCCGTACCTCCTGCCGGGACGCCCGACGAGACCCCCGCCGCGCCGCCCGCCCAGGAGAAGGGCGAGCTGCCGCCGAGCCAGGCCTGAGCCGGATCGGCCGGGCGCCACGGTGGCCGGCTCCGGCGCCTGTCCGTGCGGCGTCATAGGGTGCTCGGGTGCCTGACACGCCCACCCCTGCGGCCGACCAGCCGAGCCTGCGCTCGGTGCTGGCGGCTGCGGTCGAGGCGGTCGGCGGCCAGGAGCGGCCCGGCCAGGTGCAGATGGCCGACGCGGTCGCTGCGGCGATGGAGACCGGCGAGCACCTGCTCGTCCAGGCCGGCACCGGCACCGGCAAGTCGCTGGGCTACCTGGTCCCGGCGCTGCTGCACGACAAGCGCGTCGTGGTGGCCACCGCGACGCTGGCGCTCCAGCACCAGCTGGTGCAGCGCGACATCCCGGCGCTGGTCGAGGCGGCCCGCCACGTGCTGCACGAGACGCCGACCTATGCCGTGCTCAAGGGCCGCTCCAACTACGCCTGCCTGCACCGGGTGCGCGAGGGCGTGCCCGACGACCAGGGTGCGCTGGTCGCGCTGCCCGAGGGCTCGATGGGGGCCGAGGTGCTGGCCCTGCGCGAGTGGGTCGAGGAGCAGGCCGAGGCCAACGGCACCGGCGAGAAGGACGACGCTCCCCGGCACACCGACCGGCTCTGGCGACAGGTCAGCGTCAGCCACCGCGAGTGCCTGGGCGCGACGAAGTGTCCGTACGGCGACGTCTGCTTCGCCGAGCGCGCGAAGGAGAAGGCCGCTCGCTCACAGGTGGTCGTCACCAACCACTCGCTGCTGGCGATCGACGCGATCGAGGGCGTGCCGATGATCCCGGCCTACGACACGGTCGTCATCGACGAGGCCCACGAGCTGGTCGCCCGCGTCACCCAGGCCGCGACGGACGAGCTGTCGGCGAGCGAGGTCGAGCGCACCGCCCGGCGGTCACAGCGGCACGTCGACGGGAGCGAGGCGGACGACCTGGCCGACGCCGCCGACGTGCTCCGCGACGCCATCGACGCGCACCCTCCGGGCCGCGTCGAGTCCATGCCCACCGACCTCGGCGACGCCCTCGTGCTGGTCCGCGACGCCGCCCGGGCGCTGGTGAGCGCCTTTCCCAAGGAGACCGGTGACGACGCCGGGGTCAAGCAGGCCAAGGGCTGGGCCCAGGAGCTGTTCGCCACCGCCGAGCGGATGGCGGCCGACAGCGAGTCCGACGTCTTGTGGGTCGCGGAGCGCGAGGAGCGCCGCGGCGGCAACCAGCTCTGCGTGGCGCCACTCAACGTGGCCGGCCCGATGCGCGACAAGCTGCTCGCCGAGAAGACGGCCGTCTTCACCAGTGCGACGCTCAAGCTGGGTGGCGACTTCGGGGCGGTGGCCGGCTCGTTCGGGCTCGACCGGACCGAGGAGGGCTGGCACGGCATCGACGTCGGCTCGCCCTTCGACTACGGCAAGCAGGCGATCCTCTACGTCGCGAAGCACCTGCCGCAGCCGGGCCGCGACGGCCTCACCCAGGCGCACCTCGACGAGATCACCGAGCTGGTCGACGCCGCCGACGGCCGCACCCTCGGCCTGTTCTCCAGCAGGCGTGCCGCCGAGGCCGCCGCCGAGCACGTCCGCGAGGCGCTGCCCCACCTGACCACGCTGGCGCAGGGCGACGCGCAGCTGCCAGAGCTGGCCCGGCAGTTCGTCGGCGACCCGCACACCTGCCTGTTCGGCACGTTGTCGCTGTGGCAGGGCCTCGACGTCCCTGGTGACACCTGCCAGCTGGTGCTCATCGACCGGATCCCGTTCCCCCGTCCCGACGACCCGCTGATGAGCGCCCGGGCGAAGGCCGCCGACGCCGCCGGGGGCAACGGCTTCATGTCGGTCTCCGCCACCCACGCGGCACTGCTGCTCGCCCAGGGCGCTGGCCGGCTGATCCGCACGACCGCCGACCGCGGGGTGGTGGCGATCCTGGACCCCCGGATCGTCACCGCGCGCTACGGCAGCTTCCTGCGGGCCAGCCTGCCGCCGATGTGGATGACCACCGACCCCGACGTGGCTCGCAAGGCGCTCGCGCGCCTTGCTGCCGCCGCCGGCTGAGTCACTCGTCGGGGATCGGCCGGGCGACCTTTCCTGCCAGCCGCTGCGGGGCCTGCAGGCAGTAGGAGTCCGTCAGCAGCTCGCCGAGCTCGGCCCAGTCGGTCCGGTCGTCGAGGAGCAACCCGACGACGTTGCCACCCCACGAGGCCTTGAAGTACGGCGGACCCAGGTGCTCGAACGCCAGCACCTCGTCCGGCTCCGCGCGGAAGGTGATCCGGAACAGCTGGTCCTCCCCGCCGTAGACGTGCGCCACCGTCGCCTGGCGGACCCGCCAGCGCACGCCGGTCCAGGCGTCGTCCTCGCGGCACTCGGGCAGGTGCGCCACCAGGGCGCGGATGCGCTCCACCCATGCCAGCGGCACGTCCGGACGACTGGGCATGGCGACGAATCTGCCACGTCGTACCGACATCCGGGAGGCAGCTGGTGCCGGGTGAGGTCGCGCTCCGCCAGGGCCGGTCCCTCCTGGCCGGCGGACCCTACGCGCGGTTGCTCGAGCTGGACGCAGACTTTGCCACGGGGGAGGCTCCCGGAGCTGCCGTGTGGTGCGACTGGCCCGGCCGACGCTGCCCGAGCAGGCCAGCACGGCCTCGGCGCTGGACCAGGCGGGGCTCACGCTCAGCCGAGCAGGCCCAGCAGCGTCCTCCAGTCGAGCACCGCAGGGGCCGTCGTACCGCTCTGGACCCGGGTGAGCGCCGCAGCGGCCTCGGCGACCGCGGCCGGGTCGGCTGCGGCGGCAGCAGTCCCGGGGGAGAAGGGCAGCGCGCCGGCGCCGAGGAAGCCCCCGGGCAACGCGGGCACGGACGGCGGCGTCGTCGTCGGGTGGGCGGCGTGTGCTCGCGGCGCGGTGAACGACCCGGTCACCGGGATGACCAGCCACGACGGGTGTCGGGCGTCGTGCCACACCTCGAGTCCGTTCGGGGCGTTGGCCGACGAGTCGGTCAGCGTGGGTGCGGTGGGGGTGTGCGCCGGGAAGTCGGCGGCCTGGACGGTGACGCGGAGCCGGTGCCCGGCCTCGACGAGCGCGGCGCTGGGGAAGATCTCGATCTCCACCGGCACCGGCACGCCGGCCGGCATGTCGCGCTGGGACTCCCTCGTCATCGGGTGCCACGGCCGGGTGACCAGCCCGTCGTGGCGGACGCTGCGGGTGCGGTCGAGGGCACGCAGCGAGAGCACCTGGGAGCCGGCAGAGATCCGCTTGACGCTGCCGTCGGGAGCGACGTCCTCCACCCGGGCGGTGATCACGCCGTCGGGCGCGGTGCTCGACACCGTCAGGTGCAGCGAGAAGTCCCCGGCCAGGGCGAGGTCGTGCCGGACGGGCATCTCGTAGGAGAGCCCGCCGGCGTCGGCGATCCGCTCGTCACCGCCGCACAGCGGCACCGTCTCGATCGGTGCCAGCGTCCACTGCGCCGTCGAGGCGCTGCACATCCCGGTGACCGGCACGTAGGGCAGCGCGTCGGGGCGACCCGAGGACCGGTCGGACAACGTCCCGGGCGTGCCCGGGTTGGGCGCGGCCGAGCCGCCGAGGTGGACCGCGTTGTACGACGTCCCGGCCGGCGGCCAGCTCGTCGCCTCGAGGTAGCCGGGGCCGCCGATCTGGAAGTACGACACCGGCGGCACGTCGCGGTGCAGCGTCGGGTCGGGCCGACCCATCAGGTAGCGGTCGAACCAGCGCAGCGCGAGGTTGTCGAGCGAGTCGACCCCGTCGGCCGGCAGCCCGGAACCCATCGAGCCCTCGATGTGGGTCCACGGCCCCAGGACCAGCCTGCTGGGCACGCCGTTGCGCTGCAGCGCCTCGAAGATGCGCGGCTCGCTGCGCTGGAACAGGTCGTAGAGGCCGCCGACGACGAAGGTCGGCACCCGCACCTTGTCGATCCGGGCGAGGGTGGAGCTCTGCCGGAAGTAGGGCCCGTCGTAGGCCAGCTCGCCCCCGGCGACCGCCCCGACGCCCTGGGTGGCCTGGAACGCCAACGCTCCCTCGAGGTGGTCGACCAGCACCTTCGCGACGTACTGCGGGTCCGTCGTCATCGGCAGCAGGCCGGTGCCGGTCACCAGCGCCAGCCAGCCGGGCATGAAACCGGTGTCGATGCTGCCGCCCTGGGTGAACACGTCGCGGTAGTTGTCCCCCGACGGGACGATCGGGAAGAGCGCCTTCAGGCCCGGCAGCCCGCCGTGCTCGGCACCGGTCTCGGCCGCCAGGAGCGCGGAGATGGCGCCATAGCTGACGCCGTAGATGCCCAGCGTGTGGTTGCTCCACGGCTGCCGGTCGACCCAGCGGGCGACCTCGACGGCGTCGAGCTGCTCGCGGTGCTGGAACGGCACCCAGCGACCCTGCGAGCTGCCGGTGCCGCGCACGTCGACGATGACCTGGACGTAGCCGCGCTGCACCAGGCTCGGCATCGCGAAGTTGGTGCCGGGGATGCCCTTGTTGTACGGCGTGAAGGAGAGGACCACCGGAAAGCGGCCCTTTGCCGGCGTGCTGCCGTGCCCGGGCCGGAACACGTCCACGCTGAGCACGGTGCCGTCGGACATGGTGACCCGCTGGTCCTTCTGGGCGACCTGGTCGTACGTCGCCGGGCGCGGCGCCCAGCTGTCTGCCCTGGTCGGCGCGCTCGCCTCGGTCGCGGTGCTCGCCTCGGTCGGCGCGCTCGCCGCCGGGGTGGTGGGGACGAGCAGGGCGGCGACCAGGCCGAGGGTCGCGAGCGCGAGGGTCGTGAGGCGACGGGTCATGGAGAGCACAACGCCCGGGGTGCGGATCCGGTTACACGACGGGGGACGTCCTGCGAGGTGGTCGCCGGGGCAGCCGGGACGCAGGACGTCCGTGCGCGCGGTCGGGCGGACACCACGACGCCCCGGCGGTTGGGGGTTCACCGGGGCGTCGTACGACGACGTGGTCGGGGGTGGGACGTCGCCGGGCTGGGGGAGGGTCACATGCGGCGCAGGACCGCGGTGACCTTCCCCAGGATCGTGGCGTGGGTGCCGTCGATGGGGTCGTAGGCGTCGTTGTGCGGCAGCAGCCAGACCTGGCCGCCCTTGCGCTGGAACGTCTTCACTGTCGCCTCGCCGTCGATCATGGCGGCCACGACCTCGCCGTTCTCAGCGGTCTGCGCCTGCCGGACCACGACGTAGTCGCCGTTGCAGATCGCCGCGTCGATCATCGAGTCGCCGGAGACCTCGAGCAGGAAGAGGTTGCCCTCGCCGACCAGGGTCCTGGGCAGCGGGAAGACCTCCTCGAGGTTCTCCTCCGCAAGGATCGGGCCACCGGCGGCGATCCGACCGAGCAGCGGCACGTAGGCGGCCGGCGGGGCGGCGTCGCCCACGCCGGTCTCGTCGAACCCGGTGTCCTCGGCCGCGGACAGCGAGCGGCGGGCGGCCATCAGCTCGGGGAGGAACACCTCCAGCGCCCGTGGCCGGTTGGGGTCGCGCTTGATGAAGCCCTTCTGCTCGAGGACCCGGAGCTGGTGGGCGACGCTGGAGGAGCTGGCCAGGCCGACGGTGTCGCCGATCTCGCGGATGCTCGGCGGGTAGCCGCGCTGCTCGATGGAGTCGCGCAGCACGTTGAGGATCCGCTGCTGTCGCGGGGTCAGCCCGGTCGCGTCCGGGGGAGCGTCGGGCAGCTCGCGGACGTTGCTTCCGGACCGGGTGCGCTTGCCGTCGTTCGCCATGGTGGTCACCGTAGACCGAAGTGGGTCCGCCTTCAAACATGTGTTCGAACGGCGTGTCGTCCTTCTCCGGCCCGGTACCCCGGCGTCGTCCCGGTCGGCGTACGTCCGGTGACGGCAAGCGCACCCGCGGCTCCTGGTTGCCTCCCTGGTCCTCGTTCGGTGTCGGTTCGGTGTCGGTTCGGTGGTGGCTCAGTGGTGGTTCAGTGGTGGTGGTGGAACCACGGCGCGTGCAGGTCGATGTACTCCACCGCGCCCATGGCTGCCTCGAGCTCGGCGGCCACGTCCTCGGGCATGTGCACACGCTCGCCGTTGCGGGCGGCCTCCTCGTCGGTGAACGCGACCGTCTCGGTGAAGGTGCCGTCGCCCTGCAAGGCGAAGGTCGCGCCGATGATCTCCGGCCTCGCGTCGTGCAGCATCGTGGTCATCGTGGTGTCGGTGAGCAGGTGCCGCAGCCGGTCGGGATCGCTCACCCGGCCGTGCATCACCTGCACGAAGCCGGCGTCGTCCGAGCCGCCGGCCAGCATGATGCTGACGTCGTCGGACTCGAAGATGTCGCACGACTCGTCGAACAGCTCGGCCGCCGCCGCCCAGTACGGCGCTGCCTCGGGGTCCTTGCACCACATCGCGCAGGCGTCGCGGTCCTCGTACCGGACGACGCCGATGAAGCAGTCGTCGTCGGTGAAGCCGTAGGTGCCGCCGAGCCAGCCGGGCCGGTCGGCCATCCGGCCGCACCAGTCGTCGACGAGATGCCGCATCTCGTCCTGTCGCGCACAAGCCCCCTGGATCATCTGGATGAACACGATGGTGCTCCCTGTCGCCTGACTTCCCCCGCCGGCCTGCATCGGTCGAAGCCATCCTCGACGCTAGCCCTCCGCTGCCGCGGTGTCAGCGGACAGAACGGACGACTTCGGGGTTTCCAGTCTCGAAATCAGAGGCCGCGCATCCGCAGCGCGGCCTGAGTGCGGTCCCGCACCTGCAGCTTGGCCAACACGTTGGACACGTGGTTCTGCACGGTCTTGAGGCTCAGGCGGAGCTCCCTCGCGATCTCCGCGTTGCTCCGGCCGTCGGCGACCAGCGCCAGGACCTCGGCCTCCCGCGTGGTCAGGTCGGCGACCGCACGGCCACCGGCGGAGAGGAACCGCCGCGCTGCTCCAGCGCCGAAGACGGCGCCTCCGGAGGAGACCGTGCGCAGCGCGGCGAGCACCTCCTCCTGGGCCGCGCCCTTGAGCAGGTAGCCGCGCGCGCCGACCTGCATCGCGGCGGCCACGGAGTCGTCGTCGTCCACCATCGTCAGGACGAGTACGGCGGGCGGCGGGTCGAGCCGGACCAGGCGCCGGATCGCCTCGAGGCCCGGCAGTCCGGGCATGTTGAGGTCCATCACGACGACGTCGGGGTTGAGCTCGGCGCAGCGCCGCAGTGCGGTCTCCCCGTCGGCGACAGCGTCGAGGAGTTCGACGTCCGGGACCGTCCCGAGAAGTCCCGCGAGACCGTCGCGGAAGAGCGGGTGGTCGTCGACGACGAGGACGCTGATCACCGGGTGGCCCCCTCGACCAGGGGCAGCGTCGTGACGATGGTGGTGCCCGTGCCGGGTCGGGCCTGGAGCTCGAAGCTCCCGCCGATCTCCTCGGCCCGGGTGCGCATGCTGTCCAGGCCGACACCATCGGGGCGGGGGAGCACTGCCCCCGAGCCGTCGTCGGCGACCTCGATCCGGAGCAGGTCCCGGCCGGGCAGCAGGCGGACCGTTGCCATGGTGCCGCCGGAGTGCCGGGCCGCGTTGGTGAGTGCCTCCTGGAGGATCCGGTAGGCCGCGACCTCCACGGCTGCCGGCAGGGGAGGGAGGTCGGACGCCTCGACGGTGACCTGCAGATCGACCCCACCGGCGAGCTGGCGCACAGCCTCCACCAGGCCGAGGTCGTCCAGGCTCGCCGGTCGCAGGCCCTCGACCATCCGTCGTACGTCGGCGACGGTGGCCTGGATGCCGCTGCGCAGGTCGAGCAGGGCGGTGTCGGCGTTCGGGTCGGTGGTGCGGTTGCGCACGGTGTCCACCTGCAGGGTCAGTCCGGCCAGCGCCGGACCGAGGCCGTCGTGCAGGTCGCGGCGCAGGCGGCGGCGCTCCTCCTCGCGGGCCAGCACCAGCCGTTCCTGCGCGGCGCGGATCGACTCGAGCAGGCCGTGCGCGTGCACGACAGCGCCGAGCTGACGGGCCAAGTCGCCGAGCAGCTCCAGGTCGCCCACCCGCAACGCCCTCCGGCTCCAGCGCAGCGCGCCGACCGGGGCGCCGTACGCGGTCAGGGGGAGCTCGTCGTACGCCCCGTCCTCGGGGCCCGCGGCGGCCAGCACCTCGCCGTACGGACCGGTGACCTCGAGGTGCCCGAGCCCGAGGTCGTCGGCGAGCTCGGCGACCAGGGACTGCAGGAGCCCCGGCAGGTTGGTGGCGTCGCCGACCCGGCGGGCGGTGCGGCTGCGCACCTCGTCGGGCTGCGCCCACTGGCCGTAGGTGACCCGGTTCGCCGTGCGCTGCAGGCCCTCGCGCAGTGGCGCGAAGCTGACCGCGACGATGCCCGCGGCCGCCCACGGGAGCCAGACGGCGCCGCGCTGCTGCAGCATCGCGCCGACGCCGCCGACGGTGATCGCGTAGAGGAGCGCGATGGAGAGCCACAGGGTGCCGTAGGTGAGCGACCGGTTCAGCGCGAGCGGTACGTCGTACAGCCGCCGTTGCAGCACCGCCACGCCGATCAGCAGCGGCAGCGGCACCG
Organism: Marmoricola sp.; assembly: GCA_035708765.1. GTDB lineage: Bacteria > Actinomycetota > Actinomycetes > Propionibacteriales > Nocardioidaceae > Marmoricola. Next base: position 16,333 of record DASTFI010000052.1, read on the forward strand.
AGGCGACGCCGAAGAGCCAAGGCCCGGCGACGTCGCTCACGCTGGCGCCCAGTGCCGCGACGGGAGGCAGGAAGGCCAGCGCAAAGAGCAGCGTCTGCTGACGACCGAGGGCGCCGGTGCATCGATAGCGCTGGACCAGCACAGCGACCGCGAGCCCGATCGCGACTACGCCGAGGAGCAGCGTCGACGCGGCCACTGCGTCGACCGCGTCCCGGGCCCGCGCGGGCAGCCCGAGCGGGTTGGCGACGTCCTCGACGCGCAGGTCGCTCAGTGAGGGAGAGAGCACCGTGGCCAGCACGAAGCAGGCGAGCGCCGCGGCGCTCACCCGGCCGGCCATCCTGGCGAGCCGGGTGTCGAGCCGATGGCCGTCGGGGAAGACCAGGGGCAGCACCAGCACCGACACCAGCCAGGGCAGGCCGCGCAGGAAGCTGCCCGCCGTTGAGCCGAGCGCGGCCATCGTGTCGTGCGGGTCGTGCAGGAGGGCGGCGTACGACGTGGCGACGAGCGCCTCACCAGGACCCCAGATCGCTCCGAGCACGACCGCCAGCCGTCCGATCGGGTGTCCTGGTCGGTGCCAGAGGATCAGCACTCCGACAGCGGTGTAGGCCAGGATGGCTGCGGCGACGGCGAGCTCGTTCCAGCGGGCGCTCTCGGTGGTGGCCGCGGCCACTGCGACGCCCTCGCCGGTGAGCCCGACGAGGGCGGCCGTGGCCGGCCAGATGCGGTCGGCGTGCCCGGCCAGTGGTCCGGTGCCGAGCGCAGCCCCCGGCGACGCGCTCGCGCCTCCTGCTGTCACCTGTCCAGCGTGGACCATGGCCGGGTCGGACGTAGCCGGATTCAGTCGATCGGGGCGTGGTCGGCGGGCTCGCGCGGGCCGCCGCGCAGACAGAGGACGCACAGGCCGACCCACCAGGCCATCCAGACCAGGTTGGCGCCGTCGTGGGCGAACGGCGTGGCCACGAGGCCCAGCGCGCCGACGCCGATCCCGCCCCAGCCGGCCCATCTGGTGAGCCGGCGCTCGCTCAGGGCGGCGACGCCGAGGGCGAGGGTGACCGCGAAGAGCAGCCCGACCTGGAGGATGAACCCGTCGTTGCGGAGCAGGTCCAAGCTGGCGACCAGGGCGGGGTCGGCGCCGTGGTGGGCGGCGGAGACGGCCACATTCAGCGGCGGGAACCCGATCGCGAGGGTGGCGCCGACGTAGGCCACGCCCAGGCCGACCATCGTCTGGCCGGCGACCCGGCCGGTCTCCTTGCGGCCGAGCAGGCGGGCGAGGAGCACCAGGGCGGGCACGAGCAGCACGAACGACATCGCCTCGACGAAGGACCCGTAGCGGACGCGGTCGGGGGAGAACGCGCCGTAGACCTTCGTGGCGGTGCTGAACGTTGCGCTGTCCGCGCCCACGCCCTCGATGCTGAACGCGCCGAGCAGGAGCAGGACGTGGGCCAGGCCGAGTCCGCCCGCCCAGCGCCAGGCGGTGCGGGAGCCGGGCCAGTCGGTGTCGGCCGTCGCGGGCCGGGGTTGCAGGAGCTGGGTCATCGGGACCTCCAGTGGTCGGGTGTGGTGCGTGTGGTGCCACCAGCGTGGGCCGGTCGTTCCGCCGTGGGATCGGGCCGATTCCCGGGAGGGCCGGGAAGATCTCCCGACACGCGGTTCGAACGTATGTTCTTGCGTCGTTCGAACACATGATCTAACGTCGTACATGTGTTCGAACGACGGCGGGAGTGCCGCAGTCACCACCACGTTGTGTCGGTGGTCGCTCCTACAACTGGACCCGTCGCTCGGACACCGCAGCACGAGGGGTCACACCGACCAGGAGGATTGAGATGAGCACGATCAGCATCGCCGCAGGACTCGACAGCCGCCTTTCCCGGGTGCGCCGCATCGACGGCCCGGTCACGCTGACCCGACGCGGTCAGGTCGTGGTGGTGGCCGCCTTCCTGCTCGCTGCCTTCGCCCTCATGATCGCCTTCGGCGGCCTCGCCACTGCCACCAAGGAGGCTGGCGAGCCCGTGCCGGTCAAGATGGTGGAGGTCCAGCCCGGCGACACCCTCTACGACCTCGCCGGCGAGGTGGCAGGACCCGGTGAGGTGCGCGAGACCGTGCACCGCATCCTGCAGCTCAACGACCTCAACGGCGGCGTGCTGCCCGTGGGCGACAAAATCGCTGTCCCACTCCGCTGAGCTGGCCACGCCCACAGAGCAGCCACCCACAGATCTGCCTCACCACAACTGAATAGCGCCCGGTGGTCGACTCGACCCCGACCGCCGGCACTTCTTGGGGAAGAAGAGGAAGAGGGCGGGACCACACGCTGGTCCCGCCCCTTCTGCTGTTCCGCTGCCCGCCGAGGCGTCACTTCACTGCAGCCCCAGCCCGCCGAGGCGTCAGTTCTCTGCAGCTTCAGACCGCCGAGGCGTCACCTTGCTGCAGCTTCAGCGTCCGGCTCGCGCCGCCCCTCGCGCCAGCAGGTACTGGCCGGCCGTGTACGTCGCCATCACCGCAAACTCCAGCCGCGGGGTCTCCGTGCGCAGCACGAACTTGCGGACGCCCAGCATCGTGTCGGAGACCAGGAACAGCCCCGCTCCGGCGACGGTCGACCGGCGCGCTGCCGGTGGTACGTCGGAACGCAGGCCGGTCGCCGTGGCGGCCATGGCGGCGAGGATCGTGGCGTAGCCGAGGACCGCGGGCCCCAGCGCTCTCTCCTTGCGACCGGCGGCGACCGCGAGCACCGGCCCGCTGGTCAGCCAGGCCGCCGCGACCGTGCGGGCTGACGTTGACTGCACCAGCTCGGCACGACGCCGCCCGTGCCGCCGGAAGCCGGTGATGTACGCCGCGTGCCCGACGGCGAAGGACCCCGCGCCCACGACGAACGGCTTCGTGCCGTGGCGCAGCAGCGCGAGATCCCCGCCCCAGCCAGCCAGCTGGGCGACGACGGTGCTCGTACGCAGCGGCGAGCGTCGTGCGGCCCGGTCGGTGACCAGGGACGCGACAAGGGTCGGCATCAGCAGCGGCTTGGTGGCGTACCGGGTCCGGTGGGCGGCTGGCCGACGGGACCCGGCGAGGAGCGAGTCGACGACGGCGAGGCCGGCGTACACCCAGCACATTGTTCGCGAGGTGGGCAGGTGCATGGAAGGAACCTACTGTGCCCCAGCAGTGGCGGCAGGAACTGACGCCTCGGCGGTCTGGGGCTGCAGCAAGTTGACGCCTCGGCGGAGGGGGTCAGCAGGAGGCCAGGAAGCCGAAGAATGCCTCCCGGAAGGCGGCCGGGTCCTCGACGTGCGGGGAGTGGCCGACGCCGTCGAGGACGACCTCGGTGAAGGAGCCGCCGCGCTCGGCGTACCTGCTCAGCACGGAGCGGGTCTGGGCCACCATCGGCTGCGGTGGGAACGTCTCCGCGCCCGGCCAGCCGGGGATGGCGCCGGCGGCACCCAGGACGGCGAGGTCGAGGGCGGCGGCGTCGGAGACGATCTGGTCGGCGGACCCGCGGATCCACAGCACCGGCGGCTTGTGGTCGACGTCGACGATCCCGGAGGTGTCGAAATGGATGGGCGCGATCGTGTTCAGCACCCCGCGACCGCCCGGTGTGACGAACGGCCACGCGTCCGAGGTCCCGCTGTCGCCGGGATAGAAGTCCGCGCCGGTGCGGGTGGTCAGCATCGAGGCGACGTACTCGTCCTCGCGCCCCGGCGGCAGTCCGGGGGAGGAGGCGTAGTAGAGCGCGTTCATCACCCCGCGCGGTGAGGCGGGGTCGTCGCTGGTGTCGCCCTCGGCGAGCCGGCGCACGAAGTCGGGGTTCGCGGTCCCGCCGCCGGAGCCGAGCCCGTCGGGGGACACCAGCGTCCCGTCGGGGCCGGTGCCGCCGTAGCCGTAGGGCGACACCGGGTTGACCAGCGTCAGCGAGGCGACCAGTCCGGCATGGTCGAGGAGGTACTGCAGCACCACCCCGCCGCCCATGCTCCAGCCGACCAGGTGGCACCGCGAGACACCCAGCTCGGCCAGACAGGCGTGCAGGTCGTCGGCGAAGTCGCCCACTCCGCGGGTGGCGTCGATGGGCAGGGGTTCGGTGCCGCCGAAGCCGCGCAGGTCCGGGGCCAGGCCGCGGTACGACGCCGGCAGCGCCGCCAGGGTGTCCTCCCAGAACACCGAGGACGAGATGTTGCCGTGCACCAGCACGACCACGTCGCCGGTGGTGCGCCCGTCGTGGCGCACCAGCGTGTCCGCACGCGCGGGGTCGTCGACCTCGACCAGCGTCGTGGTGATCGTGTTCATCGGCTGCCTCTCGTGGCGACTGCGGCGACGGTGTCGGCGACGGCCTGTGCGCCCGAGCCCATCACCAGCGTGTAGTGGTTGACGCCGTCGACGTCGCGCAGGTCCAGGCCGGGGTACGACGCCGCGTGCTGCTCCACCAGGGCGGATGGGTAGAGGCCACCGGGCTCGTCCATCATCCCGTTGACCGCCCGCAGGAACACGGTGCCGGCCGGCAGGGCGGCGGCGCGGTCGGCGACCAGGGACCCGTCGAGCAGGTCCGCGGAGTCCTCCCGCACGGCGGCCAGGGAGACCGACGACCGGCAGTGCGGCGGCTGCCCGACGAGGTCGTAGGCGAAGTAGGCCTCCACCTCACGCGACCACCACGGGCCGAGCGCGGGATGCTGCTTCCAGAAGTCGAAGTAGGCCTCGGCGTCGGCGAAGGTCATCGACAGCCGCTCGGCCGCGGGTCCGATGATCGCGGCGATCGCGTCGTCGGTGCTCATCCCCTCCGGCATCGGCGGCAGCGGCAGTCCGCCGTCGACGAGGACGACGTCGCTGACCCGGTCGGGGTGCGCCTCGTGGAACGCGGTGGCGACGAAGCCGCCCATCGAGTGCCCCACCACGAGCGCCCGTTCGACCTCGAGGTGGTCGAGCAGCGCGGCCAGGTCGGCGGCGTGCGCGGCCATCCCGGCGGGCCCCTGCAGGCTGCTGCTCCGGCCGCGGCCGCGCAGGTCCGGCGCCACCACGTCGTACGACGTGAGCTCGGCCACCCGGCCCCAGGCGAGGTGGTTGGCCGTCACGCCGTGCAGCGCGAGCACGAGCGGCCCCGAGGAAGGGGGAGGCGAGGTCGTGGCGGACGACGTCCAGCGGCCGGCGCGGAGCAGGCCGCCGGAGACCGGGGCGTCGAGGGCGTCGTAGGTGCGGTTCATCGGGCCAGCCACCCGCCGTCCATGGTCAGCGAGGCGCCGTTGATGCTCGCCGACGCGGGCGAGCAGACGAAGGCGACCAGCTCGGCGACCTCGTCGGGCTCGACCAGGCGCTTCACCGACGGCAGCTCGAGCATCACCTGCTCGACGACCTCGTCCTCGGAGATGCGGTGGGTGCGGGCCTGGTCGGCGATCTGCTTCTCCACCAGGGGCGTGCGCACGTAGCCAGGGTTGACGCAGTTGGACGTCACGCCGCGGCCGCCGGCCTCCAGCGCGGTCACCTTCGACAGCCCCTCCAGGCCGTGCTTGGCCGCGACGTAGGCAGACTTGAAAGGCGAGGCGGCCAGGCCGTGCGCGGAGGAGACGTTGACCACCCGTCCCCAGCCGCGCTCGTACATCGCCGGCAGCGCGGCGCGGACCAGCCGGAACGGCGCGGCCAGCATGAGCCGCAGGATCAGGTCGAACTGCTCGGGTGGGAACTCCTCGATCGGCGCGACGTGCTGGACGCCGGCGTTGTTGACCAGGACGTCGACGTCGAGCGGTGCTGTGGCCAGGGTCGTGTCGAGCGCGTCGAGGTCGGCGAGGTCGACCACCCAGGCCTCGCCGTCGACCTCGGCGGCGAGCGCCCGCGCGGCCTCCTCGTCGACGTCGCAGACGACCACGGTGGCGCCGGCCGTGGCGAGCCGCTGTGCGCAGGCCCGGCCGATGCCGCTGGCCGCGCCGGTCACCAGCGCACGTCGACCGGTCAGGTCCGCGGTGCCCAGAGCGGTGCCCAAAGCGGTGGCCGGCGCGGTGGAATGCTCAGGCGCGGGCGCGCCGGCCGGTCTCCTGCCCACGCCTGGCCCCGGGTTCGAGTCGTCGCTCACGATCCCTCCTCCTGATCCGCTGCCGCGCCGAGGCCGCGACGGACGAAGCGCATGGTCTCGGCGAACACGTGCTCGGGGATGCGGCGCTGGTCGTCCCACAGGACGTAGCGCATGCCGATCAGCTCACCGGCGCCCATCAGCGCCCACGCGACCACGTCACTGTCGAGCGCGGCGATCTCGCCGGCCTCCTGCGCGCGGTCCAGCCCTTCGACGTACCCCTGCACGATCCGCTCGTAGTGCAGGCGCAGCGTGTGCGGCGAGACGAACTCGGCCTGCCGGATGATCCGGTAGAGCGCCGGATGCTCACCGGTGAACCGGAAGAACGCCTCGAAGCCGCGCCGCTCCGCATCCGACCGACTGGTGCCGCGCGAGCTGCCCTCGGCCATCGCCTGCCGGACGCGGTGGTTGAGGTCGATCACCAGCTCGTCGAAGATGTCCTGCTTGCTCTTGAAGTAGATGTAGAAGGTGCCGCCCGCGACCCCCGCGGCCTCGGTGATCTTGACGATCGAGGAGTCGTGGTAGCCGCGCTCGGCGAACACCTGCTCGGCCGCCTCGAGCAGACGACGCCGCGTCTGGGTGCCCTTGTCGGTGCGCGGCTCGTGGCGTTCCCTCGTGGGCGGTTGCTCGCTCTGCTCGCGTGTCGTCATCCCTGCTCCTTCGCCTGCTGGTGCAGGGATCGCTTGTCGATCTTGCCGGTGCCGGTCTGCGGCAGAGCTGCGACGACGACCACCTCGCGGGGCACCTTGAAGCCCGCGAGGTGGGCCCGCACGTCGTGGCGCAGCCGGGTGGCGTCGAGGTCGTGGCCGGGGGCAGGTACGACGAACGCGACGCCGGCCTCGCCCCAGCGCTCGTCGGGTACGCCGACCACGGCCGCCTCGGCGACTCCGTCGAGCAGGCGCAGCGCGTGCTCGACCTCGGCGGGGTGGACGTTCTCGCCGCCGCTGATGTACTTCTCGCTGCTCCGTCCGCGTAGCCGGTAGCTGCCGTCGCGCTCCTCGGCGACGTCACCGGTGGCCAGCCAGCCGTCGACGAAGGCGGCCCGGCTCGCGGCGTCGTTGCGCCAGTAGCCGGCGAAGACGCCGCCACCGCGCACGAGGACCTGGCCCGCGTCATCGAGCCGGACCGACACCCCGTCGTACGGCACCAGCCAGCTCGTCGGCGCGGCGGTGGCCGGCTCGCAGAGCACGTTCGGCCCCGCCTCGGTCAGCCCGTATCCCGCCCACAACCGGACGCCGTGGCGCGACCAGGCGCGCCCGAGGGCCTCGTCGACCGGCGCGCCGCCGACCACCGCGGCGCGCAGGGCGGAGAGGTCCCGATCGGCGAAGCCCGGATGCGCCGCCAGCATCTCGTAGGTGGTCGGCACCCCCATCATCGCGGTGACCCGTTCGCTCTCGAGGAGGTCCAGGACGTGTCCGGTGTCGAAGGAGGGCACGACCAGCACGCGGGCGCCGACGCTCCAGGCGAGCAGCGGCTGCACGTTCCAGCCGCCGACGTGGAACTGCGGGAGGACCTGGAGCACGGTGTCGGCCGCGGTGAGCGGAAACCGGGACGCCAGCGCCCTGTTGGTGGCCCGGCAGTTGCCGGCGGAGAGCGGCACGCCCTTGGGCCGCCCGCTGCTGCCGGAGGTGAAGATCAGCAGCACCGGGTCGTCGGGACCTGCCGGCGTCCGGGGCGCGGCCGGCCCGACGCGCGGGACCTGGTGCTCGAGCCCGCCGCGGCCGAGCAGGGTCGGCGTGGGCGGATCGTCGAGCAGCGCGGCCGTCCGGGCGGCGACGTCCTGGTGGTCGAGGTCGGTCGCGAGCAGGGTCGGCTGGGCGTCGGCGAGCATCACGGCGAGCTCGGTCGGGGTGGCGCGCCAGGACAGCGGCACGAGCGCGAGTCCGGCCTGCACGCAGGCGTGGAACAGCACCACCTGGTCGACGCTGTTGGCCGCCAGGGTGGCGATCCGGTCGCCGCGCCGCAGCCCGCCGGCGGCCAGCGCCGCCGCCAGTGCGCGGGTGCGCTGGTCGAGCTCGGCGTAGGTCAGGGTGGTGGTGCCGTCGGTGACCGCCACCGTGGCCGGATCGCCGGTCGGAGCCAGCAGGGGTGCGCTCATGGTCTCCATCACACCGCCTCGGCGCGGGCTTGTGCATCAGGACGCGCATCCGGAGTCGTGCCCGTGGATCCGGCCGTGGATCCACCCGTCGGCCCGTTCGGCGTCTCCAGCGGCCGGCGGGTCCGGCGCAGGCCGGTGAGCGAGGCGAGCCCGCCGGGCAGGAACATCACCACGATCACGAACAGGGTGCCGAGCAGGAACAGCGGCTGGGAGAGCGGCACCTCGAGCACGGCGGGAAGGGCGGAGATCGCGTCCACGCCGGCGAGGCTGCCCAGGCGCTGGTCGAGCAGCATGTAGGCGAAGCCGCCGAGCATCGCGCCCCAGCGGACTCCGGACCCGCCGAGCACCACCATGACGAGCAGCGTCAGGGTGAAGTCGGCGGTGGTCACCCGTGAGCTGGCGCCGCCGACGATGAGCACGTAGGCCGCCCCGCACAGGGTCGCCAGCACCGAGGCGATCACGAAGGCGACCAGCTTGAAGGCGTAGGTGCGCAGGCCCAGCACGGTGGCGCGCAGCTCGTTCTCCCGGATCGCCGCCCACACGTGGCCGGCGGGGGAGCGGGTGACGACCCGCACCACGACGTACACCACGACCGCGAGCACGAGCGCCAGCCAGTAGAGGTTCTGCGTGTTGAGCACGCCGATGAACGCGTCGGGCACCTTGCTGACGTCCAGCCCCAGACCCTGCTCGCCGCCGGTGCGGTCCAGCGGATCCTGCACCACCAGCACCGAGCCGGCCTGGGCGAAGGCGAGGGTGACCATCGCGAAGGCGATGCCCTGCACCCGTAGGGCGACCGCTCCGGTGACCAGGGCCACGACGAGTCCGGCGAGCAGCGCCGCGAGGACGGACGGCACCAGGCCCCAGTGCCAGTGGGTGAGCGCGATCGCGGTGACGTAGACGCCGACGGCGAAGTAGAGCGCGTGTCCGAAGGAGAGCAGCCCGGTGAACCCGAAGAGCAGGTCGTAGGTGAGCGCCACCGCGGCGAAGACCAGGCAGATGGCGAGCACCTGCAGCGTGCCGGGGGAGTTCAGCGGGCCGGGCAGCACCCCGGGGATCGCCAGGGCGGAGTACGGCAGCAGTGCCAGCACGATCACCACGGCCAGTCCGACCAGGACGCTGGCGTGCCTCTTCGCCCACGCCGTCATCACACCGGCCTCCCCATCAGTCCCTGCGGGCGGAAGAGCAGCACCACGGCCAGGAGCAGTACGACGGACAGGTCGCCGAGCCCGCTGGCGGCGTAGTAGTTGGTGAACTGCTGCAGCAGGCCGACGACGACTGCCGCGATCGCCGAACCGGTCACCGAGCCCAGGCCGCCGATGACCACGACGATGAAGGCGTAGATCAGGAGCGAGGAGCCCAGGTGTGGGGTGACCGAGCCGAAGTAGGCACCGGCGAGCGCGCCGGCGAGCCCGGCCGCGCCCCCGCCGATCGCGAAGACCAGGGTGAAGGCCCTGCGCACGTCGATGCCCAGGGCGGTGACCATGGCGCGGTTCTCCACCCCGGCGCGGACGATGAGGCCGTAGCGGGTCTTGCGCAGGAACAGCACGAACCCGACCAGCACGAGGATGCCGACGCCGATCACGAGCAGCCGGCCCTGCGGGATCGCGGCCTCGCCGAGGTGCACGGTGTCCTTCATCCAGCCGGGCACGGGGTAGTTGCGCGGGTCGTTGCCCCAGATCCCCTGCAGCAGGGCGACCAGGGCCAGGCCGACGCCGACGGTGACGAGCACCTGGGCGATCTCGCGGTCGTACAGGCGTCGGATGAGCACGAGCTCGAGCAGCGCCGCCAGGATCGTCGCGCTGACGACTCCCGCGGCGGCGGCGATGAGCAGGCCGAGGCCGGGGGAGGCGTCGACCTCGGTGGCGATCCACCAGCCCAGGTAGGCGCCCACGCCCAGGATGGCGCCGTGGGCGAAGTTGAGCACGTGCATGAGGCCGAAGATCAGCGACAGCCCCGAGGCGATCAGGAAGTAGAGGGCGCCCAGGCCGAGGCCGGTGACGAGCAGGACGATGACGGTGCTCATGGCTACGCCGCCTCCCCGCTGGAGACGCCCAGCAGCCGTTGGGTGAGGGCGGGGTCGGCGAGCAGCTCGTGGGCGTCGCCGTCGTGGACGACGCGGCCCTGGTTGAGCACGACGGCGCGGTCGGCCAGGCGTCGTACGACGGCGAGGTTCTGCTCGACGAGCAGGACCGGGGTGTGCTCGGCGATCCGCTCGAGCGCCACGGCGACCTGCTGGACGACCTGTGGTGCCAGGCCCTTGGTGGGCTCGTCGACGAGCAGCAGCCGGTTGTCGGCGAGCAGGACCCGGCCCAGGGAGAGCATCTGCTGCTGGCCGCCGGAGAGGGTCCCGGCCGCCTGACGGCGCCGCTTGGCGAGCTCGGGAAAGAGCGCGTGGACGAACTCGTAGCGCGGGTTCGGCCCGCGCTCGGCGAGGCGGAGGTTCTCCGCGACGCTGAGACCGGCGAAGACCTCGCGGTCCTCGGGGACGTAGCCGATGCCGGACTGGACGATCCGGTGGGTGCGGTCGCGCTCGATGCGGCGGCCGTCGAAGCTGATCCGGCCGGTGCGGGGGAGCAGCCCCATCGTGGCCAGCAGGGTGGAGGTCTTGCCCACGCCGTTGCGGCCCAGCAGCGCGGTGACGCCGGTCGCGGCGACGTCGAAGGAGACGCCGTGCAGGATCTTCGAGCCGGCGATGTCCACGTCGACGTCGCGCAGGGTGAGCAGGGGCGGCGGGTTGGTGGCGGGCTCCATCAGAGGGCCTCTCCGAGGTAGGCGGACTGGACGAGCGGGTCGGCCATCACCGCTTCGGGGGTGTCCACGCCGACCATCCGGCCGTGGTGCAGCACGGCGATCCGGTCGGCGAGGCCGAGGACGACCTCGAGGTGGTGCTCGACCATGAGGACGGTGATGCCGTGCTCGTGGTGCAGGTCGCGGATGACGGCGACCAGCTCGGGCACGTCCTCCACGCCGAGCCCGGCCATCGGCTCGTCGAGGAGCAGCAGCCGGGGTTCGGTGGCGAGCACGATGGCGAGCTCGAGCTTGCGCTTGTCGCCGTGGGAGAGCGACCCCGCGAGGTGGTCGGCCCGGGCGCCGAGGCGGACCTGGTCGAGGCACTCCTGCGCCCGGCGTACCGACCGTCGGGTGCCGCCCCACAGCCGCAGGCTGCCGCCGGCCCGGGCCTGCGCGGCGAGCCGGACGTTCTCCAGCGCGGACAGCGCCGGGAAGACGCTGGAGGTCTGGAACGTGCGGCCCAGGCCGCGGCGGGACCGCTCGAAGACCGGTGCGCGGGTCAGGTCGCGCCCGTCGACGCCGATGGTGCCGCCCGTGGGGGTGATCAGGCCGGAGATGCAGTTGAACACAGTGGTCTTGCCGGCGCCGTTGGGGCCGATCACGCCCAGGAACTCCCCGGCCGGCACGGACAGGTCCACCTGGTCGAGGATCTGGGCGCCGCCGACGGCGAAGCACAGACCCTCGACCTGCAGCGAGCTGCCTCGGGACCTCTCGGTGCGGCCGTCCCGGGCGGTCAGCTCCCCGCCTCGGGCGGGGCGACCTGGTCGGCCGGCAGCGTCTTGACGAGCTCGGGGGCCCACGCGTCGCCCTGCTTGACCAGCTTGGCGAGGAACATCGGCTGCAGCATGGCGTGGTCGCTCTTGCGGACGGTCTCCTCGCCCTTGGGGGCGTCGAACGTCCACCCCTCGAGGCCGTCGATCATCTTCTGCACGTCCCCGTCGCCCTCCTCGAGCGCGTGCACCATCATCTGGGCGGCGACGAAGCCGTCGGGGCTGAACAGGTCCGCCGGAGTGCCGTTCTTCTCCAGGTAGTCGACCATCGCCTTGTTGACGTCGTTGTCGGGCGCCTGGGCGAAGTAGTAGGAGAGGAAGTCGATCTTGTCGCTGGCCGGGCCGTAGAGCTGGTACGACGCGACGGTCGCCAGTCCGGTGACCACGGTGGTGCCGTCCAGCACGCCCTGCTGGTCGAGCGCCTGCCACATCGCGCCGGTGGTGTCACCGGCCCAGGCGACGAAGACGAGGTCCGGCTTGGCCTGCTTGGCCTTCAGCGCGAAGGGCGTGAAGTCGGTGGCCGACATCGGCACCATGATCGAGCTGACCTCCGCGCCGGCGCCGCCCAGCACGGTCTCCACCGCGGCCTTGTTGGCCTCGCCGAAGGCGTAGTCCTGGGCGAAGACGACGACCTTCTTGCCCTGCACGTCACCCACGGAGGCGCCGGCGGTCATCACGTCCTGCCAGGTCTGCCGGCCGCTGCGGAAGGTGTAGTCGTTGATGCCGGTCAGCTGGTCCACGGCGGCCGGCCCTGAGATGTAGAGCACCTTGTTCTGCTCCGCCAGCGGGGCCAACTGGAGCGCGATGCCGGAGTCGGCGGTGCCGCCGATGATCTGGTAGCCCTTGCCGACCAGGTCCTTGAACTGGCTGACCGCCGTCTCCGGCTTGCCCTGGTCGTCGACGTAGGTGACGTCCACCTTCTTGCCGTCGACCTTGCCGGTCCCGTCGGTCGCGTAGTCGAGGCCCGCCTTGAAGCCGTTGATGTACTCCTGGCCGTACTCGGCCAGCGCGCCGGTCTTCGACGTCAGCACCGCCAGCTTCGCCGTGTCGTCGTCGCCACTGGCGCCGCTGGAGCTGCTGCCGCACCCTGCGAGGGCGAGCACCGCCGCACCGGCTGCGGTGGCGGCGAGGAGTCGGGACCGGAACATGCGGTGCCTCCTAGGCAAATATGAGAGGTGATTCACCTCATAGGAAAGCCGACGCGCGGGGGTGTGTCAAGGAGGTGTCCGGGCAGGGGTGGTCGATGCTCGTTCCGCTGATCAGCGGGCCAGGGCGTGCACGACCCGGGCGACGTCGTCGGCGGTGTTCCACAGGTGGAAGCCGAACCGGACGCCGCTGCCGCGGCCGGCGACCCGGCAGCCCGCCTCGGTCAGGGCCGCCTTCAGCGCGCCGCCCCGGTCGGGCAACGACAGCACCGGGCGGGGCTCCTGCTCGAGGCCGAGGGCAGTACGGACCCGGTTGGCGAGGTCGATGCCGTACGCCGCCACCGCGTCGGCCCGCTCGGGGTCGCCGCGGTGCAGATCGGCGAGCAGCTCGAGCGCCGGAGCGGTGCCCACCCAGACCGGCCAGGCGGGCGAGGTGTCGAAGCGTCGGACCTCTGGTGCGAGCGCGAGCTCGTCGGCGTAGATGGATCCCCAGATGTCGGCGGAGGCGTACCAGTTCGGGTAGAGCGGTCGCATCTGCTCCTTCGCCGCCGGTCTCGCGGTCAGGAACGCGGAGCCGCGGGGAGCGCAGAGCCACTTGTAGGCGCCGGTGACGGTGATGTCGAAGCGGGACGCCTCGAGCGGCATCCAGCCCGCTGCCTGGGTGAGGTCGGCGACCGTCCGCGTCCCGCTCCGTGTCGCCGCGTCGAGGATCGCGTCGACGTCGGCCACCCGTCCGTCTGCGGACTGCGCCACCGAGAAGGCCACGGTGTGCACGCTCTCGTCGAGCGCGTCCGGCAACGCCTCGAGCGGCACCTGCACCACGTCGACGCCGCGGTCGGCGTGCACCAGGAAGGGGAAGCTGACCGACGCGAACTCCGCGCTCGGCACCACGATCCGGGCGCCGTCGGGGACGCTGGCGGCCGCGAGTCCGACGAGCTGGGAGACCTGTGCGCCGATGGCGACGTCGTCGGGCGTCACTCCGACCAGCGTGGCGAACGCTGACCGCGAGCGGCGCACGTCCTCGTCGAACCCGGCCGCGTCACACCGTCCCGCCTGCCAGTCCTCGAGGTGTCGGCGCATCGCGGCGACCACGGTTCGTGGCGGCAGTCCCATGGTCGGGGCGTCGAGATAGCCCGGCACCCGCTCCCACTGCTCCACCCACGCCTGCGTCGACATGCTGCGATCCTGCCAGTTGCGCCGCCCGGTTGCGTTGTGCGTCGGTGTGGGTTCGGATCCGTGTCCTGGCGTACCGCGGTTGTGGTCCGTACTCGTGCAGAACCCGACCGACGGCTCAGTGGCCGGCGCCGGACAACGCCGGTGTAGCCTCGACGATGCGCAGCGCGGTGTCCGGGCCGGTGCGCGTGACGCTGCCCGGGACGTCCTGCCACGGTCCGCCGTTGACGCTGAAGCGGGCGGTCCAGGTGATCGCAAGGTGGTGCCTCACGGTGACGGCGGCGTCGAGGTACTTGTGCACGATCTCCTTCGAGGGGTACGCCGCCCCGGGTCCCGTGGTGTCGAGGCTGTGGCCGTCGCCGAACACCCAGTGGAAGCTGCTCGGCCGGATGTCGAGCTGGACCCGCTGCCCGAGCAGCGTCAGCGTCCGCGTGAACGGCGCCGCCAGGGCGTGGAAGATCGTCTCGAAGTTCACCAGCGTCTTCGTGTCCGGCTGCGCAATGGAGCGGCTCGCCGGCAGCGGCACCTGCCGGAACGCCCGGAGCACCATCGCGGGCGTGATGGTGGGTGGAGCTGCGCTTTGGGGTGGTTGGGCGTAACAGCGCAAGCCCATCGGCATCCACGCGCCTTCGTGCAGGCCGAACAGCCGATAGGGAGTCGCGGGTGCGGAGCATGTGAAGCTGCTGCTGCACGGCTGTTGACCACCTCGGCTTCCAGTCCGCTGGTTCCCGCATGCACTGCGCCACTCGTAGTCGGTAAAGAAGACATCGTTGGAGGCAACGCGGTGCGCGCCTCTATGCGTCATGTCAGGTGGCACCTGTGCGCATTGCGTCTCCCCTACGAACACGTTTCCCGTGGCTTCACTTCCGCTCGAACACGACTTTCCCCAAGCCGGCGACCAGAGCGGCGTTACTGCCGCACACACAGCCACGATGATGACCAACAATCGCCTCATTGTGACCTCGTGAAGTCTTCAACGCGCCACTGTCCGTGTCTGCCAGAGATGATGAATGTGAATGTTGTTGCTCCGCCATTCAGATGCCGGGGCGAAGCACCCGCAGATTCCACGAGATCCTGAGGGCCGTATCGAACAAGGGCGTCAACGGTCCATCCATCCACGGAGCCATTACGCAAGGTGTGCCCCGGTTTGGTTCGCCATGCACCTCCAGAGACGTGGCCTCCCGCCCCGTAGATCGCTCGTGCCTTCGCGGCGATTGCGGCACATGAGTCGCAATCCTGCGAGCTGGCCTTCTCAAGACTCCCTACATCCCCCGTCGCCTGCGCATAGTTGATCAACTCCACGTAATGCCGCACGAACGCCACCGCCCCTGCCTTGGTGTCCTTCCGCGCCGCATCCGGGAGGGGCGGCGGCGTGGGCGCCGTACTCGACGGGGAGGGCGACGGCGACACGGACGGCGACGGAGACGGGGAGGACGA
>DASTFI010000053.1:0-3899 GCA_035708765.1 Marmoricola sp.
CGCCACCACGATCGTCTCCTCGACGCTGCTGGCCAAGCTCGCCGCCGCGCACGGCCAGCCGTACGTCGAGACGCTGACCGGGTTCAAGTGGCTGGGTCGCGTCGAGGGACTGGCGTTCGGCTACGAGGAGGCGCTCGGCTACTGCGTCGCGCCCGACCTGGTGCGCGACAAGGACGGCATCTCCGCGCTGCTGCGGGTCGCCGAGCTGGCCGCGGAGCTCCGGGCACAGGGGCGCACGCTGACCGACCGGCTCGACGACCTGGCCCGCGAGCACGGCCTGCACGCGACCGACCAGCTGTCCGTGCGCGTCGAGGACCTCGCAGTGATCGCCGAGGCGATGCGCCGGCTGCGTACCTCCCCGCCGACCGCGCTCGGCGGCCTCCCGGTGCACGGAGTCGACGACCTGGCCCTCGGCGCGAACGGCCTCCCGCCGACCGAGGGGCTGCGCTTCCGGCTGGCCGAGCAGGCCCGGGTGGTGGTGCGCCCATCTGGCACCGAGCCGAAGCTGAAGTGCTACCTCGAGGTGGTCGTCCCCGTCGAGCCCGGCGCCGGCGACGCGACCGACCCGGTCGACGCGGCCCGGATCGCCGCCAGCGGACGGCTGGACGCGATCCGCGCGGACGTGGCCCGGGCCGCCGGCCTGTGAAGGTCAGAGCCAGAAGCTGACCAGGAGCGCGACGCCGAGGACCGCCGTCGCGGCGAGCTCGGGCCAGGCGAGGGTACGCCGCGGCGACCCCGACGACGCCGCCCCGCTGCGCAACGCCTCGGCCCGCGCCTGCTCGGCGAGCTCCTCGATCCGGGTCACCACCCAGGTCTCGTAGTGCATCGCGGTCTGGTCGGGCGCGGCGCGCTCGGCCCGCTCGGCGAACTCGCGCCACCGGCTGGGCCCGAGCAGGCCGCTCCCGCGCTTGCGCCGGGTCTCCTTGACGATCGAGCGCACCGACCGGCCGATCCCCACGCACACGAAGCGGCGCTCCCCGACCCACACGTTGAGGGTCTGCCGCACGGTCACCTCGTCGATCGCGGTCCACGGCACCCGCACGTCGTGCGCCGCGTTGCGCAGCAGGAGGTGGCTGGGGAAGGCCGCCGCACGCGAACGCAGCTGCGTGCTCCACACCACCACGATCGCCAGCAGCATGCCGAGGCCGACGCGCAGCCCGGTGATCGTGTGTACCCGGACCACGACGTAGCCCAGGATCAGCGCAGCGAACCCGATGCCCGCCCAGCCGAGGACGGCCCCGCTGGTCGGCTTGAACCGCTCGATCGCGCGCTCGCGCGCATGCGGGGCGCCGGCGGACACGCTGCGGGGAGGCTGGACCATGAGCCTGATTGTGCCCGCCCGGTGCGATTGCCGCGAACCCCGCGCCCGGACCTATGCTGTGCGGGTGACTACCGCCGTGAGCTCAGCGTCGAGCCCGACGGCCCTCTCCGAGGCGACCTCGTCCGACGCTTCCCTTCGCCGTTTCCTGCACGGGCTGCCGGGGGTGGACCAGGTCGGTGCCGAGGCCCGAGCGGCCTCCTTGAGCACCCGCTCGATCAAGACCACCGCCAAGGAGTTCGCCCTCGACCTGGCCGTCCGGATGGTCGACCTGACCACCCTGGAGGGGCAGGACACTCCCGGCAAGGTGCGTGCTCTGTGCGCCAAGGCGATGCGCCCCGACCCGGCCGACGGCAGCTGCCCGCAGGTCGCGGCGGTGTGCGTCTACCCCGACCTGGTCGCCACCGCGCGCGAGGCACTCGGCGACAGCGGGGTCAAGGTGGCCTCGGTGGCCACCGCGTTCCCCTCGGGCCGCGCCGCGCTGGACGTTCGGCTGGCCGACACCCGCGACGCCGTGGAGGCAGGCGCGGACGAGATCGACATGGTGATCGACCGGGGCGCGTTCCTGACCGGCCGCTACCAGCAGGTCTTCGAGGAGATCGTCGCCGTGCGCGAGGCGTGCGCCCGGCCCGACGGCGAGGACGCACACCTGAAGGTGATCTTCGAGACCGGCGAGCTGGCCACCTACGACAACGTACGCCGCGCCTCCTGGCTGGCGATGATGGCCGGCGCCGACTTCATCAAGACCTCCACCGGCAAGGTGCAGCCGGCCGCAACGCTCCCGGTGACCCTGGTGATGCTCGAGGCCGTCCGCGACTTCCGGGACAGCACCGGCCGGATGGTCGGGGTGAAGCCGGCCGGCGGGATCCGCACCAGCAAGGACGCGATCAAGTACCTGGTCACGGTCAACGAGGTCGCCGGCCCCGACTGGCTGAGCCCCGACTGGTTCCGCTTCGGCGCTTCCAGCCTGCTCAACGACCTGCTGATGCAGCGCACGAAGATGAAGACCGGCCGCTACTCCGGCCCCGACTACTTCACCCTGGACTGATCAGCATGGCGGAGAACGCGAAGGACACAGAGGCCTCGACAAGCTCGACCGGCCGGGGGGTCTCGACCGGCCGGGGGTTCGAGTACGCCCCGGCACCGGAGTCGCGCGCGGTGGTCGACCTCAAGAGCTCTTACGGCCTGTTCGTCAACGGCGAGTTCACCGACCCGGTCGGGGGCCGCTCGTTCAAGACGATCAGCCCGGCCAGCGAGGAGGTCCTCGCCGAGGTCGCGGAGGCCACGGCCGAGGACGTCGACGTCGCGGTCAAGGCCGCCCGACGCGCCTACACCCGGGTGTGGTCGCGGATGTCGGGACGCGAGCGCAGCAAGTACCTCTACCGGATCGCGCGGATCGTGCAGGAGCGCGCCCGCGAGCTCGCGGTGCTCGAGTCCCTGGACAACGGCAAGCCGATCAAGGAGTCCCGCGACGTCGACGTACCCCTGGTCGCCGCGTGGTTCTTCTACTACGCCGGCTGGGCCGACAAGCTGGAGCACGCCGGCCTGGCCCCCGCCGGCCAGGCCCCGCAGCCGCTCGGCGTGGCGGCCCAGGTGATCCCGTGGAACTTCCCGCTGATGATGCTGGCGTGGAAGATCGCCCCGGCCCTGGCCTGCGGCAACACGGTGGTGCTCAAGCCGGCCGAGACCACCCCGCTGACCGCGCTGCTCTTCGCCGAGATCTGCCAGCAGGCCGACCTGCCTCCCGGCGTGGTGAACATCATCACCGGCGCCGGTGAGACCGGACGCGCCCTGGTCGGCCACGAGGATGTCGACAAGGTGGCGTTCACCGGCTCCACCGACGTGGGCCGCCAGATCGCGAAGTCGGTGGCCGGCACGGACAAGAAGGTGACCCTGGAGCTGGGCGGCAAGGCGGCCAACATCGTCTTCGACGACGCGCCCCTCGACCAGGCGGTCGAGGGCATCGTCAACGGGATCTTCTTCAACCAGGGCCACGTCTGCTGCGCCGGCTCCCGGCTGCTCGTGCAGGAGTCGGTCCTCGACGACGTGCTCACCCGGCTCAAGCGACGGATGGGCACGCTGCGGGTGGGCGACCCCCTGGACAAGAACACCGACATCGGCGCGATCAACTCCCGCGAGCAGCTCGACAAGATCCGCGAGCTCTCCGAGGTCGGCGAGGCCGAGGTGGCCGGCAGTGCCGGCGAGCGCTGGTCCCCGGCCTGCGAGCTGCCCAGCACCGGCTTCTGGTTCCCGCCGACGATCTTCACCGGCGTCACCCAGGCCCACCGGATCGCTCGCGAGGAGATCTTCGGCCCGGTGCTGTCCGTGCTCACCTTCCGCACTCCCGCCGAAGCGGTCGAGAAGGCGAACAACACCCCGTTCGGGCTGTCCGCTGGCGTGTGGACCGACAAGGGCTCCCGGATCCTCTGGATGGCAGACCAGCTGCGCGCCGGCGTGGTGTGGGCCAACACGTTCAACAAGTTCGACCCGACCAGCCCCTTCGGCGGCTACAAGGAGTCCGGTTACGGCCGCGAGGGCGGCCGCCACGGTCTGGAGGCCTACATCCGATGACCCCGCCCAG
>DASTFI010000054.1:0-14596 GCA_035708765.1 Marmoricola sp.
GGGCAGGTTGACCAGCATCCGCTGGTACCACGCCACGTCGATCCACTTGTCGAACTTCCGGCCGACCTCGTGCAGCCGGCCCACCTCCTCGAAGCCGCAGAAGCGGTGCAGCGCCTCGCTGGGCCTGTTGGGCAGCGCGATCAGCGCCACCGCCGTGTGCACGCCGGAGACCGACATCGTCTCCAGGAGCGCCGGGTAGAGCAGCTTCCCGACGCCCTGCCCGCGGACCTTCTCGTCGAGGTAGATGGAGGTCTCCCGGCTCATGTCGTAGGCCGCCCGGGGCCGGTAGGACCACGAGTAGGCATAGCCGACGGGCGCGTCCTCCTCGTCGACCGCCACGAGCAGGTGGTCGCCGGGGCTCTCACCGTGCAGCCGCGCGCGCCAGTGGTCCAGGTCCGGCGGCTCGAGGTCGAAGGTGGCCGTCGACGTCTCCACGGCATGGCTGTAGATCCGGTCGATCGCGACCAGGTCGGACTCGGCTGCTGCCCGGGTGCTGTAGGCGGCCATGCCCGCGATTGTTCCCCCTCGCCGCGCGCGTCGTCGTGGCGGGGGCGGTCCGAGGGCCGCCGGCACCTCCGGCGGGTCGAAATCGGCTGGACCCGTTGCGGCAGACTTGCCGGGTGAGCGCCGAGGGCTCCTGGGAGCCGGACACCAAGGACTGGACCTGGTCCATCACCCGGGCCTGCGCCGACTGCGGCTTCGACCCCGCGCTCGTGCAGCGGGCGCAGCTGCCGGAGCTGGTCCACGAGAACACCCGCGGCTGGTACGACGTCCTCGACGGTGCCGACGCGACGGTCCGGCCGGCGCCGAACGTGTGGTCGCCACTGGAGTACGCCTGCCACGTCCGCGACGTGCACCGGCTCTTCGACGAGCGGCTGCAGCTGATGCTCGCCGAGGACGATCCGGCGTTCGGCAGCTGGGACCAGGACGTCGCCGCGGTCGAGGAGAGGTACGGCGAGCAGGACCCCCAGCTCGTCTGCGTGGAGCTGGTCGAGGCCGCCGCCGACGTCGCCGCCACCTATGCGCAGGTCCGCGGCGACCAGTGGCGGCGCACCGGGCGGCGCAACGACGGGTCGGCCTTCACGATGGAGACGCTCGGCGTCTACCACCTGCACGACGTCACCCATCACCTCTGGGACGTGCGCCGCCAGCTCACCGGCCACGATGACGACCAGGGCCCGTCGTGAGGCACACCGAGTTTTGGAGCCGGATGGAGCACGCCCTCGGCGCGGCGTACGCCCGCAGCTGGGCCCAGCAGCACGTCCTGGCCGAGCTGGGTGGCCGCACCGTGCAGGAGGCGCTGGCGGCGGGCACGGAACCCAAGGAGGTCTGGCGCGCGGTGTGGGCGGCCCTGGAGCTCCCGGCGCGGGACAAGTGACCTCGCAGCCCGGGGCGGTCCGTCCCGACCGGACGGTGGCGGAGACCGCCGCTGCCCAGCGGCACACCGTCAGCACGCTCGTCCTCTCCCAGGCCATCGGCGCGCTGGGCATCACCATCGGCATCGCCACCGCCTCGCTGCTGGCCCGCGACCTGTCGGGCTCGGACTCGCAGGCGGGGCTCGCGCAGACCTTCCAGGTGCTCGGTGCTGCGCTGTTCTCGTGGTTGCTGGCCCGGCTGATGGCGCGCTCGGGCCGTCGGGTCGGCCTGACCACGGGCTACCTCGTCGGCGCCGCCGGGGCAGCGCTCGCCGTGCTCGCGGGCGTCCTCGACTCGATGCTGGTGCTGCTCGTCGGCGCCACGCTGCTGGGCGCGAACAGCTCGGCCAACTATGCGGCCCGCTACGCCGCGACGGACCTGGCCACCGACCAGACCCGCGGCCGCGCCCTCTCCATCGTGGTGTGGTCGACCACCGTCGGGGCGGTCCTCGGCCCCAACCTCACCGGCCCCGCCGCGCGGCTGGCCCGCACGCTGGGCATCCCGGAGCTGACCGGACCCTTCGCCCTCGGCGCGCTGGGGATGCTGGTGGCGGCGCTGGTCATCTGGGTGCGACTGCGCCCTGACCCGCTCCTGCTCGCCCGGCAGCTGGCCGACGCGGCCCGGACCAGCCGGGCGAGCGAGGCGCTCGCAGGAGGGGCGCAGCCGGACGACGCCGAGCGCCCCACCGTCCGTGCAGTCCTGCGGGCACGGCCGGTGATCGGCGCGGCGATCGTGGGGATGGCCGCGGCGCACGCGGTGATGGTGTCGGTGATGGTGATGACGCCCCTGCACATGGAGCACGGCGGCGCGGCGCTGCGCATCATCGGCGTGGTGATCAGCGTGCACGTGCTCGGCATGTTCGCGTTCTCCCCGGTCGTCGGGGTGGCCGCCGACCGGTTCGGTCGGGTGCCGGTGCTGGCCACCGGAGGCGTCGTACTCCTGGTCTCGCTCGTGCTGTGCGGCCGCGCGCCGACCGGCACCTCGCCGGAGATCTTCGCCGGCCTCTTCCTGCTCGGCCTCGGCTGGTCGCTCGCGACGGTCGCGGCGGCAACCCTGGTCGCCCAGGAGACGCCCCTGGAGGTGCGCACCGAGGTGCAGGGCACCGCCGACCTGGTGATGAGCCTCGCCGCGGCCGTCGGTGGCGCGCTCAGCGGCGTGGTCGTGGCGGTCGGCAGCTTCGGGCTGCTGGCGCTGTTCGCCGCACTCTTCGCCGCGGTGGTGCTGGCGGCGGCGGGGTACGCCGGCCGGCGGGTCGCCCGCGGCTGACCACTCCGGCAGCCGTCACCGAATCGTCACCTGCGAGCACTCGCCCTGACCGGGCAAGCGGGGTTAGGTTCGGCGCACTCGTCATGACTCGGCATCACGAAGGAGCAACCATGCCGCTCTCGGGACGGCGCCTGACCGGCGCCCTCGCTGCCGCCACGTGCGCACTCGTCACCGTGGCCACCACCACCGCCGCCACCCAGGCCGCACCCGGCCACGGAGCCGACCACGCACCCGGCCACGCGTCCGGCCACGGGGCCGATCGGGCCCCTGACCACCGGGGCCGTCCGGCCAGCCACTTCCAGGACGTGCAACTGCTGTCGTTCAACGACTTCCACGGCAACCTCGAGGCGCCGTCGGGCTCCTCGGGCCGGATCACCGTCGGCCACGCCTTCGACGCAGCGTCCGGCAAGGCGGTCGACGTCACCCAGAACGCCGGCGGTGTCGAATACCTCGCCACCCACCTCGCCGAGGCGCGCCAGGGACACCCCCACTCGCTCACGGTCGCGGCCGGCGACATCATCGGCGCCTCCCCGCTGCTGTCCGCCGCGTTCCACGACGAGCCCACCATCGAGGCGATGAACGAGCTCGGCCTCGACGTCACCGCCGTGGGCAACCACGAGTTCGACGAGGGCTACCGGGAGCTGCAGCGGATGCAGCACGGCGGCTGCCTCGACGACGGCGACGGTGCGAACAACCAGAACTCCTGCGCCGACCACACCTTCGCCGGCGCCGACTTCGACTACCTCGCGGCGAACGTGAAGTACGAGGGCACCGGGCAGACCATCCTGCCGGCGTACACGATCAAGAAGGTGGGCGACGCCCGCATCGGCTTCATCGGGATGACGCTCCAGGGCACCCCCGACATCGTCACCGCCAGCGGGGTCGAGGGCCTGGAGTTCACCGACGAGGTGGCCACCGCCAACGCGCTGGTCCCGGTGCTCAAGCGCCAGGGCGTCAAGGCGATCGTCGTGCTGATCCACCAGGGCGGCCAGCCCGCCCAGCAGCAGTGGACGGACCCCGCCAGCGGCACGACGTACGACGTGAACCCGACCTACGACTACACCTGCGGCGGAGGGGGCAGCCTGATCGCGGCGTCCTCGCCGATCCTGCCGATCGCGGCGAACCTCGACCCCGAGATCGACATGGTGATCTCGGGGCACACCCACCAGCCCTACGTCTGCGACGTGCTGGACCCGGACGGCAAGGACCGGATGGTCACCTCTGCCTCGTCCTTCGGCCGGCTCTTCACCGACACCGAGCTGCGCTACGACCTCAAGAAGCGCGACATCGTGCGGACCTCGGTGCACAGCGCCAACATGGTCGTCAGCCGTGACGTGCCGAAGGCCGACGCGATGACCTCGCTGATCAACCGCTACAAGACGCTCGTCGAGCCGATCGCGGCGCGCGTGCTGGGCACCATCGCCTCGGACGTCACCCGGACCACCAACGCAGCGGGGGAGTCGCAGCTCGGTGACCTGATCGCCGACGCCCAGCTCGCCGACGACTCGACGGTGTGGAACGGCCAGCAGCCCGTGGTGGCGTTCATGAACCCGGGCGGCATCCGGGCCGACCTGACCCGGGAGAGCTCGCCGTACGGCGAACCGGTCGGTGCGGTCACCTTCGACGAGGCGTTCACCGTGCAGCCGTTCAACAACTACCTGGTCTCGATGACCCTGACCGGGCAGGACATCTACGACCTGCTCACCCAGCAGGTGACCGGCGCCAACGCCGGCCGGGCGAAGGTGCTGCAGGTCTCGGCCGGGTTCACCTACCAGCTCGGCGCGACCGGGCCGGTCGACGGCAGCGTCCTGCTCCAGGGGCAGCCGATCGACAAGGCGGCCTCCTACCGGATCGTGACCAACAACTTCCTCGCCGACGGTGGCGACGGCTTCCCGGCGTTCACCCGCGGGACCGACCGGTACTTCGGCGGCCTGGACATCGACGCGTTCGCCGACCACCTCGAGGCGGTCTCGCCCTACACCCCGGGCCCGCTGGTCCGGATCACCAGCGCCGGCTGAGCAGGGGCGTCGGAAGGATCTGCCGACCCGCCCCGGAGAGCCGGGCGACACACCGGGGCGGGTCGGTTGATCGAACAGGTGTTCGTACTACCCTTGCTGTCCACAGGCAGGGGTCGACCAGCCGTTTTCCACAGGGCCGCAACGCGGTCTGCACGGTTGTCGGTGGTGGTCCCTAACGTCTGAGGCGACATCGAAGACGTGAGCAACAAGGGATGAGGACCCCATGAGCGGTGACCGCGAGAAGGCGCTCGACGTAGCGCTGGCCAACATCGAGAAGCAGTTCGGCAAGGGCTCGGTGATGCGGCTCGGTGACGAGACCCGGGCCCCGCTCGAGGTGATCCCCACCGGGGCGATCTCGCTCGACATCGCCCTCGGCCTCGGCGGCCTGCCGCGCGGCCGGGTGGTGGAGATCTACGGCCCCGAGTCGTCCGGAAAGACGACAGTGGCGCTGCACGCCGTGGCCAGCGCCCAGGCGGCCGGCGGCATCGTGGCGTTCATCGACGCCGAGCACGCCCTCGACCCGGAGTACGCGCAGAACCTCGGCGTCGACACCGACGCCCTGCTGGTCTCCCAGCCGGACTCCGGTGAGCAGGCGCTGGAGATCGCCGACATGCTGATCCGGTCCGGTGCGCTCGACCTGATCGTGATCGACTCGGTCGCGGCCCTGGTGCCGCGCGCCGAGATCGAGGGCGAGATGGGCGACTCCCACGTGGGTCTGCAGGCGCGCCTGATGAGCCAGGCGCTGCGCAAGATGACCGGTGCGCTGAACAACTCGCGCACCACCGCGATCTTCATCAACCAGCTCCGCGAGAAGATCGGCGTGATGTTCGGCAGCCCCGAGACGACCACGGGTGGCCGGGCGCTGAAGTTCTACTCCTCGGTCCGGCTCGACGTGCGCCGCATCGAGACCCTCAAGGACGGCCAGGAGATGGTCGGCAACCGGACCCGGGTCAAGGTGGTGAAGAACAAGGTCGCCCCGCCGTTCAAGCAGGCCGAGTTCGACATCATGTACGGCAAGGGCATCTCCCGCGAGGGTGGCCTGATCGACGTCGGGGTGGAGAACGGCCTGGTCCGCAAGGCCGGCGCCTGGTACACCTACGAGGGCGACCAGCTCGGCCAGGGCAAGGAGAACGCGCGCACTTTCCTGCGCGACAACCCCGACCTCGCCAACGAGATCGAGAAGCGGATCCTGGAGAAGCTCGGTGTCGGGCCGGTCGTCGACGCACCGGCCGAGAAGCCGATCGACCCGGACGGCATTGACTTCTGATCCGCGCGCCTTCTCCCGGGCGATCGCCGCTCGGGAGAAGGCGCGTGGTCGGGAGCCAGGGCCCGAGCGCGACCTCGGGCCGGAGCCGGACCAGGAGGCGGTGGCGCGCAAGATCCTGCTCGACCAGCTGACCGGTCGGGCCCGCACCCGGGCCGAGCTGGCGAAGAAGCTGGCCGGCAAGGACGTGCCCGAGGAGCTCGCGGCGCGGCTGCTCGACCGCTTCGAGGAGGTCGGCCTCGTCGACGACGAGACCTTCGCCCGCGAGTGGGTCACCCAGCGCCAGTCCGGCCGCGGTCTCGCCCGGCGCGCGCTGGCCCAGGAGCTGCGCCGCAAGGGAGTCGACGAGGACACGGCCCGCACTGTCCTCGACGAGCAGGCCGAGGACGACCCCGACGGCGAGCTCGAGGCGGCCCGGATGCTGGTGCGTCGCAAGCTGCGCTCGGTGCAGGGAGTCGAGCACGACAAGGCGGTACGTCGCCTGGTGGGCATGCTCGCCCGCAAGGGCCACTCCAGC
The DNA here is from genome assembly GCA_035708765.1 of Marmoricola sp. Lineage (GTDB taxonomy): Bacteria > Actinomycetota > Actinomycetes > Propionibacteriales > Nocardioidaceae > Marmoricola. The sequence continues at coordinate 6,482 of DASTFI010000054.1, forward strand.
GGGGTCGCCTACCGGGTGGTGCGCGAAGAGCTGTCGGTCGACCTGGCCGACCCCGAGCACACCGGCCCCTGATCCGCGTCCTTGCCCCGGTGCTTGCTCCGGGGCTGGTCCCGGCCCGAGTCCGTCCTGCACTCCTGCAGGAGACCCGCCCGCCTGAAGCGCTCGAGCAGCGGGATCCACCGCGGGTAGCCCACGTCGACGAAGGCCGCCGGCTGCCCCGGCGGTGCGTCCACGACGGCGGTCTCACCACCGCGGTAGACCTCGTTGGTGAACAGGTTCACCCAGCCCTTGCCCGGTGGGAAGGTCACCCGCACGGTGTCGACCCCCTCGGCGAGGACCGGCGCGACCAGCACAGCGTCGCCGAGCATGAACTCGTCGTCGCGCTGGGCGGCGGCGCTGTGCGGATGGTTCAACCAGACGTGCCGCACGGCCGGGATGCCGCGCGACTCCGCCCGGGCCAGCACCTGCGCGCGGTAGGGCCGCAGGGCGGCGAAGATGGTGCTGTTCCGCGCGGTCGCGGCCAGCTCGCCCGCGTCGTAGACCTGCCGGTTCTTCGCTGGGCGGTTGCCCTCGTGCGAGCGCATCATCACCCCGAAGGCGGCAACCTCGCCCCAGCGGGCCAGCAGCTCGGGGGAGCGGACGTAGTCCTCGACGACCGCGTCCACCGAGGTGTAGCCGCCGAGGTCCGAGTGCACCAGCGGCCAGCCGGAGACACCCGCGGAGAAGGTGCCCAGCAGCGCGGAGGCGAGCCCGTCCTGCGCGCCGTAGTCGACCAGCTGGTCGCCGGTCCACATCATCGGTGCCAGCTGTGCCATCCCCGGTGAGCCGGAGCGGAACCACGTCACACAGTCCGGCTGCTTCGCGAGCCGACAGGACTCCCGCACCGTCTGGGCCCACAGCCGCGGCCACGCGTTGTGCAACCGGCGCGCCGCCCCGGAGTGCAGCTCGGCGTCCATCGGCAGGCCCTCGCCGAAGTCGGCCATGAAGCCGACGACACCGTCGGCGAGGACGTAGCGGGCGATCATCCGGGCATACCAGTGCCGTGCCTCGGGATTGCTCAGGTCGACCAGGGAGGCGTCGAAGCCGCCCTGGTCGAGCCGGTAGGGATCGTCGTCGGCGTCACGGACGAGGAAGCCGCGCTGGCGCGCCTCCTGCCACAGGTTGCGGCCGGGCCGGTCGGGGGCGTCGACGAGGAAGGGATTGACATAGGTGGTGGTGCGGATGCCCTTCTTCGCCAGGTCGTGCACCAGCTTCGCCCAGCCGGGATAGCGCTGGGGGTCCAGCTGCCAGGTCCACCACAACCGGTCACCGAACCCGGTGGTGCGCTGGCCGGTCCAGTCCTGGATCCACACCCCGGCCAGCTTGACGCCGGCCCGTTGCAGCCGCTGCACCACGCTGCGCACCCGTTCGGTGCCGCCCTGGACACCGACGATGAGCCCGCGCTGGGTCCAGCCGGCGAGCTGTGGGTAGGAGACCGGGCCGCTCTGCTCGGTGACCAGGCGCTGCGGCGTCGCTGCTGCCGTCAGCTCCAGGTCGAGCGTGCGTGACCACACGTCGAGGCCGACCCGGCGGGGGTCGCGGGTGTCGGCCACCGCGAAGGCAGTGCTGGCGGAGGACTTCGGAGCGAGGCGCACGCCGCGCAGGTCGTCGGTGACGAACCGCGGCAGCGCGGCGTACGTCATTGCCGCGGTCCCACCGGCGCCGTGCTGGGTCATGTCGGCGAGCAGGGTCAGCGGCTGCTCGCCACGGCCGACACCCTGCTCCCGGTCCACGAGCGGGATCAGCCGCCCGGAGAGGTCGAAGTCGTCGAACTGCTCACCGAAGCCGTGCACCCCGGCGGTCGCCGTACGGCCGGTGACGAACCCGACCGCGTCGACCTTGTCGTCGTCCACGCTCACCTCCAGGCGTACGCCGCCGGCACGGCGCGCCTCGAAGGTCGCCTCGAAGGGAACCGTCCCGCCGTCGGCGTCGGTCAGCACCCCGGACACGACCACACGGCCGCCACGGGCCCGCACCGTCTCGATGCGCTGATCCGGCCAGGTGCCGGTGAGGTCCACCGAGGGCCAGAAGTAGCCGCGGTGCTCCTCCCAGTCGACGCTGCCCGCGGCGGCGGTCAGGAAGGCCCGTCCCGGCTGGTTCGCCCAGACCAGGCGCTGCTTGCCGTCGCTGGGTGCCCGCACCTCGACCTTGCCGCCCTCGCCGAGGCGAACCTGGAGCCGGTCCGCCCGATGGGTGCCCAGCGCGGCCGCGTCGACCCGCAGCTGGCCGGTCGTGATCGCCTCGAGCTCGTCGGCGGGCAGCGACTTGTAGCCGACGAAGCCCAGGCCCGCGACGAGGAGGAGCACGACGAGCAGGCCGACCAGCGACCGACGCAGGATCCGTCGCCACCGACGCGGCTTCTCGACGGCCTCGGCACCGTCCTGGTTCCCGGTCGTGCCCATTCGGCGCATTGTGGCAGAGGCGACGCCAGGACCGCCCGGCCACGAGGTCGTCGGCGCGGCGGCGGGCTGGCGCCCGGGAGTTACCGACGGGTAATGTCGGACCGTGGTCAACGTCCTCGCCCTGCACCGCACCGCCCAGCGCGTCCCCCTGGTGGGGGAGCGGCTGTTCTCCTTCGCCTTCTCCCAGGTGGCGCCGTACTTCTGGTCCGTGCGGCCGCGCTTCACGGTGATCGAGCCGAACCACGCCGAGGTGGTGATCCCCAAGCGCCGGGGCGTGCAGAACCACCTCGGCACCGTGCACGCGATCGCGCTGTGCAACGGCCTCGAGGCGGCGATGGGCGTGCTGGCCGAGGCGAGCATCCCCGCGGGCAAGCGGTGGATCCCCAAGGGGATGGAGGTCGCCTACACGGCCAAGGCGACCAGTGACATCACCTGCATCGCCGAGACCGACCCGGAGCAGTGGACCGGCGACGACCCCGACGTCCCGGTGCGCGTCAAGGGCGTCCGGAACGACGGCACCGTCGTGATCGAGGGCGTCATCCGGCTCTGGGTGACGAAGAAGCCCGCGGCCTGAGTTCTGCAAGGACGTCCTGGCCGTCCTGACGATCGCGACGCAGGACGTGTCGCAGGCGACCGGGACCGCGTCGTCCCACCCCTAGCCGACGGGCAGCTGCTCCTCGACCTGCTCGACGGCCCGGACTGCACTGCGACCACTCGAGGACAGTCGCCGCTCGAGCCAGTAGGCGAGGCCCGAGAGCACCGAGTTCATCGCGATGTAGACGAGCGCGAGCAACAGGTAGGTGATCAGGAAGCTGTCGACGTACTGCGCGATCGTCCGGCCGCCCCGGAGCAGTTCGGTGTAGGTGACGATGTAGCCCAGCGAGGTGTCCTTGAGGACGACCACGCACTGGCTGATGATCGCCGGCAGCATGAACTTCACCGCCTGCGGGATCAGCACGATGCTCATCACCTGGCTCTTGCGCATGCCGACGGCGTACGCCGCCTCGCCCTGCCCCTTGGGCACCGCGTTCACGCCCGCACGGAAGACCTCGCACAGAACCGAGCCGTTGTAGAGCGTGAGGCCGGTGACCAGCGACACCAGGCCTTGGGTCTGGGATCCCCAGCTCGTCTGGTAGGCGAGGAACAGGAAGAAGAAGATGATGAGCAGCACCAGCGGGATCGCCCGGAAGAACTCCACGAAGGCGGTGGCCGGCAACCGGATCCAGGCACGGTCGGAGAGGCGGCCCACAGCGAGCAGGATCCCGACCACGAGCGAGAGCACGATCGCGATGCCTGCCGCCTTCAACGTCGAGACCAGGCCCTGCTGGATCTCGGTGATCACGCCGCTCTCGGAGAGCCTCTCGTAGATCCTCGGCTCGAACTGGCCGGCGTCGTTGAACTTCGCGATGACGTACCACAACAGTCCCGCCACGATGAGCGCGAAGACGATGTTGTAGATCCAGAACCGGGCGCGCGCCTTGGGCCCCGGCTCGTCGAACAGCACACTGACGGCCATCAGGCGATCCTCACCTTCCGCTCGAGCACTGCGGCGGTCACCGACACGATCGCCACCAGCACCATGTAGGCCAGGGCGAAGCAGATGAACATCGTGTAGATCTCGGTCGGGTAGTCGTTGCCGAGCTTCTTCATCAGGAAGCCCATCTCCGTCACGCCGACGCCGACAGCGACCGCGGAGTTCTTGATCATCGCGATCAGCACGCTGGCCACCGGCGGCAGCACCGCGCGGAAGGCCTGGGGGAGTACGACGAGCCGCAGCGTCTGGCTGAACGTGAGGCCGACCGCCCGCGCCGCCTCGGCCTGTCCCATCGGGATGGAGTTGATGCCCGAGCGCAGCGCCTCGCACACGAAGGCTGCGGTGTAGAGGCCCAGCGCGGTGGTGGCGTAGATGAAGAAGACGTTGAACCGCAACAGGTCGAAGTCACCGAGCAGCACCTCCGGCTGGAAGCCCAGGTTGGGGATGCCGAAGGCGAAGATGAACATGATCAGCAGCAGCGGGGTGTTGCGCACCGTGTAGACGTAGAACGTCCCGATCGCCCGCGCCAGCGGGATCGGGGAGACCCGCATCGCGGCCAGGATCGAGCCGAGCACCAGCGCGACGATGCCCGCGACGACCACCATCTCGACGGTGGTGCCGAACGCGATCCAGAAGTCGTGTTGGTTCTCGATGAACCAGTCCACGCTGGTCTCCTCCTCGATGGCTGGGTTCGATGGCTGGGTTCGATGGCTGGGCCGATGGCGGGCCGCGGTGCGGTGTCGCGAGGGTGGTGGCCCCGGGATCAGCGTCCCGGAGCCACCACCGCCATGGTCACGCCGGGCAGGGGTCCATCTTCGGCGGCTCGGGCGTCTCGACGCCCGACTTGCCGAGGGTGTTCTTGAACGCCTCGGCCCAGGTGCCGTCGTCCTCGGCCTTCTTGAGCGTGTCGGTGATGAACTCGCACATCCCGGCAGCGCCCTTCTTGTAGCCCACGCCGTAGCGCTCCTCGGAGAACGGGTCGCCGACGACCTCGAGCTTGTCGGGGTCCTCCGCCGCGTAGCCCAGCAGGATCGCACCGTCGGTGGTGACCGCGTCCACGGTGCCCGACTTGAGCTGGTCGACGCACTCGGAGTAGGTCGAGAACGGCACCGGCTTGGCGCCGTACTCGTCCTGGACGCGGGCCAGCGAGGTGGAGCCCTCCACCGAGCAGACCTTGACGTTCTTCAGGTCGTCGGGCCCGGTGATCTTGTCCTTGTCCTCCTCGCGCACCAGCAGCTGCTGGCCGGTCACGTAGTAGGGACCGGCCTGGCCCACGAGCTTGCGGCGCTCGTCGGTGATGGAGTACGACGCGATCACGAGGTCGACGGTGCCGTTCTGCAGGAAGGGCTCACGGTTGTCGGAGACGGTCTCGACCCACTTGATCTTGTCGTCGGGAATGCCGAGCGCTCCGGCCAGGATGCGGCCGATCTCGATGTCGAAGCCCTCGGGGGCGTCGGCGCCCGGCTTCTTGTAGCCGATGCCGGGCTGGTCGATCTTCACGCCGATGGTGATCTTGCCCTTGTCGGCCAGGGCCTTGGCCTCGCCGGTCAGGCCGGAGGCCTTCTCGACCTTCACGTCGGTCTTGTCGCCGCTGTCGCTGCCGCACGCAGCGAGCGTGCCCATCGACAGCGCGAGCACCGCGCCCGCGACGAGCGCCTTGCTTCTCTTGAACCGCATCCTGTTCTCCTTCGGTGTGGTCGCCTCGTCGCGACCGTCGGGGTTGGGGTGCCGCAGAAGTCAGCGAACCACGCCTCGATGGTTCAGTGCGTGAGGATCTTGGACAGGAAGTCCTTGGCCCGGTGGGACGTCGGGTTGGTGAAGAACTCCTCGGGGGTGTTCTCCTCGACGATCTGGCCGTCGGCCATGAAGACGACCCGGTCGCCCGCCGTACGCGCGAAGCCCATCTCGTGGGTGACGACCACCATGGTCATGCCCTGCTTGGCGAGGTCCACCATCACGTCGAGGACCTCCTTGATCATCTCCGGGTCCAGCGCGGAGGTCGGCTCGTCGAAGAGCATCACCTTGGGCTCCATGGCCAGGGCGCGGGCGATGGCGACGCGCTGCTGCTGGCCGCCCGAGAGCTGGGCGGGGAACTTGTCGGCCTGCTCGGCGACGCCGACCCGCTCGAGCAGCTCGCGGCCCCGCTGGTCGGCCTCGGCCTTGCTCTTGCCACGCACCTTGACGGGTCCGAGGGTGACGTTCTGCAGGATCGTCTTGTGGGCGAAGAGGTTGAAGCTCTGGAACACCATCCCGACCTCGGCCCGCAGATTGGCCAGCGCCTTGCCCTCCTCGGGCAGCTCCTTGCCGTCGATGGTGATGGTGCCGCCGTCGATCGTCTCGAGGCGGTTGATGGTGCGGCACAACGTCGACTTGCCCGAGCCCGAGGGCCCGATCACGACGACGACCTCGCCCTTTCCGATGGACAGGTTGATGTCCTTGAGCGCGTGCAGCTGGCCGTAGTACTTCTGCACGTCGTCGAGGACGACGAGCCCCGGCTGATCCGTCATTGTCCTTTCCTACCGTCATTCGCACCCGTTCGGCTACTTCCACGCCCGCCGGCGGGGTCTCAATTGCGAAACGGGGTTTGTGGCAAAACCGCTCGGGCACTGGATCTCCTGACCGCCCGGCGACCGGAAGGAGCCCCATGTCGTCCCGCAAGCTGCCCCGCGAACTGGTCGAGAAGGTGCCCGGGATGGTGTTCCGCGGCGCCGCCCACGCGGTGCGGCACCCGGTCGAGTCCGCGGCCTACGGCGCCGGACTGGTGCGCGGTGCCGCGACCGCCGTACGACGCCTGAAGTCGGGCCACGGCGTGGTGACCGAGGACGACCTCGCGGGGCACGAGAGCACCGAGCCGGCCACCGCACCGCAGCGCGTCGGCCTGGAGCCCGGCGAGCGGCTCGCCGCCGAGGACGCCGAGGCCGTCACGCCGGCCCCAGCGCACCCGGGTGGTCCCGGGGAGCAGTTCGAGACCGAGCCGCAGGCCTCCTCGCGCGACAGCGAGCACGGCGGCCCCGGCGACGACAGCGAGCTCGACGTGCTCGAGGACTGGCCGCAGGACCCCGGCGCGGAGCCGGATCCGGGCACCCCGGACGTCACCACACCGGCCGGCACCACCGGCGCCGGCGCGGGCTTCAACCCCGACACCGGCGAGACCGACCTGCAGCAGCCGGACACCGAGCCGCTGATGGACCCCTCGTTGACGAAGTCGGTCAAGAGCGAGTCCGACACGATGCGCAAGGCCGCCGACCGGGACAAGTCGACCGACCAGATCGACTGACCGCCCGGCATAGTTCGCCGCCCTTGGCACGGCTCCGGCCCGGTCTGGTAGTGCCGATGGCGGCGAACTATCGCGATTGGGACCGGCCACTGCTCGCCCCGTACCCTTGACCGGTCATGATCAGCACCATGCAGAGCCCGTCGCGCACCTACGAGGTGAAGACCTACGGGTGCCAGATGAACGTCCACGACTCCGAGCGCATCGCCGGGCTGCTCGAGGACGCGGGGTATGTCGCCGTGCCCGACGGTGGGCAGGCCGACGTGGTTGTCTTCAACACCTGTGCGGTGCGGGAGAACGCCGACAACAAGCTCTACGGCAACCTCGGCCACCTCGCGCCGGTGAAGGCGAAGCAGGCCGGGATGCAGATCGCCGTCGGCGGCTGCCTGGCACAGAAGGACCGCGACACCATCACCGCCAGGGCACCGTGGGTCGACGTGGTCTTCGGGACGCACAACATCGGGTCGCTGCCGGTCCTGCTGGAGCGGGCGCGGGTGGCCGAGGAGGCGCAGGTCGAGATCCTCGAGTCGCTCGAGGTCTTCCCCTCGACGCTGCCCACCAAGCGCGAGTCGCCGTACGCCGCCTGGGTGTCGATCTCGGTGGGCTGCAACAACACCTGCACGTTCTGCATCGTCCCGTCGCTGCGCGGCAAGGAGAAGGACCGGCGACCCGGCGAGGTCCTCGCCGAGATCGAGGCGCTCGTCGCCGACGGCGTCTCGGAGGTCACCCTGCTGGGGCAGAACGTGAACAGCTACGGCGTCGAGTTCGGTGACCGGCTCGCCTTCTCACAACTCCTGCGCGCGTGCGGCGACATCGAGGGCCTGGAGCGGGTCCGCTTCACCAGCCCGCATCCGGCTGCGTTCACC
>DASTFI010000055.1:0-8212 GCA_035708765.1 Marmoricola sp.
TTGGACGGCGCCCGCGCCGAACCGATACCCTGTCGGTTGCGCCAGAGGTCTGCCTGAGTCTCAGACGGAGCAGTCTCTCGCTCGCTGTCGCCCCCGACGGGCCCTGCCGGTCGGTCATGAACGATTCGTGATGGTGAAACGGACCTCGACGCGTCCGCACGATCACCTATCCACCCAGAAGGTTCCTACCACCTCATGACGAGTTCCCCCACCATCTCCTCCGACGCCCCGCAGGTTGCGGTCAACGACATCGGCTCGGAGGAAGACTTCCTGGCCGCGATCGACAAGACGATCAAGTACTTCAACGACGGCGACATCGTCGACGGCACCATCGTCAAGGTCGACCGCGACGAGGTCCTCCTCGACATCGGCTACAAGACCGAGGGCGTCATCCCCTCGCGCGAGCTGAGCATCAAGCACGACGTCGACCCCAACGAGGTCGTCGAGGTCGGCGACAAGGTCGAGGCCCTGGTCCTCCAGAAGGAGGACAAGGAAGGCCGCCTGATCCTGTCCAAGAAGCGCGCCCAGTACGAGCGCGCCTGGGGCACCATCGAGCAGGTCAAGGAGGAGGACGGCGTCGTCGAGGGCACCGTCATCGAGGTCGTCAAGGGTGGCCTGATCCTCGACATCGGGCTGCGCGGCTTCCTCCCGGCGTCGCTGGTGGAGATGCGCCGGGTGCGCGACCTCCAGCCCTACGTCGGGCAGACGCTCGAGGCGAAGATCATCGAGCTCGACAAGAACCGCAACAACGTGGTGCTGTCGCGCCGCGCGTGGCTGGAGCAGACCCAGTCCGAGGTGCGGCACGGGTTCCTCACCCAGCTGCAGAAGGGCCAGATCCGCAAGGGCGTCGTCTCCTCGATCGTCAACTTCGGTGCGTTCGTGGACCTCGGCGGTGTCGACGGCCTGGTGCACGTCTCGGAGCTGTCCTGGAAGCACATCGACCACCCGAGCGAGGTCGTCGCGGTCGGCGACGAGGTCACCGTCGAGGTGCTCGACGTCGACATGGAGCGCGAGCGCGTCTCGCTGTCGCTCAAGGCGACCCAGGAAGACCCGTGGCAGCACTTCGCCCGGACCCACCAGATCGGCCAGATCGTGCCCGGCAAGGTCACCAAGCTGGTCCCGTTCGGCTCCTTCGTGCGCGTCGAGGACGGCATCGAGGGCCTGGTGCACATCTCCGAGCTGGCCGAACGCCACGTCGAGATCCCCGAGCAGGTCGTCCAGGTCAACGACGACGTGATGGTCAAGATCATCGACATCGACCTCGAGCGTCGCCGGATCTCGCTGTCGCTGAAGCAGGCCAACGAGACCGAGACGGCTGCCGAGGTCGAGGAGTTCGACCCGACTCTCTACGGCATGACCGCCTCCTACGACGAGCAGGGCAACTACATCTACCCCGAGGGCTTCGACCCGGAGACCGGCGAGTGGCTCGAGGGGTACGACGAGCAGCGCAAGACCTGGGAGGAGCAGTACGCCAAGGCGCACGCCCGCTGGGAGGCACACGTCAAGCAGAAGGCCGAGGCCAAGAAGGCCGAGATCGAGGCCGGCGAGGCGACGTCGTACTCCAGCGGGGGCGAGACCAGCTCTCCGACCCAGAGCGACGGCGGTTCGCTGGCGTCCGACGAGGCGCTGCAGGCGCTTCGCGAGAAGCTCACCGGCGGGGGCAGCTGACCCGCTCGCACGTCGAGGGCCCGTCTCCCCGTGGGGAGGCGGGCCCTTCGTCGTACCCGGAGCCGCTCAGGCAGCGCGTGGAGGCTGCCAGGCGTGCTCCTCGTCGGGGTGCGAGCGCGGAGCCGGCCGGCGGCCGTAGCCGTCGCCCGTGATCGTCTCGTAGAGGGAGAGGCCGGCCCACAGCAGGCCGGTCGTGGCGGACACCAGCAGGATGAGCATCAAGAGGTTCATGGCACTAATCGTGCGCCGGATCGATTCGTGCCACCAGTGGCAGAGATGCCGCACTACGTTGATTTTCTGCCATGTTGGGCGCATGCTGGGCGGGTGACTCCCTTGCACCCGCCCGCCGACTCCGCCGCAGCGCCGATCCGCAAGGTCGCGGTGATCGTCCAGGACGACGTGGAGCCGTTCGGGCTCGGCGCCCTCTGCGAGGTCTGGGCCGAGCCCTACCACCCCCAGGACGACAACCCGGTCTTCGACTTCCACGTCGTGACGCCGCGGCCGGGCCGGGTGCGCGGTCGCGCCGGCTTCGACCTGCACGTCGAGGAGGGTCTGGAGGTGGCCGCGGACGCTGACCTCGTCTGCGTCGCGCCCAAGCACAGCTTCACCGAGCACGCACCGGAGGTCGGCGCGGCCCTGCGCGCCGCGCACGAGCGGGGCGCGTGGATCTTCGCCCACTGCACGGGTGCGTTCGCGCTCGGCGCTGCCGGTCTGCTGGACGGCCGCCGCTGCACCACGCACTGGCGGCACAGCGACACCCTGGCCGCGCTCCACCCGCAGGCGCAGGTCGACGCCGACGTGCTCTACGTCGTCGACGGCCGGGTGGTGACCGGGGCCGGGTCGGCGGCCTCCCTGGACGCCTGCCTGCACCTGCTCCGGCTGCAGTTCGGCGCCCGGGTGGCCACCGCCGCTGCCCGCCGGATGGTGGTGCCGCCACACCGGGACGGCGGGCAGGCACAGTTCATCCGGCCCGCGGTCACCGACTGCACCGCCGAGACCCTGGGCCCGCTGCTGACCTGGATCACCGAGCACCTCGCCGAGGACCACAGTGTCGAGGAGCTGGCCCGGCGTGCGGTGATGTCCCCGCGGACCTTTGCCCGGCGGTTCCGCGCCGAGACCGGCGCGACCCCCCATGCCTGGGTCACCCAGCAGCGGGTGCTCGCGGCCGAGGAGCTGCTGGAGGCCACCGACCACTCGGTCGAGTGGATCGCCGGTGAGGTCGGGTTCGGCAACGCTGCGACGCTGCGCCAGCACTTCGGCAAGGTCCGCGGGATCAGCCCGCAGCGCTACCGCCGGATGTACCGGCCCGAGGACGCCGAGGAGCGCGTCAGCTGACGGTCCCCTCGGCCAGCTCGAGCCGGCGGATCTTGCCGGTGAGCGTCCGGGGCAGCTCGTCGAGGAAGCGGTACTCCTTCGGTCGCTTCGGCGGCGCCAGCCGTTCGCGCGCCCACACGTCGAGCTGCGCCGCCGACGCGCGGCCGACCACGGCGGCGCACACCTTCTGCCCCCATTGCTCGTCCGGGGCGCCGTAGACAGCGACGTCGTCGACCCCCGGTGCCTGGGCCAGGACGTTCTCCACCTCCGCGGGGTAGACGTTCACCCCACCGCTGATGATCAGGTCCTCGCGCCGCCCGTCGAGGTGGACGTAGCCGTCGTCGTCGATCCGGCCCAGGTCGCCCACCGTGAACTCCGGTCCGTTCGGGCCCTCCCGCCAGGCCGCGGCCGTCTTCTGCGGCGCGTTGAAGTAGGTGAACCGCGCGTGCCGCGGTACGGCGCACCACAGCTGGCCCTTCTCGTCGGTCCGCAGCCGTCGGCCGGGGCGGGCCCGGCCGACGGTCCCGGGCCGGGCGAGCCACTCCTCGCTGCGGCAGGCGGTGAACTGTCCCTCCGTGGAGCCGTAGAACTCCCAGGTCGTGCCGTCGGGGAAGACCTCGACGAGCCGTCGCTTGAGGTGGTCCGGGCACGGGGCGCCGGCGTGTGCGACCAGCCGGAAGGACGAGAGGTCGGGCCGGCCGTGCTCGTCCCAGAACGCGAAGAGCCGTTGGAGGTGCGCCGGCACGCAGAACATCGAGGTGGGCCGGTCCTCGGCGATCTGACGCGTGATGCGGGCGGGGTCGAAGGGGCCCGGCGGAAGCACCCGACCGCCCGCCAGCAGGGTGCCCATCGCGAATCGGAGCGGCGCCGAGTGGTAGAGCGGGCTCAGCACCAGGTTCACGTCATCGGGGCGGAAGCCCCACAGCTCGCGCTCCTCCGCGACGAGTGCCTCCGCGTCGGCCGGCGACAGCAGTCCGCTGTCGACCCCCTTCGGCGTGCCGGTGGTGCCGCTGGTGCAGTGCATCGGGCGGGCTCGCGGGAGGGCACCGCGGGCGCGGTCCGGGATGTCGGCCACCAGCTGGTGCAGTGCGGCCTCGGTCTCGACGACGAGGTCGGGCAGGACGGACGCGAAGATCCGCTCGCGCTCCGTCCGGGTGAGCCTCGGGTCGAGCGGCACCGGGAACATGCCGGCCGCGAGCAGTGACATCACCAGGTCGACGTACGGCAGCGAGCTCGGCACCAGGAGGGCGACCCGCGAGCCTTCCCGGAGCCCTCCGTGTCCCGCCGCGGCACCGGTCATGGGCCCATTGTCCGACACCCGCGCTCACCGGATTCGTCCGGGGAGTCAGCTCTCGGGCCGCTGGCATACTCGCGCCCATGCTCCTGAACGACATCGGCCCGGCGCCGTACCTCGCTCTCGTTCTGGGCATCTCGGTCGTGGCGCAGTGGTTGGCCTGGCAGGTCAAGCTGCCCTCGATCCTGCTGCTGCTGGTGATCGGCTTCGGGATGGGGCGGCTGGTGAGCCCCGAGCACGTCCTGGGCCGCGACGTGCTCTTCGGAGGAGTCACCATCGCGGTCGGCATCATCCTGTTCGAGGGCAGCCTCTCGCTGCGGCTCAAGCACGTGCGCGACCTCGGTCGGCCCGTCCGGCGGCTGTGCACCATCACCGTGCTGGTCGCCTGGCCGCTGATCACCCTCGGCGCGTGGGTGATCGGCTTCGACCTCCAGGTGGCGTTGCTCGTCGGTGCCCTGCTCGTGGTCACCGGACCCACGGTGATCGCGCCGATCCTGCGGCAGCTGAGGCCCACCCGGAGGGTCTCGTCGCTGCTGCGGTGGGAGGGCATCGTGGTCGACCCGATCGGCGCCGTCCTTGCCGTCCTGGTCTTCCAGGGCGTGCTCATCGGGGGGCTGGGCGACGCCCTGCCACAGATGCTGCTGGCCCTGCTCCGCACCCTCGTCGTCTCCTTCGGCATCGCCCTGGCGCTGGGCGGCCTGCTCGAGTTCCTGATGCGCCGGCACGCCATCCCCGACTTCCTGCACGGCGTGGCCTTCCTGGCCGCTGCCGTGGGTGCCCTGGTCGGAGCCGACGCGCTGCAGAAGGAGTCCGGACTGGTCGCAGTCACCGTGCTCGGCGTCTTCCTGGGCAACCGTCCGGGGCTGCACCTCGAGCACGTCGCGGAGTTCAAGGAGCACCTCCAGGTGCTCTTCGTCGGCGGCCTGTTCGTCATCCTGGCCGGACGGGTGGCGCCCGCGCAGGTCTGGGACGTCGCCCCCCAGGCGCTGGCCTTCCTGGTCTTCCTGGTCGTGGTGGTGCGGCCGGTCAGCGTCCTCGTCGGGCTGTGGGGCACCCGGACCACCCGGGCCGAGCGGGCGCTGCTCGCGTGCATGGCGCCGCGCGGCATCGTGGCCGCGGCCGTCACCAGCATCTTCGCCCTGGAGTTCCACGCCGTCGCCGAGGACTCCGGCCGGCCACAGCTCGAGCGGCTGGCCGACCAGGCCTCGCAGATGGTGCCGGTGGTGTTCCTGGTCATCGTCGGCACGGTCGCGATCTACGGCCTGGTCGTCGGTCGGCTCGCCGAGCGGCTCGGCCTGGCCAGCACCTCGCCACAGGGCGTCCTGCTCGTGGGGGAGCAGGACTGGGTCGTGCAGACCGCGAAGATCCTCGAGGAGTCGGGCATCACCACCCTCGTGGTCTCGCGCAACTACGGCGCCCTCTCCGGCGCGCGCATGTCCGGGCTCAGCACGGTGACGGCGAACATCCTGTCCGACTACGCCGTCCGCGACATGGACCTCGCCGGGATCGGCACCCTGATCGCCTGCACCGACGAGGACGAGGTCAACGCCACCGCCGCCCGCGAGTTCGCCCACGTGCTGGGCCGGGCGCACGTCTACCAGCTGCGTCGGCGGCGCACGGAGGACTCCAGCAACGACAAGCGCAACGCCGAGGCCGGCCACCTGAGCGCCCGCTTCCCGTTCCGCCCGGCGCTGTCCCACCCAGAGCTCGAGGAACGGGTCGCCACCGGGATGGCCGTCAAGCGCACGAAGCTGTCGGCGGAGTTCACCCTCGATGACTTCCTCGGGCGGTACGGCGAGGAGACCGTGCTCATGTTCGCCCTCCGCGGTGCCGAGGTGGACGTGCTCAACGAGGACGGCAAGCCCGCGCAGACGGGGTACAGCGTCGTCGCGCTGGTGCGTGACCTCGCGCCGGAGCAGAAGGCCGCCAAGCAGGTGGAGAAGCAGGCCGACAGGAAGTCGGCCAAGCGCCCGGAGAACACCGACCAGGAGCAGGAGGCGGGCGTGTCGTGAGGGTGGGACTCACCGGAGGCATCGCCTCGGGCAAGAGCACGGTGTCGGGGATCCTTCGCGAGCTGGGCGCGGTCGTCATCGACGCCGACCAGCTCGCCAGGGAGGTGGTCGCGGCCGGGACCCCCGGGCTGGCGGCCGTCGTCGCGGAGTTCGGTCCGGACCTGCTCGGGCCCGACGGCGAGCTGGACCGTCCGGCCATGGGTCGCCTGGTCTTCGGCGACGAGGCGGCCCGCAAGCGGCTGGAGGCGATCGTGCACCCGCTGGTCTTCGAGCGGATCGTGGAGCTCGAGGCCGGCGCCGGACCCGGTGACGTGGTCGTCCACGACATCCCGCTGCTCGCGGAGAGCGGTCGGGCGGAGACGTTCGACGCGGTCATCGTGGTGGACGCGCCGCCTGCGGTGCAGGTCGAGCGGATGGTGCGCGATCGCGGATGGAGCGAGGCGGAGGCGCGGTCCCGGATCGCCGCCCAGGCCACTCGTCAGGACCGGCTGTCGATCGCGACGCACGTGGTGGAGAACACCGGGACGCTCGAAGACCTCCGTCGCCGGGTGACGGAGGTCTTCGAGGAGGTGGTCTCGGCGGGTGCCCGCAACCGGGCCACGGACGGGGACTGAGAGGACACAGCCCGGTCCACCCGCCGAGCGGCGGGTGGGCGGGTCAGGCCGCCAGGTCCGGGTCCGCGAGGCGCCGCAGCTTGGCGATCGCCTCCCGCTCCAGCTGGCGCACCCGCTCGGCGGAGATGCCGTGCTTGGCGCCGATGTCGGCCAGCTTGTGCTGGCGACCGTCGGCGAGCCCGTAGCGGGACCGGATGATGTCGGCGGAGCGCTCGTCGAGCCGGTCGACCAGCAGGTTGAGCCGGTCGCGGGACTCGTGGTCCAGGACGCTCAGGTCCGGGCCCGGTGCGCTCTCCTGGGCGATCAGGTCACCGAGGGAGGTGTCGCCGTCCTCGTCGATCGGGGTGTCCAGGCTGACGTGGTCGCGGCCCCAGCTGATCAGGTCCAGGACGCGGTCGACGCCCATCCCCAGCTCGGTGGCGATCTCCTCGGGGTCGGGGTTGCGGCCCAGCTGGCGCTCCAGGGTCCGGCGAGCGGACGCGACCTGGTTGAGCTCCTCGACGACGTGCACCGGGAGCCGCACGACCCGTGCCTGCTGGGCGATGCCGCGCGTGATGGCCTGGCGCACCCACCAGGTGGCGTAGGTCGAGAACTTGTAGCCCTTGGCGTAGTCGAACTTCTCCACGGCGCGGATCAGCCCGGTGTTGCCCTCCTGGATCAGGTCGAGCATCGGCATCGCGCTGCGGCCGTACTTGCGGGCGATCGAGACGACGAGCCGGAGGTTGGCGTTGATGAAGCGGCGCATGGCGCGCTCGCCTTCCTCGACCAGCCACTCGAGCTCCTCCTGGGTGGCGTACTTGGGGGCACCGCCCTTCTTGCGCCCGACCCGGCCCTCCTCGAGCAGGTGCGCGGCGAACAGGCCCGCCTCGATCGTCTTGGAGAGCTCGACCTCGGTGATCGCGTCGAGCAGCGGTGTCCGGGCGATCTCGTCGAGGTACATGCCGACCAGATCGCGGTCGGCGAGCTCGCCGCCGTTCGCGCGGACGCTGGTTGCCGAGCCGGAGGTCTCGCCGGTGGCGGACTTACGACGGGCGACGGCACGGGTTGCCATGCGTGCTCCCTTGCGATGGTGGTTCAGCGGGTGGTCCTGTGGACGCCCGGGCGCCTTGCGGGGTTGTCTCCGTGGCCTGCGGCCCCTCTCGGGACTCTCCTCGGGTGCCCTGCATCCGATGGAAACAACGACTGGAATCCGGACAGAATTCCCAACCCGCCCCCCGATTTTTCTGATCATGCAGTACCCTGTCCGGCCACATGAGGAGGAGCGATGCCTGGGGAACGTACAGAGGTGCAGGTCAGACCGGGAGTCGAGG
>DASTFI010000056.1:0-28497 GCA_035708765.1 Marmoricola sp.
GTGCGTACTTCGCGGAGATCCCGGTCACCGCGATCACGCCGAACCCTCGTCAACCGCGCCAGGTCTTCGACGAGGAGGCGATGGCCGAGCTGGTGCACTCGGTCCAGGAGATCGGCCTGCTCCAGCCGATCGTGGTCCGCCCGCTCGAGGAGCCCGGCCGCTTCGAGCTCATCATGGGCGAACGGCGTTGGCGCGCCACCCAGCAGGCGGGCCTGGAGGCGGTGCCGGCCATCGTCCGGCAGACCGGCGACGACGACATGTTGCGCGACGCGCTGTTGGAGAACCTGCACCGGTCGCAGCTGAACCCGCTGGAGGAGGCAGCGGCCTACCAGCAGCTGCTCGACGACTTCGGCTGCACCCACGACGAGCTCTCCACGCGCATCGGCCGCAGCCGTCCGCAGATCTCCAACACCCTGCGGCTGCTGAAGCTCTCACCGGCCGTCCAACGCCGGGTCGGCGCCGGCGTGCTCAGTGCCGGGCACGCCCGCGCCCTCCTCGGGGTGGCGGACGCCGCCGCCCAGGACCGGCTGGCGGCCCGAGTCGTCGCCGAGGGCATCTCCGTGCGCGGCCTCGAGGAGATCGTCGCCGTCGGCAGCGACGTGGGTGACGAGCACGCCCACACCGTGCGGTTCAAGGCCAACCGGCCCAGTGCCCCGGGGCTCGCCGACCTCAACGACCGCTTGTCGGACCGTCTCGACACCCGGGTGAAGGTCACCCTGGGCAAGTCGAAGGGCAAGATCGCCATCGAGTTCGCCTCGCTGAGCGACCTCGAGCGCATCGTGAACGTGATCGACCCCCGCAATCGGAACGACAGACCGATCTAGCGATTTATCTTCATATCGATTTGTCGACAAAGGGCCTCGGGTGCGCTGCGCGCCTGAGTGGGCCAGGTGGGCCAGGAGCGCTGCCGGTCAGCCTCGCTTCCGCGCGCGGGCCCTCTTCTCCGCCCGCTGACGTCGCTCCTCGGCGTACAACGCCGCCGCCTCCTCGGGGGTCGGCGCGGCTCCGCCGTACGACTTCGGCAGCCACCAGGAGCCCGGGGGCTGCTCTTCGTCCGGGTAGGACGTGATCAGCCGGTCGAGCATCTGCTCCATCCGGCCCTGCAGCACCCGGGTCTGCTCATTGGGGTTGTCCGCAGGCGTCGGCAGCAGCGGCTCACCGACGTCGATCTCGACTGTCTTGTGCCGACCGAAGTCGGGCCGCTGCCCCTTGGTGAGGAACCGCTGCGTGCCCCACAGCACGATGGGGATCAGCGGCACCCCGGCGTCGGCGGCGATCCGGACGGCTCCGGTCTTCAGGGGCTGCAGCAGCAGGCTGCGCGAGATGGTCCCTTCCGGGAAGATCCCGACCAGCTCACCCCGGTCGAGGTAGCGACGGGCCTCGTCCATGCCGCCCTGGCCGGCGGAACGGTCGATCGCGATGTGCTTGAAGGAGCGCATCACCGGACCGCCGACCGGGTGGTCGAAGACCTCCCTCTTCGCCATGAACCGGGTCAGCCGGCCACGCTCGGCGCCCGGGTAGCCGGCCATCACGTAGTCGACGAACGAGAGGTGGTTGACCGCGAGCAGGGCTCCGCCCTCGCGCGGGATGTGCTCGACACCGGACATCTGGATGCGCACGTCGCCCAGCCGGAACCAGGTCCGGGCTGCGGCGATGACGGCCGGGTAGACGAGGTCGGGCATGCAGGCTCCTAGGTCGGCGAGTGCGTCCCCCGATCGTTGCACGACCTACGGGAGCGTAGGTATCCCGTGCGGTGAATATCACCCGGCGGCGGGAGGCGGCTCTGGGAGACTGGGAGCCATGCGCCCCATCGTCCAGAGCCGCAAGCTGCAGAACGTCCGGTACGACGTGCGGGGGCCGATCCTCGTCGAGGCCCAGCGCCTGGAGTCCGAGGGCCACAAGGTGCTCAAGCTCAACATCGGAAACCCGGCACCCTTCGGCTTCGAGGCCCCGGAGGCGATCGTCGCCGACATGGTGCACCACCTGCCCGATGCGCAGGGCTACTCCGACTCCCGCGGCATCTACGAGGCCCGCACCGCAGTGGCGCAGTACTACCAGGGCCGCGGTCTGACCGACACCTCGGTGGAGGACGTGTTCATCGGCAACGGCGTCTCCGAGCTGATCTCGATGGCGTTGCAGGCCTTCCTCGACGACGGCAACGAGATCCTCGTCCCGGCGCCCGACTACCCGTTGTGGACCGGCGCGGTGACCCTGTGTGGCGGCACGGCGGTGCACTACCGCTGCGATGAGGAGAACGGGTGGAACCCCGACCTCGAGGACATCGAGTCGAAGATCACCGACAACACCCACGGCCTGGTCGTGATCAATCCCAACAACCCGACGGGCGCGGTCTACAGCGAGGAGACCGTCCGCGGCCTGGTCGACATCGCGCGCCGGCACGACCTCGTGCTGTTCAGCGACGAGATCTACGAGAAGATCCTCTTCGACGCAGCAGTGCACCACCACACGGCGTCGTACGCCGCGGACGACGTGCTCTGCCTGACCTTCAGCGGCCTGTCGAAGGCCTACCGGGTGTGCGGCTACCGAGCGGGCTGGGTGATGGTCTCCGGCCCACGACACCTGGCCACCGACTTCGTCGAGGGCCTCACCACGCTGGCCAACATGCGGATGTGCGCAAACGTGCCGGCCCAGCACGCGATCCAGACGGCCCTGGGGGGCTACCAGTCGATCAACGAGCTGATCGTGCCCGGCGGCCGCTTCTACGAGCAGAGCAAGACGGCCTGGCGGCTGCTCAACGACATCGAGGGAGTCAGCTGTGTCGAGCCGCGGGGCGCGCTCTACTGCTTCCCCCGGCTCGACACCGAGATGTTCGGCATCACCGACGACGAGCAGTTCGTGATCGACCTGCTGCGCGCCAAGAAGCTGCTCGTGACGCACGGGACGGGCTTCAACTGGTTCGAGCCCGACCACTTCCGCCTCGTCACGCTGCCCGACGTGGACCTGCTCGCCGAGGCGATCGGCCGGATCGCCGACTTCCTCTCCACGCTGCGCCGCTGACCCTCCGCCCGGCCTTGTAACGCGGAGTACATGTTGCTGAGTGCACTCCCGGGGGCACACTCAGCAACGCGTACTCCGCGTTACAGCGCCGCTCTAGGATGGCCATGTGGGACGCCAGACCACCCGGCTCACCCTGGACAACCTCGAGCAGTTGCCCGGCGGATGTGACGCGTGCGTGTGCTGGGAGCTCGATCCGGTACGACGCGCGCAGGTGCGCGGGCACGAGGCGGAGGAGAAGGCCGGCTGGGTCTCGACCGTCCTGCGCCAGTGGGGGTCCTGCGGCCGGGTGGTGTGCGTCGACGACGAGCCGGTGGGGCACGTGCTGTTCGCACCGGGGGTCTTCCTGCCCGGGACAGAGCGCTTCGCCACGGCGCCGGCCAGCCAGGACGCCGTCGTGCTCGCCACCGGCTACGTGGCGCCCGAGCACCGGCTGGGCGGACTGGGCCGGCTGCTCGTGCAAGGCATGGCCAAGGACCTGATCCGGCACGGGGGAGTCAACGCCGTCGAGGCCTTCGGCGCGATCCACCCGCGCCCCGGCGAGTGCATCCTGCCGGTGGACTTCCTGCTCGCCGTCGGCTTCAAGACCCACCGACCGCACCCGAGCTACCCGCGGATGCGGATGGACCTGCGCACCGCCATCACCTGGCGCGAGGAGGTCGAGGTCGCGGTCAACAAGCTCCTCGGCGTCGTCGGCAAGCGCCGCGAGCCGGTGCCGGACCACCGAGCGACGCGGCGGCCCCTGTGAGCCACGAGGACTACTGGTCCAGCTCGGCCAGGCCCGCGCGCAGCTCGCTCAGGCGCAGGACCCCGGTGTGCGCGTCGGCCTCCGGGCTGAGGTAGAACCGCTGTACTGCGACCACGACCGCCTCGGCGAGCACGTCGCGGAAGAACGCATCGGCCAGCCGCTCGGCATCGCCGGAGTTGCTCAGGTAGCCCACCTCGACCCGCACCACCGGCATCCGGGTACGGCGGAGCAGCTCCCAGGCCTTGGGGTGGCTGCGGAGGTCCACCAGGTCCGTGCGGGCGACGACCTCGCGCTGCACCAGGCTGGCGATCCGCTCACCGGCAGTGGACCGGACGTCGTGCCGGTCGGAGCCGAAGAAGTACGTCGCGACCCCGCAGGCGTCCGGGTTGTCACTCGCATCCACCGCGAGGGAGATGCACAGGTCGGCGCCGGCCTCGTTGGCGAAGTCGGCTCGCGCCACGTCGTCGACCTCGGGGGCGGCCCGCCGGTGCCGACCTACCGAGGAGCGCCGCACCGGACGGGGCACGCTGAGGAAGGCCTGCACGCCGGTGGCCACCAGCCGCCCTTCGACACGCTCGGCCAGGTCGTGCACGATCTCGCTGGCCGCGTTGGCGTACTGCGGTCCCAGGACCACGGGGGCGGGGTCCACCACGACCACCTTGCCGCGCAGCTGTGGGCCGGCCTCGCGGATCCGCTCTCGCACCCGCATCGCGTTGGGTGCGCCGCCGCTCACCAGCGGTCGGAGCCGGGTGAGGGCCTTCAAGGTGGCCGGCCCACAGGTGCCGTCCGGGGGCAGGCCGAAGTTGCGCTGGAACTCGCGCACCCCCGCCTCGGTCTCGGCTCCGAACATGCCGTCCACCCGGCCGACGCGGAAACCGAGGTCGAGCAGGCGCTGCTGCAGCGCGAAGACGTCGTCGCCGGCGAGCAGGTTGCCGGGGAGATGAGTCAGGATCCGGTCGCCGAGCGACCACCGGGCCTCGTCGATCCGCCGGAAGGTCGCCGGGCCCACGACACCGTCGACGTGCAGGCCGCGCTGCTGCTGGAAGGTGCGCACGGCGAGCTCCACCGCCGCGTCGTACGACGTGGGGCGGGTGCCCTCGAGCAGGCCCATGCCGGCCAGCAGCCCGATGATCTGGTCGACGGCGGGCCCGTGGTCGCCCCGGTGGAAGGTGGCGGACGAAGCACTCATCATGGGCTCCCGACGGGTCGAGACGGATGCGGTCGGACGGTCGTGCCGGCGGCCCCGGAGACCGGACGCAACACCGGGCCCAACACCGGGCCCAACACCGGGCCCAACACCGGGCCCGACACCGGGCGCACCCGAGGCGGACCGCCGACCCTCGTCGTGGGCCGACGCTCCGTGCCGACCCCCCACTGAAACAGAACGCACGCCGGGAGCCAAGAAGGCTCCCGGCGCGCGGTGGTCCTGATGTCGCGCGACTCAGAGGAAGTCGGCGAGCTCCTTGAGCAGGGCGGCCTTCGGGCGGGCGCCGACGATCTGCTTGACGACCTCGCCGTTGTGGTAGACGTTCAGCGTCGGGATGCCGGTGACCTTGTAGCTCGAGGGCGTGACCGGGTTCTCGTCCACGTTCATCTTGACCAGCTCGATCTTGTCGCCGTGCTCGGCGGCGATCTCGTCGAGGATCGGACCGACCTGGCGGCACGGGCCACACCACTCCGCCCAGAAGTCGACGAGGACGGGCTTGTCGGACTTCAAGACGTCAGTGTCGAAGCTGGCGTCGGTCACGGCCTTCAGATCAGACATGGGGTAGCTCCTTGTAGTTCCTCGTGAAGAGTGTGCTCATCGGTAGTGAACACCAGCGCGGCGACAATTCTTCCCGTACCCACCCTGGTCGCGCCCACGAGTGGCCCGGCCGAGGGTGCCGGCCGAGGGTGCCGGCCGAGGGTGCCGGTCGAGGGTGCCGGTCGAGGGTGCCGGTCGAGGGTGCCGGTCGACGATGCCGCGGTCGGGGTCAGACCGTCGCCTGGACCGGGTTCCGGGTGACCAGCGCGTGGTCGAGGTCGGCGAGATACCGCTCGGTGTCGAGCGCGGCGGCGCAGCCCGTGCCTGCCGCGGTGACGGCCTGGCGGTAGATGTGGTCGACGAGGTCGCCGCAGGCGAAGACGCCGGAGAGGTCCGTGCGGGTCGAGGGGTGGTCGACGAGGACGTAGCCCTCCTCGTCGAGCCGGACCTGGCCGGTGAGCAGCTCGGAGCGCGGGTCGTGACCGATCGCGATGAACAGCCCGGTTGCCGGCAGCTCGCGGGTCTCGCCGGTGTCGGTGTCGCGCAGCGTCAGTCCGGTGAGCTTGTCCTCGCCGTGGATCTCGGCGACCTCGGAGTTCCACGCGAACTCGATCTTCGGGTCCGCGAAGGCGCGCTCCTGCATGATCTTGGACGCGCGCAATTCGTCGCGACGGTGCACGATCGTCACCTTGGAGCCGAAGCGCGAGAGGAAGGTGGCCTCCTCGATCGCGGAGTCGCCCCCGCCGACGACGGCGATGTGCTGGTCGCGGAAGAAGAACCCGTCGCAGGTGGCGCACCAGCTGACGCCGTGACCGGACAGCCGGTCCTCGTCGGGCAGACCGAGCTTGCGGTAGCCCGAGCCCATCGCCAGGATCACCGCGCGGGCGCGGAACTCGCCCTCGGCGGTGCGCACCACCTTCACCTCGCCGGTGAGGTCGAGGTCGGTGACGTCGTCGGCCACCAGCTCGGCGCCGAACCGCTCGGCCTGGGCGCGCATCTCGTCCATCAGCACCGGCCCCTGGATGCCGTCGCGGAAGCCCGGGAAGTTCTCCACCTCGGTGGTGTTCATCAGCGCCCCGCCGGCCGTCACGGCGCCCTCGAAGACCAGCGGCTGGAGACTGGCCCGCGCGGCGTACACCGCGGCGGTGTAGCCAGCCGGGCCGGAGCCGACGATGATGACGTCGCGGACGTCGGTGTGCACTGCTGGGCTGGTGTCGGACATGTGGCCTGCCTTGTCGGGAATGGTCCTGTCTGGCTGCAACCGATCCTATGCAGGCGGCATTCCGCAGCCGGATCCGGCCGTGTGCCCTGGCCACCCCGCGCGCACCGCGTCCGCTCTCACCGCAGTCCCCTCACCGCAGTCCCCTCACCGCAGGCCGCTGACGACCGTCTCGGTGAGCAGCGTGCTGCCGTCACAGCTCCAGACCTCGACGGTACGGCGATCCGCGGTCGCGCTCGGCCGGAGCACCAGGGCCGCTGGGCGGTCGCCGTACCGAACGGGCACCGACGGCCCTCGGACCGCGGCGGGACCCGGGCAGGCGGCACCCGGGGATCCGGAGAGTGGTGCGCTCCCGGAGTCGCCGGTCGGCTTGCGCAGGGCGAAGCCCTCGGGCTGCGCGGCGAGCACGCGCTCGGCGTCGGCGCGCAGGTGCCCCGGTCGGACCTCCGGAAGTGCGCCCGGGTCGCTCTGGCGGCCGCCGTCGGTCCGGTCCGGAGCGGTCTCCTGCCCCTGGTCGGTGGGACGCTGCCGCTGTGCGGTGCCCGCTGCGGTGTCGGCGGAGCCGCCGTCGTCGGCCTGCTGCAGGTATACGGTGCCGGCCCCGCCCAGGACGACCACAGCGGCCGCGGCAGCCAGCAGCCGGGGCGCCCACCGCCTTCGCAGCGGGACGACCTCGTCGTGCCGGCCGGTCGGCGACCCCGCGTTCCGGAGGTCGGCGTTCCGGAGCTCGGCCAGGGTCGCGTCGAGTCGTCGGGCGACGTCGGCCGGCAGCGCCTCGGTGGGTCGGACCGAGGCGAGCAGGGCGCGGATCTCCGCGTGCCCCGGGTCGTGGAAGGCGTCGTCGAGGGCGTCGTGGGAGGCGTCGTCGAACGCCTCGTCCGACGGGTCGTCGGGCGTCATCGGCCGGCACCTCCTCGGGTCGTCGGGTCGTCGTCGGGTCCGTCGGGCGGCTGCTCCGGGCCGTCTGCTGCTGCCGAATGGGACGCGGCAGGTCGGTGCCCGGTTCCCTCGCCGAGCAGTGCCAGGAGCCGGGCCCGGCCGCGGGAGCACCGGCTCTTCACCGTGCCGGGTGCACAGTCGAGGATCCGGGCCACCTCCTCGACCGGGTAGCCCTCCATGTCGACGAGCACCAGGGCTGCCTTCTGCTCGGCCGGCAGCGCGTCGAGGGCGGCGAGGAGCGCGTGCCGCCGCTCGGTGGCGACCGCGTGCTCGGCGGGGTCGGCGTCCCAGTCCTGGCTGCGGGGGCCCCGGTCACTGCCCCGACCGCTCGCCCGACCGCCCACAGGGCCGCTCGTCGCATCGGCCCCGGCGGCAAGTACGGCGCCCCGGGCGGCGTACTCCTCGAGGTCGTCGGGGAGGGGCTCCGCCGCGCGGACCTTGTTGCGGCGCAGCCGGTCGAGGCTCGCGTTGACCACGATGCGGTGCAACCAGGTGGTGACCCGGGCATCGCCCCGGAAGTCGCCGGCGCGCCGGAACGCGGCGATCATCGCGTCCTGCAGCGCGTCGGCGGCGTCCTCACGGTTGCCGGTCGTGCGCAGGGCGATCGCCCAGAGCCGGTCGCGGTGCCGGCGGAACAGCACCTCGAAGGCGTCCTGGTCCCCGGCGCAGAAGTCGCCCAGCAGGGTGCGGTCGTCGCGATCGTCGGCTCCGGTCCCGCTGCTGGTCCCGCTGCCGGGCGCGCTGCCCCCGGAGGGACTCACGAGTGCACCGTCACCTCGGTGATCTCCCCGCGGAAGCCGTCCTCGACAGCGGGCAGTCGGGTCAGCCAGATCACCAGGAACCGGGTGCGCACCTCGCCCCGAGGACGCAGCACGATGCTCTCGTCGGCCTGGGTCGAGGCGGTGATCTGGCGCAGCCCGGCGAGGTCGGCCGGGGGGTCGCTCACGCCGGTCCCGGCGGCGTAGAGCTCCAGCTTGGTCGGCTTGCCGGCCAGGGAGATCTCCACCGATCCCACGGAGCGGTCGGTGCCGAGGTCGAGCATCAGCCCCACGCCGCTCTTGAGGCCGCCCAGGGCGGGATTGCCGACGTAGGTCTGGGTGTACCAGCCGGTGCGCGGGTTGCCGTCGATGGCCAGCGGCGCCTGCTCGGGGTTCTCCGACGGCGGGTCGCCCTCGGGGTCGAAGTCGCTGGCGCCGACGATCGGCACGGCTGCCCCGACGGCGGTCGACGAGGGCTGTCGGCGCGGCTGGTCGCCGCGCTGGGGGTTTTCGTCGCCACGGCCGAGGTTGAAGGCGAAGAACATCGCCACGACCAGCGCCACCACCAGGGCGATGATCGCGGCCAGCCGCAGCCACCCGCGGCCCTCCTTGCCGCTGAAGCTGCCGGTGTCGTCGGGCTCCTCGACGAACGGCCAGTACGCCGGGGAGCCGCCGGTCCCCGTGCCGGTGCCCGTGCCGGTGCCGCTGCCGGTGCTCGTGAGGGACCGGCTCGCGGTGTCGCTCCCCGTCGGGTGCCGACCCCCCTGCGGGTAGGGCGGCAGCACCGGCGCGTCCTTGGGCACCCGGCGCTCCCCGTCGGCGAAGAGCGGCCGTTCGGCGGGCTGCTCGAACGGTGGTGGCGGCGTGACCGGCTCGGACGGCACCTCGACGTGTCGGGTGGCCTCGGTGCGCGCCGCAGCGGGAGGGACCGGAGGCGCCGCGGCGACGGTGGCGTCCGGGTCGTCGCCGTGGGTCCGGTGCGCCCCGCCGGCACCGGGAGGGGCACCGTCCAGCCGCACCGGGGAGATGGCCACCGTCGGTTCGACGTACATGCCCTGCACGTCGAGCGGGGCGGCCGCGCCCGGGTCCCCCACGAAGTCGCTGAGCGCCGCCGCGATCTCCTGGGCCGTCTCGATCGGGAGCGTGTGCTGGGACGCCTCCTTGTTGAGCACCCGGTCGCAGATCTGGTCGAGCGTCCGCGGGATGCCGGCGCGGACCTGCCGTGGCCGCAGCGGCTTGCCCGCCTCCCGAGGAGCCGGTGGGACGGCCGAGGCCGACACACCCGCCCACTTCCCGGTGAGCGCGGCGTAGAGGATGCCCGCGAGGTCGATCACGTCGGCCTCGCGGGGATCGAGGTCGCCGTACGGCTCGGCACCTCCGCCCCCGCCCTCGAAGGCCCGCTGGGTGACGAAGCCGATCACCTTCACCGCGCCGGAGTCGGTGACCAGGACCGACTCGGGGTTGAGCCTGCCGTGGTGCACGCCCTCGGCATGCCCCGCGGCGATCGCCTCGGCAACCTCGCGGGTCAGCCAGGCGGCGCGCGATGCCGGCAGAGCGCCGCGCTGCAGCATCAGGTCGAGGGAGAGTCCGCTGCCCCACTCGTTGATGACCCAGGTCAGCTGCCCGTCGTCGTCGCAGTCGAGCACGCGCAGGAAGTGTGCGTCGGTGACCGTGGCCGAGGCGCGGGCAGCGGCCAGCGCATCGTCGGCGCGCGGGTCGTCGCTGGCGAGCGCGTGCACGGCGACGCTGCGGGCGAGGACCAGGTCGGTGGCACGCCAGAAGCGGGCGCCGTCGTGGTCGGTGAGGAGGTCGTCGAGGCGGTAGCGGCCGCCGAGGACGGTGCCGGGGCCCATCGTGTGCGAACCCACGCCCCTCCTCCCCTCGGGTGACGTGCCCGTGCTGCGGTCGTGCTCATCGTAGGACGCCGGCGGCTGCTGCGGGGCACCCCGGGCGGCGCGTGGGACACCCGCTCAACGGGCAAGGCGACGGGTGAGCTGTCCCACCACGTCGGTAACCTCCCGCAGCCGCAGCAACCGTGCCAGTGCCAGGTAGCAGACCAGGTCGACGGCGCCGACCAGCAACAGGGCGACCACGGCCTCCAGCTTCGAGGCGCTGTCGCCGGTCCAGACCTCGCGCAGCAGCCAGGAGACGCCGGCAGCGACCGCCGTGGAGATGCCGACGGCGACGACCATCCGCACCGCGAACCGGGCCAGCCGCGGCGTCTGCAGGCCCCCGACGACGCGGCGGAGCACGGTGTAGGACACCACGGCGCCGACCGCGTAGGCGCCGGAGTAGGCGAGCACCAGGCGCGGCGCCGTCTGGGCCGGCTCGATCCCCCGGGTCAGCAGGACGGCCAGCACGATGTTGGCGCCGGCGATCACGGTCTGCACCCAGAACGCCGCCCGGGTCATCTCCAGGGCGTAGAACCCCCGCAGCACCAGGTAGTGCGCGGTGAAGAACACCAGTCCGATGGCGAACAGCGAGAGTGGCAGCACGTAGTCGGAGTAGGTCGCACTGGCGGCGCCGTACTTGAACAGGACGTTGCTGACGTCGAGCGCCACGACCGGGAGCAGCGCCGCGAAGGGGATGATCACGGCGTACGTCGTGCGCAGCGTCTCCGCGACTCCGCGCCCCAGGTCCGCGAGCCGGCCGTCCGCGGCGAAGGCCGAGAGGCGCGGCAGGATCGCGGTCGCCAGCGACACCGTCGCGATCGAGTGCGGGACCATGATCAGCAGGAAGGCCGTGGAGTACACGGTGTAGCCGGTGCCGGCGTCCTGGGCCCCCGACGCGCAGGCGCCGGTCGCCGCGGCCGCGGTCCCGCTGGAGGCCAGCCGCACCACGACGGTGTAGGCGATCTGGTTGACCACCACGAACAGCACCGTCCAGATGCCGAGCCGGAGCGTGTGGCCCAGGCCAGTGCCGCGGAAGTCGAACCGCGGACGGAACCGGAAGCCCGCCTTGCGCAGGTAGGGCAGCAGCACCAGCAGCTGCACCGCGATCCCGACCGTCGAGCCGAGCCCGAGCAGCAGCTCGCCGCCGGGGTCGTAGCCGGCGCAGCGCTCGCTGCCCTCGGCGGCGCCGAGGGTGAGCAGGTAGGCGACCAGCACCGCGACCGCGATGACGTTGTTGGCGATCGGCGCCCACATCATCGGGCCGAAGCTGCCGCGGGCGTTGAGCACCTGGCCGACGAGCACGAACATGCCGTAGAAGAAGACCTGCGGCAGGCAGTACCGCGCGAAGTCGATCACCGACTCGCGCTGCGCCGCCAGGCCGGGCTCGTAGAACGACCCGTCGAGGAACAACCGCATCACCAACGGCGCAGCGACCACCAGGACGGCCGTCACGCCGGCGAGGAAGAGCGCCGCCAGGGTGATGATCCGGTTGGTGTAGCCCTCGCCTCCGTCGGCGTCGTTCTTCATCGCCCTGATCAGCTGGGGGACCAGAACGGCGTTGAAGATGCCGCCGGCCAGCAGGATGTAGAGCATGTTGGGGATCGTGTTGGCGATGTTGAACACGTCCGCGTGCAGCTGGGTGCCCAGGGCCGCGGCCAGCAACGTCGTGCGCACGAAGCCGCTCAGCCGGGACACGACGGTCCCGGCGGCCATCACCGCCGAGGACCCGAGGACCGAGGCGCGCTCGCCCGGACCACCGTCGGCCGGCGATCCCGAGTCCGCACTCATGCGCGCCACCGGTGCGAGCGGATCCGGCGGACGATGCGCAGCACGATCGCTCCGAAGAAGAGCACGCCGACGCCGATCATGATGATCCAGATCAGCCGACCCACCTGGCTGATCCGCAGGCTGAAGGTCAGCGGCTCCCCGAACGCGCGGCCCTGCGGGGTGACCGCGGTGAGGCGCACCTCGTGCACGCCGATGGTCTGGGCGTCGGCGCGCAGGCGCACGGAGACGCGCTCGCCGGGCCCGACCCGTACCGGCTTCGGCGCCGTGATCCGGACGTCACTGTCCGGCGTACTGGCCTCGATCCCCACCGTCACCGGCTGCTGGAGGTCGTTGACGAGGGAGACGGTGAGGGTGCCCTCGCCGCCGGACATGGTGACGAAGTCCGTGCCGAGCTCGACGTGCACCTGGTCGAGCCGGAACCGCAGCCGGGCGGCCCGGGCGTCGACCGACTGGCGCAGGTCCGACTCGTCCCGGGCGTGGTAGGACACCGCGCTCAGCGCCGCGTCGCCGAGCCGCGGCAGCACGTCGTTCGCGGTGTCGAGCAGCTGGTCGTAGAGGTGGCCCACGTCGATGAGGTTCTGGGCGGCCCGCACGTCCGCGCGGCCGACCTCCTTGCGCTGCTCGCGCCGGGGATACTCCAGGCTGCGCTCGTACGTCGGGCGGCTGCCCTCCTCGTCGTTGCCGAGGGCGACCAGGCTCAGCCAGCCCTGCTGAAGTCCGTCGAAGAAGTCGGCCGAGGCCCAGTCCGGGCCGGGGTCCCAGTCCGCCGGCAGCAGGACCGGCAGGGGGGACCGCACGCCGGCCAGGGCGCGCAGGGCGGCATCGGCCAGGATCCGCTGCCGCAGGGCCAGGGCGCCCAGCGGGCTGCCCGGGGCCGGCCCGCCCTCGACGACCTGTTCGTCGGCGATCACCAGACCCGTCCCGGTGCCGGTGCTCCACAGGGTCCGGGCACCGGGGTGGCCGTGGTCGGAGAGCAGCACCGTGTCGATGTTGCGCAGCACGCCGAGGGTGGACTCGTCGATCCAGCCGTCGGGTGGGGCGACGGTCATCCGCGGCTCCAGGTCGTGCGCGGCGAACCCGCTCCTGCCGTGCTGGATCGCCGTGGTGAGCAGCGGCGGCCGCAGCCGGCCCAGCGCGGCGACGTCGGGGTCGGCGTACCCGAGCCCCAGCAGCGCCTGCTCCCGGGCGCTGCGCACCAGGCCGTCGAGCCAGCTGGCGCTGAGCTCGTCGGCGCTCCGCACGACGGCCGACGCGCCGGCGCCACCGGACGGTGAGGGAGACGGCGAAGGACTGGGGGATCCCGGAGGGGTCCGCGGCTCACCAAGGGAGAGGGGCTTGTTGCCGGCCGCGAGGTCCTGGACGGCATCCAGCACGGCCGGGTCGATCAACCAGGTGAACGGCCGTCCGCCCGCGTTCTGCGCCAGCCCGAGGATCCGGCCGAGGCGGCCTCGCGGCGAGAGCAGGGTGGCCCAGGAGTCGGCGTCCGCGACGCGACCGTCGAGGGTTCGCTGCACCTGCTGGCGCACGGGGAAGACCAGCGCCACCGCGGTGTGCTGGCGCCGGGGCGGTGCGAGCGCGATGAACGTGCGAGCGCGCCCGTCGGCGAACTCGTCGCGGCCCTCAGGACCCTGGCCGAGCGCGTGCGCGCCGATCCAGTAGACGCCCGGCTGCTCCCCGACGCCGAGCTCGGCGCGCGGGACGGCGATGCGGAAGCTGCTCGTCTGGCCGGGCGCCAGGTCGCCGATCGAGGTGAAGACCGACGGGTCGATGATCCGCTCGCCGACGAAGGCGCTCTCGTCGGTGCGGGCCGCCTCGGCCAGCTCGTCGCGGGAGGTGATCGCCGCGGGGTTGAAGAACGGCAGCACGTTCACGTCGCGCCAGGGATCGGACGAGGAGTTCGTGACCGTCCCCTGCAGCACGATCCGACCGCGGCGCGGGATCGTGGCGGGCGCCAGGCTCGTCAGGCGCACGGTCAGCGGGGTGGCCTCGGGATCCTCGCGCCGCGGCGCGTGCGTGCCGGCACTGTCGGTCTGCGTGGGTACCGGTCCGACCGCTGCCGCGGCGGGAGGAAGGGCGCCCGGGAAGGCGCCCGGCAGCATCAGGAGGGGAAGGCCCACCAGCAGCATCAGGGCAGCGACGACCGCTGCCTTCGGGCTGGGCAGGCTCACGCGGTCAGGTTAGTGGGGCGCCCCTGCGCGCCCGGGACCCACTCCGGGCCGCCGCCGGATTCCCTCCCGGCGGGCGGGGACTCGTAGAGTGGGCTCCCGTGTCCGACGAGCCCCTGCTGATGTCCGAGGTGCAGGCACGCGTGGTCCGCGAGCTCGACCGCATCGGTCCGGTGCTCGACGAGCTCGGCGCCCGCTTCGCCGAGGCGGGTGAGGAGATCGCCCTGGTCGGCGGACCGGTCCGTGACGCGATGCTGGGCCGGCTGCACAACGACCTCGACCTCACCACGTCCGCCCGCCCCGAGGTGACCGAGCGGCTCCTGACGGGCTGGAGCGAGGCGATCTGGGACATCGGCCGCGCCTTCGGCACGATCGGCGCCCGGCGTGGGCCCTGGACGATCGAGATCACCACCTACCGCTCCGAGGCTTACGACCCCGACTCGCGCAAGCCGTCCGTCGCCTACGGCGACACCCTCGCCGGCGACCTGGGTCGGCGCGACTTCACCGTCAACGCGATGGCACTGACGCTCCCCGGCAGGCAGCTCGAGGATCCCCACGGCGGGATCCTCGACCTCGCCCACCGGACCCTGCGCACCCCCGGGAGAGCGGAGGACTCGTTCTCCGACGACCCGCTGCGGATGATGCGGGCCGCCCGGTTCGCCGCGCAGCTGGGCTTCACGGTCGCGCCCGAGGTGGTCGCGGCGATGACCGACATGGCCGAGCGGATCACCATCGTCTCGGCCGAGCGGGTCCGCGACGAGCTGGTCAAGCTGGTGTGCGGCGCGTACCCCCGACGGGGGCTCACCCTGCTCGTCGACACCGGCCTGGCGGCGTACGTCCTGCCCGAGCTGCCGGCCCTGCGCCTCGAGCGCGACGAGCACCACCGGCACAAGGACGTCTACGACCACACCCTGACCGTGCTGGAGCAGACCATCGACCTCGAGCACCGGCTCGGCGGCGGCCCCGACTTCGTGGCCCGGTTCGCGGCCCTGATGCACGACGTGGGCAAGCCCCGGACGCGCCGGTTGCTCGACGACGGCTCGGTGACCTTCCACAACCACGACGTGGTCGGCGCCAAGCTCACGCGCAAGCGGATGAAGGCGCTGCGCTTCTCCACCGACACCATCGACGCGGTGAGCAGCCTGGTCGAGCTGCACCTGCGGTTCCACGGCTACGGCACCGGGGAGTGGTCGGACTCGGCCGTTCGCCGCTACGTCCGCGACGCCGGCGAGCAGCTCGAGCGGCTGCACATCCTGACCCGAGCCGACTGCACCACCCGCAACCGGCGCAAGGCCGAGCGCCTCGCCCGGACCTATGACGACCTCGAGGAGCGCATCGCCCGGCTCTCCGAGCAGGAGGAGCTGGCCGCGATCCGGCCCGACCTCGACGGCAACCAGATCATGGAGATCCTGGGCCTGGGTCCGGGCCGCGAGGTCGGTGCGGCGTACCGCTTCCTGCTCGAGCTCCGGCTCGACAACGGCCCGATGGGCTACGACGACGCGCGGGCGGCGCTGCTGGAGTGGGCGGGATCACGCTGACGATCCGAGCCGTGATGGCTACTCTCGGGTAACCCATCCCAGGAGGCTCCCGTGCCGCTGACCGACGTCGCACCGCTCGAAGCCAGCATCGACATCGATGCCCCACCCGCCCGCGTGTGGGCGCTCGTCTCCGACCTGCGCAACATGCCCCGGTGGAGCCCGCAGTGCCGCAAGACCATCGTGCGGGGCGGCGCGATGCGCAAGGGCGCCAAGCTGTTCAACATCAACCGGCGTGGGCTGCTGGTCTGGCCGACGCAGGCGATGGTGACCGAGTACGACGCCGAGCGCCGGGTCGCCTTCCGGATCCGGGAGAACTGGACGATCTGGTCGTTCACCCTGGAGCCGACGCCCTCGGGCGGCACCCGCCTGGTGGAGCGCCGGGAGGCGCCGAAGGGCATCTCCGACCTCTCCGCCAAGCTCACCGACAAGGTCCTCGGCGGGGTGCCCGAGTTCACCGAGGAACTGCAGGTCGGGATGGAGCAGACGCTGCGCCGGATCAAGGCGGACGTGGAGGCGGACGTGGAGAACGGCGCCGAGAGGTAGGCCGCTCGGTACGGTGGCCGGGTGACGACGGACGAGGAGATCCTGGCGCGCTTCGTGCAGGACGGACGCCTGGTGCAGCTGCCGGCGAAGCGGTCGAAGTGGCTCGTCGTGCTCGACCACCTGGCCCAGTCGTTCGAGCTCGGCGTCACCTATCCCGAGGCCGAGGTCAACGAGATCCTCGGCCGGTTCCACGACGACCACGCCGCCCTGCGCCGCTACCTCGTCGACGAGCACTTCCTCACGCGCGACGAGGGCGTCTACTGGCGCACCGGTGGGAGTGTGTCGGTGTGACCGCCGCCCTGCTGCAGCGCTTCCCCGACCTGCGCCTGGATCATGTGGCGCTCGGCAGCACCCCCACCCCTGTGCGCCGGCTCGAGCTCGACGGCATCGAGGCCGAGGTCTGGCTCAAGGACGAAAGCCGCTTCGGTGACGGACCCTGGGGCGGCAACAAGGTGCGCAAGCTGGAGTGGATCGTCCCCGAGGCGCTGGCCCGCGGCGTCGAGACGCTCTTCACCGTGGGCGGGATCGGCACCCACTGGGGCCTGGCGTGCGCGGCGTACGGCGAGCGCTACGGCCTGCGCACGGTACTCGGCCTGGTCGACCAGCCGGTCGACGACCACGTGCGCGCGCAGCTGGCCCGGCTCGAGGCGTCCGGGGCGTCGCTGCACCGGTACGCCGATCAGCGGCAGCTCCGACGCGCGGCGCCCTGGCTGATCGCACGGCACCTGAGCTGGTCGGGGTGGCGCCCACGACTGCCGTGGTACCTCCCGGCCGGCGGCTCGAACCGGTTCGGCACCCTGGGATACGTCGACACCGCCCTCGAGCTGGCCACGCAGGTGGAGGCCGGCGAGCTGCCCGAGCCCGGCAGCGTGGTGGTCCCCATCGGCTCGGGCGGGACGGCGGCCGGGCTGGCGCTCGGCCTGCAGCTGGCCGGCCTGGACACCCGCGTCTTCGGCGTGGTCGTCAACGACGCCTTTCCCCTGGACGCCCCGGTCATCGCCCGGCTGGCCAACCGCACCGCCCAGCTGCTGCGGGACCGCGGTGCGCACGACGTACCCCACGTGGAGCCCGACGACCTCACCACCAGGAGCGACTGGCTGGGGTCGACGTACGGCGATCCGACCCCTGCCTCGACCCAGATGGTGGCAGCCGCTGCTCGGGAGGGGCTGGAGCTGGAGCCGGTCTACACGGGCAAGGCCCTGGCCGCGCTGCGTGACGTCGCCGCGGAGCTGCCCGGCCCGATCCTCTGGCTCAACACGCACGGTCCCCGCTGACGTCCTGCGGGGCGGTCGGTGGAGCAGGTCGGTGGAGCAGCGGGGGTGCAGGACGTTGCCCGGGACGTCCTGCGAGTTGGTTGGTGGAGCAGCCGGGGTGCAGGACGTTGCCGGGCCGGCACTCAGCCGAGCGACACCGGGCCCCAGCCACGGAGCTGCCAGTCGTCGGCGTCCACGACGAGCTCGGCTGCCTCGCCGTTGCGCAGCTGGTGCTCGGCGCACCAGGCCCGCGAGAGCCGGCCGGTCAGCACCGGCAGGGCGAAGCCGGCGGCCGTCTGGTGGGCGACGACCAGCACCGTCTCGCCACGGTGGAGGTCGGCGATGGCTCCGAGCTCCTCGCGGTGGCGCGCCACCACGTCCTCGCCGGACTCACCGCCGGGGAACCGGGCCGCGAGGTCGCCGTCGAGCCACTGGTCGGTGATCTTCTCGATCGCGGCGAGCGAGAACGGCTCGCCGGTCAGCTCACCGACGTACACCTCGCGCAGTGCCTTGCGGGGGGTCACCCCCACGCCCAGGCGGGAGGCGGCGATCTCGGCGGTCTGCACGCACCGCGAGCTGTCGGAGCACCACACGTGCGCGATCCGACGACCCCGCAGCGCGTCGGCCAGGGCGGCGGCCTGCCGGCGGCCTTCGAGGGTGAGGGCGCCGCCCTCGTCGGAGAAGAACGTCTCGACGTACGCCGCGTCGGCGTGCCGGGCCACCACCAGGGTCGCCTCGCACTGCAGGGTGCTCACCCTTCCAGCGTAGCCCCGTCCGCTGCCCCGACCTCTGCCCAGACCTCTGCTCCGCGCTGCGCTGCCACCAGGTGACAGCGCAGCGCGGAGCAGGACCCGCTCAGCGTCCCGGCAGCCGGTGGTGGATGTCCTCGCTCATCCGGACGATGGCCAGGTAGAACTCGAGGGTCATCCGCACCAGCGCCAGGTAGAGGATCACCGCGACCGCCCCGAGGAGGAGCGCCACGACACCCAGGCCCGGGGACCGGGCCAGCAGGAGCAGGCTCCAGATCAACCACGTTGCGACCAGCAGCACGGTGGCGAGGATGTAGACGAACTTCACCACCTTGGGAGTGATGAAGGTGGTGAAGCTGAAGTCGAACAACGCCTTGAAGAACCCGGCGGCGTCGGTGTGCTCGACGGGACCGGACGGGCCGGGGCCGTACGACGAGGGCGGTGGGGGCGGTGGTGGCAGCGAGGACATCGGTCTCCTTCAAGGGATCGGTCAGGTCTGCTCATCCTGCCCGGACCGCGGGGTCGTGAACCGGCTTTCCACAGAACGCACGCGAGGACCCTCCCGGCGGGGCCGGGAGGGTCCTCGCAACCGAAATCAGTCGGGCAGCCGGGACGGCCGCTGCGTCAGCGGTCGACCTCGCCGCGGATGAACGCCTCGACGGTGGCGCGACCCTCGTCGTCGGGGCGCTGCACCGGCGGGGACTTCATCAGGTAGGACGACGCCGACAGGATGGGACCTCCGATGCCGCGGTCCTTGGCGATCTTCGCCGCGCGGATGGCGTCGATGATGATGCCGGCGGAGTTCGGGGAGTCCCAGACCTCGAGCTTGTACTCCAGGTTGAGCGGGACGTCACCGAAGGCACGCCCCTCGAGGCGCACGTAGGCCCACTTGCGGTCGTCGAGCCAGGCGACGTAGTCGGACGGGCCGATGTGCACGTTCTTGTCGTCGACCTTGCCGGCCAGCGAGCCGGTGAGGTTGGAGGTGACGGACTGGGTCTTGGAGACCTTCTTCGACTCCAGCCGCTCGCGCTCGAGCATGTTCTTGAAGTCCATGTTGCCGCCGACGTTGAGCTGGTAGGTGCGGTCCAGCGCCACGCCGCGCTCCTCGAACAGCCGGGCCATCACGCGGTGGGTGATGGTGGCACCGACCTGGCTCTTGATGTCGTCGCCGATGATCGGGACACCGGCGTCCTCGAACTTCTTGGCCCACTCGGGGTCGGAGGCGATGAACACCGGGAGGGCGTTGACGAAGGCGACGCCCGCGTCGATGGCGCACTGGGCGTAGAACTTGTCGGCCTCCTCGGAGCCCACCGGCAGGTAGGAGACGAGCACGTCGGCGCCGGAGTCCTTCAGCAGCTGCACGACGTCGACCGGCTCGGCGGCCGACTCCTCGATGGTCTGGCGGTAGTACTTGCCCAGCCCGTCGAGGGTGTGACCGCGCTGCACCTCGATGCCCAGCGTGGGCACGTCGCAGATCTTGATGGTGTTGTTCTCGCTGGCGTTGATCGCCTCGGAGAGGTCCTTGCCGACCTTCTTGTCGTCGACGTCCAGCGCGGCGACGAACTCGACGTCGGAGACGTGGTAGTCGCCGAACGTCACGTGCATGAGTCCCGGGACCGAACCCGTCGGGTCGGCGTCCCGGTAGTAGTGCACGCCCTGGATGAGAGAGGTGGCGCAGTTGCCCACTCCCACGATGGCTACGCGAACCGAGCCCATGTGCTGTTCCTCCTAGGAGACTTGCTGCTTCTCAACTGATTTCGGTGATCTCGCTCGGCTTGGCCGGCGAAGACTGGTGGGATGCCGCCCGGGGGGCGGCCTGCGTGGCGCCGTGCGCGGCCGGCGGTACGGCGGCCGGGCCGGTCGAGCGCTGGGCCCGCTCGGCCTCGATCAGCTCGGTGAGCCACTTGACCTCGCGCTCGACGGACTCGATCGAGTGCCGGTGCAGCTCGGAGAGATAGCGGTCGCTCCCACTGCGCTGGCCCCGGACCCGGTCGAGCCGCTCCTGCAACCGGGAACGTCGACCCTCGAGGATGCCGAGCCGGACGCCGGCGTCGGTGCGGGAGAAGAACGCGAACCGCATGTTGAAGTTCTCGTCCTCCCACGCCGCCGGGCCGGCGTCGGTGATCTCCGAGGCGAAGAACTCCGCCCCGGCAGGGCTGATCTGGTAGACGATCCGCTGGCGCCGCGAGACGCCCGGTGAAGCCGTGGTCACCTCGGTGATCCAGCCGGCGCGCAGCATCCGCTTGAGCGCGGGGTAGAGGGAGCCGTAGGACAGCAGCCGCGTCCAGCCGAGGAGGAGGTTGAGTCGCTTGCGCAACTCGTAGCCGTGCAGCGGCGTCTCCTGGAGCAGGCCGAGGACGGCCAGCTCCAAGGTGGCTCCCTTGCGCGGCATGCGGGTGACCCTCTCGACTCGACTGCTCTGCGGCGGCCCCGCCGTAATGGCGGACCGGGGTGGTTCCGACGGGCCGGCCTGACGACGTGCCCTATCGGTTCAACCTATCGTAGCGATATATCGAGCAGTGCGCGACAACGGGGCCCGAGGACGTTGGCCGCGTCACACCGGCCGCCCCGGAGGTGGGCCGGACGTGGGGGCACGCCGTACTCTCGACCCCGACCGATGTCGCCGCACCGACCTGGAGCCAACCGCCTGTGAGTGGAAACGCAAGGCCGCCTCGTCCCGGCGGCTCGAGGAACAGTGGCGGATCGCGCCGCGCCGGCCGCCCCGGAAGCAGCCCCGCCGACGGCCGCCACAACACCGGGTCCCGCGCCCGCTCCGGCGCGGGTTCGAAGCGTGCCGGCGCCCGGGTGTGGTTCCGCCGGCTGCTCATCACCGGCGTGGTGTGCGCGTTGATCGCGGTGGCGGTCTTCTACTTCGCCTACCGGGCGACGACGATCCCGAGCCCCAACCAGGCCTTCCAGGCCCAGACCACCAGCGTCTACTACGCCGGCGGCAAGCGCGAGCTGGGCCGATTCGCGGTGCAGAACCGCGAGTCGATCCCGCTCACCGAGGTTCCGAAGGTCATGCAGGAGGCGATCGTCGCCGCCGAGGACCGGACCTTCTGGACCAACAAGGGCATCGACCCCAAGGGCATCCTCCGGGCGGCGTTCTCCAACGCCAGGGGCAACGCGACCCAGGGCGCCTCGACCATCACCCAGCAGTACGTCAAGCTGCTCTACCTCAGCCAGGAACGCACCCTGAAGCGGAAGGTCAAGGAAGCGTTCCTGTCGCTGAAGATCCAGCAGGAGCGCTCCAAGACCGCCATCCTCGAGGGCTACCTCAACACCGTCTACTTCGCTCGGGGCGCGTACGGCGTGGAGGCGGCGGCGCAGGCCTGGTTCGGCATCCACGCCAAGCAGCTCAAGCTCCCCCAGGCCGTGATGCTGGCCGCCATCGTGAACTCACCGACCGCGCTCAGCCCGGACAACGGGAAGGCGGCCCGCGAGGCCCTCAAGGGTCGGATGGCCTACATCTACGACGGGATGGTGAAGACCGGGGCGATCACCGAGGAGCAGGCTGCCCGGCTCACGGGCAAGCTGCCCAGGCTGGCGCGCAACAACGACCAGGACAAGTACGGCGGCCAGCGCGGCTTCATGCTGACCATGGTGAAGAGGCAGCTGCTCCGTCTCGGGTTCGACGAGAGCGAGATCGAGGGCGGCGGCCTCAGGGTCGTCACCACGTTCTCGCCCAAGGCGATGGCCGCCGCCAAGCAGGCCGTGGACGAGGTCGCCCCGAAGGGACTCAGGGGCCTGCACGTCGGCGCCGCCTCCGTCGACGTCAGGAGTGGCGCCCTGCTGGGCTTCTTCGGCGGCCAGGACTTCCTCAAGAGCCAGCTCAACTGGGCGACGGCGACCGACTCGCCGGGCTCGGCGTTCAAGCCCTTCGCCCTCGCGGCCGGCATCAAGGACGGGTTCAGCCTGAAGAGCACCTTCGACGGCAACTCGCCCTACGAGTTCCCCGACGGCAGCACCGTGGTCAACGAGGGCTCGGGCTCGGGCAACGACTACGGATCATCGGTCAGCCTGCTGAAGGCCACCGAGGAGTCGATCAACACCGCCTTCATCGACATGACGGTGTCGATGGACAGCGGACCGAAGAAGATCCGCAAGACCGCGATCGACATGGGCATCCCGGCCCGTGAGTCCCTCAAGGCCACCAGCGGCATCTCGCTCGGCTCCGCGCCGGTCAGTCCCGTGGAACTGGCGAACGCCTACTCCACCATCGCCAACGGCGGGGTGCACCACGACTGGTACTTCATCGAGAAGGTCACCCGCAAGAGCGACGGCAAGACGCTCTACAAGGCGCTGCACAAGCAGAACCGGGTGCTGAGCAAGGACATCGCCGCCGACGTCAGCTATGCGATGCAGCAGGTCGTCGAGGAGGGCACCGGCGCGCGTGCGCAGAACCTCGACCGCCCGGCAGCCGGCAAGACCGGCACCGCGACCGATGACGACGGCAACGTCATCACCTCCTGGTTCGGTGGCTTCACGCCCCAGGTCGCCACCGCGGTGATGTACGTCCGGGGCAACGGTCGCAAGCCGTTGCAGGACTTCCTGCCGCCGTACGAGGGCTCGACCGGCTACTTCGGCGCCAACTACCCGGCGGCCACCTGGACCGCGCTGATGACCCGGCTGATGGACGGAATGCCGGTGGAGGAGTTCCCGCCGCCGGCGTTCGTCGAGGGCGAGCCGCCCAGCGAAGGCCACGAGCCGTACACGCCGCCCCCGCCGCCCCCGCCCACGCCGACGGTGACGCCGGAGCCGACGAAGAACGGCACCTGCGACCCGAAGTTCGGCTACCCCAAGGACCCGGACTGCCCGAAGCCCAAGCCGAGTCCGAAGCCGAAGCCGACGCCGACGCCGAGTCCGTCGCCGACCGAGTCGCCCTCGCCGACCGAGTCGCCCGAGCCGACCAAGAACGGCAAGTGCAGCCTCGTGCCCGGTGACCCAGACTGCCCGCCGCCGGACGGCGGCGGCGGTGGTGGCGGTGGTGGCGGCGGTGACACGCCCAGCGGCTCCGGCGGGTGACCGAGCCACCCTGGCAGCGGCCGACGCATGACGACCCGGTCGTCACGTCGCTGAGCGAGGCCGTCGGCGGACCGGCCGGCGAGCACGCCCGGCCGCACCGCTGGTGGACGCCGGTGCGGGTGCTCCTGGCCCTGTTCACCCTGGTGTTCGCCCTGGCGCTGGTGCAGAAGTACCCCTGCGGGGAGACGCACTGGTCCGACACCGACGTGCGCTACGGGAAGATGTGCTACTCCGACATCCCCTACCTCTACACCGGGCGTGGCTTCGCCGAGCACCGGTGGCCCTACGCGACCGACGACGGGCGTTACCCGGTCATGGAGTACCCCGTCGGGATCTCCTACCTGGCCTGGGGCGTCTCGGAGGTGATCCGGCCGCTGGTCACCGGCCCGGCGTACGAGATCCGCAGCCACCTGGACCCGGACCAGCTGTGGGGCCTGCCCGGGATGGCCCAGGAGGTCAACGAGTACTTCCTGCTGTCTGCGCTGGCGCTGTTCCTGTGCGGGCTCGGAGCGGTGCTGTTCCTGGCCGGAGCGAGTCCGGGGCGGCCCTGGGAGGCGGCCGCGTTCGCGGTCTCGCCGGTGCTGCTGGTGACCGCGCTGGTCAACTGGGACCTGCTCGCGGTCCTGTTCACCGCCGGTGCGCTGTGGGCGTTCGCCAGGGGACGCCCGGGTCTCACCGGCGTGATGATCGGGCTGGGCACCGCGGCCAAGCTCTATCCGGCGTTCCTGCTCGGCGCGGTCCTGGTCGACGTCCTCTGGGCGGCCCGGCACCGCCGTACTGACCTGCGCACCTGCCTCCTGCGGTTCGCCGGCTGTGCGGCGGCGGCGGTCGCGACCTGGCTCCTGGTGAACCTCCCCGCGATGATCAGCGGCCCGGACGCGTGGCGGGTCTTCTGGCGCTTCAACACCGACCGGGGCGCCGACCTCGGCTCGCTCTGGCTGGTGCTGACCCAGCACGGGGTGGCCGTGCCGACCGCCGTGGTCAACGACGTCTCGACCGTGGTGTTCGCCCTCGCCTGCGTGGCGATCCTGGTGCTCGGCATCCGCGCGCCCACGCGACCGCGGATGGCGCAGATCGGGTTCCTCGTCGTGGCGGCGTTCCTGCTCGTCAACAAGGTGTACTCACCGCAGTACGTGCTCTGGCTGCTGCCCCTCGCCGTGCTGGCGCGCCCGCGCTGGCGGGACCTCTTGATCTGGCAGGCCGGCGAGCTGCTCTACTTCGGCGCCGTCTGGCTCTACCTCGGCGGCTGGCTCGAGCCCGCGGCCGGCGGACCCGTGTGGGCCTACCACCTGGCCATCCTGCTCCGGGTGGGCGCCGAGCTCTACCTCGTCGCGCTGGTGGTGCGGGACGTGGCGCGCGGCTCTGGCGGGCATGTAACGCGGAGTACGCGCCGCAGAGTGCCCGCCCGGGTGGGCACTCTGGCGCCATAACAGCGCGTTACAAGCCCGGTCCGGACAAGCTCGGTCGGTCCCCGCTTCAGGAGATCTCGACCCGGTCGAACGAGGTGGCGGTGAACCGCACGGCCAGCTCGACCTCGTCGCCGACCTGCGGCACGTCGGCTCCTGCGGGCAGGAAGAGCATGGACGACTGCATGTGCGGTGGCTCGGCGAAGTAGCGCTGCTTGCCACCGATGACGTACGGCGAACGGACCGCGCCGAGCGCGTCGAGGCCACCTCGGGCGACGCTGGCCGCCCGGGACCGCAGACTGGCCTCGCCCGTCGGCGCGGTCAGGCCGATGCCGTGCGCCGTACCGCCGCACACGACCAG
This sequence comes from Marmoricola sp., assembly GCA_035708765.1. Taxonomy (GTDB): domain Bacteria; phylum Actinomycetota; class Actinomycetes; order Propionibacteriales; family Nocardioidaceae; genus Marmoricola. Next base: position 25,144 of record DASTFI010000056.1, read on the forward strand.
GATCGTGCCGCCACGCGGAGCCGAACGGAGCCGGTAGCCATACTCCTCGCCGCGGTCGACCGGGTGCGCGTCCAGGACGGTCGCGGTGACCCGCAGCGCGCCGCGGTCGCCGAGCCACAGGGAGGTGCCCACCCGGGGACGGAACCGCACCTCGGGAAACTCTCGCCGGATGGCCGCGAGCTGCGTCGTGGTGACGTGGGAGACCCAGACGACCAGCCCGTCGGTGCCGAGCCCGGCCGCCACGACGTCGGTCATCAGCCGCGCGAGCTCACCGAGGTTGTCGCCACCACCGGGGCCACCGAGCGGGAAGTGCACCGACACGCCCTCGAACCGCACGTGGTCCAGACGCTCCGCCGCCGCCCGCAGGCCGCGGGCGCTGAGGCCGTGCCGCTTCATCGAGGTCATCCGCTCGAGCACCACCCGGGGACGGGCGCGCGAGCCGGACTCGCAGGCGGACAGCGCCGCCAGGTCCTCCAGCCGGCCGACCGTGTGCACCACCCGCGGGTCGCCGAGTGCGTCCGTGGCGCCATCGACGAACGCCCGCCACGGGGACAGCACCAGCAGGTCGCCGTCGTAGCGCTGCTCGACGTCGGCGAGCTCGGCGTAGGTGCCGACCGCAAGCGTGTCCACGCCCAGCCAGCCGGCCCGCCGCGCCAGGCGGCCGTTGCCGAAGCCGTAGCCGTTGCCCTTCGCCACCGGCACCAGGTCGGGCGCGGCGGCCAGCGTCTGCTGCAGGTGGGCGCGCCAGCGTTCCCCGTCGACGTGGAGTACGACGCTCATCAGCCGCGCCGCTTCAGGTAGAGCTCGAACGCCTTGTGGATCGGTCGGTTCAGCGGCAGGTCCCACTCCCCGGCGTACTCGACCGCCTCGCCGCCGGTGCCGACCTTGAACTGGATCAGGCCCAGGTGCGGGTCGTCGGAGGCGAGCGTGTCGGTGATGCCACGCAGGTCGTAGACGGCCGCCCCCGCCGCGAGGGAGTCGCAGATCATCCGCCACTGGACGGCGTTGGATCCGCGGACGTCCCGCTTCTCGGTGGAGCTGGCGCCGTAGGAGTACCACGTGTGGGTGCCGACGCGGATCCAGATCGTCGCGGCGACCAGGTCCCCCTCGTGGTGGGCGAAGTAGAGCCGGATCCGGTCGGGCTCCTCGGCGCCCAGGGCGTCGTACATCGTCTGGAAGTAGGAGAGCGGACGTGGGGTGAAGTGGTCACGCTCGGCGGTGTGGGCGTAGAGCTCGTGGAAGGCGGCGAGGTCGTCGCCCGTCGTCACCTCGACGCCCGCCTTGGTCGCCTTCTTGATGTTGCGCCGCCACTGCTGGTTCATCCCCTTGAGCACCTCGTCCTCGGTGCGGGGCGTCCCGTCGGGGTGGCGCAGCGGGATCTGGAAGTTGTACTGCGGCTGTCCGGCCGCGAACCCGCCGGCGACGGACTGGTTGCGCCAGCCGAGCTCGCGCAGCTGGGAGACGACGCGGGCGCCCGTCTGGCTGCGCTCAGTGGGCGGCAGCGTCGTCAGGCTGGTCACCGCGTCGTCGGCGATGCCGTCCTTGACCGCCTGCGCGTCCCAGCGTCGGGTGACCACGGGAGGTCCGATCCGGATGCCGAAGGCACCCTGCTGCTTGAGGTGGGCGGCCATCGGGGCGAGCCAGCCGCCGAGGTCGTCGGCCGCCCAGTCGATGACCGGGCCCTCGGGCAGGTAGGCGAGGTAGCGCCTCACCTTCGGCAGCTGCCGGTAGAGCACGAGTGCGGCGCCCACGAGCGCGCCGTCGTCGTACCAGCCGATCGACTCGGCCTTCCACTCCGCCTTGACCGTGCCCCACGCCGGGGTCTGCAGGAAGCTGGCCCAGGATTCGGTAGGGCGTCGGGTGCGCAGGAACTGCAGGTGCTCCTCCGGCGTGATCGTCCGGACGCTGAGCTTGACGGGGGAGGGCTCGACGGGGGAGGGCTCGACGGGGGAGGAGGTGGTCACCCGGCCGAGCCTAACCACCGGTGCTTCCGTCCTCGGGCCCCCGTCGGTTGTCACGTGAGCGTCGTCCGGGCCGCCAGTCGGCGACGCTGGTGTGTCAACCGTGCAGCAGCCGGGCGATGGTGTCCCATGCCGCCGCGCTCGGGTCGATGAGGTCGAGGTGCTCACCCGGCACCTCCACCAGCTCAGCTCGGCCGCCGGCCTCGCGGGCGGCCGCGACGTAGGCGCTGCTCTGCTCGATCGGTACGACGATGTCGCTGGTGCCGTGCACGGCCCACACCCGGGTGCGGGCCGGCACCAGCGCGGTCGGGTCGCCGAGCCGGTAGTGCTCCGGCACCTCCCTGGGCGCACCGCCCATCAGCGCCTGGATGGTGCCACCACCGAGGTACTCCTTCGCGCCGGTGCGGAGATCGAGCACACCGGACAGCGCGATCGTCGCGCGCAGCGGCACGCGCGGCCTGCCGCCAGGGGTCCGTGCGGTCCGGCTGGCGCCCCAGACGGCGAGCTGGCCGCCCGCGGAGTGACCGAGGAGCACGACCTCGTGGGCCACGTTGCGCTGCACCTGTGTCGAGAGCGACCGCAGGTGGCCGACGGCGTCGGCGACGTCGGTGAACGTCTCCGGCCAGCCGCCTCCGCTGCCGAGTCGGCGGTACTCGACGTTCCATGTCGGATGCCCCAGGTCTGTGACCGCCCGCGCCAGGTCGTCCATCAGGTCCAGGCCGTAGTCGTCCTGCCAGAAGCCGCCGTGGAGCAGGGCCACCGTGGGGAGGGAGGTCGCGACGGCCGGCAGCCGCAGCACGCCGAACTGGTCGGGGTGACTGCCGTAGCGGGACCGGACCGTGCGAGCCGGCTGCTTCGTCCCTCGGGCGGGTTCCTCGCCAGCGCCGCACGCCGACAGCGCTGCGACGGTGCCCAGGCCGCCGACGGCGCCTCGCAGGATCGTGCGGCGCCGGACAGTGCCCATCCTCAGAGGTGTTCGCGCAGCCAGGCGAAGTCCGCGCGGTGCTCCTCCGGCCCGCCCGGCGTCTCGCAGACGACCGGCGCGCCCGCCTCCCGTACGACGGCAGCGAACTCGTCGGGTGGCAGCTGGCCGGTGCCGAAGTTGGCGTGCCGGTCCGCACCGGAGTCGAACGCGTCGCGGCTGTCGTTGGCGTGGACGAGGTCGATGCGGCCGGTGATCGCACGGATGCTCTCCACCGCCGTGCCCAGGTCGATCCCGCCGGCCCACGCGTGGCAGGTGTCCAGGCAGAACCCGACGTCCTCGAAGCCCTCGGCGGCGCTGATCGCCTCCCAGACGCCCGCGATCCGGTCGAGCTGGCGGGCCATCGCGTTGTCCCCGCCGGCGGTGTTCTCGATGAGCAGCGGCACCTTGATGTCCGTCGCCTCGACCGCC
>DASTFI010000057.1:0-40694 GCA_035708765.1 Marmoricola sp.
CGCACGGCGAGACCGAGATCCCCGGGAGGTCCGGCGGGGCGGTGGAGTAGGGCATGTCCGAGGGCAGCCCGACCCGGGGCGGTCCGATCGTGGCCTGCTTGCCCGAGTCGGCGGACGAGATGCCGCTCACCGGCCTGGCGAGCGCCTGGCCGGTGGCCCTCAGGACCGGCCTGTCGACGATGCCCAGCAGGATCGCGTCCACCTGGACGCGGGCCGTCACCCGCACCGCCAGGAAGTCGCCGGCCGGGTCGTGCACGGTGGTGATCCGCGCCGTGCAACGCACCAGCTGGGGGTCGGCCGCGCGCGCCTGGTCGCAGTAGGTGTCCGCGGCGTCGACCGCACGCCCCGGGAGGAGGTCGAGCCGGGGATCGGTGAGATCGACGGCCTGCGCCCCCGCGCGGGCGGCCTCCTGGGCGTAGGCGATGGCGCGGCCCTTGGCATTGAGCTGCCGCCCGCCGTCGATGACCAGCGCTGCCAGCATCAGAATGCCCAGCGACACGATCACCACGAAGGGAGTGATCGAACCACGCTGGTCGCGCCGCTCCGGGTCCGGCTCGCGCCGGCCCCACCGGTTGCGCCCGCTCACCGGTAGCCCCGATAGCGGTCGAGCGGGCTGGTGAAGGTGCGCTCGACCTCCACCGACCTCAGCGGCAGTGCGGCCAGGTCCGACAGGTCGAGCGTGCAGTGCACCGTCACGGAGACCGAGTCGATGGCGATGGGGTCGTTGGGGTCGGGCAGCCCGAAAGCACCGGGTGTCATCCGGGGTGGGTCTGCCTCGGCGCTCGTGCGGCACGAGGGCGGCGCGTCGAGCATGGCCTCGTCGACCACGTCGTCGACGATCCCGGACACCGCGGAGCGGTCGTTCTGGGCAGTGGCCGCCCGGGCGGCGTCCCGCGCCGCCTGGTCGACCAGGTTCTCGGTCTGGGCGTACCTGCCGAACGCGATGATGAGCATCAGCAGCGCGAGCAGGAACGGGGCGACGATCACCAGCTCGAGGCTGGCCGTCCCGGTCGCGGCCCGGCGGGTTCGGCTGGTCCGGCGGGTCCGGCGGGTCACGGCGTCTCCCCGTCGCGAAGGTCGGCCCGGAACTGCTCCAGCGTCGCCGCCGAGGTCTGCTCGATCTCGGTCCGGCCGCCGAGCGGCAGCACGACCTCGCCGACGACGAGCATGGTGACGCGTCCGGTCTCGGTGTCGATGTGGCCCACGGCCGTGACGTGCTGCAGCCGGCCGATCCGGGTCGCGTACCCGACGGTCACCCGCTCGGCGGCGTCGATGAAGGCGTCCGGATCGGCGTTGTTGCCCGCCAGGCGCAGGTAGGACACCCCCTCGCGGCTGGCCGACTGGGCGGTGTTGCGGGCGTAGAGGTAGAGCCCACCCTGGATGATCGAGAAGATCAGCAGCAGGAAGATCGGCGCGATGACCGAGAACTCGATCGCGCTGGTGCCCCGTTCGTCGCGTCGACCGGGGCCGCCGCTCACCGGCGCCGGGTCAGTTGGAACCCTCGTCGATCTTGGCGACGTTGTCGTCGACGACACCCTGGATCGTCTTGGCGATGACGAGGGCGAGCAGGACGACGACGGCTGAGATGATCGCCCACTCGATGGCTGACGCACCGAGCTCGCTGCGTCCTTCGCGGCGAGCCTGCTCGGCTCGGCCGCGGACGAGCGTGATGACTGCCCGGGCATAGAAGAGTTCTGGGGCCAGCATGCGTGGTTCCTCCGAGTCATGACGTGGGCTCACCCGAGCTGACTCACGGCCGGGTAGGCCAAAAATACCAAGAATGCGACACACATCAGCAGCTGCGCCATGAGCATCGACTGCGAGCTCTCGCCGGCGGCGCCTTCGACGTCGACGAGCTCCTTCCGGCGCATGCTCTCGGCACGCGCCATCAACGACGAGCGGATCCGGGCGCCTTCGTCCCCCGCGAGCGCGAGCGCCGAGGCGAGGTCGCGCAGCTCGTCAACACCGAGGTCCCGGCCCAGCCGGGCGATCCCGTCCCAGGGCGTCCAGCCCATGATCCGGGCGTTCGAGAGGGCCTGGCGCAGGCGCACCATCGCCCAGTGGTCACCGAAGGAGGAGGCCGCCATCAGTGCCTCCGGCAGGCCGCGGCCACCCGCGAGGTTCATCGCGACCAGGTCCAGGAAGGCACCGGTCACGTGGCGGAAGTCGCGTCGGCGCTCCTCCGCCTCGCGATGCAGGACCAGGTCGGGCAGCACGAAGCCGCCGGCTCCGGCGGCCAGCGCCGCGACCAGCGGAACGGTGGGGCTGCTGGCGAAGCCGGTGAGCCAGAGCGCGGTGGGGAACCAGACGAAGGCCGCCAGCGCCAGCAGCACCTTGTTGCCCAGGTGGGCGCCCAGCGACCGGTTCATCAGCGCAAGGTCGGACCGGGTCCGACCCAGCTGCCAGCCCCGCCCGGACGCTGCCGCCTCCAGGCGACCGCCCAGCCCGTCGCGGAGCCCGTCCAGGACGCCGTCGATCCCGGCCGAGGCGCTGGCCGCCGCGCTGGCCGTCAACGACCGTGGCCGGCTGCGGTCGAGCCGGTTCAGGGTGGCCGTGACCCCCGGCACCGGTCGCGAGAAGACCAGCACCAGCAGCAGGATGCCCAGCCCGACGGCGGCACCGGCGACGACGGGACCGATCACGACCGACTCCCCGTGGGGGCATTGACCCGGTGGGTCGGGGTGTTGATGAGGAACCGTTCGGGCTCGGAGACGCCGGAGAGGCGGCGCAGCCACATCACGCTGACACCGAACAGGCCAAGTACGCCGGCGAGGACCAGCTGTCCGGTGAAGCTGCCGTAGGGCTCGACGTACTGCCGGTTGAAGAGCACCAGCAGCCCGGCGACCAGCAGGATCACCCCCACGACGACCTGGACGCTGCGCCTCGTGCTGCGCCTGCTCGCCTCGACGCGGCGACGCACGTCGAGCTCGTCGCGCGCGGAGTTGGCCAGGGCGCTGAGCACGTCCCGCAGGCCGGGGCCACGCAGCCGTGCGTTGAGGATGAGGGCGGCGACGACGAGGTCGGCAGAGGCGTCGTCGAGGTCGTCGGAGAACTTCATCAGCGCGTCCGGAAGGGGCTCGCGCACCCGCAGGCGGTCGACCAGGAGGTTCAGCGCGGGCCGGATCGACGGGCTGGCGTTGACGGCGGTGGCCGGGATCGCCTGCTCGAGGCCGACCGCGCCGGCGATGGTGTCGCGCAGCGCCTCGATCCAGCCGGCCAGGCCCTCCGCCCGCACGATCGCCGCGCGCTCCTGGCGGGCACCGCCGAAGAGCCGGTCCCAGAAGGCTACGACCGCGCCGAGGACCAGCGCGAGCACCACCCAGCGCGTCAGCACGAGCGTGAGCAGTCCGACCGCGACGCCGAGGGCCAGCATCCGGCCCTGCCGGCCCGGGTTCGTGACGGTACGGCGCCGGCGCGGTGCCGCACCGGCCCGGCGGGGCGGGACGCGGTGTGCCTTGAGCACGACCATCGCGCAGCCGACGCCGAAGACCGCGCCCGCGGTCATCGCCAGCGGCAGGCGGAACTGCTCGATCATCAGGCCCACCGACCGTGGACCAGTGGCCGATAGCCGTGCTCCTCCAGCTCGGCGACGCAGGCGATGGGGGCGTGCGGAGCGGCCCGGCCGTCAACGTCCGGGGCGAAGACCTCGCTGGAGAGCACCTGGCCGTCCTGGCCGACGATCTCGCGGATGCTCTCCACGACGCGGACCTGCGCACCACCGGTCGCATGGTCGTTGCTGCGCCGGACGAAGACGACGAAGTCCAGTGCGCCGGCGATGAGCATGGTGCTCGCCTCGAGCGGCAGCCGCTCCCGGCTCTGGATCGCATACGTGCCGATGCGGTTGAACACCTCCAGCGACGAGTTGGCATGGATCGTCGACAGCGAGCCGTCGTTGCCCTGGCTCATCGCGTTGAGCATCGTGACGATCTCGTCGCCGAGGACCTCGCCCACGATCACTCGGGAGGGGTTCATCCGCAGGGACCGGCGCACCAGCTCCGACATGGTGACGCCGCCGAACCCCTCGGAGTTGGGCAGCCGCTCCTCGAACGCGACGACGTTCGGGTGCAGGTCGTCGTATTCGCCGAGGCCGAGCTCGAGGGCCCGCTCGACCGTGACCAGTCGCTCGCCCGGCGGGATCTCGTTGGCCAGGGCGCGCAGCATCGTCGTCTTCCCGGCGTTGGTGGCGCCGGCGATCATGATGTTCTTGCGGGCACGTACGGCGGCCTGCAGGAACGTCCCGACCTCCTGCGACATGGTGCCGTTCGCGATCAGCTCGTCGAGGAACACCCGCCCCAGCCGCGCCTTGCGCACCGAGATCGAGGGACGGGCGCACACGTGCATCACCGCCGAGAGACGGGAGCCGTCCGGCAGCCGCAGGTCGAGCTGCGGGTTGGCGGAGTCGAACGACCGGCTCGAGAGCCCGGTGTGCGCCGCCAGCACCTGGATCAGCTCGATCAGCTCGTCGTCGCTCTCCGCGACCGGCGGGTGTCGCTCCTCCCGGCCGTCGCCGTACTGGACGAACACGTGGTCGCAGCCGTTGATGTCGACGTTCTCGACCTCGGGGTCCTCGAGCAGCGGCTGCAGCCGGCCGACGCCGAAGAGCGCGGAGTGGATCGCCTGGGCGACCTCCATCTCGGCCTCGGGCGAGATCGGGGAACGGCCCTCCGCCACCTCGTAGCGCGCGTGGTCCTCGAGCACCTGGACGATCAGCGACCGGGCGTACTCGCGCTCGTCGTCGGCCGTCATCGCGGTGACGCCGTTCATCTGGTCGCGACGACGCTGCTCGTTGAGCCGGTCGGCGACCTGCACGCGCAGCGACCGGACGAGGTCGTGGTCGATCATGCGCTCGCCTCCGGGTCCTGCCCGACGGGCTGTCCGACGGGCTGTCCCGGAGCCGGCCCGGCGCCAGGTCGGGCGTCTCCACCTGCGCCGGGTCCGATGCCGGCGTCGTCGGTCTCGGCGGCGCTGCCGGCCGCCGGTTGCTCGTCCCCGACGAAGTGCCGGGCCGTGCGTCCTGCGAGCGTCGCGACCAGTGGCTGGGCCGAGCGGACCAGCGCGGTGCGGTCGGCGCGGCCACGGACCTGGCCGAGGAAGAAGCCGGCGCCCGAGACGTCGTGGGCGAGGTGGTGCACGCCCTCGACCTCGACGTCGGCGCGCTGCAGTGCGTCGGCGACCTCGCGCACCGCCCGGTCGCGCTTCGGCGGCGCCACCACCGCGACGTGCACCGGCGGGGCCAGCGGCCCACCGAGCGAGCCACGGAGCCGGGTCAGCCGCTCGCGCAGGTGCACGACGTTGCTGGGCAGGGTGTCCACCAGCATGAGGACCGCGGCGGCCCGGGCGAGCAGGGCGTTCTGCGGCGTGCTCGCGCCGATCCGGCCCAGGTCGGCGATGACGTCCAGGCCGGACACGTCGGCGAGGAGCCGGCCCAGCTCGTCCCAACGGACGCCCCCGGCCTGCTCGGGAGCGCTGACCCCGGCCAGCACGTCCAGTCCGCCGACGATCTGCTGGCTGTGCTGCAGGAGCAGGCCGGGGTGCATCGTCTTGCGGCCGGCCGCGACCAGGCTGAGCACGCCGGTCTGCGGGTCCAGCGGCTGACCGTCCCGCGCGGGCATCCGCCATGCGACGTCGGCACCGGAGGGGTCGCACTCGGCCACCACGGACTGCCGCGGCCAGAGCCCGCCCAGCAGCAGCGCGGTGGTGGTCACCCCGGGTGAGCCCTTGGCGGAGGCGACGACGAGGAGCCCCATGTCAGCCTCCGCAGGTGGCGCGCACGACGCTCTCGCCGCCGCTGCCGATGAGGGCCGGGGTCACGGACTTGTCCTCGATGCCCTGGGACACCGTGGACAGGCACGAGACGTCGATGGAGACCACGATCGGGATGGTGGTCGCGCCGCTGCCGGTGAGGCCGCCGTCGTCGTCGCCGCGGCCCACCGAGACGAGCTCGGCGAGGACGGCGGTCCGACCGGTGCCGTCGGAGGAGCCGCCCACGGCGAGCGCCAGCCTGGCGCCCGGCTGCAGGTCGCGGATGAACGGGCTGGAGTCGACCGGCACGGTGAGCTGGGTCTGGTCCTCCGCGACGCCCGCCTCCCTGGACAGCATGTCGGGGATCAGCACCGTGCCGGGCAACAGCCGGGTGGTCGCCGACTGGCCGACGACACTGCCCGCCTCGGAGTCCGGGATGGCGTCCTGGTAGCCCTCCGGGAGGCTGACCCGGCCGAGGTCGTCCTCGGTGATCCGGGCGCCCTGGGCGACCTCCTTCTCGACCTTCACGAAGTAGGCGCGGTCACCGGACTGCAGCGCGAGCCAGGCCGATGCGAGCGCGCCACCCACGATGAGCACGATCGCCAGCCCGATCAGGGCCGGTCGCGACTCACGGGTCGACGGCAACCGGGAGGTCGTCGCCTGCGTCTGCCGGGTCTGTGCCATGGATGAGTGCCTTCCGAAACCAGGTCTGGCTGTCGGCGGACACCGCGTGGTCCGCGCCGACAAGAGCACTCTCCCCACTCAGCGGGGCGTTCAACCCACCTACGCGGCGACGAGGCCGGCATCACATGGACCCGGGCGGGCGCCCGCGCTCGGCACCCCGTCCGAGCCGGGGCTCACCGGTGCGCTCGACGGGACTCGGCGCTGCTGCTGCTCCTGCTCGCGCTGGTTCTCCTCCGTCTTCTGGAACGCCTGGGTCACCGCGAGGGCCGCGACGATCACGGCGACCGCGATCAGCCCGACGACGACCGCGGGCCAGGCCCGGGAGTGCTCGCGCCAGGTGCGCCGGCTGCCGTGCAGCAGTGCGGAGCGGAGCTGGCGACGCCGCATCGCGTCGGCCTCGAGGACGTACCGCTCGGCGTTGGGAGTGGTGTCGAAGGCAGTACGGCGCTCGGTCGGTGGCCCGCTCGCCCCCGCCGGTGGCGACTCCGTCGAACGGCCCGGTGGAGCGCTCATCGGCCGCTCGGCCCGTCAGGCGTGGCGACGTGCGCGGCCACACGCAGCACCGCCTCGCGGGTCGCGCCGGACACGTGCGCGGCGTCGTAGGGCGCACCGGCGCGCAGCGCGGGCTCGGGGGGTACGACGACCACGGGCCCGCTCGCCGGCACACCGGATGCCGGGCCGAGCTCCCGCACGGTGCGTCGGTGGCTCTCCTCGTCGGGGCAGACCACGACCGTCACCAGGCGCTCCGCCGCCGCCGGGTTGACCCGCCGGACCCGCTCGACCACGGAGCCCAGCGCAGCCGCGCCCACCTCGCCCGGGCCGGTCACGACGACCACCTGGTCGGCGCGCGCCAGCGCGGTGTGCGCACCTTCGCCGGCCTCGTCGCCCGCGTCCAGCAGGTTGAAGGTCGTCTCGCGGCCGAGCCGCTCGAGCACGCCGCCGACGTCGGAGCGCGAGAGCCCGAGGTCCCAGTCGGCGCCGTCGACCACGCCGAGCCCGGACGGAGCGCGCGGAGCCTCGACCACCTCGTGACGGACGAGCAGCTCACCGACCCTCGTGGGGTGCTCGGCACCCAGCAGGCTCCCCAACGAGGCGGTGCCCTGCTGCACGTCGACGACGACGGAGCGGTCCTCGCGCAGGGCGACGAAGGTGGTGCCGACGGCCACGGCGACGGTCGTGCAGCCCACGCCGCCCTTGCCGGCGACGAACGTGACGATGCGGCGGTCCGCCTGGCGGGTGCGCACCGACTCCACCAGGGCACGCTCGTCCTGCATCGCCACCGCGCCGTCGGGGGTGACCAGGCCGCGCGCCACCGACCGGAGGAGCCGGCCGGTGTCCGGTCGCTGCGCGGGCAGCGGCACCGGCGGCACGACGGCAGGGACCACGACCGGCTGCTCCGGTGCACTCTGCGGAGGCTGGTCGGGGTGCTGGCGGAACTCGGGCCGCAGCGGCAGGACTGCCGCGCCGCCGTCAAAACCGTCATCGAGCCCGTCGCCGAGCCCGTCGCCGGGGGTTGCCGATCCCGACGCGGACCTGCCCGAATCCGGCCCGCCGAGGCCGAGCGAGCGAGGGTCGATGCCCATCCGCGCCAGGTCCCCGGCGGCTCCCTCTGCCTGTCTCCGACGCACGAGGGCCGGGTCCACCGTCCGGTCATCCGCGGTCGAGTCGGGCGACGCAGGCCGGGCCGGCCCCTGATCCGGCCCGTGTTCCGGGCCGTGGTCCGGGCCGTGGTCCGTGCGGTCACTCATCCGAACATCCCTCCGAGCAGGTCGTAGACGCCGAGCGCGCCGACCGCGACCACGAGCAGCACCACGACGACCAGGAACTCGACGACGTTGAGCGTCCGCTTGAGCCGGGCCCGGGAGATGCCCGAGAGCGGCAGCGACGACAGTCCGATGCCGGCGGCGAGGAGCAGCGCGAGGAAGGCGACCAGCCAGGGCAGCAGATCGCGCTCCTGGTCGGCGAGCCGGAGCGCTGCGACGAGGAGGACGCCGAGGCCGGCCAGTCGCAGCACCAGCATGTGCTGGGTGCGCGAGAAGAGTCGGGAACGCAGCACCAGGGCGACCGCGAGCAGGACGGCCAGCGCCCGGTCCCACGGCTCGCCCGTGTCCAGCAGCGCGATGCCGGTCCACAGCACGACGAGGCAGATGCCGACGACCAGGCCGACGAGGATGGCGTTGCTCGCCCGGTAGCGCGCCCGCAGGCTCGCCAGGTCCAGCCGCCCGACGTGCCGCACGCGGTAGTCGGCGCTGGCCAGTCCACCCACCGAGAGCGACACCCGCGGCAGCGCGCCCAGCGCCAGCACCGCCAGGACGGGCAGCACCCGCCGCACCTGGTCCGCCGGCAGCGCGGTGCCCTCCGCGACAGCCGCGACCACGCCCGCCAGCAACAGCACCGCGGCCACGGCCAGGTGACCGGTCGCGGCGGGGGTCAGCAGCCGGGCCACACCCGCCGCCACGGTCACGAGCACGGCACCCAGCCCCAGGGCGAGGTGCGGCGCCAGGTCTGCGCCCGCCCCCAGGGAGGCTCCCAGGAGAGCGGCCCAGACGAGGGCGACGGCCGCAGCGACCTGCGCATCGCCGTCGCGTCGCTGCTGCGCCGACCACCAGGTCCCGAGCAGCAGGACGACCACGGCCGTCAGGGCAGAGGCCGGACTGAGCAGCTCGGCCCAGCTGCCTCGACCGAGCTGGTCCGACCCGACCGCGAGCAGGGCGAGGAGTCCCAGGACGGCACTGCCGACCAGGATCGTGAAGGACCGTGTGGTCGGCGTGTCCCACACTCCGCCGGCCGCGTCGACACTGTCCTCCACCGCGTCGCGGACGTCCTCGACGACCGCTGGACGGACCTCGTCGGTCTCGGGGCGCAGCTCCAGCACCTCGCCGTCCACCACACCGGCCTCGGCGAGGGTGTGGGCCAGCGACATCGAGGCCCCGCCGATGCGGGCGAGCGTCCAGCTCGTCGGCCCACCGTTCGCGGAGGCGTCCGGTGCGGCGTACCGCATCACCTGGGGCAGCACGTCGGCCAGCGGCAACGCGCTCGGCAGCGCCAGGTCGATGGTGCGCCCGGCCGTCAGTACGGTGACCCGGCTGTAGGCGGTCTGCACCGGATCTGCACCCCTCACGTCATCAGCGTCGCCCTGCGGCCTTCCCGAGTGGCGCTCGGCCACGGCGAGCCTATTGTTACCCGTGATCTGCTCCCGGCCGACTCGGACGCCCGGGAGCGCACCGCTCGAGGGGGCCCGATGACGACGACGCTGGTGCGGCGACCTGCCCGCATCGAGCCACCCGCCGCGGAGCAGGAGCCGCTGTCCATCGCGCCCCCGCCGCCGCGTGGCCAGTCCGCTCCGGCCATGGCGGGGGCGAGCATGATGATGATGCCGATCATGAGCGGCACCGGGTCGGTCACCGTCGCCATCACCCAACGGGACCGGCCGATCGTCGCGGTGGCGGCGTTCCTGGCGCTCATCGGCTCCATCGCGATCGGCGTGCTGATGATGATCAGCCAGCGCAGCGGCGCCAAGCGCCAGGTGCGGGAGGGCCGCGAGCGCTACCTCGACTACGTGGAGGCGCTGCGCCACCGGGTCCGGCACCAGATAGCGGGCCAGCGGGCGGAGCAGGCCTGGCGGTTCCCCCGCCCCGACGAGCTCATCGACCTCGCGCGTGACGACACCCGTCGCTGGGAGCGCCGGCTCGCGCACACCGACTTCCTCGGCGTCCGGCTCGGCACCGGTGCGGTCCCGTTGGCCGCCGGGCTGACCCTGGAGGCCGACACCGGTCCGCTCAACGACTTCGACCCGGTCTGCTTGCAGGCGGCCCAGGAGCTGGAGCAGCGGTACGCGCTGCTGCGCGACCAGCCGATCACACTGTCGCTGCGCGGCGCGGGCCAGCTCAGCGTCGTCGGCGCGGCGGTCCACCGGCGCGCGCTGGCGACCTCGCTGCTGCTGCAGCTGGCGACGCTGCACAGCCCCCACGACCTCTCCCTTGCGGTGGTCCGCGCGGACGGCGTCTCCGCCGAGTGGGACTGGGCCAAGTGGCTGCCGCACGTGCAGGACCCCACCGCCCTCGACGGCGAGGTGCCGGCCCGGCGGGTCACCACCTCGGTGGCTGCCCTGTCCGAGCTGCTCGCCGCCGACCTCGACGACCGCCTCGACCGGTTCCAGCGCTCGCGCGGCGCCCAGGCGGCGCCGGCCTCGCACCTGGTCGTGGTGGTCGACGGCGACGGGCTCGACGCGGGCCGGCACCTGGTCTCCCCGGACCCCCAGGTGCCCCTGGCGGCGCTCGGCGTCCACGTGGTCAACCTCCTCGACGACCCACGCCGGGAGCCGGAGTCCGTCGACGTGCGGCTGATGCTCTCCGACGACGGCACCCTGGCGACCGTGTCCGGCCGGGACGAGCCGTTCCGCCTCGACGTGCCGGCGCCGGGCACCGAGACCGTGGTCGCCCGGTCGCTGTCCTCGCTGCGGCTGACCATCGAGAACGTTCCCGGTGACGAGCTCACCGACACGGTCGGCCTGCCGGAGATCCTCGGGGTGCGCGACCCGGCCCGGCTCGACCTGGGCCGCACCTGGCGACCCCGCGCCCTGCGCGACCTGTTGCGGGTGCCGATCGGGATCGGCCAGAACGGCGGCAGTGTGCAGCTGGACCTCAAGGAGTCCGCACACGGCGGGATGGGACCCCACGGGCTGGTGGTCGGCGCCACCGGCTCGGGGAAGTCGGAGATGCTGCGCACGCTGGTCAGCTCCCTGGTGATCGGCCACGGACCCGACCGGCTGGCGCTGATGCTGGTCGACTTCAAGGGTGGCGCGACGTTCGCCTCCATGGAGCGCATCCCGCACATCGCCGGGATGATCACCAACCTCCAGGACGACCTCACCCTGGTCGACCGGATGCGCGACGCGCTGTACGGCGAGATGCAGCGGCGCCAGGAAGTGCTCAAGGCGGCCGGCAACCTGCCCAACGTCACCGCCTACCAGGACCGGATCGACGCCGGCGAGCAGCTCGAGCCGCTGCCGCACCTGCTGGTGATCGTCGACGAGTTCTCCGAGCTGCTCACCGCCAAGCCCGACTTCGCCGAGCTCTTCGTCGCGATCGGTCGGATCGGCCGGTCGATCGGGGTGCACCTGCTGCTGGCCACCCAGAAGCTCGAGATGGGCAAGATCCGCGGCCTGGAGTCGCACCTCTCCTACCGGATCAGCCTGCGCACCTTCTCGGAGGGCGAGAGCCGCGACGCGATCGGTGTCCCCGACGCCTACCACCTCCCCCCGGAGCCGGGCTCGGGCTACCTGAAGGTCGACACCACGGTCTTCGAGCGGTTCAAGGCGGCGCTCGTGTCCTCGCCGTACGTCGCCCCCAGCACCCAGGGGCCCAGGACCGTGGTGCCGGTGGTCCCCTACGTCGCGGTCAACGGGCTGGGCGCCTGGCTGGCCGCGCAGGTGGCCGAGGGCGGCCACGACGGGGAGCAGGAGCACGACACGACGCCCGGGTCACAGACGGTCCTCGACGTCATCTGCGAGCAGATCACGCAGACGGGCGCCGACCCGGTGCGCCCGGTGTGGCTGCCGCCGCTGCCGGCCGCACTGGCCCTGGGCGACCTGGTCACCCTGGCGGAGACCGCCGACCCGACGACCAGTCGAGCGGTCCTCGGCCTCGTCGACGACCCGGCACACCAGGCGCAGTTCCCGCTGGAGTGGGACTTCACCGGTGGCGGCGCCAACCTCGTGATCACCGGCTCGCCGCAGACCGGCAAGTCGACGCTGCTCCGCACGCTGGTCACCTCGATGGCGATCGCCTACGCGCCCGGGGACGTGGTCTTCTACCTCGTCGACTTCGGCGGCGGCTCGCTCGGCGCGCTGCAGGACCTGCCACACGTGGCGACCGTGACCAGCCGTGTCGACCCCGAGCGGATCAGTCGCACCGTCAACGACGTCCGCGCCGCGCTGGACCGGCGCGAGGCGCTGTTCCGCGACCACGGGGTCGACTCGATGGCGGCCTACCGGCGGCGGCGCGCCGGCGGCGAGTTCGCCGACGAGTCGGGCGACGTCTTCCTGGTCGTCGACGGGTGGGGGTCCTTCCGCGACGAGTACGACGACCACGACTACGCGATCGCCGACATCGCCGCACGCGGCGCCAACTTCGGCATCCACGTCGTGGTGACCGTCACCCAGGCGATGCAGGTGCGGATGCGCATGCAGGGCTCCATGGGCGGCCGCCTCGAGCTGCGGCTCAACGACGCCTTCGACTCCGAGCTCGACCGTGCCGTGGTGGAGCAGATCCCGCGCGAGGCGAACGGTCGTGGCGCCACGGGGACCCGCAAGCAGGCGCACCTGTTCCAGGCAGCGCTGCCGGTGCCGGCGCTGCCGGGCACGGACGCCGGGCTCGAGCAGGCCCAGGACGAGCTCGTGGAGCAGATCCGCGCCAAGTGGGGCGACCGGGCGGTCACCCGTGTCGAGGTGCTCCCGCGCCTGGTCACGCTGGCCGACCTGCCGCCCGTCGAGCTCGGCGACCGCGGTGTGCTCGTCGGCATCTCCGAGCTCAACCTGGGCCCGGCGGAGATCGACCTGTCCGGCGCCGACCCGCACCTGCAGGTGTACGGCGACGGGGAGACCGGCAAGTCCAACCTGCTCAAGCTGGTCCTGCACAACCTGGTCAGCAGCCGTCGGCCCGAGGACATCGGGATCGCGGTCGTCGACCACCGGCGCTCACTCCTCGACGTGGTTCCCGAGGAGTACCTGCTGGCCTACGCCACCAGTGCCGAGCAGACGGCCCAGGTCGCCGCCGAGGTGGCCGCCGCGATCGCCGCCCGCGTCCCCGGGCCCGACGTCACCTCGGAGCAGCTGCGCAACCGGTCGTGGTGGAAGGGCCTGGAGGTGTACGTCGTCGTGGACGACTACGACCTGGTCGCCACCTCGCAGGGCGACCCGCTGCTGGCGCTCGTCGACCTGCTGCCGCAGGGCCGCGACCTCGGCCTCCACCTCGTGCTGGCGCGTCGTACCGGTGGGATGTCGCGGGCGGTGTTCCAGCCGATGATCCAGCGGCTCATCGACCTGAGCACGCCGGGCTTCATGTTCAGCGGCGACCGGCTCGAGGGCCGCCTCGTCGGCGGTCATCCCTCCCAGCGGCTCCCCCGCGGCCGGGCGATGTTCGTGGACCGCGACGGTGGCGTCTCCCTGGTGCAGACGGCGCGCGTCGACGAGCCCGGCGCCTGATCCCGGCGCCTGACGACTCGCCACGAGGCGACGCGCTGCTCCGATGTCGGGATGTTTGGCAGGAGCCCCGGCAGGGAATCCCTACTCCAACCCGTCGGGGCTGACCCGGCAGGCACTCGACCGAAGCCACCAGGGATGGAGCAGACATGGCTGCACGAGACCGCGTATCGCTGACCGAGGGTTACGGCGGCGCCCAGCAGAAGAACAACGCCATCGGCGACGAGGGCGGCAACTCCGCCGGGATGTCGAAGAAGCAGCACGGCCACACCGAGGCGTTCCTCGCAGCCAACAAGGGCGGCCTCGCCACCCAGGGCGGCAACGGCTCGACCGCGACGGCGAACAGCATCGCCGCCGGCGCCAACCTGCACAACACCAACGCCGACAACAGCACCCGCTTCCTCAAGCAGACCGCTGCCCACGAGGAGTCCGGTGCGCACGCCCAGGCCGGCGAGTCGCGCGGCGTCGAGACCGCCGCGATGGACCTGCAGAGCAAGATCAACCGCGCCTGAGCGCACTTCGCACCGAAGGGAACGATTCGATGTCCGACGACAAGCTTCGCGTGGACCGGGCGGCGTACCAGACGCACGCCGACGACACGCACGCCAACCTCGCCAACTTCCGCGGCGCTGCCGACAACGTCGACCGCCAGCAGGGGTTCCTGCAGCAGATGACCGAAGACGGCGCCGGCTCCGAGGAGCTCGGCAACGTGCGTGCCGGCACCCGCCACGCGACCGACGAGGTGCACACCAACAGCACCAAGCTCGCCAACCGCACCAGCGAGACCGCCGACGAGTTCATCACCAACGTCAGCAACGCTGCGTCGAAGAACCTGCGTTCGATCAACTAGAAGGACCCGGGCACATGGGAGTCACCAGCGGTGACGGATTCGGGATGGATGCCGACGGCCTGCACGGCACCGGCAAGAACATCTCCGGCCGTTCCACGGGCGGGGCGTCCGCGGCCCGCGGCCTGAAGAACGGGCTCGACTCCGCCACCGGCAAGGTCGGCCACGTCTCGGTGAGGAACGCGCTCGCCACGTTCGTCACCGAGCACGTGCTCGACCAGGCCAACAGGCTGCCGGTCCAGCTCGAGAGCGGCGGGCACAACGTCGCGGACGTCGCTGCCACCGCGCGCGACGCAGACAACGAGAAGGCAGCCGACCTGGCCCGACCGATCTCGCACAGCTCCGGCATCGGGGACCGCATCAACAAGGCGCTCTGAGCCCGGGCAGCACGTCGTCCTCCCCCCGTCATCACCGGAAGCAGAGCACCATGGTTGAGCGAACCCCCGGCCCGTTCGAGTACTACCCGGACCTCCACCCGGGCGTGACCGGCGACAGCATCCGTGCGGATGCCGAGGACCCCGGGCTGGACGCCAAGACGATCCAGGCGCTCTCCGACGAGCTCGAGGGTGACTCCAGGAGCGTCGCTGCGGACCTCAGCGGTGCCATCACCGCCGAGGTCCAGAAGAATCCCGACGAGCTGTCGGGACAGGCCCGGACGCTGGCGGCCAACGGCTTCTACGCCGTCGGGCTGATCAACCGGTTCGCCGGGCAGGTCGACACCTTCGACACCACGGTCAACGGGCTCAACCACCGCTACCGCACCGACCTGGCGATGGCGATGCGCTGGGCGGGCCAGGCCGCCGCCTCCACCGAGGACAAGGACGACGACAAGCTGGTCACCGAGGCGCACATGGGGCCGCAGATCAAGAAGAACCTGCAGCCTGAGTACGACAAGGCCCTCGACAAGCTCGACACCGACGCCGACGCCATCGCCTCCGACTTCAGGGCCGGTCTGGACAACAAGCGCGTCAGGGAGCTGATCCGCCAGGGGCTGATCCCCCTCGACGCGGCCGTCCTCTACGCCGGCCTCGAGCTGACGCCGGCCGACAAGCAGGCCTACTACACCTCCGTGCTCGGCGCGATGACCAAGCAGGAGCAGATCGACTGGGTCAAGGCCCACAAGGACGGCCTGCCGCCGGAGGCGGCCGCGGCGATCCGGCCCGAGGTGCAGGAGTACTTCGCGGGCCAGATCGCCACCGCGATCAAGGACCTGGAGACGATCGACGCCGACACGGTCGCCTACATGACCTTCTTCCAGGACCAGGACGCCTTCGCCACCGAGCTCTACACCTCCGTCACTCCCGACGAGATGGGCGAGGCGATCAAGCAGCTGAACTACCAGATCTTCGGCGTGGGCAACCCCGACACCGACTACTCCGGCCGCTCCTTCGACGGACCTCCCGACCTGGAGGTCTACAACGGCTTCCTGAACGCTGCCGGCGTCGCGCTGGCGACGTACAGCCGATCGGTCGACGACCCGGCGGCCCTCGCCGACGACTGGTTCGACGCCATCACCGATGGCGACAACCCGGAGAACGCCGCGGCGCTGACGCTCCTGGTCCGCGAGGGCGGCGAGCAGCCGGACGGGAAGTTCGACGCCACCTTCATCGACCGCCTGACCAGTCAGGTCGTCGACTGGGAGCGCGACCAGGACGGCCCCGTGTGGGGACCGCGGGCGCAGGACGCGGGTGTCTGGATCCGGGATCCCGACAAGGTCGACATCACCGAGTGGACCGATGCGTACGGCAACTCCAAGTACACCGTCGCCGGTGGCGTCGCGACCGACGGCCTGGCCAACCTGCTCGGCGGCATGGCGCATTCACCGGAGGGCGCGCAGCGGTTCTTCACCGACGCCGACGGCAACGTCGACGAGGACCGGTTGAAGTACCTCATGCTGCACCGCACGTTCTCCGAGAGCGACTTCAGCGACGAGGGGGACGGGCTCGGCGAAGCCCTCCAGGCAGCGACCATCGGCGGCGTCGAGGGCAAGCACGGCGACTACACCGACAAGGAGGCCGCAGCACTCGCCACCGACGTCTTCCAGATCATCGCCGACAACAGCGGAACCGACGACAAGGACGACCTCGGCACGGACGACGCCGGTGGGCCGCTCGACGGCGACATGGACAACGAGTGGCACGTCTGGGCCGACATGACCGACTCGCTCGGCGCGATCGGTGCCGGCTACGCCGACGACATCTACGCCGAGCTCGGACCCGGGACCGGCAGCGGGTCGGGTCCACGGCTCGACGTCGACGAGACGGACCTGTTGCGGGTGATCGGAGAGATCGGCCACACCGACGACAAGACCGGCCTGGAGACCCTGCTGGCGGGAGTGGCGCACGCGGGCATCGAGCACGAGGTCGGCGACAAGCTCGACACCTTCCGCACCGGTGACGGCCCGTTCGACATGGCCACCTTCAAGCAGAGCGGCATCAACCTCAACACCGGTGCCATCGGTGAGGTGCTGGGCACCATGATCAACGCCTCCGACGACGTCTACACCGACGAGCAGATGGCAGAGCAGACCCGCAGGGCCTACGCGGCCAAGGCCTTCGAGTTCGGCACCAGCTTCCTGCCCGGCGCCGGCAAGCTGCTCAGCGGCGTGCCGGCTGCTGTCGAGACCACGCTCGACTTCGGCAAGGGCGAGCTGATCAGCCAGATGCAGGATGCGATCTCCAAGGTTCCCGAGGCAGAGAGCGGTGACTACCGGACCGACGTCCGGGCAAGCCTGCAGTACGCCGTCGCCAACGAGTTCCTGCAGCACGACCTGCTCGGCGAGCAGCCCGACCCGGGCGACGCGACGGGCGTCTACGGCGGCGTCCCCGACTCCATCACGCAGCAGTCACCCACCGGCGAGGCCGTCTTCGACCCGGATCTCTGGATGGACCGGACAGAGGAGGAGAGCCCCGACTGGGACCGCTGGGTGGACAGCAACCCCTACTCCGACATCATGGACCAGACCCGCGAGGCGACCAACGAGCTGGATGCGATCCTCAACGTGGAGCTGGCCCACGGTGCGACCCAGGGCTGAGGGAGACATGACCGCGAGACCGAGACGAAGGTCGGGCGCGCGCCGGGTCACGGCGGCCGCCCTCATGAGCCTGGCCGCGGCGGCAGTGCTGGCCGGCTGCAACGACGACGAGCCGGACCACGGTTCAGGCGTGCACGTGGTGGACGGCCACTACTGCGGCTACCTGTCAGCCGACCTGGTGGAGGCCTATCTCGGCCACGACGACGTGACCGTGCGGGGCGACATGATCGTCGACCGCGACCAGCGCCGCAGCACCGTGTTGAGCTGCAGCGTGAACGACTCCGAGTCCCGGGTCAACATCAGTGTCCGGGTCGACGAGGACCACGGCGTTCCGCCGCCGGACCCCGCCCCGCTCGCCTCCGGGTGCACCACTCCGGACCTGCCGACCGGCTGGGGGCCGGCGCAGCTGTGCCGGACGGACTACATCCACCTCACCGCGTGGGCGCCGACAGCCGGCCGCTACCTGACCGCGGACGTCGACGTCCAGGACGGCGCCGGCGACAAGGCTGGCGACATAGCTGGCGACAAGGCTGCCGAGACGGCGGTGGCCATCATCGAGGACGTCAACGCCACCCTCGACCGGTACGACGAGAAGCATGCCGCAGACGGCACCCAGGACGGGTAGCCGGCAGTCGGAGCTCGAGGTCGTGGAGCCGGTCAGCCGATCGTGACCCGCACGACGTTGGAGGCGGTGTCGGTGCCGGGGTCGTACATCCGGAACTGCTGCACGCCCTCACGCCCGGTCTGCACCCACGTCTCGAAGGTGCCGACGCGCACGGTGGCGGACACGCCGGCGAAGTCCGACCACTGACCGTCCTCGAGCCGCTGGACGGCCAGGGTCACGTTGTCCTTGCCCGGCCAGGTGCCGGTGAGATTGATCCGCTCCATCGGTGCGACCTGGGCCGGGCTGGCGTGGAGCTGGATGCCCTTGCTCGGAGGTGCCGAGCTCGACGGGCTCAGCGTGGGCTGGCCGTTGGGGTCGGCCGGCACCGACTCCGAGGGGACCGGGAGCGCGCTCGAGGGCAGCGGCTGGACCGGCTCGACCTGCTCGGCGCGCCGGCCGGCGCTGTCGCCGCCCGAGTCGAGGCCCAGGGCGCTGACCATCACCCACGAGCCGATGCCCACGATGATGCCGATGCCGAGCACGACGCCGGCCACCTTGAGGGCGACGTCCGTGAGCTCCTGCTTGCGCACAGGATCCTGGTCTTGGGGCACGGCTCCGAGGATAATGGGCGGCTCCGAACCGGCCCGCCCGCCGGCCAGCGCCGAGACGGCTGTGGGCGCATGCCCGCGGGGTCCGGGCTCAGCTCCGGGTCCACACGAGGTCGTCGACCATCTCGACGGAGCGCCAGCCCTGCGCCGTACGCCGCAGCTGGTGGTGGTAGTAGCCGCCCACCTCCCACAGCGTCTCGGTCCCGTCGGGCGCCCGGGCGACCATCGGGTTGGTGAAGTACGCCGTCGCGCTGGCCTCGTCGCCGCGCAGTTCGATGGCGACCTGACCGATCAGGTGCTGCCAGCGGTCGAAGCCCGCCAGGTTGCGGATGAACGCCTTGGCCTCGTCCCGCGTCGTCCGTGGGCCGCCACTGGGCCGGTAGTCGAGCACCGCGTCCGGGGTGAACACGTCGTCGATGCCGTCCCAGTCGGCGGTGTCGATCGCCCGGGTGTAGCGGGTGATCAGGTCCGTGATCTCCTGGCGGTCCGCCAGGTCGCGGAGGCGCTCCTGCAGGTCCATGGGACACACTCTGGCAGGAAACTGAAACAGGTTCTAGTGTGTCCGCATGCGATTCACCTACGCCGAGGCGATGACCCGGGCGGAGTACTACGCGCCGCTGGCGCAGGCGGCCGAGGCGGCCGGCTACACGTCGATGACGGTGGCCGACTCGCTGATCTACCCCCGCGAGTCCGACGCGCGCTACCCCTACACCGACACCGGAGACCGCGAGTTCCTCGAGGACAAGGAGTTCATCGAGACCCTCGTGCTGGTCACCCACCTCGCCGCGGTGACCGCCACGCTGCGGTTCACGCCGTTCGTGCTCAAGCTGCCGGTCCGGCCGCCGGTGCTGGTCGCCAAGCAGACGTCCTCGATCGCGTTCCTGTCCGGCAACCGCCTGGGGCTGGGCATCGGGCTGTCCCCGTGGCCCGAGGACTTCGTCGCGCTCGGCGTGCCGTGGGAGAAGCGCGGCAAGCGGATGGACGAGTGCATCGACATCATCCGCGGCCTGCACAGCGGCGACTTCTTCTCCTACGACGGGCAGTTCTTCCAGATCCCGTCGATGAAGCAGACCCCGGCGCCCACGGAGAAGGTGCCGCTGCTGGTCGGCGGCCACTCCGACGCGGCACTGCGCCGGGCGGTCCGCAAGGGCGACGGCTGGATGCACGCGGGCGGTGACGGCGAGGAGCTCGACCGGCTGCTGGGCAGGCTGGCGGAGATCCGCCGCGAGGAGGGCGACGACCGGGATGACTTCGAGGTGCACGTCATCTCCTACGACGCCTACGACGCGGACGGCATCAAGCGGCTCGAGGACAAGGGCGTGACCGACTGCATCGTGGGCTTCCGGGTGCCCTACATCAAGGGCCAGGACGAGGAGCCGCTGCAGAAGAAGGTCGACGACCTGAACCGCTACGCCGAGAAGTTCATCCAGCCATGACCGCCCCACGAGCGGCTCGGGAGCCCGAGAGCACCGCAGTGTTCCGCGACGCCGTCGCCG
Organism: Marmoricola sp.; assembly: GCA_035708765.1. Lineage (GTDB taxonomy): Bacteria > Actinomycetota > Actinomycetes > Propionibacteriales > Nocardioidaceae > Marmoricola. Next base: position 20,217 of record DASTFI010000057.1, read on the forward strand.
AGGCGGAGCAGCTGATCCGCAACCCGCCGTTCCCGATCTCCGAGCAGGACCTCGCCGAAGGCCTGGACTACCTGGCCGGCTCGATCCGCTCGTCGCTGCAGATGGCGTTCGACTACGACCTCGATCACCCGGTGCTGATCAACCCGACGCACCAGTACGCGCGCCAGGGCCTGGACAACCCCGACGCGATCTACTTCAACGCCTACCTCGACGCCGGTGCGTCGTACGCCGTGACCGGCCGACGTGGCACCACCACGGACCTGTCCTTCCAGATCATGGACGGCAGCTACTCCGACACCGGCGCACCGAACACCGTCGTCGCCTTCGACGACCGCGAGCTCGCCCTCCACGGTGGACACGTCGCCGCCGACGGGTCGTTCGCGTGGCGCTTCGGCCCGGAGCTGGGGCTGGGGCTGGCCAAGGGCGCCACGCTGATCATCCGCGAGGTGTACGACGACTGGAACGCCGAGGAGCGCGGCACCCTCCGGCTGCAGCGTCTCGACACGGCCGGGCAGCCTCGCGGTCCCCTGTCACCGGAGCGGGTGACCAAGCGGTACGGCGTCGCCGCCAAGATGCTCACCGGCCGGATCCGCACCTGGTTCGCCTTCCCGGAGTGGTTCACCTACAAGGAGCCGGTCAACACCCTCACCGTGCCGGCGGCCACTCCCGGCGGGCTGGCGTCGCAGTTCAGCTCGATCGGGCACTACGCGCTGGAGCCGGACCAGGCGATGGTCGTCACGGTGCCGGTGTGCGACGCGGCGCCCTACCAGGCGATCCAGATCGGCTCCCGGTGGTACGTCTCCACCGACTACGAGCACCACCAGACGTCGCTCACCCGCGCGCAGTCCCACGTCGATCCCGACGGCAAGCTGCGCTACGTGATCAGCGAGCGCAACCCGGGCGTCGCCAACTGGCTGGAGACCACCGGGCACCCGCAGGGCGTGATGATGCTGCGCTGGCAGCGGGTTGCGCGACCGCTCGGTGCGGAGGACGGGCCGAGCGTCGAGGTGGTGCCGTTCGAGTCGGTCGCGTCGCTACTGCCCTTCGACCAGTCCGTCACCGCCGAGGAGTACGCCGCCCGGATCGAGGCGCGGCAGGTCGGCATCGCGAGAAGGATGATCAGTTGAGCGGGTTGCTGCACGACAGAGTGGTCGTCCTCTCCGGAGTCGGCCCCGGGCTGGGCCGGGCGCTCGGCGAGGAAGCCGCCCGGATGGGCGCCGACCTGGTGCTGGTCTCGCGCACCGAGCGTCGGCTGGAGAAGATGGCCGAGGTGGTCCGATCGCACGGGCGCCGCGCGCTCGTCGTACCCACCGACATCACCGACGAGGAAGCCCGCGTCCGCCTGGTCGACGCGGCGCTGGCGGAGTTCGGCCGGGTCGACTGCCTGGTCAACAACGCCTTCGGGATCCCGCCGATGGACCCGATCACCACGCTCGAGCTCGACAGCCTGCGGGCGGCCCAGGAGACCAACGTCTTCGCGCCGCTGCGGCTCTCCGCCCTCTTCGCCGACGCCCTCGCCGCGACACCGGAGAAGCCCGGTGGCTCGATCATCATGGTCAACTCCTGCGTGGTGCACAGCTCCCAGCCGGAGTACTCCGGCTACAAGCTCTCCAAGGGCACGCTGGCGCACCTCGCCTCGTCGCTGGCCACCGAGCTCGGCCCGCGCGGCATCCGGGTGAACAGCATCGCGCCGTCCTACATCTACGAGGACGTCAACAAGGCCTACTTCGACTGGCTGGCCCAGGAGGCGGGTACGACGCACGAGGAGATCTACCGCCAGAAGGCCGAGCCGACCGACCTCAAGCGGCTCGCCACGCCGGACGAGGTCGCCCGGGCGGCCCTGTTCTACGCCTCCGACCTGGCCTCCGCCGTGACCGGGACGATGCTCAACGTCGACTGCGGCGAGTTCCATGACGACTGAGCGCGCCTCGGCCCGCCGGGACGTCCTGCACTGTGGTCGCCCCGACGGCCAACCTGCAGGACGTCCGCGGCAACGTCCTGCGGTGTGGTCGCCCCAGCAGCCAGCTCGCAGGACGTCGCGATGACGCGGACCCGTGAGTCGGTCGGCAGCCTCGAGGAGATCGCCGAGGCCGCAAGGCGGACCACCGGGCTGGCGGACTTCGGCGGGGACGAGCACGAGGAGGGGCTGCGCGTCCTGCTCGACGACTACGCCGGGGCGGCGGGCCTGACCCCGGAGGGCAACCACCGGATGCGCGGCGGCGTGAAGGGCCTGCTCGCCGCACGGCTGCTGTCGGAGCACGGCTTCGCCGCCAACCCGGCGTACGCCGACGTTCCCGTCGACCGGCCCGTCGTCGTGACCGGCCTGCCCCGCTCCGGCACCACCCTGCTCCAGCGGCTGCTCACCGCCGACCCCGGCAACCAGGGACTCGAGCAGTGGCTGGCCGACCTCCCGCAGCCGCGGCCGGCGCGGGAGACGTGGGACGACGACCCGATCTTCTCGGCGATGCAGGCCGGCTACCACGCCTTCCACGAGGCCAACCCGGAGCTGGCGGGGCTGCACTACTCCGACGCGGCCAGCCACGAGGAGTGCTGGCGGCTGCTCCAGCAGGCCGGCACGTCGGTGGCCTTCGAGACCCAGGCGCACGTGCCGGCGTACTCCCGCTGGCTGCAGGACGCCGACTGGGGCCCGGCGTACCGCCGCCACCGGCGACTGCTGCAGCTGATCGGGCTGAACGAGCCGGGCAAGCGCTGGGTCCTGAAGAACCCCAGCCACCTGATCGCCCTCGACACCCTGCTCGAGGTCCACCCGGACGCGGTCGTCGTCGTGACGCACCGCGACCCGGTCACCTGTGTCGCGTCGATGTGCTCGCTCGCGGAGGCGTCCACCCGGGGTACGTCGACCACCTTCGTCGGCGAGACCATCGGGCGCACCCAGCTCGACCTCCTCGGCCGGGAGTACGACGCCTACCGCAAGGCCCGGGCCGACCACCCCGACGGCTTCGTCGACGTGGACTACGCCGACCTGGTCGCCGACCCGGTCGGCACCGTCGAGGGCGTGTACGCCGCCGCCGGGCTCCCCTGGGGCGAAGAGGTCCGGTCGGCCGTCGCGGCCGAGCTGGCGGAGTCCCGCTCGGGTGCGCGCGCTCCCCGCCACCACTACGCCCTCGAGGACTACGGCCTCACCGAGGCGCAGGTGCGCGAGCGGCTCGGCTGAGGAACCTCCGCCGAGCTCGTCAGCGCCGGCGGCGCCGGGCGACGAGGTAGCCGAGCCCGGCTGCGGCGAGGCCGGCGGCGACCACCCCGGGCGCGGCCTTGAGCCGGGTGTACTCCTCGGAGATCGTCGGCCACAGGGTCTGCTGCGTGAGCAGGCCGGCGTGCTCGGGGGTCGGCGAGAGGTCGGTGACCGGCACCGGCTCGCCGAAGGCGATCCGCACCCGGCGCGGCAGGTGGAAGCGGCGCTTCTCGGTCCCGGTGATGGCGGTCGGGACCACCGGCGCACCGGTCTCGATGGCCAGGCGGGCGGCTCCCCGCCGGGGCACACCCAGCCGGTCCGGGTCCGGCACCCGGGTGCCCTCCGGGAAGAGCGCCAGCACTTCACCGCGCTCGAGGATCGCCCGCGAGGTGTCGATGGCGAACTCGTCGGAGTCACCACGGCGCACCGGGAACCCGCCGAGCGCGACGAAGAGACGGCCCCGCCAACCCTCGAACAGCTCCGCCTTGCCCATGAAGTGCACCGGTCGTCGTACCACCGCCGCGATGAAGAAGGCGTCCCAGAAGCTCTTGTGGTTGGGCGCGATGACGACCGGCCCCGTCGCCGGGATGCGCTCGGTGCCGGTGGCGGTGAGGCCGAAGAACAGTCGCGTCACCGGGACCAGGACGAGGCGCAACAGGAAGTAGAGCACCCGATTGGCCCCGTTCACCCGGGCCAGTTCGTGGGCACGTTCGTGGCTGACGGCGAACCGTCCGCGGGGCATCTTCCTGCTCACCCGACCGAGCCTAGGGCCAGGAGGGCGTCGTACGACGTTTGGGCGGGGGGCGCGCGGGACACTGCGCAGGCATGACTACCGTTGCGCCTGCGCAAGCATCCCGGCACGCCTCCGGGTCCTCCCCCGGGCCCGCCTCGGGCAAGGTCGTCGTGGTGACCGGCTCCAGCGGCGGGATCGGTCGGGCCACGGCCAAGCTGTTCGCCGCGCGTGGCGACCGCGTCGCCCTCCTCGCCCGCGGGCAGGCCGGGCTGGACGGTGCGCTCGACGAGATCCAGCGCGGCGGGGGTACGGCGATCGCCGTACCGACGGACATGGCCGACCACGCCCAGGTCGTCGCCGCGGCCGACCGGGTCGAGCGCGAGCTCGGGCCGATCGACGTCTGGGTCAACGTCGCGTTCACCTCGGTCTTCGCCCCGTTCGACGAGGTGAAGCCCGAGGAGTTCAAGCGCGTCACCGAGGTCAGCTACCTCGGTTTCGTCTACGGGACGATGGTCGCGCTCGAGCGGATGAAGCCGCGACGCCGGGGCACCATCGTCCAGTGCGGATCGGCGCTGGCCTACCGGGGCATCCCGCTGCAGACCGCGTACTGCGGCGCCAAGCACGCGATCCAGGGGTTCAACGAGGCACTCCGGTGCGAGCTGCTCCACGAGAAGAGCCCGATCAGCGTCACCATGGTGCAGATGCCGGCGGTGAACACGCCGCAGTTCGACTGGGTGCTCTCCCGGCTGCCGAACCGCGCGCAACCGGTGCCGCCCATCTACCAGCCCGAGGTCGCCGGCCAGGCCCTCGTGCATGCTGCGGACCGCCCGGGCCGGCGGGAGTACTGGGTCGGCGGCTCGACGGTCGGGACCCTTGTGGCCAACGCCGTCGCCCCGGGGCTGCTCGATCGCTACCTCGCCCGCACCGGCTTCAAGTCCCAGCAGACCGACCAGAAGCGGTCCCCCGAGCAGCCGGCCAACCTGTGGGAGCCGGCGGACGGCGAGGACGGCCACGACTTCGGCGCCCACGGCCGCTTCGACGACCGTTCGACGTCGCGCAGTCTCCAGGTCTGGGCCTCCCAGCACCACGGCCTCCTGGGCGCCGCGGCCGCTGCCCTCGCCGCGGGCGGCGCAGTGGTGGGGACGCTCGCCGGGAAGCGCGCGCACTGAGATGGCGCTGCGGCTCGAGGACTACGCACTGCTGGGTGACACCTACACCACCGCCCTGGTCGGCTACGACGGCTCGATCGACTGGCTGTGCCTGCCGCGCTTCGACTCCGACGCCTGCTTCGCCGCCCTCCTCGGCGACCCGGGGAACGGCCGCTGGCTGCTGGCTCCACGAAGCGGACGGGCGGTGAGCCGTCGCTACCGGGGCGACAGCCTGGTGCTCGAGACCGACTTCGCGACCGACGAGGGCATGGTCCGGGTGGTCGACGCGATGCCGATCCGCAACGACGCACACCCCGTGCTGGTGCGCCAGGTGCAGGGGCTGCAGGGCCGGGTCGAGATGGAGACCGAGCTCAGGATCCGCTACGGCTACGGACACGTGACGCCGCTGATCCGGGCCGACGGGCGCACCTTCCGGGCGATCGCCGGTCCGGACGCCATCACCGTGCACGGGGAGGTCGACTGGGACCTCGACGACGCCACCGGCCGGGCCCGCTTCGCCGTCGACGAGGGCGACAGCGTCAGCTTCCAGCTGAGCTGGGCCGGTCCACGGCAGGACGAGGCCAAGCTCCAGGAGCCGCACAAGGCCCTGGGCAAGACCGAGCGCTGGTGGCAGCGGTGGGCCGACCAGTGCACCTACGAAGGCGACTACCGCGACGCCGTGGTCCGCTCACTGGTGACGCTCAAGGCGCTCAGCTACGCGCCCAGCGGAGGCATCGTCGCAGCCGCCACCACCTCGCTGCCGGAGAAGCTCGGCGGCGCGCGCAACTGGGACTACCGCTACTGCTGGCTGCGCGACGCGACCTTCACCCTGATGGCCCTCGTCGAGAACGGCTACGAGCAGGAGGCGGTCGCCTGGCGGGAGTGGCTGCTGCGCGCGCTCGCCGGCGACCCGCGCCAGATGCAGATCATGTACGGCGTCGACGGGGAGCGCCGGCTCCCGGAGTTCGAGCTCGACTGGCTCAGCGGGTACGCCGACTCCAGGCCGATCCACGTCGGCAACGCGGCTGCCGGGCAGTACCAGCTCGACGTGTACGGCGAGCTGATGGACGCCCTGCACCAGGCGCGGGTGCACGGGATCGCTCCCGACGAGCAGGCCTGGGAGGTGCAACGGGTGCTGATGGACTTCCTCGAGGGCAACTGGCACGCCCCGGACAACGGCATCTGGGAGATGCGCGGACCCCGCCGCGACTTCACCCACTCCAAGGTGATGGCCTGGGCCGCCGTCGACCGGGCGATCAAGGGGGTGGAGGAGTTCGAGCTCGACGGTCCGCTCGACCGGTGGAAGCAGATGCGCCAGGACATCCACGACGAGGTCTGCGACCAGGGGTACGACGGCCGGAGGCGCAGCTTCACCCAGTACTACGGGTCGAAGAACCTCGACGCGGCCCTGCTCTTCATCCCGCAGGTGGGGTTCCTGCCCGCCGACGACCCGCGGATGAAGGGCACCGTGCGGGCGATCGAACGGGAACTGTGCGACGGCGGCTTCGTGCAGCGGTACTCCATGGACGCCTCGTCGGAGTCGGTCGACGGGCTGCCGCCCGGCGAGGGGGCCTTCCTGCCGTGCACCTTCTGGCTGGCGGACAACTACATCCTGCAGGGCCGGGTCGACGAGGGCCGCGAGGTCTTCGAGCGCCTGCTGGGCCTGCGCAACGACCTGGGCCTGCTCACCGAGGAGTACGACGCCCAGGCGAACCGCCTCGTCGGCAACTTCCCCCAGGCCTTCTCCCACGTGCCGCTGGTGAACACCGCGCTCAACCTGGCCGATCCGCACGGCCCGATCCACCGCCGGTCGGAGGAGGGCCGCAAGCCGCACGGGACGGCGACGAAGTCGTCGTCGAGGAAGAAGTCCGACCGCAGGTCACCACGGAAGGGGACCAAGAAGTGAACCGCGCAGCGCTCGTCCGCAGCTGCTGGGGCATCACGCTCGTGGCCGCTCCGCAGGTGGTCCTCGCAGCGACCCGGGAGGACTCGACCGCCCGGTCGCGCGGGGTCCTGCGAGTGCTGGGCGCACGACACGTCGTCCAGGGCGCGGTGCTCGCCGCCCGGCCCGAGGAGCGCCTGGTCCGGCTCGGCGCCGCCGCGGACCTGCTGCACGCCACGACCGCGTTCGGCTTCGCGCTGCTCGACCGGCGCTGGCGTCGTACCGCCCTCCTCAGCGGGACCGCTGCGTCGGCGTTCGGCGTGCACGGGTTGCTGGCAGCCGGATAGTTCGCCGCCCTCAGCACCCTCCGGCCGGTCCGCAGCGGTGCCATCGGCGGCGAACTATCCAGCCGGGGTCGAGGAGCGGGTCTCGCGCAGTGCCTTGATCCCCCACCGGCCGAGCACGATCGCGATGAGCACGTTGACCACGATCAGGACGCCGTGGGCGACGAAGTAGCCGGTCGGACGGTCCTCCTCGGTGTCGATCAGCGCCTTGGTGAACCGCGCGTAGGTGAGCACGTTCCAGGCGGCGATCGCGAGGAGGACGACGGCGTGCTTGCGTTCGAGCTTCACGCCGGCAGCCTACGTGGCGGCCGGATCCGCCTCGGCAGAGCGGCGCTCGCGCTCGGCGATCGCGTGCGCGTCGGTGCGGGCGTCGTAGGACCAGAAGTCCCGCAGCCACGCGGCGGTCAGGGCCACCCCGGCGACACAGGCGAGTCCGCCGCTGACGACGGACCCACGCACCGACCACGCGTCCGCCACGAAGCCGGCGCGGACGTCACCACCCATCGGACCCAGCGAGTAGGACAGCATCTCGATGCCCGCGAGCCGGCCGCGCATGTGGTCGGGGATCGTCTGGTTCCACACCGTCGCGCGGAAGACGCCGGAGATCATGTCGGCGGCTCCGGCCAGTGCCAGGAACACCATGCAGAGCCAGATGCCCGGCGCCCACCCTGCGAGGGCGATGCATCCGCCGTAGAGCGTCGCGGCCACCACGATCGCCCGTCCGTGGCGGGTGACCCTGCCGGTCCAGCCGCTCAGCACGGTGGCGACCACGGCGCCGACGGTCTCGGCGCTGTAGAGCAGGCCGAGGAGCTGCGGCTGCTCGAAGACCTCGGTGGCGAGCGCCGGGAAGACCACCACCGGCATCGCCAGCAGCATCGCGGCGATGTCGACCAGGTAGGTGCCGAGCAGGTCGCGCCGGCCCATGGCGTAGCGCAGCCCCTCGCCGATGCCGCGCAGCGACGGCGGCTCGGTCTCACCGGCGTGCGGGTAGGGCCGGAGCAGCGCGAACAGCAAGACGGCGAACACCAGCGCGACCGCGTTGGCGCCGAAGCACCAGACGGGTCCGGCGTGGGCGAGGATGATCCCGCCGACGGCCGGGCCGACGAGCACCCCGGCCTGGGTGCCGAAGCTGTCGAGCGCGTTGGCGGCAGCGATCTGGTCGTGCCGGACCGTCCTCGGCAGCAGCGCCTCCTTCGACGGCCGGCGCAGCCCGGTGGTCGAGGCCAGCAGCGCCGCCACGACGTAGATCACCCACACGCGCGGCTGGTCGGCCAGCGCGTTGAGGGCGAGTACGACGGTCAGCAGCGCCTCGACGGAGCCGCACACGACAAGGATCCGGCGCCGGTCCGCGTGGTCGGCCAGCGCTCCGCCGTACAACCCGAACACGACCAGTGGCACCAGCTCGACCAGGCCCACCATGCCGACCGCGAAGTTGGAGCCGGTGAGGTGGTAGAGCGAGTAGGGGATCGCGACGTAGCTCATCATCGCGCCGAGGTAGAAGATCGTGCCCGCGGTGAACAGCAGCCGGAAGTCGCGGGACTCTCGCAGCGGGGTGACGTCCATCCGCAGGCTGCGGAACCGGTCGGCGATCGTCACGAAGGAAGATTGTCCGGTGCCGTGGCGCCTTCTGCGACCGGTTTTCGCGGATGATGGTGCCGATCGGAGGACCGCCATGGCCGACTACCCGCGTCTGCTGCACACCGTGCTCGACACCACCGACGTCCGCGGGCTCGCGGAGTTCTACCGTGAGCTCCTCGGGCTGGTCTACCGGCCCGGAGACGAGGACGCGACCGACGACGCGGACTGGCTGGTGCTGACCGACACGGACGGGAGCCGGCAGCTCGCGTTCCAGCAGGTCGACAGGCTCGAGCCGACCACCTGGCCGGAGCACGACGTGCCGATGCAGCTGCACCTCGACTTCACCGTCCCGAGCCGCGAGGAGCTCGAGCGCCAGCGCTCCCGCGCCGAGTCGCTCGGCGCCAGGCTGCTGCTCGACCGGACCGACGACCCCGAGGAGCCGCTCTACGTGCTGGCCGACCCGGCCGGGCACCCGTTCTGCATCTTCGTGGCCTGACCCTCGGCACCTGCCGCTGCACCAAGGCTCGCCGGCACACTCACGGGCACACTCACGGGCGCTCTCACCGGACACTCACCGGCACCCTCATTGGGGCACCAGCCCGCGGTGCAGCCGGATCCACCGGTAGCCCCGGGGGTTGAGGTCGAGGTCGCCCAGCCGACGACCGAGCGGCCCGTAGGGACCGTCGCTGAACACCTCGCACGCGTCCGGCACCGACCCCAGCGACGCCAGGTCGACGCTCACCGCGGTGTCGGCGAGGTTGTGCAGCAGCAGCATGGCCCCGCCGTCGGCGTCGAACCGGTGCACCAGCACCGAACGCGGCGCCGGCACGTCGACGACGGACGGTGTGCCGTTGCCGATCTCGGGGCACTCCCGCAGCACCCGGATCAGCTGCTCGAACCAGCGCAGCAGCGACGAGGCGTCCCGGCTCTGGTCCTGGGCGTTGACGCGGCGCGTGGAGTAGGTGCCCCGGGTCGGCACCGGCTGGACGAGCTGGTCCGGCGGCGCGCTCGTGAAGCCACCGGTCGGTCCGGCCTGCCACTGCATCGGCGTGCGGATGGCGTCCCGGCCGTGGAGGTGCAGGTTCTCCCCCATGCCGAGCTCCTCGCCGTACCTCAGCACCGGTGTGCCCGGCAGCGCGAACTGCAGGGCGTAGGCCAGCTCGATGTGCCGCCGGTCGCCCTTCATCATCGGCGCGAGCCGGCGGCGGATGCCGCGGCCGTAGAGGCGCATGTCCTGCTTCGGCGCGAACGCCGCCATCACGTCGCCGCGCTGCTCCTCGGTCAGCCGGCTCAGGTCGAGCTCGTCGTGGTTACGCAGGAAGGTGGCCCACTGCCCCATCGCGGGCAGCTTGGGCAGGCCCTGGAGCGAGGTGATCAGCGGTTCGGCGTCCGACCTGGCGAGGGCCAGCCAGAGGTTGGCGTTGAGCAGGAAGGCGAACATCATGTGCGCCCGGTCGTTCGGACCCTCGGCCGCGGCGGCGAAGTACTTCACCAGCTCGTCGTGGGACACGTTCGCCTCGCACAGCAGGACCGCGTCCTTGGCGTGCCACTGCACGTCCTCACGCCACTCGTCGAGGATCTTGAAGTCGAGCGGCGCCGGGTCGATCCCGGCCTGCACCTGCTCGAGCAGGAACGGCGCGGCGTCGATGCGGAAGCCCGAGGCACCGGCCTGCAGCCAGAAGGTCATCACCTTCCGGATCTCCTCGCGGACCTTGGGGTTGGACCAGTTCAGGTCCGGCTGGAACTTGTAGAACCGGTGGAAGTACCACTTCTGCGCCTGCTCGTCGAAGCTCCACGTCTCCTCCTGCTCACCCGGGAAGACGATGCCCTGACGGCGGTCGGGCGGCTCGGTGTCGCTCCAGACGTACCAGTCGTGGAACGGCGACCCCGGTCCCTCGCGGGCCGAGACGAACCAGGGATGCTCCTCGGAGGTGTGGTTGACGACCAGGTCGAGGATCAGCCGGATGCCGCGCTGCTGTGCCTCCTGGGCCAGCTCGGCGAAGTCGCCGAGCGATCCGAGGCGTGGGTCGATGGCGTAGTAGTCCGCGACGTCGTAGCCGTCGTCGCGCAGCGGTGAGGGATGGATGGGGTTGAGCCACAGGCAGGTCACGCCGAGCCGGGCCAGGTAGTCCAGGCGGCTGGTCAGGCCGCGCAGGTCCCCGCAGCCGTCGCCGTTGGAGTCCTGGAAGGTGTCCACCTCCAGGCAGTAGATGACCGCGTCCTTGTACCAGCGCCGCACGACGACCTCCCTTGTCAGCCTCTTGGCTGTACCCGGTCCTCGGATCGGTAAGGGTCCGCTATCGGGGGGTGACCACGACCTGGGCGCCGCGCTTGGGCACACTGGTGATGTTGCGGACCTTGGGCTGCTCGGGGGGCGCTCCTTCGGGCAGCGCGACGTCCCAGCTGGTCAGGACCTCGCGCAGCACGGCGACACCCTCCATCAGCGAGAAGCCCGCGCCGATGCAGCGGCGTACTCCCCCACCGAACGGGATCCAGGTGTTCGTCGCGACCGCACCCTCGAGGAACCGCTCGGGGCGGAAGCGCTGGTGCTCCCGGTGCTCCGCCTCGTCGGCGTGCGCCAGGATGATCGAGGCTGCGACGTTGGTGCCGGCGGGCAGGTCGATGCCGCCGACCGTGGCGGGCGCCATCAGGTGGCGCACCACCATCGGGATGACCGGGTGCAGCCGCAGGGACTCCTTGAGCACGGCCTCGAGATGGGCGTCGTCGCCGGTCTCGGCCGCTGCCCGGGCCTTTGCCTGCTCCGCCGGGTGCCGGCCGAGCTCGTGGAGGGTCCAGGCCAGAGCGGTCGCCGTGGTCTCGTGCCCGGCGAGGAGCAGCGTCACCAGCTGGTCGCGGAGCTCCTCGTCGGTCAGGCCGATGTCGGCCCCGCCGTCGTCCGGGCCATCGTCCGCGCCGTCGTCCGGGCCATCGGTCCCGCCGTCGGCCGCGCTGTCGCGCACCCTCAGCAGCTGGGAGAGTACGTCGGTCCGGTCGGCCAGGTCGGCGGCCCGGCGACGCTCCGCGATCTCGGCGTAGATCACCTGGTCCAACGCCGCCTGGTTGAGGAAGGCCTTGCGCCACGGGCCCAGGCCCTGCAGTCGGGGGAAGCCCCACCCGAGGAACACCACGGGGGAGACGTTCACCGTGTTGTCGACCAGCGGGCGCAGCTCGGCCAGCCGCGCCTCCTCGGTCACCCCGAAGACCACCTGGAGGATGATCTCCAGGGTCAGCGCGTTCATCCGCTCGAGCGACCCGAAGGGTGCGCCGCCGGACCACGAGCCGAGCTCGGTCTTCGCCAGCCCGGTGACCATCGCCTCGTAGCCGCGCAGGGCGTGACCGTTGAAGGCCGGCATCAGCAGCCGCCGGGCGCGCTTGTGCTTGCTCCCGTCGACCAGCAGCAGCGAGTGCTCCCCCATCACCGGGCCGAGGATGGCGTTGCCCTTGCCGGCGTGGAAGACCGACGGGTCCCCGGCGAAGATCTCGCGCACGTGCTCCGGCCGGTGGAAGACCACCAGCCAGCGGCCCTCGGGCAGGATCCGGATGGAGAAGACGTCGCCGTACCTGCGGTGCAGCCACGGGATGAACTGGTGTCGGAAGCGCAGCAGCCCGATGCTCTGCAGCAGACCGGGCCAGCGCGGGCCGGGCGGCAGCTGGTCGCCGGAGACGCGTGGCGTGGAGCCGGCGCCCAGCGGTCGCATCCGTTCGAAGCGGGCCTCGGTGCGCGGATCGACGTGGCTGCTCATGGACGCATACTAGGAGTATGCGAAGGCCGGGGGAAGGTCTGGAGCTCCGCGACGAGACGTCAGAGCTGGCGGCCGGCCCGCCAGACCTCCTGCACCAGTGGCACGCCGGGGCGGTAGGCGAGGTGCAGGTGCGAGGGTGCGTCGAGCACGACGAAGTCCGCCGAGGTGCCGGCCGCCAGCAGGCCGACGTCGTCGCGACCGAGGGCGGCGGCCCCGCCGGCGGTGGCCGACCACACCGCCTCCGTCGGGGTGAGCCCCATGTCGCGCACCGCCACGGCGATGCAGAAGGGCAGCGAGCTGGTGAAGCAGGAGCCGGGGTTGCAGTCGCTGGCCAGGGCCACGGTGACGCCTGCGTCGCGGAGCCGGCGAGCGTCGGGGTAGGGCTGCCGGGTGCTGAACTCCACGCCCGGCAGCAGGGTCGCCACGGTGCCGGTCTCTGCGAGCGCGGTGACGTCGTCGTCGCTGAGGTAGGTGCAGTGGTCGACGGCCACCAGGCCGAGCTCGCAGGCGAGCTGGACGCCCGGGCCCTCGCCGAGCTGGTTGGCGTGCAGCCGCGGCCGCAGCCCGGCGGCGATGCCGGCCCGCAGCACCGTGCGGGCCTGGTCGGCGCCGAAGGCACCGCGCTCGCAGAACGCGTCGATCCACTTCGCGTGTGGGGCGGCCGCCTCCAGCATCGGCCCGGTGACGAGGTCGACGTAGCCCTCGGGGTCGCCGGCGAACTCCGGCGGCACCACGTGCGCCCCCAGGAAGGTGGTCTCCTCGGTGAAGGCCCGCGCGATCGCCAGCGCTCGCGCCTCGTCGTGGACGGTGAGGCCGTAGCCGCTCTTGACCTCCACGGTGGTGCTGCCCTGGCGGGCCATCTCAGCGAGCAACCGCGCCAGGTTGGCGGTGAGCTGCTCGTCGGTGGCCGCGCGGGTCGCGGCCACCGTGGTGCGGATGCCGCCGGCCGCGTAGGGCTCCCCGGCCATCCGGGCGGCGAACTCCTCGGCGCGGTCCCCGGCGAAGAGGAGGTGCGCGTGCGAGTCGACGAAACCGGGGAGCACGGCCCGACCGCCGAGGTCGACGTAGGAGTCCGCGGCCGGTGCCGCGGAGCGCGGGCCGGTCCAGGCGACCTTCCCGTCCTCGACGAGGAGCGCCGCGTCGTGCTGCACCTGCGCGCCCTCGGTCTGCCGGACGGCACAGGTGACGAGCTCGCCGATGTCGCCGAACAGCACGCTGGTCATCGCTCCCCCTCCGGTCGGGTGCTCAGGTGGTCGCTCTCGCCGCGAGGGCGAGCACACGACCGCGTCACGTCGGCGCCGCTCGCCGCGAAGACCACTGTCTCCGGGCTCGCGCCGGTGTCCCGGGTGCGCCACGAGTGCAGGTCGATCGTGACGAGGTCGGCGCGCTGGCCGACCTCGATCCGGCCCGCGTCGTCGAAGCCGAGCGAGGCGTGCCCGTCGTACGTCGCGGCGGCGAGCAGCTCGGTGGCCGACCAGTGGCCGCGCTGCTGCGTCGCGAGGCGCTCGTGCATCTCGACGGCACGCATCTCCTCGAACAGGTCGATCACCGCGTGGCTGTCCGAGCCCAGGGTGAGCCGGGAGCCCGCCCGGGCGAGGGCGACCGAAGGGCCGATGCCGTCGGCCAGGTCACGCTCGGTGGTGGGGCAGAAGCACGCGAACGTGCCACTCGCGCCGAGCAGGCGGATGTCGGTCTCGGTGAGGTGGGTGGCGTGCACGGCGCTGGTCAGCGGTCCCAGCACCCCTTCCTCCGCGAGCAGCTGGGTCGGGGTGAGGTGGTAGGCCTGCAGGCACTGCTCGTTCTCCGCCACCTGCTCGGAGAGGTGCACGTGCAGCGGCTTGCCACGGTGCTGCGCCCACGCCGCCACGGTGCCGAGCTGGTCGCGCGGCACCGCCCGCACCGAGTGGATCGCCGCCCCCACGCGCTCGTCGTCGAAGGCCTCGACCCGCTCGGCCCACCGGTCCGCGTCGCCGTCGGAGAACCGCCGCTGCACGCCCTCGGGCTCCCGGCCGATGCCGGCGGCGAGGTAGCACGTGTCGAGCAGCCGGATCCGGATCCCGGCCTCGTCGGCGGCAGCGAGCAGCGCCCTGCCCATCTCGTTGGGGTCGTCGTACGGCGATCCGTCGGCCTGGTGGTGCAGGTAGTGGAACTCACCCACCGCCGTGATGCCGGTGGCGACCATCTCGGCATAGGTGCGCCGCGCGAGCTCGAAGTAGGCGTCCGGCGTGAGCTCCTCGGCGATCCGGTACATCTGCTGGCGCCAGGTCCAGAACGAGCCTCGTTCGGTCTGCGTGTGCCCCCGGAGCGCGCGGTGGAAGGCGTGGGAGTGGCAGTTGGCCAGTCCCGGGACCGTCAGGCCTGCGACGAAGGTCGCGTCCGCCCGGTCACCTGCCCGTCCGACCGCCGTGATCATGCCGTCCGTGGTCGTCACGGCGACGTCCGGCTCGACGACCCCGTCGACGAGGGCGTGCTCGAGGTGCAGGGCGGTCATCCGGCGAGCTCCGCCAGCGTGGTCGCCAGGGCGTCGACGCCGGCCAGGCAGTCGGCCGTCTCGGCGAGCTCCGCCGGGGAGTGCGACACCCCGGTCGGGTTGCGGACGAACAGCATCGCGGTCGGGACGCCGGCAGCAGACAGGATGCCGGCGTCGTGGCCGGCCATCGTCGGGATGACCGGAGCGTCCGCGAGGACACCGGACAGCCGGGCTGCCAGCGCGGTGTCGAAGAAGACCGACGGCGAGACCGACTCGGCGGTGACCTGCAGCGAGGTGCCGTCCCGGTCAGCCCGGTCGCCCGCCTGCCGCTCGATCTCGGCGACCAAGCGGGCCAGCACCTCCTCGGACTCGCAGCGGGCGTCCAGCCAGCCGGTGACTCGGGACGGCACCGCGTTGGTCCCGTTGGGCGCGACGTCGATCCTCCCGAAGGTGGCCCGCTGCCCGCCGAGTCGCGCCTGCTTGTTGGCCGCCAGCACGGTCATGGCATAGGTCAGCATCGGGTCGTGCCGGTCCTCCATCCGGGTGGTGCCGGCATGGTTCGCCTCGCCGGTGAAGTCGAAGCGGTAGCGGCCGTGCGGCCAGATCGCGCTGGCGACGCCGATCGCCCGCTCGCGGTCGACGAGGTCGCGACCCTGCTCGACGTGCAGCTCGACGAAGCAGCCGATCCTGCTGCGCAGCTCGGTCCACTCGACGTGGCCGGGATCGGCGGGATGGCCGGCAGCGTCCAGCGCCTCGTCGAAGCGGACCCCGTCCCGGTCGGTGAGGGCGGCGGCCCGCTCCCACGACACCGCGCCCGTGGCCAGCCGGGAGCCCAGGCAGGCCAGGCCGAAGCGCGAGCCCTCCTCCTCGACGAAGGTGGACACCCCGATCGGGCGGCTCGGCGTGAAGCCCCGCTCCCGCAGCTGGTCCACCGCTGCGAGCGCGGTCACGACGCCGAGCGGGCCGTCGTACGCGCCGCCGTCGAGCACCGAGTCGAGGTGGGAGCCGGTCAGGACGGCCGGCACGCCGCCGGCCTGCGGCGCGCCGCCCCACCATGCCACCGTGTTGCCGACGGGGTCCTGCTGCACCTCCAGGCCGCGGTCCGCGCACTGGGCCACGAACCAGGCGTGGCACTCCCGCTCGGCGGAGGTGAACGGCTGGCGGAAGTACCCCCCGCTCTGGGCCGACCGGCCGAGTGGGGCCAGGGTGGCCCACATCTTCTCGAAGTCGTCAGGCATGCTCGCTCCCATGATCCTCGCTGGGCTGGTCGACGCGTTCTCGCCCACTCGGCCGCGAGCAGGCTCGGGCGCTCGGTAGGCTCCGCGCGTGGAGTTCCAGGATGTCGTTGACCGGCGCCGGATGATCCGCACCTTCGCGGACCGTCCGGTCGCGCCGGAGATCGTGGACCGGGCGCTGCGCAACGCCACGCACGCTCCCAGCGCCGGGTTCAGCCAGGGTTGGGCGTTCCTCGTGCTCGACACGCCGCAGGACGTACGCCGGTTCTGGGTGGTCAACACCGACGAGGAGGACCGGGACCAGCCCGACGACTGGCTGACGGGCATGATGACGGCGCCCGTCATCATCGTTCCGTGCTCGAGCAAGGCCGCCTACCTGGGCCGCTACGCCGAGGGCGACAAGGGCTGGACCGACCGCGACGAGGCCCGCTGGCCGGTGCCGTTCTGGCACATGGACACGGCGATGGCGACACTGCTGGTGCTGCTCACCGCTGTCGACGAGGGCCTGGGCGCCTGCTACTTCGGGGTCCCGTCGGTGCACCTCGACGACCTGCGGGCGGAGTTCGGCATCGATCCGGCGTTCGACCCGATCGGGGCGGTGGCCCTGGGCCACCGGGTGCCGCAGACCGGCAACGCGGGGTCTCCCTCGCGTCGCCCGCGCAAGCCGCTGGCCGACCTCGTGCACCGGGGCCAGTGGCCTGCACGGAGCGACGACCAGAGCTGAACGCATGCCTCCCAGCCAACCCGTTCCCGGACGCGCCCGCCAGCCCGGGCGGGAGTGGTGAGTCTCAGGCCTGAGACTGCCTCCGCTGGCCGCGTCAGCGGCGCCACCGGCGGCGGCCCCACCGACGGCCCCACCGACGGCCCGGATCCTCGGCGTCGGCACCCTGCTGTCCGGTCTGTTGTCCGGCCTGTCGTCCGGCCTGCTGTCCGGCCTGCTGTCCTGTCTGCTGGGCCACAGCGCGGCGCCGGGCCAGCCGGCGCTCGTGCCAGGCGACCACCTCGGCCTCGACGTCCCGGGTCGGCGTGATCACGGGCGGCCCGCCGGTCAGCTGGCGGCGCGCCTCGACGACCCGGCGGTTGAACTCCTCTACCTGCTCGCGCACGAGCCGCTCCTCGCGCTGCTGGTCGAGCTGGCCCTGCAGCTCCGCGTCGTCCTTGCGCAGCTGCAGGGCGGCCGGCAGCACGCCGGTGATCCGCTCCCGCTCGATGAGCTTGCGCAGCCACCAGTCGCGGTCCTGAGGCGCCCCCAGGTCGAGGGGCTTGCCGGCCCCCGGCAGGTCGTCGAACTCCCCACGCTGCATCGCCAGGCGGATCTGCTGGTCGACGTACTCGTGCTGGCGCGCCATCCGCTCGGCTGCCACGGCCCGGCCGGTGCGCGGGTCGCGCGTCGGCGAGCGGTCGGGGGCCTGGCTGCAGGGCTCGTTGCGGCGCTGGGCGTCGGACTGCTCGGGGTCGGGACGTCCACGGTGCTGGGCCATCGCTGTCACCTCCGTCCCGCCAGCCTACGAGCCGGCGCCGGTGTCGCTCCAGCGAGCGCTCGCCTTGCATGGCATGCGTGATGGAATGGAGCCATGAGCGAGCAGCAGCCGCCCGAAGGCAGCGACCGGCCGGAGCCGTCGAGCGACCGGCCGCACTACCCGGGGCCGGCCCCGTCCGCCGGACAGTCCCAGCCCGGCCAGTACGGGCAGCCCCAGTACGGGCAGCCGTACGGGCAGCCGTACGGGCAGCCGCAGTATGGACAGCAGCAGTACGGCCAGGGCTACCCCGCCCAGCCGGCCCCGGGACAGCCGCCGTACGGCGCCGGGCACAACCCTGGCTACTCCAGCGGGGGCTACGGCGACCCGACCGCACGGCCGGGTCGCGTCCTGGCCGCGGCGATCGTCACCTGGGTCTTCGCCGGGCTGAGCCTGGTCTTCGCCATCGTGGTCATCGCGCTGGCCTCGTCGGGCAACCCGGACCTGTTCGACGGGATGGCCACCGAGATGGATCCGTCCATGAGCCAGTCCGAGCTGCGGGCCGGGATGATCTTCATCGGCGTGGTGCTGGCTTTCTGGTGCGCCTGTGCCATCGTGCTCGCCTTCCTCGTGCTGCGCCGGCACAACTGGGCGCGCATCACCCTGGCCGTCTCGTGCGGCTTCACCATCCTGTTCTCCCTGCTCGGCATCACCTCCGGCATCTCGCTCGTCACGCTGATCGCGGCGATCGTGGTCCTCGTGCTGCTGTTCACCGGTGGGGCCGGCGCCTGGTTCCGGCCGCAGCCGTCGTACCCGAGCGTGCCTGGTGGCTACGGCAGCGCTCCCGGCTGGCCGCAGCAGTCGCCGTACCCGGACCGTCCCGCAGCGCCCAACGGTCCCGCAGCGCCCGGCGGCTCCTGGACGACCGGCGACGACGACTCCACCGGCTCGCCGCGGCCGCCCTCGGGCGGCTGGTGACGGCTCGCTGCCGGTCGGCTCAGCCCACTGGGCGGGCGAACCACACGGTCCGGTGCGTCCACTGTCCCGGGCCGAGCCTCGAGCCGGAGCACACCACGATCGCCACCTGCGGGGGGCCGCCGGGGACTCCGTAGTAGCGCGGGAACGGCTGGTCGGCTCGTACCTCGACCCGTTCGGTGACGCGATAGCACAGCCGCACGCCGGTGGCGCCGTGCAGGACCACCTGCTCACCGACGTCCAGCCCGGCGAGCAGCCGGTTGCCCAGCGCGCTGCCGTCCGGCCAGGTGTGCGCGTTGAGCAGCACGTTGCCGTCGGGCGAGCCGGGCCGGACACCGGAGGCGTCCCAGGCGAACGCATTCTTCCCGGAGGTGGACAAGGGCGGTACACCCGGCACTCCGGCGGCATCCCGCGGGAGCGCGAGGACCGCCGCCCCGGTGGCCGCGTCGGTGGCGTCGGCGGAGACGGGCACGAAGGAGCGCTGCGCAGGGTGCGTGCACGGCGACGGCGCAGGGGCCGGCCGGGCCGAGGGCCGGGCCCGCAGGGTGTGGCCGAACAGCACGACCTGGGCGTCCTCCTGCTGATCCGGCTGCTCGGCCGACACCTGCTTCGATGAGTCGTGTCCGCCGCTCGCACCCGGCTCGCCGCCATCGAGCCGGGGAACGACCAGCGCGAGCACCGCGGCTGCGGCGCAGCAGGCGATGGCACCCCGCCAGATCCGACCGCCCCTGTCGCCCACCTGTCGATGGTCGCACCTCCGGGCACCGGTTGGGGAGACACGGGTGGGAGAGACTCAGCCCCAGAGGCCCAGGACATCGCCGCCGATGCGGACGATGAAGGCGCCGACGACGACGATGAAGAAGATGCGCACGAAGCCGGCTCCCCGGGCGACGGCGAGCCGGGCGCCGAGGTAGCCGCCGAGCAGGTTCGCCAGCCCCATCGCCAGGCCGATCCGCCACAGCACGGCGCCCTGTGGCACGAAGACGGCCAGCGCGGCGAGGTTGGTGGCCCAGTTCGCCAGCCGCGCCTTGGCCGACGCCTCGAGGAAGTTGTAGCCCAGCAGCCCGACCAGACTGATCACGAAGAAGCTGCCGGTGCCCGGTCCGAGGGCGCCGTCGTAGAACCCCACGAGCAGGCCGGTCCCCATGGCGGCCAGGGTGTGCCGGTGTCCGGAGAACCGCAGCGAGCTCACCTGGCCAAGGCTCGGTCGGAAGAGGACGTAGCCGCCCACCACCACGAGGACGACCAGCACGATCGGCTCGAAGGCGCCCTTCGGGATCCGGCTGCCGGCGAAGGCGCCTGCCGCCGAGCCGACGAAGGCAAGGGCCATCAGCGGCAGGAACGTTCGCGGATCGGGCCGGACGCGCCGGTAGTAGGTGGCGCTGCTGACCGTCGTACCGCAGATGGAGCCGAGCTTGTTGGTGGCCAGGATGTTCGCCGGAGTCGCGTTCGGCAGGCCGACCAGCAGGGCCGGCAGCTGGATCAGCCCGCCCCCGCCGACGACCGCGTCGACGAACCCGGCGGCGAGACCGGCGAGCGCGAGCAGACCGACGAGCTGCCAGGTGAGGTCGTGCACCTGCGTTGTCTATCAGTGCTCGTCGCGGAAGGCGTCCCTCGGTGTCACGAGCAGCGCCAGCGCGGCCACCAGCGCGGTCACGGCACAGACCGACCAGACGGTCATGTAGCCCGACAGCGGCGCGTGCACCGTCTCGGCGCCGGC
>DASTFI010000058.1:0-18576 GCA_035708765.1 Marmoricola sp.
TTCGAACTCGACCAACGTCGTTGGCTCGAGCCGTCCAACCACCGCGTGTGTGTTGCTCCGTCGGACAGTGGTGATCTTGTCGACCATCAGGAAGCTGTCCTGATCGAGGCCGTTCTCCTCGTCCGCAGCGACCGGCACTCGTAGTAGAGGCGCGTCGACCTCAGTGCTCGTGAAGGGGCAGACCGTCAGCGAGTCAGTCGCGTCAAACCGGTCGTCCTGGACGATCAGCGCCGGCCGTGGCTTGTTCGCGTAGACACCGACGGCGACGGTGACGACGTCCCCGCGCCTCATTCGTCCCATTCGTCGGAGACAGCCTCGAGGTAGTCCATGTCGTCACTCGAGCGGTCAGCGGCCGCAACGAGTGCGGACTGGCGGTGAGCCTCAGCGGCGAAGTCTGGGGACCGCACGTCGGGCACCCAAATCTGGACGGGCCGTAGGCCTCGTGCCCGCATCCGAGCCCGGTAGGCGCTGACCCGCTCTCGTACAGCCATGGCACCACGTTACATGTAACGGACTCCCCGGCCAAGGCACCCGCACGGATTTGCCGCGCTGAGCTCCATGCCGTGACTGCCAACCCTTTCCTCGGGGAGTAGCTCCTGCTGGGGGACCGGCACGCCGAATCGACGCGCCGGGCCGGCGTGGGACTGCGGAGGGAGCATGCGCGCAGAGCACCCGCTCCGCTCGCCGCCTGCGGGACCCCGCGCGCATTGGGTGCCGCTGTGTCAGCCCCTAGGCTTCGCCGTTGTGAGGGACAGCTTTGATCCCGTGGCGTATAACCGTGCCGCCTGGGACCGCGAGGTGGAGAACGGTAACGAATGGACCCAGCCGGTCGGGCCGAAGGCCATCGCCCGGGCACGGGCCGGCGATTGGTCCGTCGTCCTGATCGGCTACCAGGCAGTGCCGCGCGACTGGCTTCCGGCTGAACTGGTCGGCGCCGAGGTACTGTGCCTGGCTTCCGGCGGAGGGCAGCAGGGGCCGCTGCTCTCGGCAGCGGGCGCGGCCGTGACGGTGCTGGATAACTCGCCGCGGCAACTGGCCCGCGACCGGGAGGTCGCCACCCGCGAGGGACTGGCCCTCCGTACCGTGCTCGGCGACATGCGCGACCTGAGCGTGTTCCCCGATGCCAGCTTCGATGTCGTCTTCAACCCGGTGTCGAACGTGTTCTGCCCTGATCTTGCACCGGTCTGGCGGGAGTCATTCCGGGTGCTGCGACCGGGCGGGATCATGATGGCCGGTTTCCTGAACCCTGACATCTTCATTTTCGACAGCACGGCGTTGGACGAGCGTGGTGAGCTCATCGTGCGCCACCAACTCCCGTTCAGCAGCCTTGATCTCCCAGACGCCGAGCGGCAGCGCTCGTATGGGACCGGCCCGATCGAATACAGCCACTCACTCACCGAGCAGATCGGCGGCCAGCTCGCGGCAGGCTTCACCCTGACCCACTTGGACGAAGCCCCGCACCACGCGGATGCCACCGCCCGGTACATGCCTGGCTACATCGCCACCCGCGCCATCAAGCCCGAACCGGCGCCCGCTCGAAGAACGCTGCGAGTTCGCTGACTTCCGGCGACAAACACCACCGGTCACCAGCGCAGAAGACTGATCCCCCGCGACGCAACAAGCTGAGCCTAGGTCGCAGACCCGACAGATCGAACGCCCGCTTCTGCCGCATTGCGCGCGCTCGGCGAGGGTGGTCGGTCTGACTGCGAGCGCGGCTGGGCACGGGCGGGCCCTTTGCCGGGACAGGTGGCGCAGCGTGGTGACGGTGCAGGCAACCTGGAGCCAGCCGGTCGCTGACGTGGTGGTGTTCTCGAACGACTTCGCCAGCCGGCGGGAGCGTCCGAGGCAGTCGTGTGGGTCGAGGCGGGCACGATCACCGCGACACAGCCAGTCAGAGTCCGCCCACCGGCGCGACGACGGTCCCCGACTCCTCGCACACCCAGTGCGGGTCCGGGCCGCCGAGGTCCGGGTCGACGTACAGCGCGTGCGGATCGGCCGCCTGGCAGGCCCGGCACAGGGGCCAGCGGCCCTTGCTCTCCAGCAGCCCGTCCTGCACGTCCTGGGCCACCAGTCCGACCACGAAGTCGCGTCCGGCCGCCCACTGCTCGAGCCACCAGCCACGCTGGGAGACGGCGTCCTCGAGCAGCGACACCGTGGCCGCGTTGGCGACGCCGGTGGTCTGCAGGTCGTGCAACACGAGGGCTCGTGCCTCGGTCACGGGATCGTCAGGTGCCACGATGGCCATTGTGACTCCACCGCCCCAACCCGACCCCGGATCCGCCGAGGACAGCGCGCTGCTCGAGGTCGTCGTCCTGCACCCGCGCGACGCCGAGGCAGCGACGGCCGGGGGTGCCGACCGGCTGCTGTTCCTGGCCGATCCGCGAGCGGGCGGGCGCACCCCGGAGGCCGCCCAGGTCTCCGCGGTCGTCCGCGAGACCGACCTGCCCGTGCGCGTCCTGCTCCGCGCCGGCCCGTCCTACGCGACGACGTCGCAGGACCTCCGCCGGTACGTCGAGCTGGCCGGCACCTTCCGCGAGCTCGGCGCCGCCGGCTTCTGCTTCGGCTTCCTCGACGACGACCTCGAGATCGACCGGGCCACGTGCGCCGAGCTGGCACGTGAGCTCGGCACCGCGTGGAGCTTTCACCGCGGCTTCGACGCCGCCCTGCACGTCGACCGCGCGTGGCGCGACGTGCTCACCCTGCCGGCCCTCGACGGGGTGGCATCGGCCGGCTCCACGCGTGGTTTCGACATCGGCGGGGAGGAGCTGACCGACCGGGCCCGGGCCGACCCTCGCGTGGCGCGGCTGCTGCTCGCCTCCGGCGGGCTGACGACCGAGGAGATCCCCTGGCTGGTCCGTGCCGGGGTGCGGCAGTTCTCCCTCGCCGAGGAGGTGCGACCGGACCGGTCCTGGGACAAGGCGTACGTCGGCCTGGACTACGTGCGCTCCTGGCGGATGCTGCTTGACGACGCCCTGATGCGTTCGCTCGGGATCCCGATCGACTGATCCGTCCGACTTCGCCTCGCCGGGGGCTAGCATCGACGTACCCGACGGGGAGGCGATGAGCGGTGTGGCAGAGCTGGTGCGAAGCAACGATCTCGGTCTGATCTCCGTGATCGAGGGGCTGCTCGCGGGCGAGGGCATTCCCTATCAGGTCACCGACCGGAACATGAGCATCATGGAGGGCTCCATCGGCGCCATCCAGATGCGGGTCCTGGTGCACGACGACCTCGAGGAGCAGGCGCGCGAGCTCCTCACCGACGCTGAGCTGGGGAAGTGGCTCCGCGCGTCCCGCTGACGCGGGTGCCGGCGCTCATCCGGCGGCGCGTGCGGGCGCGCGCTCGGGGGCGAGCGGCTCCGGCAGCTCCCGCGAGTGCAGGACCAGCAACGAGGTGACGGCCCGGGTCAGGCACACGTAGAGGCGGCGCATCCCGATCAGCGCCGACACCTCGGCGTCCGCGATGGCGGTGGGCTCCACGAGCACCACGTGGTCGAACTCCAGGCCTTTGGCCAGGGTCG
Source organism: Marmoricola sp. (assembly GCA_035708765.1). Taxonomy (GTDB): domain Bacteria; phylum Actinomycetota; class Actinomycetes; order Propionibacteriales; family Nocardioidaceae; genus Marmoricola. The sequence continues at coordinate 3,519 of DASTFI010000058.1, forward strand.
CGGGGACCACGTCGACCCTGGTGTCGAACTCCACCTCGTCGTCGGGCTCGACGCTCGCGCCGAGCACCACGTGCGGCAGCTGCGCGAGCGTGGCGGAGGCCTGCGCCACCGAGGCATCGGGGACGATGACGCCGATCGAGCCGACCTTCTCCGCGAGCGACGCCAACGCCGACGGCAGTGCGCGCAGCGGGTCGTCGGCCCGGGTGATCGTGAGCTCACCGCGAGCGCGTCGTACCGAGACGGGTGGTGTCAGGTCCGGCGCGATCTGCGGCAGCAGCCGGGCGGCGTACTCGATCACCTCGCCGGGCACCCGGAATCCCCGGGTGAGCTCGTCGACGACGGCCTCGGGCTTCCCGAGGTGGTCCAGCGCGTCCGACCACGAGGCCACGCCGAAGCCGGTGGTCGACTGCGCCAGGTCGCCCAGCACGGTCACCGACCCGGTGGAGGCTCGGCGCCCCACCGCTCGCAGCATCATCGGGGAGAGATCCTGGGCCTCGTCGAGCACGACGTGGCCCACCGAGGGAGTGCGGTGCACCAGGTCAGCGGCCTCGTCGACGAGGACGGCGTCTGCCAGTGACCACGGTGCCGATCCGGGCGCCCGACCGGGCTTCGGCCAGAGGATCGCGGCCTGCTCCTCCGTCGAGAGCAGTCCGGTCGCTGCGTCGGCCAGGAACGCCGGCTCGCCCAGGACACGGAGCACCAGCCGCGCCGGGTCGACGGACGGCCAGAGGACGTCGACGTACCGCTTGACCGGCCGGCTGCGCGCGACGGCGTCCTGGACCCGGTCGTCGGGTGCTTCACCGGCCCGCTCCATCTTCACCAGGATCGTGTGGGCCAGCCGCTGGGCGAGCATGTCGCGCCCGGCGCCGTAGCGGACGCCCCGCGCCCGCAGCTCGGCGACCACCTCCTGCGCCTCGTGGGTCGGCACCCGCCACCGGGCCGAGCCGCGGGGGACGACGAGCCCCTCCGCCGGGTCGGCGAGGTGGCGCCACAGCGCGCGCCGCAGGACCTCGGCCATCCGGGCGTCGCCCTTCACCGCGGCAGCGTCGGCAGCGTCCTCGCGACGCAGCGCCGCGCTGGTGTGCCGGGAGGTGAGGGAGTGCAGCACCAGCGTCTCGACGGTCGTCTGGCGCGCGTCGATCTCGCCGAGCGCCGGCAGCACGTCGCCGATGTAGCGCAGGAACGAGGCGTTCGGCCCGACCACCAGGACGCCCTGCCGCTGCAGTTGGTCGCGGTGGGCGTAGAGGAGGTACGCCGCCCGGTGCAGCCCGACGGCGGTCTTGCCGGTGCCGGGTGCGCCCTGCACGCAGACCGACCGGGACAGGTCGGCCCGCACGATCAGGTCCTGCTCGGGCTGGATCGTGGCCACGATGTCGCGCATCGGCCCGATCCGGGGCCGCTCGATCTCCGCCTCCAGGATCGCGGAGTACTCCGCGGTCGAGTCGTGGGGCAACAGCGACTCGTCCTCGTAGGCCGTCATCGTGCCGCGGACGAACCCGTAGCGGCGCCGGCGGCGCAGTCCCATCGGCTCCCGTGGGGAGGCGCGGTAGAACGGCCGGCTCACCGGGGCACGCCAGTCGACCACCATCGGCTCGCCCTCCTCGTCGGAGACGTGCCGGCGACCGACGTGGAAGGTCTCGCCGGCGAACTCTCCAGCGTTGGGCGCCGCGGCGTCGAGGTAGTCCAGCCGGCCGAAGAACAGCGGCACCGTGGGGTCGTCGGCGAGCGCCTTGCGGCGGACGGCGAAGCTGGACTCGAGGAACTGCCGGCTCACCCAGTCGCCGGCTGCGGCGGCGTCGAGCGCCTCGGCGCGCGCCCGCATGCGGGAGAGCGCCGACCGGGCCTCGGCAAGGTGTTCCTGCTCCGCGGCGAGCTCGGTGGACTCGGTTGCGGGCATGACAGGACCTCCGCGGGGCGGCTGGGGGTGGTGGGCCGGAGAGGTTACCAACTGGATACATTCGTGCGATATTGATTTTCGCCCGATGACCGATCTCCCGGAGGACGTCCCGCCTTGAAGCGCCCGGCCCTGCACGCCGCCGTGCTGGTGAGTGCACTCCTGGGGACCCTCCTCGGCGTGGTCCCTGCCGCGCAGGGGCGCAGCAGCGGTGGCACCGCCCCGCATCCGACCGGTGCCGGCGAAGGGGTGTCGCTGAGCGCCTGGCGTGCCTGCTCGGACCCCTTCCTGCAGAGCTACACCCTCGAGTGCGCGCGCCTGCGGGTGCCGCTCGACTACGCGCACCCCGATCGCGGGCACATCACGTTGGCCGTGACCCGACGTCCGCACTCCAGCCTCGCCGACGACTACCAGGGGATCATGCTGACCAGCCCCGGTGGGCCGGGAGGAAGCGGCACCTGGATGCCTGCGGTGGCCGACTACCTGCCCCAAGGCGTCGGGGACACCTACGACTGGATCGGCTTCGACCCGCGTGGCGTCGGGGCCAGCGAGCCGGCGCTGCACTGCGACGACGACTTCCTCGGTGCCGACCGCCCCAGCTACGCCGCCACGACCCAGCAGCTGCGACGCACCTGGCTCCAGCGCACCCGGCACTACGCCCGGGAGTGCGGCCAGAGCGCAGCGCGGCGACTGCTGCCCTTCACGACGACGCAGGACACGGTGCGCGACATGGAGAGCCTGCGCGCCGCGCTCGCCCAGGACCGACCTGCTGCCGGCTCGAAGCTCAACTTCTACGGCTTCTCCTACGGCAGCCTGCTCGGCGAGGTCTACGCCGGCCGCTACCCCCAGCGGGTCGGCCGGTTCGTCCTCGACGGGGTGGTCGACCCCACCCGCACCCGGCAGCGTGCGGACCGGGCCCAGCTGCGCGGGCTGGAGCGCAACCGCGATCGGTGGTTCGACTACCTGGCTGCGCATCCGCGGGCGTTCGGCCTCGGTGGCGACCCGGAACAGGTGCGCGCCGACTTCGTCGAGGTGCAGCGCCGGCTCGGTCGGCAGCCGGCCGCCGGCGGCCGGCTGGGTCCCGACGAGCTGACCGACGCCCTGCTCCCGGTGAGCTACACCGTGGCGTCGTGGCAGCGGCTCGGGCGGGCCTACGCGGCTCTCGTCCGCGACGGCAACGGCCGGCCGCTGCTGCGCGAATTCCTCGCCGAGGACGGCATCGACGACAACAACTACGCCGCTCGGCTCGCCAGCCGGTGCACCGACCACGCCTGGCCCCGGCGGCCGCCGCGTCCGGCGCCCGGGCAGCGTGGGTCCCTGCTGGCCTGGAGCAAGGTCTGGTACGACGCCCCGTGCCGCGCCTGGCCGGCGCCGCACCGCGAGCCGCTCGACGCGACGGTCGACGGGCCGGTCGATGGGGCGTTGCGGGCGACCATCCTGCTGGTCAACGAGACCCAGGACGCCGTCACCCCCTACTCCGGCGCTCTCCGGGTGCGGGACCGCTTCCCCAGTGCCCGGCTGATCGCCGGCCGGGACGGTACGACGCACGCCTCCTCGATGAGCGGGGTGCCCTGCGTGGACGACGCGATCGCGGCCTACCTCCGTGACGGGACGGCGCCGCCGCGCCGGCCGCTCCGCGGCGCCGACCTGACCTGTCCGGCGGTCGAGCCGGACGTCCCGGGCGCCCCGGCTGCTCCCCGCGGCCTGCCCGACGGCCTGCAGCAGCGGCTGATGGAGGCCCAGCACCCGGGCAGGTAGCCCCCAGAGCAGACGGTCCAGCAGACGGTCAGCGCCGCCGGCAGGCGTCTCAGTCGGCTTCTTCCTCCAACAGGTCCCCGGCATCGACGATCCGGTAGGCGTAGCCCTGCTCGGCGAGGAAGCGCTGTCGGTTCTGCGCGAAGTCGGCGTCCACGGTGTCGCGCGACACGATCGTGTAGAAGATGGCCGTCCGGCCGTCCTGCTTGGGCCGCAGCAGCCGGCCGAGCCGCTGGGCCTCCTCCTGGCGGGAGCCGAACGACCCGGAGATCTGGATCGCCACCGCGGCCTCGGGCAGGTCGATGGAGAAGTTGGCCACCTTCGACACCACCAGCAGGTCGATCTCACCGGACCGGAACGCCTCGAACAGCCGTTCCCGCTCCTTGACGCTGGTGTCGCCCTTGATGACGGGGGCGCCCAGGTGCTCGCCGAGCTCGTCGAGCTGGTCGATGTACTGGCCGATCACCAGGGTTGGCTCGCCGCGGTGCCGCTCGACGAGCTGCTCGGCGACCCGGGTCTTGGCGAACGTGCAGGCTGCGAGCCGGTAGCGTTCGTCGGCCTCGGCGGTGGCGTAGACCATCCGCTCACCCTGCGGCAGCGAGACGCGCACCTCGACGCAGTCGGCCGGCGCGATCCAGCCCTGCGCCTCGATGTCCTTCCAGGGTGCGTCGTACCGCTTGGGCCCGATCAGGCTGAACACGTCGCCCTCGCGGCCGTCCTCGCGGACCAGGGTCGCGGTCAGTCCGATCCGGCGGCGAGCCTGCAGGTCGGCGGTCATCCGGAAGATCGGTGCGGGCAGCAGGTGCACCTCGTCGTACACGATGAGGCCCCAGTCGCGGGCGTCCAGCAGCTCGAGGTGCGGGTAGACGCCCTTCCGCCGGTGCGTCAGCACCTGGTAGGTCGCAATCGTGACCGGCCGGATCTCCTTGACCGAGCCGGAGTACTCGCCGATCTCGTCCTCGGTCAGCGAGGTGCGCTTGACCAGCTCGTGCTTCCACTGCCGGGCGCTGACGGTGTTGGTGACCAGGATCAGCGTGGTGGCCCTCGCCCGGGCCATCGCGGCCGCGCCGACGAGGGTCTTGCCGGCGCCACAGGGGAGTACGACGACCCCGGAGCCGCCGTGCCAGAAGGACTCCGCCGCCTGGCGCTGGTAGTCGCGCAGGGTCCAGTCGTCCTCGACGAGGTCGATCGCGTGCGCCTCGCCGTCGACGTACCCGGCGAAGTCCTCGGCCGGCCAGCCGAGCTTGAGCAGCGCCTGCTTGAGGTTGCCGCGCTCACTGGGGTGCACACCCACGCTGCCCTCGGTGTCGGGCAGCGGGTCGAGGCGCTCGCCCAGCATGCCGGCGACCTTCTTGGCCCGGACGACCTCCTCGAACACCGCCCGGTCGGTGCTGGAGAGCACCAGCCCGTGGGCCGGGTGCTTGTCGAGGCGGAGCCGTCCGTAGCGCGCCATCGTCTCGGCGATGTCGACCAGCAGCGCGTGCGGCACCGCGTAGCGGCTGAAGGTCAGCAGCGTGTCGACGACCTGCTCGGCGTCGTGCCCAGCCGCGCGGGCGTTCCACAGGCCGAGAGGTGTCAGCCGGTAGGTGTGGATGTGCTCAGGGGAGCGCTCCAGCTCGGCGAACGGCGCGATCGCCTTGCGGCAGGCGTCGGCCAGCTCGTGGTCGACCTCGAGCAGCAGGGTCTTGTCGGACTGGACGATCAGGGGACCGTCGTTCATGGGCGCTCACCAGGAAGATGCATGACCGGCCAAGTCTACGGAGTGCCGCCCAGCCGCCCGCGGCGCTCCACCACGAGGTCAGTGCTCCGGGACGAGGGCCGGGCGCTGGTGGTGCTGTCGGACCGGCACCTGGACCAGGTCGCCTCCGGCGTCGACGTAGGACCGCGACCAGCGCACGTCGACGCGACCCTCGGCGTCGTGCAGCACGTCGTAGGTGTTGAGCAGCGCCCGGCGGCGGCCGTCGTCGTTCTCCTGGTAGGTGACGTGGTAGGCGTGCGCCTGGTTGTCGTCGAGGCGCTGGGTCACCGCGATCGGCCGGACGCTGTCGGTGAGCAGCTGCAGGCCGCCGGAGGAGCGGTCCGCCCGGCTCGCCCCGGCGGGCACCGGCCGACCGTCGGGCAGCACGTAGATGTCCTCCGGCGCGCCCACCGGGCGGCCGGCCGCCACGTCGGGTCCGCTGCCACCGGGGCGCGGACCGAGCCCGGTGATGACCTTCTCCAAGGTGTCGGTCCGCTCGCCGAACAGGTCGATGCCGCGCTGGGAGGTGAGCGTGTGCCAGCCGCTGTCCCGGCCGTCGAGGTCGTCGACCGTCCGGTCGCCGGTGCGGGCCGCGAGCACCGGGCCCTGGTCGGTGGAGAGCACCGGGACCACCAGCGGGTACCGCCGGCCGTCCGGGCCGGTGATGAAGCCCCCGCCGTAGTAGCCGGTGCCGGCGCCGGAGAGGTCGGTCGGCTTCGTCAGGGGGAACAGCGGCAGGGTGCCAACCTCGGGCGCCGCGACCGCGCGGCACCACTCGGGGACCGCTGCCGGATCGATCAGGCCCCACAGGTCCTCGGGCGTCTCGACGAACCTCATGGCCTGCTGTCGCTCGGCGAGGGTGAGCACGACACGGGGGAACAGGTACATCATTGCCAGCGGCAGGCAGCCCGTGCTCGCCAGCAGTCGCACGTAGCGGTCGCCCGGTCCCTCGCGGAGCATCCGGGCCACCAGCTCGACCTGGTCCTCCAGGAGGCCACGGAGGCGTTGGTAGCGGGGGCGCAGGTCGGCCAGGATGCCCTCGCGGACCTGCTCCGGGTCGACCTCCACGAGGACCGGTGGCGCGAGGTACTGCGCGAGGCTGGTCCCGGCGCTGGTGCCGGCCTCGTGCCTCATCCGGTGGTGGTACTCCGCGTTCAGGTGCCGCACGTCGGCGTCGTGCGCCTGGACCTGGTCGGCGAGGTGGTCGAGCACGGCGGTGGCGAACAGGCCGCTGGCGGAGAGCGAGCCGGGCAGGTCGGTGACCCGGTCGACAGCAGCCGTGCCGTCGACGTGGAGGTCGCGCACGAGCATGGAGAGCTCCGTGGCGTGGAGCTTGGCATCCTCGGTGGCGGTGCGGATGTCGGCTGCGGAGACGCCGTACTCGTCGCGGTAGGTCGCGAACGGATCCGCGGTCAGGTCGCCCACGACACCTCCCTCCCTGGTCGGGGAGATGCTTCCCGCCGGACCGGACAGCCAAACGTGGGGGAACGGGTCGGCACGACAGACCTCGGCGCGCAGTGTGCCCGGCGGCCTGCGACGGCGCCCCGCCGCTCAGGCCAGCGCGATGAGGAAGCCGGCTGCCGAGACGGCCACGACGAGCCCGGCCAGGCCCAGGGCGAGCGCCGGGTGCCGGGTCGCCAGCCACTCCACCGCCTGGTAGAGCGCGGTCAGCACCAGGATCACCACGGTGACGTGCAGCAGCAGCGCCAGACCGACGCCGAGCACCACGCCGGCGATCCACGACCGGCCCCACAGCAGGCCGAGCAGCAACGGGATCACGACCGCGCCGGCGGCGCCACTGAGCAGCTCGACCACCCAGCTGCGTGATCCCATCCAGGGCACCCCGGGAAGTCCGGCCACGTGCAGGTCGAAGAGATCGAGGGTGGCGAGCGCGCCGAGGACCGCCACGACGACGATCGTCCCCAGCGCGGTCAGCCGGTGCCGCCACCGAACGGCGGCCGACCAGTGCGTGCCCTGACCGCTGATCGCGGTGGCGGTGGTGACGGCGGTCCACATCAGCCAGCGCCGGACCAGCCCGGTCCCCGTGTCGGCCATCGCGTCGCGGAAGACCCGGTTCGCGGCCACCCGGTCGAGGTCGGCGCCCTCGGTGGAGAGGTACGCCGGAGGCTGGCCGGGCCCGGAGACGAGGCCGTCGTGCAGCAGGGCAGCGGGCAGGTGCCGACCGGTGCGCGGCACCAGCCAGCCGAACACCGAGGGCACCGACGTCAGGTCGGTGACGAAGCGCGCCGGGTCCGCCGGCACCAGCAGCTCGCCGAAGACCCGGTCGCGGTAGCCGATCCGCCGCAGCATCCGGAACCGGTCGACGGGCATCGTCAGGGTGCGCTCCAGCACGATCGTGGGCGGCGAGTCCGGGTCGGGCGGTTCGTCCGACGTACCGCCGTCGTGGAAGCGACCGGGCTGGCCGGTGAGGTGCAGAGCCACCCGGCCAGCCTCGCAGGAGGTGTGGTCAGTCGCCGCGGTGGCGCGCCAGCCAGTGGTCGACCGGCACCGGCCTGCGTGCGGCGTACCCCACGGGCAGCAGGATGCCGCCACGGCTGGTCAGGTAGTAGACCTGCCAAGAGTGGTAGCCCGCGAAGGCGCGCGGGTGCCGCTCCATGACCCCGGCCAGCAGCGTGATGGCCCGGACGTACGCCGGATGGTTGTTGTAGTGCAGCAGGGCCCGTCCGGGATCGTCCGCGAACCCCATCGCCGCCAGGTAGCGGGCTGCGCCGAGGATGGCGTCGTGCGGGTCGTGCACGTCCCCTCGCCCGTACGCCGCCCAGGTGGCCGGCATGAACTGCATCGGGCCCTGGGCGCCGGCCACCGACATACCCCGAATCCGACCCAGGGCAGTCTCGACCAGGTTGATCGCCGCCAGATACTCCCACGGCACCCCGAACGCACGTTGCGCCTGACGGTAGGAGCGCATCAGGACCTCGCGCGGCGCCGGCCGGACGATCCGCCAGGCGGGCAGCTCGTCGGCCAGCGCGCCGGGCCGGGTGGGATGCATCGAGCGCAGCGCTCGCAGCGCGGCGACGTTGTCGGTGACGGTGCGGTGCAGGCTGCGGGGCAGGCGCTGCAGCACGTCGGAGTCCCAGCGCGGGTGCTCGCCGAGCACCCGGTAGGCGAGCTGCTGCAGGCGTCCGGCGGCGTCGAGCACGGCCGGCCGGGTCCGCGGGTCAGCGATGGCGCGCTCCGCGGCGAGGAGCTGGGCGGCGACCCGCCGCGGCGAGGTCGCCGGCGCCGGGCCCTGCTCGAGCGCGCGGGCGAGCTCGGGTGCCGGCGTCAGCGAGCCACCCGGGGGCGCCGGAGGACCCGGTGGTGATGCCGGGGAGGTCGCGCTCGAGGCGGTGCCTTCCGGCGCCGCCGTCGTGTCGCCGGGCGCTCCCGACGTGCACCCGGCAAGGGCGAGACAGAGCAGCCCGGCACACACCGAACGTTGCAACCTGCGGCCAGTCACAGGTTCACAACCTGGGTGGTGAACCTGTCGGCGACGCGCGCCAGGCAGCCGCGAGCCCCTCGACGATGCGGGTGAGCCGGTCCGGGCTGGTGGCGATGTTGAGGCGGGCGTGTCCGGGCAGGCCGTGGTGGTAGAGGTGCCCGGGGGAGAGCAGCACCCGGGACCGCTCCAGCGCCACGGCGGTCGGGTCCTGGTGGCCGTAGGCGCGGGCATCCAGCCAGGCCAGGTAGGTGGCCTCCAGCGGTCGCATCCGAACCTCGGGCAGGTGCTCGGCGAGCAGCTCGCGCAGCAAGGACCGCTGCAGTGCCAGCCGGTCGACCAGGGCCGCCAGCCAGGCGTCGCCGTCGTCGTACGCCGCCACCGCGGCCACCACGCCCAAGGGCGACCAGCTGTCGTTGCGGGCCATCGGGACGGCGCGCAGGCGCTCCATGGTGGCGCCGTCGCCGGTGACGATCTGGGCACAGCGGAGTCCGGCGACGTTGAAGGCCTTCGACGCGGCGATCACGGCGACAGCATGGTCGGCGGTGCCCTCGAGGGACAGGTACGGCACGTGCTCGGCGCCGGGGAGCACCAGCGGCGCGTGGATCTCGTCGCTGATCACCCGGGCGTCGTACTCCACGATGACGTCGCGCAGCCCCTCGAGCTCGGCGCGGCCGAACACCCGGCCCCACGGGTTGTGCGGCTGGGTGAGCAGGAAGGTGCGGGCGCCCGCGTCGAGGAGGTCGCGGAGCCCGTCGAGGTCGATCCGCGCCTCGGTGGCGTCCGGGTCGAGGACGAGGTCGACGCGGTCGCGGCCGGTGAGGCCGGCGACGTCGAGCTGGGGGTGGTAGGCGGGCACCGGCAGCACCATCGGACCGGGGTCGCTGAGCACGTCGAGCGCGACCCGGATGCCGGCGGTGACGTCGGAGACCGGCTGGACGTGGTCGGGATCCACCGTCCACGCCCACTGCCGGGTGGCAAACCCGGCCAGGGCCTCGCCGAGCCGCCGGTTGTCGTCGAAGGCGGGGTAGCCGGTCACCCCGTCGACGACGGCCCGCTGGAGCGCCTCGGCGACCGGCGGGGCGAGGGCGTAGTCCATCTCCGCGACCCACGCCGGGAGCACGTCGGGATCGGTCTCGCCCCACTTGAGGATGAGGGCGCGTCGGGCCTCGTCGTCGGTGAGATCACGGATCATGCGGCGAACCTATCCGGGGGGCCGGCCTGTCCGCATCGTGGACGATCGTCTTGGATGCTGGTACGCACGTGGGATCGGCGGCGCCGGACTCCTACCGTTTCGCTCATGACGCTCAAGCCCGAGACCCTCGCGATCCACGCCGGCCAGGAGGAAGCCGACCCGGCGACCAACTCGCGGGCCGTGCCGATCTACCAGACCACGTCGTACGTCTTCAACGACACCGAGCACGCCGCCAACCTGTTCTCCCTCGCGGAGCCGGGCAACATCTACACCCGCATCATGAACCCGACCCAGGATGTGTTCGAGCAGCGGATGACGGCGCTCGAGGGCGGCGTCGGGTCCCTGGCCGTGGCATCCGGCTCCATGGCCACCACCTACGCGGTGCTCAACCTGGCGTCTGCCGGCGACAACATCGTCGCGATGTCCACGCTGTACGGCGGCACCTTCGCGCTCTTCGCCCACACGCTGCCCCAGTTCGGCGTCACGGTCCGGTTCGTCGACGCCGACAAGCCGGAGGACCTGGCCCAGCACGTCGACGACAAGACGCGCCTGGTCTTCGGCGAGACCATCGGCAACCCGAAGGTCAACGTCGTGGACATCAAGGCGTGGGCCGACGCCGCGCACGCCCAGGGACTGCCCCTGATCATGGACAACACCGCCGCCACGCCGTTCCTGTGCCGTCCGTTCGAGCACGGGGCCGACGTCGTCGTGCACGCCGCCACCAAGTGGATCGGCGGCCACGGCACCTCCATCGGCGGCGTGATCGTCGACTCGGGAAACTTCGACTGGGCTGCCCACGCCGACCGGTTCCCCGGCCTGACCGGCCCGGACGGCGCCTACCACGGCGTGGTGTGGACCGAGGTGGTCGGAAACCTCGCCTACATCATCCGCGCGCGGACCGTGCTGCTGCGCAACACCGGCGGTGCGGTCGCGCCGCTGAACTCCTGGCTGTTCCTGCAGGGCCTGGAGACGCTGCACCTGCGGATGGAACGGCACAGCGAGAACGCCCTCGCCGTCGCCCAGTGGCTCGAGGGCCGCGACGAGGTCGCCTGGGTCAGCTACCCCGGCCTCGACGACGACCCCTACAAGGCGACCGCCGACAAGACCCTCTCCGGTGGGTACGGCGGCCTGGTCAGCTTCGGGCTGAAGTCCGGTCGTGACGGCGGCCGGACCTTCATCGAGTCCCTGGGGCTGTTCAGCCACCTGGCCAACATCGGGGACGCGAAGTCGTTGGCCATCCACAGCGCGACCACCACCCACTCCCAGCTGGAGCCGGAGGAGCTGGCCGAGGCCGGCGTGCCCGAGGAGATGGTGCGCCTGTCGGTCGGCATCGAGCACATCGACGACATCCTCGCCGACCTCGAGCAGGCCCTCGTCAAGTCCGCCTGAGATGGCCGCTGTCCGTCCGGCCAGCCGGCGGGCCGTCCTCTTCACCCCCGACGACCCGCTGGCCCTGGCCAGCGGGTCGTCGCTGTCCGAGGTCGAGGTGGCCTTCGAGACCTACGGCGAGCTCGATGCCGACGGCGGCAACGCCGTCTTCGTGTGCCACGCGCTGACCGGTGACGCGCACGCCACCGAGTGGTGGTCGGAGATGGTCGGCCCGGGCAAGCCGATCGACACCGACCGGTTCTTCGTCATCTGCCCCAACCTGCTCGGCGGCTGCCGCGGCACCACCGGTCCCCGCTCGGTCGACCCCACGAGCGGGACGCGCTACGACCTGGGGTTCCCCCAGCTCGACATGCTCGACTTCGTGTCGGTGCACCGGGCGCTGCTGCGACACCTTGGAGTCGCTCGCCTGCACGCGGCGATCGGTGGCTCGCTGGGCGGGATGCAGATCCTGCAGTGGGCCGTCACCGCACCCGAGGAGGTCGGCCGCGCCGTCCTGGTGGGCGCCTCGAGCCGGCTGACGGCGATGAACATCGCCTTCTCCAACGTCGCTCGCGCCGCCATCCTGGGGGATCCCGAGTTCGTGTCGGGCTCCTACGAGGAGGGTGCCGGCCCGCGGCTCGGACTGCGGATCGCGCGGATGCTCGCGCACATCACCTACCTCTCCGAGGAGGGGCTCGAGGAGCGGTTCGGCCGCCGGCTCCAGCACGAGGGACCGCCGCGCCGCGACTTCGGCGTCGACTTCGCGGTCGAGTCCTACCTGGCCCACCAGGGCGAGGTGTTCCTCGATCGCTTCGACGCGCTCAGCTACCTCTACCTCAGCCGGGTGATGGACTACTTCGACCCGTTCGCCGACCCGTCGGCCGCCGGGCGGGTCGCCGCCGGAGGCACCCGGTTCCTCGTCGTCTCCTTCGACTCCGACTGGCGCTTCTCCACCGCGCACTCGACCCGGATCGCCGAGCACCTGGCGTCCGCTGGCGTCCCGGTCGAGCAGCACGAGTTCGCCACCCGGCACGGCCACGACGCGTTCCTGATGCGGGTGCCGGGCTACCAGGAGGCGGTCACGGCCTTCGTGGGCTGACGTCGTCGCTCCGCGGGGACGTCCTGCGGGTCGGCCGCTCGGACGACCTGCTCGGGCGACCAGGCTGCAGGACGCTCGCGGCATCCCTCAGCGGCCCACCGGCGCGGCCGTGGTGATCCGGTGGATCGCGAAGTCGCGCACGTCGTCGCTGCGTTCGTCGTACGCCGTGAGGCGGCCGCCCTCGACGCGCTCGGGACGGACCCGACGCTGGGTGGCGGTGCCGTGGTTGTCGAGGTAGCCGATCAGCACCTGCTCGCGGCCCTCGATCGCCGCGCGCAGCAGGGTCACCACGTCGGCCGGGGTGCTGGCCGGGCCGCGGCGGGGTTGTTCGGCGGCTGCCCGGTCGCCGCTGCGCACGGCGGTGACCACGGCCGCCACCTGTGCGGCGGTGCGCGCGTGTGCGCGGGCGGACGCCACGGCCACCTTGGGCGTCCGCGACCGGAAGACGTCGGGCCGGGCGACGTGCACCGTGCCGTCGGGCGCCTCGACCACCGGTGCGACACCCAGCTCGCGCAACCTCGGCAGCAGTGTCTGCAGCGGCACGTCGGTCACCGCCACGGTGGGCGCGATCCGGCGCAGGCGCAGGGCAGCGGCCTGCGGGTGGTGCACCAGCTCGGCCAGGGCCACCTCGTCCTCGGAGCGCAGGAACGCCTCGGCGTGGCCGGCGCGCACGGTGCCGAACCGCCGGGCCACGTCGTCCACCAGATAGCTCAGCGCCTGCGGCACCGGAGTCCGCGACACCTCGCCGAGGAACTCGTGGATCTCTGCGGCCGACCAGCCGGCGTCGAAGGCCCGGCGCACCGAGGTGGCGGAGAAGCGGTAGACCGTCGCGCCGCCGCGCGACTCGACCTCGGCGAGCATCGCCACCCGCCGGGCGAGCTCCTGGGTCAGGGGGCCGGGCGCGATGGCGGTGAGGTCGGCCTGCAGCAGCAGGTGGTCGAGCGGCGTCGGCAGGTGCGGTTCGAGGGCGTCGGCGGCGTCCGCGCCGGTCAGGAGCGCCCTGCCGAACGACGACAGCCCGTCGAACGCCACGATCCCGAGCTGGGTGGCCTGGTGCAGGACCTGCTCGACCTGCAGCAGCCGGCCCTCCGGCAGTCGTGGCTGCCGCCAGCGGAGCCGCTCGACGAAGGAGGCGACTCCGGTGCCCGGCGCCAGGGTGCGCCCGGGCTCGACGACCAGCAGCTCGGTCAGGATCGCCCGGCGCTGACGGGCCACCCAGGGCTGCTCGAGGCCGGGCGCGAGCGCGTTCGCCGGTTTCCCGGTGCGGCTGTCGGTGGGACCCGAGGTGCCCGGCAGCAGCCGTGGGGAGGCCAGCCAGGCACGGGCCAACCTCTCCCACCGCTGCGCCGCCGGGCGGGCCTGCCAGCCGTCGTAGGTGTCGGTCGGCAGCCAGGCGGCATCGATGTCGTCGGCCCTTCCGACGTCGAGGAGGCCGGCGGCAGCCGCCGTCTCGACGAGGAGCGTCACCAGATCGGGGTCCACGTGCAGGAGCTGCGCGGCCGCCTTAACCTCGCGGACGCCCAGGCCGCCGGCACGCAGTGCCCCGGGCGGCTGGCTGCCCCACTGCTCGAGCAGCATGCCGGTGCGGCGTACCAGCTCGAACGCGGCACCCGCCGCCGTGTGGTCCACCAGACGTTGTTCGCGGGGGCTGGTGGCCGGCTCGGGGAGTACGTCGACACGCTCGCGGGTCGAGTGGCCACCGCGCAGGGCCAGGCGGACGGTCCACGGGATCGCGACGCTGCGCTCACCGCGCGCGACGAGCAGCCGGCGGGCCAGCAGCTGCTCCACGGGGGTCCGGGCGCTCTCCCGGGTGAACCGGCGCGTCGCCTGCGCGGAGGAGCCGTCCACCTCGGCCGTGTCGAGGTGGTCGAGCATCGCCCGGGAGCGCTCGTCGAGCTCGGCCAGCAGCGCGGGGACCTGCTCCGGTGCCGGCCCCGACGGGAGTGCCAGCAGCTCGGCCACCATCGCGGTCGCGCGCGGCCGGTCGGCGGGGCCCCACGCCAGCGCGCGGTCGGTCAGCCGTTCCACGGACGCTGCGACCGCGTCCGGCTCGGCGTTGACGACCTCCCGCAGCGCACCGGCGTCCGACACGCCCTGTGCCAGCGCGTCCAGCACCGTCAGGTCGAACCGGTCGAGGTCCTCCAGGGTCCGCAGCACCGACGTGCGCACCACGGCCCGGGCGGCCAGCTGCGCGGAGTCGCGCGGCGCGGGCGAGGCCAGGTCGGGGCGCGTCTCCAGCAGCCGGGCCAGCCGCTCGGCCGGCCAGCCGCGGAGCTGGTCGGCGAGGGTACGGGGGCTCGACGTGGGCATCCGGAGAATTCTACGCCGGGGTGCCGGGACGGCAGGGTCCGCACGGCAAGGTCCGTGCGGGCGGTCCGCACGGGCGGTCCGCACGGGCGGTCCGCGGGGCGGTCCGCGCCGCGACGGGCCAGAAGGCGTCACCCGGCGGGATTGTTTGCAAGGATCGGGCCATGGCGGTGATCGAGGCGCGCGAGCTGACCAAGAGCTACGGCGGGAAGCCAGCGGTCGCCGACCTCTCCTTCGACGTGCGGCCCGGCAGCGTGACCGGG
>DASTFI010000059.1:0-17779 GCA_035708765.1 Marmoricola sp.
ACGAAGGCACCTCGGAGGTGCACCAGCTGGTGATCGGCCAGGCGCTCACCGGTGAGGGCGCCTTCCGGTGAGCTTCAACTCGCCTACGCCGACGAGCTGATCGTGTTCTGCCGCGAACGGCTCGCGGCCTACAGGTATCCCCGCGAGGTCCGGTTGGTGGAGGGCTGCCGAAGGGGGACCGCAGGTGTGCGCACCGAGGTCCGCCGCTTCCCCGGGATGATCCACGGGTTCTTCGACATGGGGCCGGTCTCACCGGGAGCCCAGTAGGCGGTCGACGACAGCTGCGCGCTGTTCGCCAAGGTGCTTCACGAGTGAGCGGCCACGCCGCCTTCGGACCTGCCTGCGCCGAGCAGTCCGAGTGAGAGCAGCAGCTTGTCCCGCGAGTCCTGCAGGCTGCGGCCGGTCAGCGCCTCGATCTGCCTGAGCCGGTAGATCACCGTGTTGCGGTGGCAGAACAGCTGCTCCGCGGCGTGCGTGGGCGAGCCGCCGTGGGCGAGGAGCGCCTCCAGTGTCCGTAGCAGCAGCTCGGCCTGGTGCGGCGGCTGCGCGAGCAGCGGCCCGAGTGTCTCGCCGACCAGCATCGAGGTCACCTCCGGGCTCGCGCCCAGCAGCACCTCGGGCAGACGGTCGGTCACCGAGACCACCTGTCGGCATCCGCGCGGCAGCGTGTCGGCCGCCTGTGCGGCGAGCTGGTAGGCCGTGGCGAACCCGGACAGGCCCTCGGCCGAGGGCGCGAGGCCGACGCGCCCTGCCACCGAAGGCTCGAGCAGCGAGATCAGCGCCGGCAAGCCGAGCGTTCCGGTGGCCACCAGCCCGAAGTAGACGCCGCCCCGCACGTGCCAGAAGGACACGATGCCGGCGCGCTCGAGCCGGTCCTCGGGCGACCGCAGCGGTCCCTCGACCGAGCCGTCGAAGTGTGCGACCGCGCAGGCAACCGGCTCGTCGACGCCGACGCCGAACACCTCGCGAGCCTCGCCGGCGAAACCGGGATCCGCCCCGCGCCCCTCGACGAGCCCGTCGAGCAGGCGCTGCTGACGTTGCAGGTCCTGGCGCTGCAGGCGCGCGCTCTCGCGCCGGTAGGAGTCGACCAGGGTCGCGTTCTGGACGTCGAGCGCCGACCAGATCCGCTGGCCGGCGATCAGGAGCACGTGGTCGTCGATCCCGAGGTCCGGGTTGTGCCGCTGCTCGAGCAGCGCCTCCCACAGCACTCGGGTGCCGAGGCTGTAGGCGTTCAGCACGTGCTCCATCGGCACGCCCTGGCGGGCCCGGCGGCGACCGGTCTCGCGCCAGATGTGGATCGCCTTCTCTTGGCCGTCGGCCAGGCCCGCCATCGTCCGGATGCCGCGCCGCACGTGCTCGCGGGTGCTGGTGCGGATGTCCGCCCGCAGCTCCGGGCCGGCGGCGTCGTACCAGTCCCGCTCCTTCTCCAGCAAAGTGAGCGCGATGTCGTCGGCGATGGCGTCCGCACGGTCGAGCAGCGAGGCCCAGGCCCGGGCGATCTGCCGGCGGAGCTCCTCGCCGGCCACTGGTGCGCTCGTGTTCATGGCAGCAGGTTTCCACTTTGTGCACAGATCAGCCACCCCCGGACCCGATGCTCGGGCGATCCGCACGACGCATTTTGTGCGCTCCGCCCATATCACTTGCTGTGCGCAGCGACCAAAGTGGTGCGCACCACATCGAAACCGCCGCCGTCCCGGAGGGAGTGTCCGTGAGCGGAAGCACCGCGTCCCCGACCCTCGAGGGGACCGGCTTCGCGATGTCCGACGTCGCGGTCAGCTTCGGTGGCGTCACCGCGCTGTCCGGTGTGTCCCTCGAGGTGCAGGCGCACCAGGTGCTGGGTGTGATCGGTCCGAACGGCGCCGGCAAGACGACCCTGTTCAACGTGGCCTGCGGGTTCGTGCAGCCACAGACCGGGAGCCTGCGCTGGCGCGGCCGGGACCTCGGTCGCCTGCGGCCGCACCAGCTCGCCGGCCTCGGCATCTCCCGCACACTCCAGGGCCTAGGGCTGTTCGACAAGATGACCGTGCTCGAGAACGTGATGGTGGGCGCCGACCGACATGCCCGCGCAGGCTTCTTCTCCGGCTTGCTCGGTCTGCCGCGCAGCAGCAAGGAGGAACAGGCGTTGCGCGAGCGGGCCACCGGGGTGCTCAGGGAGCTGGGCGTCGAAGGTGTCGCCGGGCGACTTCCCGGCAGCCTGCCGTACCCGGTCCGCAAGCGGGTCGCCCTGGCGCGTGCGCTCGTCTCCGAGCCGGACCTGCTGCTGCTCGACGAACCGGCCAGTGGGCTCTCCAGCGCCGAGATGGACGAGCTCGGCGAGCTGATCAGAGGCCTGGCCGGCCGGATGTCGGTGATGCTCGTCGAGCACCACATGGACCTGGTGATGCGCGTCTGCGACCACCTGGTCGTGCTCGACTTCGGCCGCGTGATCGCCCGGGGCGGTCCGGACGAGGTCCGCGAGGACCCCGCGGTGCTCGCCGCCTACCTCGGCGACGAGGTCGACCACGACCAGTCCCGACCGGACCGGATCGGAGGCTGAGCCGGTGCTCGAGATCCGGGACCTCACCACCAGCTACGGGCCGGTGAAAGCCCTCGACGGCGTCACCTTCACCGCCCCGCGCGGCAAGATCACGGCCGTGCTCGGGGCCAACGGTGCCGGCAAGACCACGCTCCTGCGCACCGTGTCCGGGTTGATCCGGCCGGAGCGGGGCTCGGTCGAGCTCGAGGGCAGAGACCTGGTCCGCACCCCGACCGAGAGGATGCCGGCCCTCGGCCTGGCCCACGTGCCCGAAGGGCGGGGAGTGATCACCGAGCTCACCGTCGAGGAGAACCTGCGGCTCGGCGGCCTCGGTCGCGTGGACCGGGCGGCACCGGCGGACATCGAGCGGATCTACGCGATGTTCCCAGTGCTCGACGACCGTAGGAACGCGGTCGCACACGTGCTCTCCGGTGGCGAGCGGCAGATGCTGGTGATCGGCCGGGCGCTGATGGCGAGACCCAAGGTGATGCTGCTCGACGAGCCGTCGCTGGGGCTCGCGCCCCGGATCGTGGCCCAGATCTTCGACCTGATCCGTGGCCTGACCGAGTCGGAGGGGCTGACCGTCGTACTCGTCGAGCAGAACGCACGCAGCGCACTGTCCATCGCCGACCTCGGCGTCGTCCTCAACCTGGGCCGGCTGGTGGTCCAGGACGACGCATCTGCACTCGCCGGCGACGAGAAGCTACGCCATGCCTACCTCGGATTCTGACCACCCACGACCACCGGAGAGCTCGTGCAGCAGTTCTTGACCACCTCCCTGACGGGGCTGACCCTGGGCATGGTCTACGCCGCGTTCGCGCTGGCCCTGGTGCTGATCTGGCGGTCGACGCGGATCGTGAACTTCGCGCAGGCGCCGATGGCCATGGTCACCACCTACATCGCGCTGGTCATCATCGATGCGGGCCTGTCCTACTGGATCGCGTTCGTCGCGGCACTGTTGTCCGGCCTGGTGCTCGGCGCGGTCATCGAGCGGGTGGTGATCCGTCCGGTGGAGGGCAAGCCGGAGATCAACGCGGTGATTCTGACCCTGGGCCTGTTCGTCGTGCTGCATGCCGTCGCGGCGATCATCTTCGGCTCCCGCTACCGCTCGTTCCCCGCGCCGTTCGGCCTGCGCGGCTTCACGGTCGGTGACACGACGATCGCCCTGACCGGCTTCGGGATCTTCACGATCGGCTCGGTGGTCGTCGTGATGCTCCTGCTCGTCGGGCTGTTCCGCTACACCGACGTGGGGCTGAAGATGCGCGCGGCCGCGTTCAACCAGGAGGTCTCCCGGATGCTCGGCGTCCGGGTGAACCGGATGCTCACGCTCGGTTGGGCACTCGCGGCCGTGGTCGGCTCACTGTCGGGCCTGCTGATCGCGGGGGGCAGCCTGGTCTACCCCTCCTACATGGACTCGGTGGTGGTCTACGGTTTCGTCGCCGCGGTGCTCGGGGGTCTCGACAGCCCGCTGGGCGCGCTCGTCGGCGGGCTGCTGCTGGGCATCTGCCTCAGCTTCGTCAGTGGGTACGTCGGATCCGAGCTCGTGGCGCTCGCGGCCCTCGGCATCTTGATCGTTGTCCTCCTGGTCCGGCCCGCCGGACTGTTCTCTCACGCGACGGCACGGAGGGTCTGAGATGTCCCTCGGCTCGTTGCTCCACGGCGTGCGCCGCACCCCGCTGCGGCGGAACGTGGCAGGTGGGCTGCTCGGCCTGGTCGTGGTCGTGCTGGTGCTGGAGTCGGTCAGCCCGTTCCGCCAGGGACAGTTCGCCACCATGGCCTACCTCGGGATCGCCGTCGGTGGTCTCACCGTGCTGACCGGGCTGAACGGCCAGCTGTCACTGGGACACGGCGCCCTGATGGCCGTGGGCGCCTACACCACCGCGGTGATGCTCAACGACGTGGAGTCGCCGCTGCCGGTGCCCGTGATCATGCTGGTGTCCTTGCTGGTGACCGTGGCCGTCGGCGCGGTCGTCGGTGTCGCCGCGGCCCGGCTGCACGGGCCCTACATCGCGGGCGCAACCCTGGCTCTGGCGGTTGCCGTGCCGGGGATCGCGTCGTTCTTCGGTGACACGCTCGGTGGCGAGCAGGGGCTCTCGGTGCCCACCCCGGAGGTCCCCGGCTGGTTCGCCGACGCGCTCTACTTCCTGACCGCCCACGACGTCACCGGCAGCAAGTACCTTGCCTACGTCGGCTGGATCGCGCTCGTGATCACGTTCGTGCTGCTCGCCAACCTGTCGTCGAGCAGGGTCGGGAGGACCTGGCGTGCGGTGCGCGACGACGACGTCGCGGCTGAGATCGCGGGCATTCGCGTCGGTCGCGCCCGGGTCAAGGCCTTCGTGGTCAGCGCCGCCTGTGCCGGGCTGGCCGGCTGCGTGATGGCGATGGTGGTGCGGATCGCGGCACCCAGCGGCTTCACGCTGACCTTGTCGCTGTCGCTGCTGACCGCGGTGGTGCTCGGCGGCCTGGGCAGCCTGGCCGGTGCGCTGATCGGGGCGGCGCTCCTGACCTTCCTGCCCCAGGCGGTCGCGAGCCTGGGCCGGGACCTCGGCCTCGACGACCTCCAGTCGGCGCAGCTCGCGCCGTTCGTCTACGGAGTCACTCTCGTCCTCGTCATCCTGCTCGCACCTTCGGGCCTGGTCGGCGAGATCCGCAACGCCTGGCGCCGACGCCGGCAACCGGACGCAGCAGAAAGTCACCCACAACAGGAGGCAGTGCAATGAAACGATGGACCAAGCAGGCGACGCGGGTCGCCGCCGTCCTCACGGCGGGTGCGCTCGTCGCCGGCTGCGGCGCCGGTGGCCGCTCGGAGGACGACAAGGGTGGCGGCGCTGCCGAGGTCGGGATCACCGACGACTCGGTGACTGTCGGGGCCACCTTCCCGCTCACCGGGGTCGCGGCACCGGGCTACAGCGAGATCCCCACCGGGACGCAGGCGTACTTCGACTACGTCAACGCTCAGGGCGGCGTGAACGGCCGGAAGATCAAGTACCTGGTCCGCGACGACGGCTACAACCCCACCACGACCAGCGAGGTGACCAACGAGCTGGTGCTCAAGGACGAGGTCTTCGCGATGCTGGGCGCCCTGGGCACGCCGACGCACAGCGCGGTGGTCGACTTCCTGAACAGCCAGAAGGTCCCGGACCTGTTCGTGTCCAGCGGATCCATCCAGTGGGGTGACGACGTCGAGGCGAAGCCGTACACCTTCGGCTGGCAGCCGGACTACGAGATCGAGGGCAAGATCATCGGCCAGTGGATCTCGGAGAACATGCCCGACGCCAAGGTCGGGCTGTTCCTGCAGGACGACGACCTCGGTGAGGACAGCGAGAAGGGAGTGCGCCGCTACATCGACGACCAGATCGTCGAGGTGCAGCGCTACACCTCCGGCAACACCGACGTCGCCCCGCAGATCACCGCGCTGAAGGCGTCCGGAGCCGACCTGGTGCTCGGGTTCAACGTGCCGTCCTACACCGCGCTGAGCCAGCTGGTCGCGCTGAAGCTGAACTACAAGCCCAAGTGGTTCTACGCCAACATCGGCTCCGACCCGACACTGGTCGGTTCGCTGCTCTCGAAGTTCTCCGAGGGCGCGGTCGACCAGGCCAAGCCGCTCGACGGCGTGATGACCACGCAGTACATCCCGGGTGTCGACGCGACCGACAACCCGTGGGTCCAGCTGTGGCAGAAGGTCTGGGACGAGCAGGGCAAGGACGGTGAGCTCACGAACTACCGGATCTACGGCATGTCCGAGGCGTACGCGTTCGTGCAGGCTCTGAAGGCTGCCGGCGAGGACCCGACCCGGGAGAGCATCGTCGAGGCTGTGGAAGGCATGGGTGATGCCGAGGGCCCCAACCTCGCGCCGTTCCGCTACTCGGCCGACAGCCACCTCGGCATCTCCGGCATGGAGGTGGTCGAGATCAAGGACGGCAAGACCGAGCCGCTGACCCCCATCCTGGTCACCGACATCGGCGACGCGCCGATCGAGCAGGACGACTCCGCGGCCGACGACGCGCCGCCGAGCAGCGGCATCCCCGAGTAGTACGCGGAAGGAGAAGCATGACCACGCTGTCCCTCGCCACGATCCTCGCCGAGTCGGCCCGCAGGACACCCGACAAGCTCGCGCTGGTGCAGGGGCAGCTGCGGTCGACGTACGCCGAGCTGTGGGAGGACGCCCGTCGCTACGCGGGCGCCCTCTCCGGCCACGGCATCGGTCCAGGCGACCGGGTCGCGCTGATCGCGCCCAACGTCGCCGACTTCGTCCGTGCCTACTACGGGATCCTCGCGAACGGCGGTGTCGTCGTGCCGGTGCCCACGCTGCTCAACGCCGAGGAGGCGAGCTACCTGGTCGCCCACTCCGGGGCGCAGGCGGTGCTCTACGCGGGCGGCTTCGAGGAGGTCGCCGTCGCGGCCGCGACGGCGGCAGGGGTTCCGGCGTGGGCGGTCGAGGGTTTCGCCGACGGCACCGAGCCGGTGGCCACCTACGCCGCCCGGCAGGCCGAGGACACGGCGGTGATCTTCTACACCAGCGGTACGACGGGCCGCCCCAAGGGCGCACTTCTCACGCACCTGAACCTCGTGCTGAACGCGACCACGAACGCGTTCGACGCCAACCCGTTCCTGCGTGACGACGTCGTGATGGGGTGCCTGCCGCTGTTCCACACCTTCGGGCAGACCGTGTCGATGAACTCGACCTTCCGGGTCGGGGCGACCCTGCTGCTGCAGCCGCGTTTCGACCCTGCGGAGGCGATAGAGATCATGCGCCGCGAGGGAGCGACGCTGTTCTTCGGGGTGCCGACGATGTTCGTCCAGCTGCTGGAGGCCGCCGCCGGTGCGGACGCCCTTCCCGAGCTGCGGGACTGCATCTCGGGCGGCGCATCGCTGCCCGTCGCGGTGCTCGAGCGGTTCGAGAAGACGTTCGGCACCACGGTGTTCGAGGGGTACGGCCTGTCCGAGACCTCGCCCACCGCGTCGGTGAACCAGCCCTGGTTCGGCACCCGCGCCGGCACGGTCGGCCACCCGATCTGGGGCGTCGAGGTGGAGATCGCCGAGGAGACGCTCGAGGACCGGGTCGAGCTGCTCCCTGTCGGGCAGCTCGGCGAGATCGTGATCCGGGGACACAACGTGTTCGCCGGCTACCTCGACAACCCGGAGGCGACCGCACAGGCCGTCGTGGACGGGTGGTTCCGCACCGGGGACATCGGCCGCAAGGACGCCGACGGGTTCATCACGATCGTCGACCGGCTGAAGGACCTGATCATCCGGGGCGGGTTCAACGTCTACCCGCGCGAGGTCGAGGAGGTACTGATGCGACATCCGGCAGTGGCGCAGGTGGCCGTCATCGGCGTACCCGACGACGAACGCGGCGAGGAGGTGTGCGCGGTGGTCATCCCGAGCACGGCCGGGGCCGTCGACGCCGCAGAGCTCCGAGAGTGGGCACGCGAGCACCTCGGCCGGCACAAGTACCCCCGCCGCATCGAGGTGGTGGAGGCACTGCCGATGGGACCGAGCCACAAGGTGCTCAAGCGTGAGCTCCGCGCGCAGTATGCGCACACCACGTCGACGCAGAACAAGGAGACCTGAGGGCGATGGACCTGAACCTGTCGGAGGAAGAGCGCGAGATCCGTGAGTGGGTGCGCACGTTCGTGCGCAAGGAGATCATGCCGCTCGAGCCGGAGGTGCTCGCCCGGGAGCGCCGCAACGAGCGGGGCCTGAAGGAGGAGGAGCTCAGCTCCCTGCAGGACAAGGCCAAGCAGGCCGGGTTCTTCGGCGTGCACACCCCGGAGGAGTACGGCGGCATGGGACTCGGCGCGGTGATGAACGCCCTCGTCGAGACCGAGCTGGGGCGTTCCTTCGTGCAGTTCAAGTTCGGTGGCGAGGCCGACAACATCCTGTACTACGCCAACGAGGAGCAGAAGCAGAAGTACCTCGTCCCCACGATCAGCGGGGAGCGCAAGAGCTGCTTCGCGATCACGGAGCCGGGCGCCGGCTCCGACGCGCGGGCGATCCGCACCGCTGCGAAGCGCGAAGGTGACGAGTGGGTGATCAACGGCGAGAAGACGTTCATCACCGGCGGCAACGAGGCCGACTTCACGATGGTGTTCGCGGTGACCGACCCGGAGAAGCACCGAGCAGGGCGCTCCTCCGAGTCGGTCACCTGCTTCCTGGTCGACCGAGACCAGGGCTGGCGCTCGGAGTACATCGACACCATGGGGGAGTGGGGCCCCGCCTCGCTCGTCTTCGACGGCGTCCGGGTGCCGCACTCGAGCATCCTCGGCGAGGAGGGAAAGGGCTTCGAGCTGGCGATGCGGTGGATCGGCAAGGGCCGCTACCTGCTACCCGCCCGGGCACTCGGGGCGTGTGAGCGACTCGTGGAGATGGGCATGGAGCACGCGCGGAACCGCGTCACGTTCGGCGAGCCGATCGCCGAGCGGCAGGCGATCCAGTGGATGGTGGCCGACTCGGCCGTCGAGATCGAGGCACTGCGCTGGCTGGTGCTCGCGGCCGCGTGGCAGGTCGATGCCGGACTGGACTCGCGCCAGGCGCAGTCGATGGCCAAGCTGTACGGCGGGGTGAAGGCCAACGAGATCGTGGACCGGGTGCTGCAGATGCACGGCGGGATGGGTTACACCCGGGAGCTGCCGGTGGAGCGGTGGTACCGCGAGCTGCGGCTGCTCCGCATCTACGAGGGCACCGACGAGATCCAGCGCCGCACCATCGCCCGCAACCTGCTCAAGGGCCACGCCTCGGTCCGGGGTTTCCTGGGGTAGCAGGTGACCGGCTCCGGTGTACGGTGGGAGGCAGAACGACAGGGGAGCGCCGACCGGCGCTGAGAGTGCGGGAAGCCCGCAGACCCTCGAACCTGCCCCGGCTCATACCGGCGAAGGAAGTCGAGTCTCGACCGCGCATGCGGTTCCCTCCCTGAACCTCATGGGAGTTGCAACATGTCTTCATCAGTGGGATCACAGCGTTCGTCCGGAACCGTCGAGCAGCCGCGTGGCCCCGTCCTCGCGTCACGGCCGCTGCTGGCCTTCCGCACCGTGGACCTGGTCAGTGCCGCCATGCTCGGCGTCGCGTTCGGCGTGGTGTTCTGGGCCTGGAACCTGATCTACGTCGCCACCAGCGGCCCGGTCGGCGCGCTCATCGCCCCCTTGACCTCGATCCTCGCGGGACCGTGGCTGCTCGCGGGCGTGGTCGGCGGGCTGCTGATCCGCAGGCCCGGCGCCGCGCTGTTGACCGAGGTGGTCGCGGCGAGCGTCTCGGCGCTGATCGGCAACGAGTGGGGCTGGACCACCGTGCTCTCGGGCACCATGCAGGGTCTCGGGGTCGAGGTCGCGCTCGCGCTCTTCGTCTGGAAGCGGTTCGGCCCGACCACCGCAGTGCTGGCCGGGGCGCTCGCCGCCGTGTTCGAGGTCGTGTTCTACGAGTGGCACACCTGGCTCGCCGACTACGACGTGCAGTACAAGCTCATCTACCTGGCCTTCTTCGTGCTCTCCGGTGCCGTCGTGGCGGGTCTCGGTGGTCTGGGCATCGTTCGCGCACTCGCGCGCACCGGCGCGGTGAACACCCTCCCGGCCGGCCAGGAGGCCCTCGAACGGTCCGCACGCTGAGCGAGCAGCGCGCAGGCTGGGGTGGCGCCGACGTCGCGGTCGACCACCTCACCTGGCGGCCGACCGGTCGGCGTGCCCCTGTTCTCGCCGAGCTCGACCTGCGGATCGACGCGGGCCAGAAGGTGCTGCTCGCGGGTCCGAGCGGGTCCGGCAAGTCGACGCTGCTCCGGGCGCTGGCCGGCCTGCTGCTCGCCAACGACGTCGGCGACCTGTCCGGCAGCGTGAGCGTGGGCGGTCGACAACCGCAGGACATCCCCGGCCAGGTCGGTCTCCTGCTCCAGGACCCGACGGCGGCGGTCGTGGCCGGCCGGGTCGGCAGGGACGTCGCCTTCGGCCTGGAGAACACCGGGGTGCCGCGCGCGCAGCTGTGGCCGCGTGTCCACGAGGCACTTCACGAGGCACACTTTCCCTACGGGGAGGACCGCGCCACCGGGTCGCTGTCGGGAGGTGAGTCCCAACGACTCGCACTGGCCGGGGCGCTGGCGTTGCGGCCGCGTCTGCTGCTTCTCGACGAGCCGACCGCGATGCTCGACGAGGACAGCTCACAGCGAGTCCGCCGCTCCGTGCTGGACGTGGTCGCCCGGCACGAGACCACACTGGTCGTGGTCGAGCACCGGCTCGGCCCGTGGCTCGAGCACATGGATCGCTGCATCGTGCTCGACAGGGACGGGCAGGTCGTCGCCGACGGCCCGCCGGCGCGAGTCCTGGCGTCGCACGCCGATTCCCTTGCCCGGCAAGGTATCTGGGTTCCCGGTATGGCCGCGCCGGATCCGCTCGAGCTCGACCCGGAGCTCGTGAGCCCCGAGGCGGTCCTGCCCCTGGGCACGCCGCTGGTTCACGCGGAGGGGCTCGTGGTCAGGTACCGCTCGGCCTTCGCCCGACGCAGCGACCGCACCGGTGATGTGGCGTTGGACGGCGTCGACGCCACTTTGGCCGCCGGGTCGTTGACGGCACTGACCGGCCCCTCGGGTGCCGGCAAGTCGACCTTGCTGGCGGTGCTCGCGGGCCTGCTGCGACCCGACGCGGGGTCCGCCGACGTCCATGACGCCTTCGCCGGCCGCAAGGGCCGCACGATGTGGCGGCTGTCGTCGCAGGAGCTGGCCCGCCGGTTCGCCTGGGTGCCCCAGGTCCCTGAGCACGGCCTGGTCCGCAACACGGTGCTCGACGAGGTGATGGTCACCTCTCGTGCCCTCGGCCGGGACGAGAGCGAGTCCCGGGATCACGGCAGACGGCTGCTCGACGTACTCGGTCTGTCTTCCCTCGCCGACGCGTCCGCCTACCAGCTCTCCGGTGGGGAGCAGCGCCGTCTGGTGGTCGCCGCAGCGCTCGCGCACGGGCCGGCGGGCCTGCTGCTCGACGAGCCGACGGTCGGCCAGGACCGCAACACCTGGGCGGCGGTGATGGGCGCCTGCGCAGCGGCCGGAGCAGCCGGAGCCGCGGTCGCGGTGGCCACCCATGACTCCGCCGCGGTCGACCACATCACGGCCGGACGAGGATGCCTGGTCGAGCTCGTGGACGGCCGACGCCAGGAACGTGCGGCATGACCGCCGTCCGCCGGTACGGCCCGCTGTCCCTGCTCGCGGCATCGCTGCTTCCGGTCATCGGGGCGACCGCGATTCACTCTGCGCGGCACGGCGCGATCTGTGTCGCGGTGCTCGTCGTGATCGCTGTGGTGGTGGTGCGCGACTGGCGTTCGACGCTGTTCCGGCTGGCGGTCGGGCTCGTCGCCGCGGCGTCGGTCGCGTTGTCGACCTGGCTGTACGGCGGCCGCGACCTGGACCTGGCACTGGGCGCGGCCCTGCGCGTGCTCTACATCTTCCTGCCCGGGGCGGTGCTGACCGGCTACATCGATCCCAGCGCGCTGGGGGACCACCTTGCTCAACGGCTGCATCTGCCGGCCCGGGCCGTGGTCGCGGCGACCGCGGGACTGGAGCGGCTCGAGACGCTCGGCGCGCAGTGGCAGCAGATCGGCCGGGCCCGGCGGGCACGCGGGGTCGGCGCCGACGGTGGTCTGCTGCGCCGGGCCAGGGTCTCCGCATCGATGGCGTTCGCGCTGCTGGTCTCCACGATGCGGATGTCCGGGGCGATGGCGCTCGCGATGGACGCCCGGGGCTTCGCCGCAGCGCACAACCGGACCTGGGCCGAGCCTGCGCCGTGGCAGCCACGCGACACGTGGATCCTCCTGGCCGGGGTCGCCCTGGCCGTGCTGCCGTGGGTGCTCCTGTTGCCGGCAGCCGAACCGGTGTTGGGGGTTCGTTAGACTCCGCGATTGTGAATCGGCGGGCATACGGACTCCTGGTGGGAGTCGCAACAGTGACAGGGGTTCTCGCCGTCGCGGCGAGCCTGGCACTGGACCTTCCGATCCGTGACCCGGACGGTTTTCTGGGCCCCTCCTGGGTGCGGCTGCCCGGGTTGTGCCTGGGTGCGTTCCTGGCCGACGTGATTCCGCGGTCGCTGTGGCGTGCTCGTCGCGCCCCGCGCAACTTCCTGTCCGAGGCCCGGGCGGTCATCAACGAGCACTGGACCCGTGACCGGATCACACTGGTGATCCTGGGCCTGGTGGGGTTCTACGTCACCTACGTCGGCTACCGGAACCTGAAGAGCTATCTGCCCTTCATCCGCGAGGGCACGCAGGACAGCCTGCTGCGTCACATCGACGAGTTCCTGGCGTTCGGCTCTTCGCCGGCGATCCTGTTGCACCAGGCGCTCGGTGAGGGCATCAGCGCACACGTGCTCTCGTTCGTGTACCTCTTCTTCCTGCCGTTCGTGCCGATCTCGCTCGTGGTGTGCCTGGTGTGGTCCCGCAACATCAGCTTCGGCTACTGGTACGCCACGGCGCAGTGTCTTTGCTGGGCGCTCGGCACCGCGAGCTACTACATGATCCCGTCGCTCGGGCCGACCTTCGCGGCTCCCTGGCTCTACGCCGACCTGGCGAACACGGCCGCGGCATCGTTGCAGGACTCCTTGTTCTACTCACGATCCGATGCCCTGGCCGACCCGGTCTCCGACATGCAAGGCGTGGCCGGCTTCGCCTCGTTGCACGTCGCCCTCGTGCTGTGCGCGACGCTGCTGGTCCACTACACCGTGCGCCACGTCTGGGTCCGGTGGTCGATGTGGGTGTTCACCGTGCTGACGGTCCTCGCCACGATCTACTTCGGATGGCACTACATCGCCGACGACGTGGCCGGTGCGCTGATCGCGCTCATCTCGGTCTGGCTGGGGGGTCTCGCCACCGGTCAGCGGTTCGAGCGGCGTGGACGCTCGTCGAGTCCGACGACGAGCACCACCAAGGTGCCCGTCGACCAGCGGACCAGATGACCCGCTGATCCTCTGGCCTGCTCGGGCAGCCGCCCGTAGTCAATTCGGACATCGGGCGACATGCGCCGCAATTTTACCGGTATTGGGCGTTTCGGGGGGTTTTGCCCGGTACGGTTCCCTGGGGTAGTTGAAAGTTTTGGGGATTTAACTGTCGGCCGGGGGGCCGGCTTTCATTGACTGGCTCGACACGAGCCGGGGGGAGCACCAAAGATCATGTCTGGGCACATTGGCGTGCGCTCGCACGCATTCAGGACTCTTGTGGTCGTCGTTTCCGCTGTCTTGGCGGTCGGGTTCGCGGGTGCCGCGAACGCCGCTCCGGGCAACGGAAACACGGATCAGGACGCCCACAAGCTGACCATCTGTCATCTCGACGACAACGGTGTCTATGTGCCGATCGAGATCGCTGAAGAGGCCTGGCAGAACGGCCGTCACTCCGCCCATCCGAGAGATCTGCTGCTGGAGGGTACGACGTGTCCGTCGCCGGTGATTGAGGGCGGCGACCAGGGTGGCACCGAGGAGACCGGCACCGAGGAGACGGGCACCGAGGAGACCGGCACCGACCAGGGTGATACCGGCGAGGCCGGCACCGAGGAGGCCGGCACTGACCAGGGTGGCACCGGCGAGACCGGCACTGACCAGGGTGATACCGGCGAGACCGGCACCGGCGAGACGGGCACTGACCAGGGCGGCACCGAGGAGACGGGCACCGGCGAGACCGGCACGGATGGTGGCAGCGACCACGACGGCACCCCGCCGTCGACGGACAAGCCCTCTACCGACAAGCCGTCCACCGAAGAGCCGCGCACGGAGAAGAAGCCCGAGCTGAAGCCGGTGGTCAAGGCCGCTGAGAGCGAGGCTCCGAAGGCCGGGCTGCTTCCCGCCGCAAGCACGCACGTCCGCGTGAACCGCGCGGCCGTGGTCGTGCTGCCCGCCACCGGGGCCGGCGACAACCTGGGCTTCATGGGGGCCGGTGGAGCACTCATGCTGCTCGTCGGCGGTCTCACCATCGCGATGGGCCGTCGTACGGCGCGCGTCGTTCGCTGAACACAGTTTGGGCGGCCAGTAGTCGGTCGCTCGAAACGGCTCCGTCCCCACCTCCCATGGGGGCGGCGCCACTGGTCCTGCTCTCTCCATGAGGGCGGGGCCAGCCATACGTAAGCAGTCGCATCAAGGGCTCCGTTCTCAGCTGCAGCGAGAGAGCGCTGCCCTTGTGTCCCCGACCGCTACGGGGTGGGCTCCCGGCACCAGGCGCCGGAAACCCACCCCGTTGGGAGCGGAGCCCTCGTGTGTCACGCCCGCATCGGGGTCAGCCGAAGCAAACTTTTCGGCGGCCAGTAGTCGCTCGAAACGGCTCCGCCCCCACCTCCCATGAGGGCGGCGCCACTGGTCCCGCTCTCTCCATGAGGGCGGGGCCAGCCGCACGTACGCATCCGTTCAAGGGCTCCGTTCTCAGCTACGGCGAGAGCGGAGCCCTTGTCTGTCCCCGGCCACATCGATGGCATTCGAAGCAAATTTGCCGGCATCCGACGGGCGTCAGCCTTCGGCCGCTCCCGGGCCGCTAAGCGCAGGAAATCGGGCATTTCGGGCAACTTCCAAAGTTACAACCATGTAGTTTGTCAATAGGACACGCCGTGGGGCTGGAGTTTTTTATGTGAAAACTGTTCCCTTTGTGACTGATGAGCACTAGCGTTCCCCCGGATGCCCGTCCTCGGGGACGGCCCACCACTGCGGACCGACTGCTGATCTTGGGAGGACCAGCAGCTGGTCCGCAGAACGATCAGGCTCGCGAGCCAACGGGGAAGTGGCTCGCGAGCAGACCGAAGGGGAAGACGTGCAGAAGCAGAGCTCAGGTGTGACAGGGACCGTCTACGGCAGGCAGGTGCGCCGCCGCGTCCGCCTTCTCGTCGTCGGTTCGGTGGCGGCGGCTCTGTGTGTCGGCACGGTCCCCTCGGCCATGGCGGACAAGGGGGACCGCGCGTTCCCGAGCGAGGAGCAGGTCGCTGCGGCCAAGGCCCGGGCGGACCAGAAGGCCCGCGACGTCGGCGCCATCAAGGCATCGCTGCTGATGGCCAACCAGCGGCTCGAACAGGCTGGGCTCAGGGCTGAACAGGCGGCCGAGGCGTACAACGGCGCTATGTGGCGCCTGCAGGTCGCCAAGAAGAACGTGCGCAAGGCGCAGGCCGATGCGGTCGAGGCCCGTCGTACCGTCGAGGAGCAGCGCCGCGCGATCGGGAGCCTGGTCGCCGCCACCTACCAGCAGGGGACGCAGCTGACGGCCCTCAGCGCGATGATGGGCGCCGACGGACCCGAGGGCGTGCTCAACCAGTACGCCGGGTTCCAGGGTGCCTCGGACTCGCTCCAGGCCGACTACGACCGGTTCGCAGCAGCCGACGCACTGGCGCAGGTCTTCGAACGGAAGGCCGAGGAAGCACGCGACGAGCAGGTCAAGGCCGCCGCCGAGGCCCGGGACCTCAAGGACCAGGCTGCCGCTGCTGCCAACGCGGCGCAGGTGGCGGCCGCCCAGATCGCCGCGGAGAAGGACGCGTTGATCCGCGAGCTCGCCGCGGCCCAGAACATCTCGGTCAAGCTCGCCAAGCAGCGCCAGACCGCTCTCGAGGAGATCGCCCGTGAACGCGCAGAGGCACGTGCGCGCGCAGAGGCGGAGGCCGCGGCTCGTGAGCAGGCGCGCGAGGACGCGGCCGCGGCGAAGGCCCGAGCCCAGGCCAGGGCCCGGGCGAGAGCAGAAGCCCGGGCGAAGGCGCGTGCGGAAGAGGCTGCGGAGGACACGACACCCACCAAGCGGAAGCGGCGACGTCACCACGACACCCCGGCCCCAGCCCCGGCCCCCACGCCTCCGCCGCCACCTCCGCCGCCGGCGCCGGCGCCCTCCCACGGCGGTGTCAGTGCCGTGATCGCGTTCGCCGAGGCGCAGCTCGGTGAACCCTACGAGTGGGCCGCCGCCGGCCCGGACACATGGGACTGCTCCGGGCTGATGATGATGGCCTGGCGCGAGGCGGGCGTATACCTGCCGCACTACTCAGGTGCGCAGTACGACGCCGGGACACCGATCCCGGTCAGCAGCGCACGAGCCGGAGACCTGCTGTTCTGGACCTCCAACGGTGCACCGAGCGGGATCCACCACGTGGCGCTCTCCCTCGGCGGCGGCGACTTCATCGAGGCTCCGTACACGGGCGCGAACGTGCGCTACAACTCCATCTACAACTGGTACCCGGACTACGCCGTCCGGCTCTAGCCACGCGGCGTGGGAGCATGACGAGATGACCTCGCCAGCGATGCCCGACGGCCTCGATGTCACCTCGTTGACCGCTCTCCTGGACGGAAGGTACGCCGACACCCGCCGACTGGTCCGGGAGAACCTGGCGGAGCACGCGGACATTCTCGTGGACGCCGAGGAGATGACCCGACCGGAGTTCCGGCAGCGCGTGCTCGACGTCATGCTCATGATGGCGCGGACCGGACAGACCGGAATGGGCTTCCCGAAGGAGTACGGCGGCGGTGGTGACGTCGGTGCCTCGGTGGCGGCCTTCGAGACACTCGCCCTCGGTGACCTCTCGGTGGTCACCAAGGTCGGCGTGCAGTTCGGGCTGTTCGGGGGCGCCATCCTTCAGCTCGGGACGAAGCCTCATCACGACGCGTACCTGCAGGACACGATCACCGGTGACCTGCTCGGCTGCTTCGCGATGACCGAGACCGGGCACGGGTCCAACGTCCAGGCGCTCCGCACCACCGCGACCTATGACCCCGAGGCAGCGGAGTTCGTGATCAGCACGCCGGACGACTCGGCACGCAAGGACTACATCGGCAACGCCGCAGAGCACGGCCGGCTCGCGGTCGTGTTCGCCCAGCTCGTGATCGGTCGGGTGTCCGAGGGCGTGCATGCGTTCGTCGTACCCATCCGGGACGAGACCGGAGCACCCATGTCCGGCGTACGGATCGAGGACTGCGGTCGCAAGATCGGGCTCAACGGCGTCGACAACGGGCGACTCTGGTTCGACGACGTGAGGGTCCCGCGGACCGCCCTGCTGAACAGGTACGCCGAGGTCACCGAGGACGGGCAGTACACCTCGCCGATCGAGAACCGCGACCGCCGGTTCTTCACGATGCTCGGCACGCTTATCCAGGGCAGGGTCTGCGTCGGTGGCGGCGCGATCAACGCGAGCAAGGTCGCGTTGACGGTCGCGGTCAAGTACGGCCTGGTCCGCCGCCAGTTCGGCTCGCCGGGCGCCGATCAGGAAGAGCTCCTGCTCGACTACGGGATGCACCAACGACGGCTGTTCCCGCTGCTCGCCCGGACCTACGCGCTGCACTTCGCTCAGGAACGGGT
>DASTFI010000060.1:0-6985 GCA_035708765.1 Marmoricola sp.
TGCCGCATCCCGCCGGCCAGCTCGATGAGCTCGCGCAGGGTGATGCCCAGCGGCGCCTCGTACTGGCCGGGGTTCGTCACGTGGCCCGAGAGCGAGAAGATGCCGAAGCCCTTGGACTTCTCGGTGCCCATCGAGGCGAACCAGTCGGCACCGTGGGCGATGATCGAGGGCACCGAGGCGATGCTCTCCACGTTGTTGATCACCGTCGGGCTGGCGTAGAGGCCCGCCACTGCCGGGAACGGCGGCCGCAGGCGCGGCTGGCCGCGGCGTCCCTCGAGCGAGTCGAGCAGCGCCGTCTCCTCGCCGCAGATGTAGGCGCCGGCGCCGGCGTGGACGACCAGCTCGAGGTCGAAGCCGGAGCCGTGGATGTCGGTGCCTAGGTGACCGGCGAGGTACGCCTCCTGGACCGCGCGGCGCAGCCGGCGGACCACGTGCAGGACCTCACCGCGCACGTAGATGAAGGCGCGGTTGGCCCGGATCGCGTAGGAGCTGATGATGACGCCCTCGACGAGGGTGTGCGGGCTGGCCATCATCAGCGGGATGTCCTTGCAGGTGCCCGGCTCCGACTCGTCGGCGTTGACGACGAGGTACTTCGGGTTCGGGTTGTCCTGGGGGATGAAGCCCCACTTCATCCCGGTGGGGAAGCCGGCACCTCCGCGGCCGCGCAGGCCGGAGTCCTTCACCGCGGTGACGACCTCGTCCTGGGTCATCCCCAGGGCCTTCTTCAGCGCGTCGTACCCGCCACGCTCCTCGTAGGACGCGAGCGTCCAGGCCCGGTCGGCGTCCCAGTTGTCGGTGAGCACCGGCGTCAGGGTGTCGGTCACTTCTGCTCCCCCTTCTCGGCCGGGGCCTTCTCCGGGTCCTTCTCCGGGTCCTTCTCCGGGGCCGCCTCGGGGTCCTTCGCCGGGTCGGGCGCGGACCAGCCGTGCTCCCGGGCGATGCCCAGGCCGACCAGCGAGGCCGGGCCGGCGGCCGGGCCCTCGTCGGCGCGGTCGTCGTCGAACCCGGCGAGCACCCGCTCGGCCTCCCGCCAGCTGCAGATCTGCGGGCCGCGAGTCGAGCGGACCGGCTTGCCCGCACGGAGGTCGTCGACCACCCGGACCGCGGACTCCGGGGTCTGGTTGTCCATGAACTCCCAGTTGACCATCACCACCGGCGCGTAGTCGCACGCCGCGTTGCACTCGACGTGCTCCAACGTAATGGAGCGACGGTCGCCTTCCTCGAGGGTCGTCTCGTCGTTGCCGACGCCCAGGTGGTCCTTGAGCCGCTCGAAGATGAGGTCGCCGCCCATGATCGCGCAGAGCGTGTTGGTGCAGACGCCGACGTGGTAGTCACCGACGGGACGGCGCTTGTACATCGTGTAGAAGGTGGCGACGCCGCTGACCTCCGCGGCGCTGATGCCGAGGATCTCCGCGCACGCCTCGATCCCGTCGGAGGTGACGCGGCCCTCGACGCTCTGCACGAGGTGCAGCATCGGCAGCAGGCCCGAGCGCGCCTCGGGGTAGCGGCCGGCGATCTCGCGCAGCTCTGCCCTGGTGCCCTCATCGATGGTGCTCACCGGTCGACTCCTCCCATCACCGGGTCGAGGGAGGCGATCGCCACGATGACGTCGGCGACCTGGCCGCCCTCGCTCATCACGCTGGTCGCCTGCAGGTTGGTGAACGACGGGTCCCGGAAGTGCGCCCGGAACGGCCGGGTGCCGCCGTCGGACACGACGTGCGCCGCGAGCTCGCCGCGCGGGGACTCGATCGGCACGTAGGCCTGGCCCGCCGGGACGCGGAACCCTTCGGTGACCAGCTTGAAGTGGTGGATCAGCGCCTCCATCGACTCACCCATGATGTGCTTGATGTGGTCGAGGCTGTTGCCCATGCCGTCGCTGCCCACGGAGAGCTGGGCCGGCCAGGCGATCTTCTTGTCGGCCACCATGACGGGCGCCCTGGTGAGGTCGGCGAGCCGGTCGACGCACTGCTCGACGATGCGCAGGGACTCCCACATCTCGGCCAGCCGGATCCGGAACCGGCCGTAGGCGTCGGCGGTGTCCCAGGTGCAGACGTCGAACTCGTAGTCCTCGTAGCCGCTGTAGGGCTCGGTCTTGCGCAGGTCCCAGGCGTAGCCGGTGGCCCGCAGCGGGGGGCCGGTCAGGCCCAGGGCGAGGCACCCGGCGAGGTCCAGCTCGCCGACCCCGACGAGCCGGGCCTTGAAGATCGGGTTGGCGTTGCACAGGTCGGCGTACTCCGGCAGCCGCTTCCGCATCAGCTTGATGAAGTCGCGGATCTCGTCCAGCGCCCCGGCCGGCATGTCCTGCGCGACGCCGCCGGGACGGATGAACGCGTGGTTCATCCGCAGGCCGGTGATCAGCTCGAACAGGTCCAGCACCAGCTCGCGCTCACGGAACCCGATCGTCATCACGGTCAGGGCGCCGATCTCCATGCCGCCGGTCGCGATCGCGACCAGGTGGCTGGAGATGCGGTTGAGCTCCATCAGCAGGACCCGCATGACCTGTGCCTTCTCGGGGATCTGGTCCTCGATGTCGAGCAGCCGCTCGACGCTGAAGGAGTAGGCCGCCTCGTTGAAGAACGGGCTCAGGTAGTCCATCCGGGTGCAGAACGTGACGCCCTGGGTCCAGGTGCGGAACTCCATGTTCTTCTCGATGCCGGTGTGGAGGTAACCGATGCCGCAGCGGGCCTCGGTGACGATCTCCCCCTCGAGCTCGAGGATGAGCCGGAGCACCCCGTGGGTCGACGGGTGCTGCGGCCCCATGTTGACGACGACCTTGTTGTCCCAGTCGCCGGCGTCCTGCGCCACCCCGGAGACGACGGTGTCCCAGTCCTGGCCGGTGACGGTGTAGACCTTGCCCTGCGTGGTGTGGGCCTCGGTGGCGGCGTACGGGTCGGACATGTTCTCGCTCATCAGTTGTAGGACCTCCGCTGGTCCGGCGGGGGCACGGTCCCGCCCTTGTACTCGACCGGAATGCCGCCCAGGGGGTAGTCCTTGCGCTGCGGGTGACCGGGCCAGTCGTCGGGCATCTCGATCCGGGTGAGGGCCGGGTGGCCGTCGAAGACGATGCCGAAGAAGTCGTAGGTCTCGCGCTCGTGCCAGTCCGCGGTCGGATAGGTCGGTACGACGCTGGGGATGTGCGGGTCCTCGTCGGGGCAGACGACCTCGAGGCGGAGCCGGCGACCGTGGGTCATCGACAGCAGGTGGTAGACCGCGTGCAGCTCACGGCCCTTGTCCTCCGGGTAGTGCACGCCGCTGACACCGGAGAGGAACTCGAAGCGCAGCTTGTCGTCGTCGCGCAGCAGCCGCACGATGGCCGGGAGGTCCTCGCGCCGGATGAAGAAGGTGAGCTCGTTGCGGTGCACGACGACCTTCTCGACCGGTGCCTCGAGGCCGGCCGCCCGGCACGCCTCGGCGAGGGCGTTGGCCACCTCGTCGCGCCAGCCGCCGTACGGAGGCTTGGCGGCGCCCGGCATCTCGACCAGCCGCACCAGGCCGCCGTATCCGGAGGTGTCGCCGGTGCCCTGCACGCCGAACATGCCGTGCCGGACCTCGATGACCTCGTCCGAGGTGGGCCGCACCGTGTCGACGGACGGGTCCTGGCTGGTGACCACCTCGCCACCGCCGGCGTCCGCGTGCTCGGCGTTCTCCGCAGCGTCCTGCTCGGGCTTCTTCTCCGGGTCCGGAGTCCTCTCGCTCACTTGAGCAGCCCCTTCATCTCGCTGGTGGGCAGCGCCTTCAGGGCGGACTCCTCGTTGGCCTCGATCTCCGCGCGCCGGTTGGCTCCCAGCTTGGTGTGCTGGACCTGCTCGTGGAGCTTGAGGATCGCGTCGATGAGCATCTCCGGCCGGGGCGGACAGCCGGGGAGGTACATGTCGACCGGAACCACGTGGTCGACGCCCTGGACGATGGCGTAGTTGTTGAACATCCCGCCCGAGCTCGCGCAGACGCCCATCGCGAGCACCCACTTCGGCTCGGCCATCTGGTCGTAGATCTGGCGCAGCACCGGCGCCATCTTCTGGCTGACGCGGCCGGCGACGATCATCAGGTCGGCCTGGCGCGGGCTGGCCCGGAACACCTCCATGCCGAAGCGCCCGAGGTCGTACTTCGGAGCACCGGAGGTCATCATCTCGATCGCGCAGCAGGCCAGGCCGAACGTCGCCGGCCAGAACGACGCCTTGCGCATGTAGCCGGCGACACCCTCGACGGTGGTGAGCAGTACGCCGGACGGCAGCTTCTCTTCCAGTCCCATGACTTCCCTCGTCCTCAATCCCAGTCGAGTCCGCCGCGGCGCCAGACGTAGGCGTAGGCCACGAACACCGGCACGATGAACAGCACCATCTCGACCAGCGCGAAGGTGCCCATCTGGTCGAACGCGACCGCGATCGGGTAGAGGAACACGATCTCGATGTCGAAGACGATGAACATCATCGCGGTGATGTAGTAGCGGATCGGCATCCGGCCGCCGCCGATCGGCTGCGGCGTCGGCTCGATGCCGCACTCGTAGGAGTCGAGCTTCGCCCGGTTGTAGCGCTTCGGGCCGACGGCGCTGCTCATCACCACCGAGAAGACGGCGAAGCCCGCGGCGATCACCAGGAGCGCCAGGACCGGTGTGTAGAGCTCCACGTGGCAACCTCTCCCGTCGACATCGACTGCGGTCCCCGAGGGCCGCTCGTGCGCTTGTGAACATCTTCACGATGTCGTGACCCCTGCAGCATAGAGGCGATGCGCGCTGAGGTCGAACCTGGGGTCGGGACGCCGCAACGCCTCGCCGGAGGTCCGCCAAACGGCCGCTGACCTGCGGATTTAGCGAAGACGAATGTTGCCTAATTGGACGTCGGCGCGGAGGTCAGCACCGGGTCAGGCGGTCGCCCGGTGCAGCGCCACGATGCCGCCCGAGAGGTTGCGCCACTCGACGTTCTGCCAGCCGGCACCGCCGATCCGGCTGGCCAGCCCGGCCTGGTCGGGCCAGGCCCGGATCGACTCCGCGAGGTAGACGTAGGCGTCGGGCGCGGAGGACACCGCGGTGGCGATCGTCGGCAGCGCCCTCATCAGGTACTCCAGGTAGAGGGTGCGGAACGGGGCCCAGGTGGGCGAGGAGAACTCGCACACGACCAGGCGCCCCCCGGGCCGGGTGACCCGGCGCAGCTCGCGCAGTCCGGCATCGGGATCGACCACGTTGCGCAGGCCGAAGGAGATCGTGACGGCGTCGAAGGAGCCGTCGTCGAAGGGCAGCCGGGTGCCGTCGCCGGCAACGAACGGCAGGTGCGGCCTGGCCTGCTTGCCGACGCGCAGCATCCCGACGGAGAAGTCGCAGGGGACGACGAGCGCGCCGCGGTCGCGGAACGGCTGGCTCGAGGTGCCGGTCCCGGCTGCGAGGTCGAGCACCCGTTCGCCGGGCTGCGGGTCGACGGCGTCCAGCACCGCGCGCCGCCAGCGCCGGTCCTGACCCAGGGAGAGCACGTCGTTGGTCAGGTCGTAGCGGCGAGCGACGTCGTCGAACATCGCCTGCACCTCGGCAGGTTGCTTGTCCAGGTGGGCGCGGGTCACGACGCCAACCCTAGGGCCAGTGAGACCTCGACAACTTTTCGGGCACACCGTGCGTCACACCCTGTGAACACCACCACCACAGGGAAAGATGACAACCATGAAGCGTGGAGTGAACCGAGGGACCAGCGTGGCGATGTTCCTCGCCGTGCTGGTCGGCTTCTCGGGCCTCGGGTACGGCGTCGCGAAGGCGTCCGAGAGCGCCTCGGCCGACACGTCCGCCGAGGTCGGCGACCGGGCGGTCCAGGTCCAGCAGCCCGTCGCCGACTCAGCCGAGCCCCGACCCACGACGGCGACGGCCACGCCGACGCTGTCCCCCAAGCCCCGGCCGAAGCCCCGGCCGACCCCGGCGCCGAGCCCCACGCCGAGCCCCACGCCGAGCTCGACCCCGGTCCCGACGGCGGCCCCGGCCCCGACCGCACCCGCCACCCCGAAGGCCGGCCCGCCGCTGCTCCAGCCGGGGGACCACGGCCCCGAGGTGCGTGAGCTGCAGGCGCGGTTGCGCCAGATCGACTGGTTCAGCGGCGACGTCACCGACTTCTACGGCCCACAGACCACGGAGTCCGTGCGCGGCTTCCAGGCCAAGCGCGAGATCGCCGTGACCGGGTACGTCGACCAGGAGACCCGTGACCGGCTGCGCGCGATGACGCACGAGCCGACCGCGGCTGAGCTGCAGAACAAGCTGACCCCGATGGGCAACGCCGCCGGCCGGCTCGACGCGCGGTGCACGACCGGACGCGTGCTCTGCATCGACAAGTCCTCGCGGACGCTGCGCTGGGTGGTGGACGGCAAGGTGCTCAGGACTCTCGACGTGCGCTTCGGCTCGACGGTCAACGACACCCCCACCCGCGAGGGCCTGTTCCACGTCTACTGGATGGACGCCGACCACGTCTCCAACGAGTACGGCTCCGCGATGCCCTACTCCATGTTCTTCTCGGGTGGGCAGGCCGTGCACTACTCCTCCGATTTCGCCTCCCGTGGCTACGACGGCGCCTCCCACGGCTGCGTGAACGTGCGCGACTACGCCGGGATCCAGTGGCTCTTCGGCCGGGTCCACGTGGGCGACAAGGTCGTCGTGTACTGGTCCTGAGGCCGTCGGAGGGCTGGTCCCTGGTCCGTAGGCTGGCCGGGCAGCATGGCTGCTGCGTTCGAGGAGCTGTTCGCCCACCCGGCAACCGCCCCGGTGCCGCTGGTCACCGAGACGCCCGGGTCCGGGGAGGCCGAAGGACCGTGCATCGGCCGGTTGAAGAAGCTGCGGCGACCTGAGTCCTCCGGCTCAGGGCGGCACTGAGCCGTCCCGGTGCGCCCGCGTAGGCTGGGCACTCGTGACCAGCACTTCCGCGGCCGCCGGGCCGCGCCTCCTCGCCCGGACCCGCGCCATCGCTGATCCCGGCGACCTGGTCGCCCTGCTGCCCGCCGAGTCCCCGATGGCCTGGCTGCG
>DASTFI010000061.1:0-4224 GCA_035708765.1 Marmoricola sp.
GCCTTCGAGTTCCCGGGCTTCGTTCCGGCGTACATCCGGCCGCTGTTCTGCGAGGGCAAGGGTCCCTTCCGCTGGGCCGCGCTGTCGGGTGACCCGGAGGACATCCGCAAGACCGACGAGGCGATCCTGTCGCTGTTCCCCCACAACGAGCGACTGCACAAGTGGATCCGGATGGCGCAGGATCGGGTGCACTTCCAGGGCCTGCCGGCGCGCATCTGCTGGCTGGGGTACGGCGAGCGCCACCTGGCCGGCCTGAAGTTCAACGAGATGGTGGCCAGCGGTGAGCTGAAGGCGCCGATCGTGATCGGCCGCGACCACCTCGACTGTGGCTCGGTCG
This sequence comes from Marmoricola sp., assembly GCA_035708765.1. GTDB lineage: Bacteria > Actinomycetota > Actinomycetes > Propionibacteriales > Nocardioidaceae > Marmoricola. The sequence continues at coordinate 338 of DASTFI010000061.1, forward strand.
CCTCGCCGTACCGCGAGACCGAGGCGATGCTGGACGGCTCCGACGCGATCGCCGACTGGGCCATCCTGAACGCGCTGGTCAACACCGCGTCCGGCGCGTCGTGGGTGTCCTTCCACCACGGCGGCGGCGTCGGCATGGGCCGGTCGCTGCACGCGGGCCAGGTCTGCGTCGCCGACGGCACCGACCTCGCCGCTGCGAAGATCGAGCGCGTCCTCACCAACGACCCCGGCATGGGCGTCATCCGCCACGTCGACGCCGGCTACGACCGCGCCGTCGAGGTCGCCGAGGAGCGCGGCGTCCGGATCCCCATGCGCGAGTCCTGAGGGCGCCGAGGCGTGCCCTGCGGCCCGGGATAGTCCCTGACGTCTGGGTTCACTCTGCGCCCAATTTCGAGCCCAAACGTCGGGGACTATCAGCGGCTGTGCCCGCGCGAAGCATCCACAGGGGGTCGTCGGACCTGGTTTCTCCACAGGCGGCGACCGACGAGGTGCGCGACGTGCTGCGTCGGTACGACGGTCTTGTGCGTGGCACGACACAAGTGGGATCCCAGGTGCGAGCGCCCCGACGACCTTTGCTGGCCGATCAGGGTGGGCCAGGACGGATTGACCCGGGGCCTGGCCCGAGGCAGCAAGTGGCGGCAGTGCGCATCGAGCCACTACGTCCCCGCCGGGATCGACAGCACGGTGGTCGAGCAGCGAATCATCGAGCAGGCGGCACGTCTGTCGAACCTCGGCGCCGTGACCGCTTGGGCTGCCCTGCGGTGGTACGGCGCCACCTTCTTCGACGGCACGGCCGAGGGGGGCCGTCGCTGCTTGCCGGTGCCGCTCGTGGTCGGTTCCGACTTGCGTCCCGATCCTCGTTCATCGCTCAGTTGGGAGCAGTTGGCTCCGACCGAGCGCGTCGTCGTCGCGGGCCTACCCTGCACCACGGTCCAGCGCGCGCTCTTCGACGAGATGCGGCGAGGCGGCCTGTGGCACGCCGTACGCGCCATGGACATGGCGGCGGCGGCGGAGCTTATCTCGGTGGAGCTCATGCTAACCTACGTCGAGCACCGGTACGCGTGGACTCGCGTGCCCTTGGTGCGGGAGGCACTCCTGCTTGCGGTCGACGACAGTCGCTCGCCGCAGGAGTCGAGCATGCGGCTGGTGTGGCGGGTCGTGGCCCGGCTGCCGACGCCAGTGTGCAACAGGCCGGTGTTCTCCCTCGGTGGGACGTTGCTCGGCGTTCCCGACCTGTTCGACCCGGAGGCCGGCCTGGTCGGGGAGTACGACGGCGCCGACCATCTCCAGGACGACCGCCGGTTGCGCGACACGAGCCGGGAGGAACGGTTCCGAGATCACGGTCTGGAGTACTTCCGCGTCGTGAAGGGCGAGCTGGGGGCGGCCGACCACGTGGCCCAGCGGATGCTCCAGGCCAGGGGGCGGGCCCCGTTCCTCGACGAGGCCGACCGGAGCTGGACGCTGACCCCGCCCCCGTGGTTCGGCGTGCCAGAGACGCTCGACGAGCGCCTCGTTCGCTTGGGGATGGTCAGCACGCTCACCCACTGTTGAGACTCGCCCCGCCCGGATAGTCCCCGACGTTTGGGTTCATCTCGCGCCCGAAACCGAACCCAAACGTCAGGGACTATCCGCCCCCCGCAACCCCCCGCAACCCACCCCAGCAACCGGCCCCTGGCGGTAGCGTTCGGCTCATGGTGGGCGGGGAGGCGGTGCGCGCGCTGCAGGAGGTCGTGCGGATCCCGACGGTGTCGTACGACGACGAGGCGGCCATCGACCAGGGGCAGTTCGACCGGTTGCACGAGACGCTGGCGGAGCACTTCCCGCTGCTGCATGAGCGGCTGGAGCTGACCCGGGTCGCGGCGCACGGGCTGCTCTTCCACTGGCGGGGGCACAGCTCCGACCGACCGGTGGTGCTGATGGCGCACCAGGACGTGGTGCCGGTCGACGAGGACGCGCCGTGGCAGCACGACCCGTTCGGCGCCGAGGAGCACGGTGGCGCGATCTGGGGCCGCGGGACGCTCGACGACAAGGGCGCCCTGGTGGCGATCTGCAGTGCGGTGGAGCAGCTGCTCGGCGAGGGCGCCACCCCCGCCCAGGACGTGTGGCTGTCGTTCGGCGCACGTGAGGAGGTCTCCGGGGTCGACGCCCGCGAGGCGGTGGCCGTCCTGCGGGAGCAGGAGGTGCGCCCGTGGCTCGTGCTCGACGAGGGCGGCGCGGTGGCGCACCAGGCGTTCCCAGGCGTGCAACCGCCGCTCGGTGTCATCGGGGTCAGCGAGAAGGGGACCACCACGCTCGAGCTCACCGCCGAGGGACCGGGCGGGCACTCCTCGACGCCGGCGCCGAACGGCCCGACGACCCGCATCGCCCGCGCGGTGCTGCGCCTGGAGGACCACCCGTTCCCCCAGCGGCTGCCCGAGCCGACGCTGCAGATGTTCACCCGGATGGCGCCCCATGCGCCGCTGCCACTGCGCGCGCTGTTCAGCCGGGCCCGGCGGCTCCAGCCGCTGCTGAAGAAGGCGCTCGTGCTGGCTGGCCCCGAGCCGGCGGCACTGACCCGCACCACCATGGCCGTCACGACACTGCAGGGCTCGCCGGCGCACAACGTGATCGCCTCCAGCGCCAAGGCCGCCGTCAACCTCCGGATCCTCGTCGGCGACACGGTCGCCAGTGCGACCGAGCACGTACGCCGAGCGGTGGCGGACCCCACGATCGGCATCCGCGTCGTCGACGGCAACGAGCCCAGCCCGCTCTCGCCCGTGGACGATCCTGCCTTCGAGCTGATCGCCGACACGATGGTCGAGGTCTTCGACGACGCGGTCCCCACGCCGTACGTCATGATGGCCGCCACCGACAGCCGGTTCTTCACCGCGATCTGCCCGCGGGTCTACCGGTTCGCGCCGTTCCGGATGACCAAGGCGCAGCGCGAGAGCATCCACAGCTATGACGAGCACCTCGGGGTGGACGACTTCATCGACGGGGTGCGGTGGTACCGCCGGCTGATCGAGCGGCTGCCCGGTACGACGGCGGGGGGAGTGGCGTGAGCCGCGTGGAAGCGGCGCCGAGCCGACAGGCGCCGACGGTGCCGGGGCTGTGGGGGATCGTCGGGTTCCTCATCTGCGTGGAGATCGCCAGCGGCATCCTCCAGGGCTACTACGTGCCGATCCTCAAGGACATCGCCCGGCACCTCGACATCCACGACGCCGACGTCAACTGGTTCGAGGCCGGGCAGCTGGTCGTCTCCGCGCTGGTGGTGCCGCTGCTCGCCCGGATGGGCGACCTGGTCGGGCACCGCAAGGTGCTGCTGCTGTCCACGGCCGTGACGGCGGTGGCCTCGTGGGCGGTCGCGTTCGCGCCGTCGTTCCTGACGTTCCTGCTGGCCTGGTCCATCCAGGGCTTCTACGTCGTCTGGCTGCCGCTCGAGGTGAGCATCATCCACCGGCGCACGGCCGACAGCGGCGCCCAGAACCGGCTCACCCGCAGGGCGGCGGCGTTCCTGGTCGCGGCCCTGGAGACCGGCGTCATCGTCGGTGCGCTCGCCAGCGGCGCGATCGTGGAGAGCACCTCGATGACGGTGGTGCTGATGATCCCGGCCATCGCGGTGAGCCTCTGCTTCGTCGCCGTCTGGTTCGGCGTCGCGGCGACCCCGCCGGTGGCACGAGGGCGGATCGACTGGACGGGCTTCGGACTGGTCACGGTCGCCGTCGGCCTGGTGATGGCTGGCCTGATCGTCGTACGGCTGCAGGGGCCGGACAGCGTCTGGGCGTGGCTGGTGATCGTCCTCGGGCTGGTGGCGTTCTGGCCGTTCGTGCGGGCCGAGCTCGGGCAGGACGAGCCGCTGATCGACGTCCGCCTGATGGCGACGCCGGCGCAGTGGCCGGTGCAGCTGTG
>DASTFI010000062.1:0-54381 GCA_035708765.1 Marmoricola sp.
GGCGAGCTGCAGACCATCGGCGCGACCACGCTCGACGAGTACCGCAAGCACCTCGAGAAGGACGCTGCCCTGGAGCGCCGGTTCCAGCCGATCCAGGTCCAGGAGCCGTCGATCGCGCACACGATCGAGATCCTCAAGGGCCTGCGCGACCGCTACGAGGCACACCACCGGGTGACGATCACCGACGAGGCGCTGGTCTCCGCAGCCACGCTCGCGGACCGCTACGTCTCCGACCGGTTCCTGCCCGACAAGGCGATCGACCTGATCGACGAGGCCGGCTCGCGGCTGCGCATCCGCCGGATGACCGCGCCGCCCGACCTGCGCGAGTTCGACGACAAGATCGCCGACGTGCGCCGCCGCAAGGAGGGCGCCATCGACGGTCAGGACTTCGAGGCCGCCGCCCGCCTGCGCGACGAGGAGAAGCAGCTCACCCACGCCAAGGCGGAGCGCGAGAAGCAGTGGCGCGCCGGCGACATGGACGTCGTCGCCGAGGTCGACGAGGAGCTGATCGCCGAGGTGCTCGCCGTGGCGACCGGGATCCCGATCGTGAAGCTCTCCGAGGAGGAGTCGACCCGGCTGCTCAAGATGGAGGACGAGCTGCACAAGCGGGTGATCGGCCAGGAGGAGGCCGTCAAGGCGCTGTCGCGGGCCATCCGTCGTACTCGCGCCGGCCTGAAGGACCCCAAGCGGCCCGGCGGCTCGTTCATCTTCGCCGGACCCTCCGGCGTCGGCAAGACGTGGCTGTCCAAGACGCTGGCGGAGTTCCTCTTCGGTGACGAGGACGCCCTGATCCAGCTCGACATGTCGGAGTTCTCCGAGAAGCACACCGTCTCGCGGCTGTTCGGCTCGCCCCCGGGCTACGTCGGCTACGAGGAGGGCGGCCAGCTGACCGAGAAGGTCCGCCGCAAGCCTTTCGCCGTGGTCCTCTTCGACGAGGTCGAGAAGGCGCACCCGGACATCTTCAACAGCTTGCTGCAGATCCTGGAGGAGGGTCGCCTGACCGACTCCCAGGGCCGGGTGGTGGACTTCAAGAACACCGTCATCATCATGACCACCAACCTCGGCACCCGGGACATCTCCAAGGGCGTCAGCCTCGGCTTCGGCAACGCCTCCGACGTGCAGGGCAACTACGACAAGATGAAGGCGAAGGTCTCCGAGGAGCTCAAGCAGCACTTCCGCCCGGAGTTCCTCAACCGGGTCGACGAGATCATCGTGTTCCCGCCGCTGACCCAGGAGCAGATCGTCGCGATGGTCGACAACATGCTCGCCGCGGTGGAGCTGCGCCTGAAGGACCGCGACATGTCGATCGAGATGACCCAGCCGGCCAAGGACCTGCTCGCCAAGCGCGGGTTCGACCCGGTGCTCGGCGCCCGGCCGCTGCGCCGGACCGTGCAGCGGGAGATCGAGGACGTGCTGGCCGAGAAGATGCTCTACGGCGAGGTCGGCCCCGGCCAGATCGTGCTCGTGGACGTCGAGGGCGAGGGTCCCGCAGCGACCTTCACCTTCCACGGCACCCAGAAGGGCGAGCTTCCCGACGTCCCGCCGCTGGAGAGCGTCCCCTCGGGCGATGACGGTGGCGAGGCGCCACCCGAAGCCACCCACGAGTGAGCGCCCGGAGGGCCCCGACCGATCGGTCGGGGCCCTCCGCATGTCCGGTCCGGGCGTTCGCCGAGCGCGTTGGACGAGGGCGTTGGTCCCGGGCGTTCGGTCCGGGGTTGTCCAGGCGTTGTCTGGACCCCACTGCCCGAACGTTTCTGTGACTGACCGAACGTTGCAACATTCGGCCAGTCACAGATTCACAACCTAGGTTGTGAATCTGCTCGCGCCGTTCGGCCAGCTCAGTCGGGGAGGGAGTACGTCGCCCCGGGCCGGCGTACGACCAGGCCGTCCCCGACGAGGCCGGCGAGGGCGCGCCCGCGTTGCGCGGGATCGTGCCAGACGGCGTCGAGTCGGGCAGCCGGGACGGGGCCGTCGTGCGCACGGAGCACTCCGAGGAGCAGGCCGCGGACCTGGCGGTCGGTGCCGGCGTAGGTCTGCACGGGGCGAGGCGGACCGTCGTACGCCGGCCGGCCGGCGGCCAGCCAGGCGCACCGGTCGGTCACCGGGCAGGAGGCACAACGCGGACGGCTCGCCGTGCAGACCAGCGCACCGAGCTCCATCACCGCCACCGCCCAGAGTGCCGGTTCGTGGGCATCGTCCTCGCCGGGAAGCAGCGACTCGGCCAGCTCCCGCTCCGCCCGGGTCACACTCCGGGTCGGGTACTCCTGCCCGCGGAGCGTGCGCGCCAGCACCCGGCGGACGTTCGTGTCGAGGACCGCATGCCTGCCGCCGTGGGCGAACGAGGCCACGGCGGCGGCGGTGTAGTCGCCCACGCCCGGCAACGCCCGCAGCTCGGCATGGGTGTCGGGCACCTCGCCTCCGTGCCGCTCTGCGATGGCGACCGCCGCCGCGTGCAGCCGCAACGCCCGCCGCGGGTAGCCCAGGCGGCCCCAGGCGCGCACTGCCTCCCCGGCCGGCTCGGCGGCGAGGTCGTCCGGGGTCGGCCACCGCTCCAGCCAGGCGTCGTACACCGGGAGCACCCGGCTGACCGGCGTCTGCTGGAGCATCACCTCCGAGACGAGCACCGCCCACGCGCTGGTCCCCGGTCGGCGCCACGGGAGCTCGCGCGCCGACGCGGCGTACCACGCGACGACGGGCTCGAGCAGGGGGTTCGGCACGGCGCACACCCTACGTCCGACGGCGAGCCCGGGGGCCGGAGTGGCAGCGCGGTTCCGGCCCGCCGGTCGCCTACGGTTCCTCCCATGAGCTCGTTGGCGCGCCCCCGCGGCAAGCTCCCGTCGCGGGTCTACTGGTTCCGACGAGGGCTCGTGCTGGTCGTCGCACTGGCGCTGGTCTTCGGGGTCGGCCGCCTGCTCGGTGCCGGCCAGGGCCCGGATCCCGGACCGGGCGCCCAGGCAGCTGCGCCCGCCGCCGCACACCCGTCGGAGGCGACCAGCCCGCAGCCGATCGGGCCGATGCCGCTCAACGCTCCGCGCAAGCGCGCCCAGCAGCCGCCGGCCGGTGAGAAGGCCGGTGAGAAGGCCGGTGACAAGGCGAAGGTGCCGCTTGCGCAGCCCACGGGTGACTGCGCCGTCGACGGAGTCACCGTGCGTGCCTCGCTCGAGAAGGCGAAGGCCGGTGCCGACATCACCATCCCGCTGGAGCTCAGTGGCACCCAGGCCGCCTGCCGCTTCCACGTGTCCTCGAGCACCGTGGTGGTCAAGGTGGTCTCGGGATCCGACCGGATCTGGTCCTCCCAGGACTGCCGGCGCGCGATCAAGCCACAGGACGTGGTGGTGCGCAGCGCGCAGCCGACCACCGTCACGGTCTCGTGGAGCGGGCGCCGCTCGGACGACGGCTGTCCGGGGGGTACGTCGTGGGCGATGCCCGGGTGGTACCACGCCGTCACCGCCGCGATCGGGTCTGAGCCCAGTGACACGCAGTTCGAGCTGACCCTGCCCGACCGTCCCGTGGTGATCCGTACGGCGACCGCGGAGCCGCACCCGCAGGAGAAGGCGCAGGAGAAGGCGCAGAAGAAGGGCGACTGAGCCCCGACCGTCAGACGTAGCGCTCGAGGATGCTGGACTCCGCGAGGCGGGAGAGTCCCTCGCGCACACTGCGGGCGCGCAGCTCGCCGACACCGTCGACCGTCTGCAGGTCCTCGACGCCCGCGGAGAGCAACTTCTGCAAGGTGTCGAACTGTTCGACCAGGCGGTCGACGACCGCTCCTGGAAGTCGGGGGACCTTCGCCAGCAGCCGGTAGCCGCGCGGCGTGACAGCGCTCTCCAGGTGTTCGCTCTGGCCCAGGCCGAGGGCCTTGGCCACGGCGGCCACGTCGACCAGCTCGGTGGGGGAGAGCTCCTCGAGCTCCTTGAGCACCGCTGCCGGCGTGCGGGCGCGCTTGCGCGGCGGTTGGTAGTCGCGCACGACGAGCTCCCGCTCGGCGTCCACGCCGGTGACGAGCTCCTCGAGCTGCAGTGCCAGCAGCCGGCCGTCGGTGCCCAGCTCGAGCACGTAGCCCTCGATCTCGCGCGCGATCCGGCTGACCATCTCGAGGCGCTGCGCCACCACGGCGACGTCGCGCACCGTGACGAGGTCCTCGATCTCCAGGGCCGACAGGGTGCTGGACACTTCGTCGAGGCGCAGCTTGTAGCGTTCCAGCGTCGCCAGTGCCTGGTTGGCCCGGGACAGGATCTGGCCGGAGTCCTCCAGCACGTAGCGGATGTTGCCCACGTAGACGGCGATGATCTGCATCGACTGCGACACCGAGACGACGGGGAACCCGGCCTGCTTGGCGACCCGGTCGGCGGTGCGGTGCCGGGTGCCGGTCTCCTCGCTGGGAATGGTCGGGTCCGGCATCAGGTGGACGTTGGCGCGGTGGATGGTGGTGATGTCGCTGTCGAGGATGAGCGCGCCGTCCATCTTGGCGAGCTCGCGCAGCCCGGTCGCGCTGAACGGGACGTTGAGCACGAAGCCGCCCGAGGAGATCTCCTCGACCGTGCGGTCGTTGCCCAGGACGATCAGGGCGCCGGTGCGTCCGCGGAGGACGCGCTCGAGCCCGTCGCGCAGGGACGTTCCGGGCGCGATGCGGGCCAGCGTCTCGCGCAGGCGCTCGACGTCGTCGGGTCGTTCGGGAGGAGGCACGCGGGAAGTCTAGATTGAGCCGCCGTACGACGCGCCTGCATTGTCTGCCGCGCGTGGCACGACCGCCCGTGCCGGGCTCAGAACCAGCCCGGCACGCTGGTCCCGTCGGGTCGGTGCCGCTCGTGGCTGGACTTGTCCATGTCGAGCTGCACCAGCGCTCGCTGCAGGTGGTCGACCGGGATCACCCGCATGCCGTCCACCACCCGGCTGCGTCCCCCGTCCTGCGGCTGGGCAGCCGGCACCGCCGCCGACAGGAAGCCCATCCGGTTCGCCTCGGCCAGGCGTTGGTCCAGGTCGCGGACCCGGCGCAGCTCGCCGGACAGCCCGAGCTCACCCATCGCGACCAGCTGTCGGCCCACCGGCCGGTCGTGCCAGGCCGAGGCGATCGCCAGCGCGATCGCGAGGTCGTTGCTCGGCTCCGTCAGCCGGGCACCGCCCACGGTCGAGACGAAGACGTCGTGCCCGTGCAGCCGGATGCCGGCGTGCTGGGCGAGGACGGCCAGGATCATCGCCACCCGGGCGGAGTCGACGCCCGAGGTGGTGCGCCGCGGCCGGTCGTTGGGCGAGGGGGTCACCAGGGCCTGGATCTCGCCGAGCAGCGGGCGCCGGCCCTCCATCGCGACGGAGACGCAGGTGCCCGGCACCGAGCCGTGCCGGGCGTCGAGGAACAGCCCGGTCGGGTCGGTGATCGCCACGATCCCCTCAGCAGACAGGTCGAAGCAGCCCACCTCGTCGACCGGACCGAACCGGTTCTTCACCGCGCGCACCAGTCGCAGCCGCGAGGTGCGCTCCCCCTCGAAGTGCAGCACCACGTCGACCAGGTGCTCCAGGACACGCGGACCCGCGATGCTGCCGTCCTTGGTCACGTGGCCCACCAGCACGACCGTGATGTTGCGCAGCTTGGCCATCCGGATCAGGGCGGCGGCGACCTCCTTGACCTGGGTCACCCCGCCGGGCACGCCGTCGACGTCGCCGGCGCTGATCGTCTGCACCGAGTCGATGACCAGCAGCGCGGGACGGACCTGCTCGACGTGGCCGAGGACCGCCGCCAGGTCGGTCTCCGCGGCGAGGTAGAGCTCGTCCTCGATCGCCTCGGTGCGGTCGGCGCGCAGGCGGACCTGCGAGGCGGACTCCTCGCCGGTGAGGTAGAGCGTGCGCTGGCCACTCCTGGCCGTCTGGGCGGCGACCTCCAGCAGCAACGTGGACTTCCCGACGCCGGGTTCGCCCGCCAGCAGGATCGCTGCCCCGGGCACCAGGCCACCCCCGAGCACCCGGTCGAGCTCGGGAACCCCGCTCGCGCGCGAGCGCGACGTCTCGGCGGGCACCTCCCCGATCGGACGCGCGCGCTCGGTCACGGGGCCGGCCTGCACCCGGCTCTTGGGTGCCGACTTCTCCACCACCGAGCCCCACGCCTGGCACTCGCCACAGCGGCCCACCCACTTGGAGGTCTCCCACCCGCACTCGTTGCAGTGGTAGGCGGCGGACCGGGTGGCACTCTTGCCTGTGCTTCTCGACATGGATCGAACATACGTGCTAGCACCGACACCGACGGCGTACGGCGCGCGGGATCAGGTCACGCCGGGTACCTCCGCCCCGCTCGGGGGCGCCACCTGCTCCCGGCGATCAGCGCAGGTCGACCGGGCCGAGGTCCGGCTTCAGGTCCAGCACCGGTGTTCCGTCGAGCGCCTCGAGGTGGGCGACCCGGATGGTGTTCCCCGCGACCGCCACGACGTGCACGGCGTGCAGCCCGATCGGGTTGGGCCGGTCGGGCGAGCGGGTCGCGAAGACCCCCGCAGGAGGACGGGAGGTGTCGCCGCGGGGATGCGTCCGCAGCACGCCGCGATCGGCCCGGTCCAGCCAGGTGAGGACGACGAGGCGTTGTCCGGCCTCGATGCCGGCCAGGGCGGCGACGTACTCGGGCTCGAGGACCAGCGAGGCCGAGGGGGCGCCTTCGTCCGGCTGGCGTGGGGCGGACGAAGGATCGGTGAGGGATGACTCCACGTGGCCGATCGGCCTGAGCTCGATTGCCATTGCTGACCTCCTGTCGCACCGCCCCGGACACGAGGCTATCGCTGGGCGCGCCGACGGTTCGCCTATCATTGGATCGTTCAAGTTGATGCGAGCAGAGCGTCGTCGACCCTCGGGATGCGGGAGGTGCGGATGAGCCCGATGCGGCGGCTCACCGGCTCCAAGCCGACGCTGTCCACGGTCGCGGAGCGCGCCGGCGTGTCCCGCCAGACCGTGTCCAACGCCCTTAACAACCCGCAGCTGCTGCGACCGGACACGCTCGAGCGCGTCCAGGCGGTCATCGACGAGCTGGGCTACACGCCGAACCGCGCCGCCCGACAGCTGCGCACCCGGTCCTCGCACCTGATCGGCCTGCGCTTCGAGCCCGCGCAGGAGGGCACCAGCGAGGCGTTGATGGACCGCTTCGTGCACTCGCTGGTGGAGGCCAGTGATCGCACCGGCCACCACATCCTGCTGTTCTCCGGCGACAAGGCCGACCCGCTCGACGGGTACGACGAGCTGTTGCGGTCCACCGCTGCGGACGCCTTCGTCATCACCGACACCTACGCCGGCACCCCGCAGGCCGACTTCCTCAAGCTGGTCGGCGCCCCCTTCGTCACCTTCGGGCGGCCGTGGGACGACCCGGCGCTGGGCGCCGCGGCCGGCAGCGACGTCGACTGGGCCTGGGTGGACGTGGACGGGCGCCACGGCGCGGAGCTCGCCACCGAGCACCTCCTGCAGCAGGGACACGAGCGGGTCGCCTGGATCGGCTGGGAGAAGACGTCGCGCATCGGGCAGGACCGGCGCAGTGGCTGGCGGCAGGCGCTGACCCGGGCAGGCGTGGACCCGCGAGGCCTGGGCTTCCGGACCACCGACAACGTCGACGCCGCCCGGATGGTGGCCCACGAGGTGCTCGCGGCCGGTGGGGCCACCGCGTTCGCCTGTGTCAGCGACACGATTGCGCTCGGCGTACTGCACGCCTGCGCGGAGCGTGGTCTGGTCCCCGGCCGCGACATCGGCGTCACCGGCTTCGATGACTCGGTGGCCGCGCAGGTGACCTGGCCGGGGATCACCTCGGTGCGCCAGCCCCTGGAGCAGGTGGCCCGCGAGATCGTCGACATCCTTCAAGAGGTGCTCTCGTTGCGCCCGATCGGGGAGAAGGGCCGGATGCTCCAGCCCACCCTCGAGGTGCGTCGCTCCAGCCTGCGCTGGGAGTGAGCCCGAGAGGTGTGCCGTCGGCGCCGGCGGCCGGTCAGAACCGCCGGTCAGAACCTGCGCCACCGCACGTTGACGGCGTAGTCGACCTCGACGACTTCGGGATGTTCGGCCAGCACCTGCTCGGCGACGGTGGTGGGCAGCTCGATGCGTACGACGGCCTCGAGGTCCTCGCGCCGGTCGAAGGTCCACGCGATGTCCAGCCGCTCGGTCGCCCAGCCGCGCACGGACCAGAACCGGTCGACGGCATCGGGGTCGACCGAGGGGAACCCGCGTCGGAACCACGACCCGAAGGTGGAGCGGGAGGCGTCGTTGTCGATGACCAGCGCGGTGCCACCGGGACGAACGACCCGGTCGAGCTCGGCCAGGCCCGGTTCGCTCCCGGCTCCGAAGAAGTAGGCCCACCGGGCGTGCGCGACGTCGACCGAGGCAGGAGGGAGCGGCAATGCCTCCGCCGTACCGCCCAGGACGGTGACGTTGGGCAGCTGCCGGGTGCGCCGCCGGGCGATCGCCGCCAGCGAGCCGTGCGGCTCCACGCCGGTCACCGTGCGCGCCGTCCGGGCGAACCACGGCAGGTGGAACCCGGTGCCGCACCCGACGTCGAGCACGTCACGGTTCGTCCAGCTCGCCAGCTCGGTGAGCAGCCGGGCGAGGTGCCCGGCCCGGTCGACCGCGTGGTTCTCGATCTCGTAGGTGGCCGGGCTGTTCCAGATGTTCGGGCTGGGTCGTGCCCCCGGGAAGATCGAGCTCATGCCGGTCCCGCCGCGGCAACCCTCAGATCCGGACGATCCCCGAGGGCGTGTGGAAGGAGGCGGCCACGATGCCGGGCGTGCCGTTGGGTGCGACCCACTCGACCTTCAGGTCCGAGAGCAGGTCCTCCACGGGCTCGCCGAGCCACTCCGAGACCCGCAGGGGGTCGCCGGCGATCTCGAGACGCTCCAGGGCCACCCGGCCGGTGGCGCCGGTCGAGGGGTGCTCGGCGGAGTGCACCTCCCACTGCACGAAGAACGGCAGCTGCGGGTCGGACTGGAGGCCCTTGACGCCGAGCTGCTTCCAGAGCAGCTCGGTGCCGTCGGGGCGGTGCCGGTTGCCCTTCACTGCCTCCCGGCCCAGGCGCTGCTCGTGCGGGTTGATGTCGTCCACCGCCACGACCCAACCCATCCAGCCGCCGCCGAGCTCCGATCGAGCGCGGACCGCCTGGCCGAACGGTGCCTTGTCGGAGGCGGGGTGGTCGAGGACCTCCACCAGCTCGAAGTAGTGCTGGTCGCCGAGCGGGAGGATCCGGTTGCGAGTGCCGAAGCGGGGATGCACACCGCCGTCCTGGAACTCCTCACCCAGCTGTGCAGAGAGCCGCGCTGCCGTTCCGTCCAGTCCGTCGGGCCCGGCTGCGAAGACGATGTGGTCGAGGCGCATATCTGATTCTGACCTGAGCGCCATCGCGTCGGGACACCGGGGGTGGGGTTTCACAGGTTCTCCTGTGATGTCGTCACTTCTCAGGTGGTGCTTCACCGGTGAAGTGATGAGTTCCCACGTTCTCCTGTGAAACCGCGGCCGCCGGTCGTCCTGTGAAACCGCGGCCGCGCGTCGTCCCTGGGAACCGTCAGCGCGGGTCGGCCGGGTGCACCGCCAGCTGTGAGCGGGACCTGAGGTGCTGCTCGCAGTGCCGGGACAGGACGTCGTACGCCGGCTGGCCCATGAGCGCGATCAGCTCGGTGGCGTTGGAGAGGTAGACCGGCTCGGCACCGACGTGGGCCTCGGTGTTGCCCGAGCAGTACCAGTCGAGGTCGTGGCCGCCGGGTCCCCAGCCGCGCCGGTCGTACTCCCCGATGCTGACCTCGAGATAGGAGGTCTCGTCCGGCCGCTCGACGGTCCGGTAGGTGCGCCGGATGGGCAGTTGCCAGCAGACGTCGGGCTTGGTCTCGACGAAGTGGACGCCCTCGCGCAGCGCGAGCGCGTGCAGGGCGCAGCCGTAGCCGCCGGCGAAGTCGCGACTGTTGTGGAAGATGCAGGCGCCCCCGACGACCCGGGTCTTGCGGGCGTCGTCCTCCGTCTCGGTCCACCCGGCCCGGGTCAGCTTTCCCCTGCGGTTGAGGGCTTCTGCCCGCTTCTCCCACAAGGAGTCGTCGAGCTGGGCGACCCAGCCGGCGACCCGCTTCTCGTCGTCGCTGTCGGAGAAGTGCGCGCCGAGCGTGCAGCAGCCGGTGTCCGGCGAGGAGTCGTAGATGCCCTGGCAGCCCTGCCCGAAGATGCAGGTCCACCGGGACGTCAGCCAGGTCAGGTCGCACCGGAACACCTGTTCGTCGTCGGTGGGGTCCTCGAACTCCACCCACGCACGCGGGAACACCAGGTCGACCTCGGGCACGCAGGAACGATAGCCCCCTGCCGGTAGCCTGAATCGCATGCGGTTGGGCGTGCTCGACATCGGCTCCAACACGGGCCACCTGCTGATCGTCGACGCCCACGCGGGGGCTGCCCCGAACCCCGCCTCCTCGTTGACGGAGCAGCTGCGGCTGGCCGAGCACCTCGACGAGCACGGCGACGTCTCGCCGCTGGGGGTCGACCGGCTGGTCGGCTTCGTGGAGCAGGCGCTGCGCACGGCCGAGGACAAGGGGTGCGAGGAGGTCTACGCGTTCGCCACCTCCGCGGTGCGCGACGCAGGCAACTGCGACGCGGTGCTCGCCGAGGTCGGACGCCGCACCGGTGCCCCCGTTGCGGTGCTGGCCGGCGAGGACGAGGCCCGGCTGACGTTCCTGGCGGCGCGCCGGTGGTTCGGCTGGTCCTCGGGCCGGCTCGGCGTCTTCGACATCGGCGGCGGGTCGCTGGAGATCGCCGCAGGTGACCAGGAGGCGCCCGACGTGGCGTGGTCCCTTCCGCTGGGTGCCGGCCGGCTGAGCCGGGCGCACTTCGGCGGCTGCCGGCCCGACGAGGAGTCGTTGCGCGAGCTGCGTCGGACGATCCGCGCGGAGATCGCCCGCGACGCCGGGGACCTGCTCCGCGGCGGACCGCTGGACCACGCGGTCGCGACCTCGAAGACGTTCCGGTCGCTGGCGCGGATCTGCGGCTCGGCGCCGTCGTCGGAGGGCCCCCACGTACGACGGATCCTGCCGGCCGACGAGCTCGAGGGCTGGATCCCCAAGCTGGCGGGCCTGTCGTACGACGAGCTGGCCACCCTGCCGGGAGTGTCCCGCGACCGGGCCCACCAGGTCGTCGCCGGGGCGCTGCTCGCCTCGGCCGTGATGGACATCTTCGAGCTGGCCGAGCTGGAGATCTGCCCGTGGGCGATGCGCGAAGGCGTCATCCTCGAGCGCCTCGACCGGCTGTCCGTCGTCGGGGACGACGACTGACGGTGCCGCTCTTCGCCCTCTCCAGCGCCTCGGTCTACCCCGAGTCGACGGCCCATGCCTTCGAGTACGCCGGCCGGCTGGGCTACGACGCCGTGGAGGTGATGGTCGGCATCGACGCGATCAGCCAGGACATCGAGAAGGTACGCCGGCTTCGTGACTACCACGAGGTCCCGGTGTGTGCGGTGCACTCGCCGTGCCTGCTGGTCACCCAGCGCGTGTGGGGGACCGACCCGTGGGTGAAGCTCGAGATGAGCGCCGAGATGGCCCACGAGCTCGCCGCGGACGTCGTCGTCGTGCACCCGCCGTTCCGCTGGCAGCGCGAGTACGCACGGGGGTTCGTCGAGGGCATCGCCCGCCTCGAGGAGCAGACCGGCATCGCCTTCGCCGTGGAGAACATGTACCCCTGGCGGGCCACCTCGCGCCGGGAGATGGAGGTCTACCAGCCGCACTGGGATCCCTCCCAGGAGGACTACGCCAACACCACCCTCGACCTGTCGCACGCGGCGACGGCGCAGAGTGACCCGATCGCGATGGCCGAGCGGCTCGGCAGCCGGCTGCGACACCTGCACCTGACCGACGGCAGCGGCTCCCCCCGCGACGAGCACCTGGTGCCGGGCCGTGGCGCGATGCCGTGCGGGGCGCTGCTCGGGCAGCTCTCCGACGAGGGCTTCGCGGGCCACGTCGTGGTCGAGATCAACACCCGCAAGGCAGGCACCCGGATGGCCCGCGAAGCGGACCTGCTGGAGTCGCTCGCGTTTGCGCGGCTGCACTTCGCCAGCACCGAGCAGGCCCGATGACCCGGCCCGGCCCCCGGGAGACCGGTCCCCGGGAGACCGGTCCCCGGGACACCGGTCCGCGGCCGGCCGGCCGGGGTCGCCGCCCCGGCGCCCCGGACACCCGCGAGCAGATCCTCGGGGCGGCGCGGGCGCTGTTCGCCGAGCGTGGCTTCGGCGCGACGTCGGTGCGCGCGATCGCCGGCGAGGCGGGCGTCGACCCGGCGCTGGTGCACCACTACTTCGGCTCCAAGTCCGACCTCTTCATCGCCGCGCTGCAGCTGCCGGTGGACCCGCGGGAGGTGCTCGCCGGCGTGGTGGCCCAGGGGCCCGACGGCGCCGCCGAACGGCTGCTGCGCACCTTTCTCTCGGTCTGGGACGACCCGGCCCTGCGGTTGCAGCTGCTCGGGCTGGCCCGCGCCTTCTTCGAGCCCTCCGGGGTGCCGCTGCTGCGCGACGGGTTCCTCGACGTCGTACTGATGCCGGTCGGCCGCGGCCTGGGCCTCTCCGACCCCGAGCGACGGATGCCGATCGTGGCCAGCCAGGTCGTCGGCCTGATCCTGATGCGCTACCTCCTCGAGGTCGAGCCGCTGGCCAGCATGTCCGCCGACGACGTGGTCGCGGTCTACGCACCCACGATCCAGCGCTACCTGACCGGACCGCTGCCCGCCGCACCCTTGACCGTGGCGCGTCCGGAGGAGAATAATTCACCGCATGTTGAATAAAGCGGTGGCGGTCAGCTCGCTGCGAGTGGTCCGCGGCGACACCGAAGTGCTGCACGACCTCACCTTCGGCGTACCCCCCGGTCAGGTGACCGGCCTCCTGGGCCCGTCCGGCTGCGGCAAGTCCACGCTGATGCGGGCCATCGTCGGCGTCCAGAAGATCCGGTCGGGCTCGGTGACCGTCCTCGGGCAACCGGCCGGCTCGCGGGCGCTGCGCCCGCGCATCGGCTACGTCACCCAGAGCCCCAGCGTGTACGGCGACCTCAGCGTGTCCGAGAACCTGCAGTTCTTCGGCCGGGTCCTCGGCGTCCCCGACAGCAGGGTGCAGCGGTGCCTCGAGCTGGTGGACCTGGCCGACCGTGCCGACGGTGTCGTCGACCGGCTCTCCGGGGGCCAGCGCTCCCGGGTGTCGCTGGCGGTCGCGCTGCTCGGCGAGCCGGAGCTGATCGTGCTCGACGAGCCCACCGTGGGGCTCGACCCGGTGCTGCGCGAGCAGCTGTGGGGGACCTTCCACGAGCTCGCCGACGAGGGCGCAGCGGTGTTCGTGTCCAGCCACGTGATGGACGAGGCGATGCGCTGCGACCGGTTGCTGCTCATGCGCGAGGGGCGGCTCATCGCCGATGACAGCCCCCAGGGACTGCTGGAGAAGACCGGGACCGACGACATCGAGCACGCCTTCCTCGATCTCGTCAGGGAGGACGCCGCATGACGCCCCGGATCACGCTGGCCGTCACCCGCCGGGTGCTCACCCAGCTGCGCCGCGACCACCGCACCCTGGCGATGCTGACCGTGCTGCCCTCCCTGGTGCTGGCGCTGCTCTGGTGGATGTTCCAGGACCTCCCCGGACCCGGCTTCGGGGTGCTGGCTCCCGCGCTGCTCGCACTGATCCCGGTCATCGTGATGTTCCTCGTGACCTCGGTGACCACCCTGCGCGAGCGCACGTCGGGGACCCTCGAGCGACTGCTCGCGATGCCCATGGGCAAGGGCGACTTCCTGCTCGGCTACGCGCTCGCGTTCGCGCTGGTCGCCGTCGTCCAGTCCGGGCTGGCCGTCGCCGTGAGCGTGTGGTTCCTCGATCTCGAGGTCACCGGCCCGGTGTGGCTGCTGCTCGTCGTCGCGGTCGTCGACGCCGTGCTCGGCGCGGCGCTGGGTCTGTTCGTCTCGGCCTTCGCCCACACCGAGTTCCAGGCGGTCCAGTTCATGCCCGCCCTGGTCATCCCCCAGATCCTGCTGTGCGGCCTCTTCGTCGCGCGCGACTCCCTGCCGCGCGTCCTGGAGGTGGTCTCCGACGTGCTGCCCCTCTCCTACGCGGTCGACGCCATGACCAAGGTCGCCACGGAGGCCGAGCCCGATCTCCTCGGCGACCTCGGCATCGTGGTCGCCTATGTCGTCGGTTCGCTGGCCCTGGGCGCGCTCACGCTGCGGCGCCAGACCGACTGAGGCGCGGGCAGCCTCGGCGCGTAACGTTGGCGCCGCGGCACCCCGCTGTGCCGCAGGTCACACCGACGGGAGAGACATGCTGCGCCAACCCCTGCTGATGCTGGCCCGGAGCCGCCGCCTGAAGGACCTCGTCGCCACCATGCCGGTGAGCAGCGGGATCGTCTCGCGGTTCGTGGCAGGGGAGCAGACGGCCGACGCGGTCGCCGCCACCCGGGGGCTCGTCGGCGACGGGCTGACCGCGACGCTGGACTTCCTCGGCGAGGACACCGGGGACGAGGCGCAGGCGGAGGCCACGGTGGCGGCGTACCTCGACCTGCTCGACCAGCTCGCCGCGGACGGTCTCGCCCGCCGGGCCGAGGTCAGCGTCAAGCTGTCGGCCATCGGCCAGGCGCTCCCCGAGGTCGGGGCCAAGCTCAGCCTCGAGAACGCCCGCCGCATCTGCCGGGCCGCCCGCAACGCCGGGACGACGGTGACCCTCGACATGGAGGACCACACCACCACCGACCAGACGCTGGTGACGCTGCGCGACCTGCGCAAGGACTTCCCCGAGACCGGAGCGGTGCTGCAGGCCTACCTGCACCGGACCGAGGACGACTGCCGGGCGCTGGCCTACGAGGGATCGCGCGTGCGGCTGTGCAAGGGCGCCTACAACGAGCCCGACTCGGTGGCCTACCAGTCGCGCCAGGAGGTCGCCGAGGCCTACGTCCGCTGCCTCAAGGTGCTGATGGCCGGGCAGGGCTACCCCATGGTGGCCAGCCACGACCCACGGATGATCCGGATCGCCGACGCCCTCGCGACCCGGTTCGACCGGCCGCCGGGCAGCTTCGAGTTCCAGATGCTCTACGGGATCCGGCCCGACGAGCAACGCCGCCTGGCCGCCCACGGCAACCAGGTGCGCGTCTACGTCCCCTACGGCCACGAGTGGTACGGCTACCTGATGAGAAGGCTCGCCGAGCGCCCGGCGAACCTGTCATTCTTCGTCAGGTCCCTGACCTCCAGGAAGTAGGGGGAACGCGATGACGGTCGCCATCATCGGAGCGGGAGTGATGGGCGAGACCCTGCTCTCCGGTTTGCTGCGGGCCGGTCACGACCCGGCTGGCCTCGTGGTGGGCGAGAAGCGTCCCGAACGCGCCGACGAGCTGCGCGCGAAGTACGGCGTCCAGGTCGTCGCCAACACCGAGGCGGCACGCAGCGCCGAGACGGTCGCGCTGGTGGTCAAGCCGCAGGACATGGCCGACGTGCTCGACGAGATCTCCCCCCAGCTGCACCCCGGCCAGCTGCTGGTGTCGCTGGCGGCCGGGATCACCACCGCCTTCATCGAGCAGCGCATCCCCGACGGTGTCGCGGTCGTCCGGGTGATGCCCAACACGCCGGCCCTCGTCGACGAGGGCATGGCCGCCATCTCCCCGGGCACCCACTGCGACGAAGGACACCTCGACGTGGCGGAGAAGCTGCTCGCCTCGACCGGTCGGGTCGTGCGCGTCCCGGAGAAGCAGCAGGACGCGGTCACGGCCATCTCCGGTTCCGGCCCGGCGTACCTCTTCTTCGTCGTCGAGGCGATGATCGAGGCCGGCGTCCACCTCGGGCTGCCGCGCAGCACCGCGAGCGAGCTCGTGGTCCAGACCGTGGTCGGTTCGGCCAAGCTGCTGCGCGAGACAGGAGAGCACCCCACTGTCCTGCGCGAGCGGGTCACCTCCCCGGGGGGCACCACCGCGGCGGCGATCCGCCAGCTGGAGGACCACAAGGTCCGGGCGGCGTTCATCACTGCGATGGAGGCGGCCCGTGACCGCTCGAGCCAGCTCGCGGCCGGGACGGACTGACGGATGGTGGTGGGGGGCTGCGGTGGGGAGTCCTGTGTCGTCTACGACGAGTCGCTGACGGCCTACGACTTCGGGCCCGAGCACCCGATGAACCCGATCCGGGTCGACCTGACCGTGCGCCTGGCCGACTCCCTCGGGGTGATCGGCCCGGACCGGCTGGTCGCCGTCCCCGCCCCGGACGCCGCCGACCTCGACCTGCTCACCGTCCACCGGCAGTCGCTGCTCGACGCGGTCGAGCGGAGCAGCGTCGACCCGATGCTCATCGATCTCGCGCACGGTCTGGGCACCGAGGACAACCCGACCTTCCTGGACATGCACCGGGCCGCCCGGCACGTGGTGGGCGCCAGCATGGAGGCGGCCCGTCGGGTCTGGGCCGGCGAGGCCGTCCATGCGGCCAACATCGCCGGTGGCCTGCACCACGCCCTGCCCACGAAGGCGAGCGGGTTCTGCGTCTACAACGACGTCGGGGTGGCGATCAAGTGGCTGCTCGCCAACGGCGCGCGCCGGGTCGCGTACGTCGACGTCGACGCGCACCACGGCGACGGCGTCCAGCAGATCTTCTACGACGACCCCCGGGTGCTGACCATCTCGCTGCACGAGACCGGGCAGATGCTGTTCCCGGGCACCGGTTTCCCCAACGAGTTCGGCGGCCCGCACGCGCAGGGCAGTGCCGTCAACGTCGCGCTACCACCTGGCACGGCGGACGCGGGTTGGCTGCGCGCCTTCCATGCCGTCGTACCGCCGCTGGTCCGCGAGTTCGCGCCCGACATCCTGGTCACCCAGCAGGGCTGCGACTCGCACCGCGACGACCCGTTGGCGCACCTGATGCTCAGCGTGGACGGGCAGCGCGCCAGCTATCTCGCGCTGCACGACCTCGCGCACGAGGTCGCCGGGGGCCGCTGGGTGGCCTTCGGCGGTGGTGGCTACGCGGTCGTCGACGTGGTTCCCCGGGCCTGGACCCACCTGCTGGCAGTGGTGTCCGGCCAACCGCTCGAGCCGGGCCTCGACGTGCCCGCGGAGTGGCGGGCGGACGTGGCCGCGCGGCTGGGACGGCGGGCACCGCTGCTGATGACCGACGGACGCGAACCGGCCTACCGCGACTGGTCCGAGGGCTACAACCCGGACACCTGGCTGGACCGGGCGGTCCAGGCCACCAGGGACGCGGTGTTCCCGCTCAACGGGCTTGATCCGATGCTCTGAGCCACGCAGGCTGGAGGAGCCGGGGCGGCGTGGGAAAGGGGTCTCGCAAGTGTCGAAATGTCTCTTCGGTTCAACCCTTCCCCATCCGTCACTTCAGGCTCTATTCTCTGTCCAGCGTGGACGCGCGATCTCCGGTGGGGAAGCCGGGGACCGTTCGCGCAAGAAAGTGCGGTGAACCATGGGTTCGAACCTTTCGGGGGACATCTCCGAGGTGAAGTTCCTGACTGTGGCCGAGGTCGCCTCGGTCATGCGCGTCTCCAAGATGACGGTTTACCGTCTGGTGCACAACGGCGAGCTGCCGGCGGTGCGGGTGGGTCGTTCGTTCCGCGTGAGCGAGGACGACGTCAACGAATTCCTCAAGAGCTCGTTCTTCCAGACGGGCTGAGCAGGCACCGGCGTCGGCACCGGCCGCCGACGCCTGCGCGGAGTGCCGTCTCGCCGTACACGGCCGAATTCGTCCGCGTGGGGTCGCGCCGGTTAGGCTGGTCCCTTGCTGGAGGTCCTGCGTCCCGTCGGACCCAGCTGGGGCACCGGTCGGTGCGCCGCCTCTGTTCTGGCACGCGAAAGGGCATCCGTGGGTTCTGTCATCAAGAAGCGCCGCAAGCGCATGGCGAAGAAGAAGCACCGCAAGCTGCTGAAGAAGACGCGCGTCCAGCGCCGCAAGCTCGGCAAGTGACCTGCGCCTGACCTCCCTGCCCGTGAGTGGCCGATGAGCCGAACCGTCCTCGTCACCGGTGTCGCCCGCGACCTCGGCCGCCGGTTCGCCCGCCAGATCGCCGCGTCGCCGGAGGTCTCGCGGGTGATCGGCGTCGACGTGCAGCCTCCCCGCGGCGACCTGGGCACCGTCCAGTTCGTCCGGGCCGACATCCGCAACCCGGTCATCGCCAAGGTGATCGTCCGGGAGCAGGTCGACACGGTCGTGCACATGAGCGTCCTCGGCGACGGCGAGGCGAGCGGCCGGACGTCGGCCAAGGAGCTCAACGTCATCGGCACGATGCAGCTCCTCGCGGGCTGCCAGCAGGCGCCGGACCTGCGTCACCTTGTCGTCAAGTCCAGTACGGCGGTCTACGGCGCGTCCAACCGTGACCCGGCCATGTTCTCCGAGGACATGGGCGCCAAGCGCCAGCTGCGTTCAGGGTTCGGCAAGGACGTCACCGAGGTGGAGTCCTACGTCCGGGGGTTCGCCCGCCGGCGTCCCGACGTCCGGGTCACCACGCTGCGCACGGCTCCGGCCATCGGAGCCGGCGTGCACACCTCCCTGACCGCCTACTTCCGGTTGCCGGTCGTGCCGACGGTGCTCGGCTTCGACGCGCGGCTGCAGTTCCTGCACGAGACCGACGTCCTCGACGTCCTCGAGCACGCCGTCCGCGAGGAGGTTGCCGGGACGTTCAACGTGGCCGGCGACGGTATCGTGATGCTCTCCCAGGCGGTGCGCCGGCTCGGTCGGCCCGCGATCCCGGTGCCCGGCTTCGCGCTGTCGCAGTTCGGCAGCGTCGTCCGGCCGACCAGGCTGGCCGCGCTCGCGCCGGAGCGGGTCGCCTTCCTGACCTTCGGCCGCGGTGTCGACACCACCCGGATGCGTGACGTGCTCGGCTTCCGTCCGTCGTACACCAGCGCCGAGGCCTTTGCGGGCTTCGCTCGCGCCCTCGGACCGGGGCCCTTGTCCGCGGAACGGGTGCAGCGTTCGGAGAGCGCGGTCGCCCACGCGCTGGGCGTCTCCGGAGGAGGTGGTGCGGATGGCTGACGCCGACATCATCCCGCTCGGCACCCGAGGCCGGCCAGGCCGCGGCAGCGGCAGCGGCAGGCCGTCCAGCTCGTCGCGGAGCCTGGCGGGGGCGGCTGGCTCGCACGGCGCCGGGACCGGTGCCGGGAAGGCGGCCCCGAAGAAGGGAGCCGCGAAGAAGGCGGCCCAGAAGAAGGCGGCCCCGAAGAAGGCAGCCGACAAGAAGGCGGCCCCGAAGAAGGCAGCCGACAAGAAGGCAGCCGACAAGAAGTCAGCCCAGAAAGCAGCCCCGGAGCCGACACGGTCGAAGCCGGCTGCCCCGCAACGGCCACCGCGCGATGCCGCGCCGGCAGGTCCCCGCGAAGCCGCCCGGCGGAGCACTCTGGCGGCCGGCCCACCCCCGACACCGACGGACGGCATCCCGGTCATCGACTGGCTCGCTGCGTTCACCGGTGCCAGCAAGGAGCTCTTCGGCGACGACTGGGAGCCGCGGCTGGCGGAGTTCCTGGCGTTCCTGCGCCGTCGCCTGACCGGCGACTACGCGATCGACGAGTACGGGTTCGATCCGGAGATCACCCAGCGGTTCTTCATGTCCGCGATCCGACCGATCGCCCGCAAGTGGTTCCGCATCGAGGTCCGGGGGGTGGAGA
Organism: Marmoricola sp.; assembly: GCA_035708765.1. GTDB lineage: Bacteria > Actinomycetota > Actinomycetes > Propionibacteriales > Nocardioidaceae > Marmoricola. The sequence goes on from DASTFI010000062.1 coordinate 19,578, forward strand.
ACATCCCGGCCGACGGCGGTGCCCTGGTGGTGTCCAACCACTCCGGCACGATCCCGGTCGACGGACTGATGACGATGGTGAGCATCCACGACCACGCCCACCGGTTCCTGCGTCCGCTCGGCGCCGACCTGGTGTTCAAGCTGCCGGTGATCGGTGAGCTGGCGCGCAAGGGCGGGGCCACCTTGGCCTGCAACGAGGACGCCGAGCGAATGCTGCGCGGGGGCGAGCTCGTCGGCGTCTGGCCGGAGGGGTTCAAGGGCATCGGCAAGCCGTACTCCGAGCGCTACAAGCTGCAGCGGTTCGGTCGGGGAGGCTTTGTCTCCGCCGCGATCCGCACCGGGGTGCCGATCGTGCCGACGTCGGTGGTCGGGGCGGAGGAGATCTACCCGCTGGTGGGCAACATCCCGTCGCTCGCGCGACTGCTCGGGCTGCCCTACATCCCGATCACCCCGCTCTTCCCGCTGCTCGGGCCGTTGGGGCTGGTGCCGTTGCCGTCGAAGTGGCTCATCGAGTTCGGTGAGCCGATCCGCACCGACGAGTACGACGCCAGCGGCGCCGACGACCCGATGCTGGTGTTCAACGTGACCGATCAGGTCCGCGAGACGATCCAGCAGACGCTCTACACGCTGCTGGTGCAGCGGGAGTCGGTGTTCGGCTGACCGGAGCGGGTCAGGGCAGCAGGCCGGTGACGCCGTCCACGGTCTGGTCGATCGTGTCGCTCAGCGGGTCGGTGACGGGCGCGAGCGGGGTCGTCCCGGTGACCTCGCGGATCAGCCCGGTGACGCCGTCGGTGGTGCCCTGCAGTGTGCTCTTCACCGGGGTGGTGACCGCCGCGAGGGTCTCCTTCACCTGTTCCGCGCTGGCGCGTACCTGGGTGCTGTCGGGCGTGAGCTGACCCGGCGCCGGCGCCTGGGGATCGTTGCCGGGGGCGGGCTGCTCGCCGGGCAACGGCAGTTGCGGGATGTCCCGGCTCGCCTGCTCGGCGAGCTTGGCCAGGGCGCTCTGCTGGGCGCGCAGGTCGGCGGCGTCGTCACGGGCCTGGACGGCGCGGACGGGCTCGGTGATCAACGCACGGAACGAGGCGGCGCCCAGCGAGCCCAGGCTCCCGGCCCCGAGGTCCCCACCACAGGCAGCGCACAGGGAGGTGGCCTGGGTGTCGATGTCGGCGAGGCTCTGCAGCGCTGCGTCGATCGACGGCCGCACGGCCGGCGGGGCCGTCAGCGCGAGCGCGTCGAGGTCGCCCCTGCTGGCGTCGGTGAACTGCCGGACCGTGGCGATGTCCTCGGCGTCGTGGTCGCGCTGGTAGGCGGTGAACAGCAGCTCGGAGCCCTGGTCGGCGGCGTCCTGGAAGTCGGACAGGGTCGCCCGGATGCTCGACGTGGACCTGGCGGCAGGCAGCTGGCTCAGGGTGCGGGCCTCCGCCAGTCGGGTGCCCGCCTCGTCGAGCAGGTCGGCACCCTTGCTGGCCTGGCTCGTGTTGAGGGAGGAGACAGCGTTCTCCAGCCCGCGCTTGACGGGGTAGAGCGGGTCACCCGGGACGGCGCCCTGGGCGGCGACCGCGACGCCGGCGGTGCCGCCGATGACCACCAGGGCGGCCGCAGCTGCGGTGCCGATCCGACCGGTGCTGCGGCGTGGCGTCAGCGGCACGACCGTGGCCGCGCGGTCCGGCGGCCCGGGTGCCAGCGCCGTGTCGGCGGCCACCATCAGGCGCGCTCGCAGCTCGGCGACGAACTCCGCGCGGGGGGTGACCGACGTCTGCTCACGCAGCGTCGTCACGGTGGGCAGGAGGTCCGCGTGCGGGCCGGCACGGTGGCCGTGGGTGCCGGTCCGGGTCGCGGACCGGTCGACGGGTGCGTCGACGAGCTGGGCGAACTCCTCGGCGGCGCGGCGCGCGGCGAAGAGGGGGGTCATGAGCAGGCTCCGTTGCAGTGGGAGGGGCCTCCGGCCGGCCCGGCAGGGGTGGCGCCGGTCGTCCGGTGGTCGTTCACCATCGCCAACGAGGCGAGCGGCGTGGAGGTTATGCCGGCTGTCATCGCTGCGTCCCTTCCGGGAGCAGCTTGGCGAGGTTGCGCACCCCACGCAGCTGCAGCTGCTTGACCGCGCCCGTGCTGCGCCCGAGCACCTCGGCGGTCTCCGCGATCGAGAGTCCCTGCAGGAAGCGCATGATCAGGCACTCGCGCTGCTCGGTGGGCAGCTCCGCGAGCGCCTTCAGGAGCGTCTCGTTGGTCAGGGAGGCGAGCACCTGGCGCTCGGGCCCCTCGGTGGCGCCGTCGAGAGTGCGCTCGTCCTCGGTGGCGAACTCGAGCCGGGTCCGACCCGCCTTGAAGTGGTCAGCTGCCAGGTTGCGCGCGATGGTCATCAGCCAAGCGCCGAAGTCCTTGCCCTGCCACCGGAACGAGTTCATGCTGCGCAGGGCGCGGAAGAACGTCTCGGAGGTCAGGTCCTCGGCCAGCTGGGCGGTGCCGACGCGGTAGTAGAGGAAGCGGTAGACCGAGACGTGGTAGTGGTCGTAGAGCAGGCCGAAGGCGTCCTTGTCGCCGCTGCGGGCCAGCTCGACCAGGCCGATGAGGCGGGTGCCCTCGGCGGCGTCCTCGGCCGACGAGGTGGCCAGCTCGGCGTCGCCGTGGTGGTTGGTGTGCGTTGCCAGAGCGCCCGCCGCCGACTTGTTCCACAGCACCGCGGCGGTGTCGAACAGGTCGTCCTGGGTCAGCCAGCGCGGCTCTCGGGCCGCGCCTGCGACCGCCCACGCGGGCGCGATCGGCGGCCCCTCGAGCACCTCGAGCAGGGCATGGCGCAGCGTCGTCAGACCACGGAAAAGTGGATTGGCGGACAACTGCGCGCTCCCTCCCCGGCCCCTCCGAGCCGGGCGCTACCTGTCAGTAGCATAGGCGAGTTGCCCGGTTTTGGGGAGGGCCAACCGGACATTCGCAACGGGGTGCTCGCACGCCCGCTGCTCAGCGCAGCGGTCCGCGGCGGCGCCGACGGAGCGCCGAGCCGGCCGCCATCGTGCCGGCGGCGGCGCCGGCCACCGCGCCCGCGACGAGCCCGGCCCGCGCGACCTTCCGTCCGGTTCGGTAGTCACGGATCTCCCAACCGTGCCGGCGGGCGTGCTCGCGCAGCCTGGTGTCCGGGTTCACCGCGTGGGGGTGACCGACGAGCTCGAGCATGGGCAGGTCGTTGTAGGAGTCGGAGTACGCCGAGCACCGGGCCAGGTCCAGCCCTTCCCGCCCGGCCAGCGCCTCGACGGCGTACGCCTTGGCAGCACCGTGCAGCATCTCCCCGACCAACCGGCCGGTGTAGACGCCGTTGAGGTGCTCGGAGACGGTGCCGAGCGCGCCGGTGAGGCCGAGCCGGCGGGCGATGATGGTGGCGATCTCGATCGGCGCCGCGGTCACCAGCCAGACCCGGTGGCCCTCGTCCAGGTGCAGCTGGGCCAGCGCCCGGGTGCCCGGCCAGATGCGCTCGGCCATCACCTCGTCGAAGATCTCGCTGCCGAGGGACTCGAGCTCCTCGACGGTGTGTCCGGCGATGAAGGACAGCGCCGCGGCCCGGGTCTCGGCGATGTGCTCCGGGTCCTCGACCCCGGCGATCCGGAAGTAGGCCTGCTTCCACGCGGCGCCGACGATGTCCCAGGTGCTGAAGAACTTGCGCCGGTAGAGCCCCCGGGCCAGGTGGAAGATGGACGCCCCCTGCATCACCGTGTTGTCGACGTCGAAGAAGGCCGCCACCGCCCGGTCGCCGGTGACCACGAGGGAGTCCTCGACCTCGGCGGCCGCGGCGGCGGCCTCGCCCGCCAGCTGTGACCGGCGCATCAGGTTGCGCCGCCGGCGGGCCGGCTCGGGGCGGAACGCGGGGTCGGTCACAGCGCCAGCGTAGTGGGCGCCCCGGCTCGACGTCGGGCTCGCCGAGGCGCCCGGGGAAAGGGCCTGGCGACAGCTGCAGTCGTCGTACGACGGTGGCGCCGACGGCGTGCGATCTGCCCACGCCCGTGGCAGCGGTTGTGCGAAACTCCCGGGATGGAGACCAACGTGGCCGACCTCCTGGCGACCGCTGCCCTGGCTGAGCCCGACAAGACGGCCCTCAGCGAGGCCGCCACCGGGCGCTCGGTGACGTGGGCGGGCCTGGACGACCTCGCCGACCGGCTGGCCGGTGGGCTGGCCCGCTCCGGGATGGTCGCCGGCTACCGGGTCGTGCTGATCACGACCAACCGCATCGAGTTCGTCGCGACCTACCTGGGTGCGTTGCGGGCCAACCTCGTCGTGGTGCCGGTGAACCCCCGCAGCGCCACCGGTGAGCTCATCCGGATCCTCGCCGACTGCGGCGCCCGGGTGGTGGTCGCCGACGAGAGCACGGTGGACCTGGTGCGGGACGCGGTCGGTGGGCTGGTCGGCGCGATCGAGGTCTCGCCCGAAGAGGTCCCCGGCGCGGTTCGACCCCGGATCGTGACCGTGGGTGTCGCCGCCGACGAGGGCGAGGTGGCCTGGGAGGACCTGGTCTCCCAACCGGTCGGGACGCCGATGCCCGCCCGGCAGGACGACGAGGGGCTCGCCGTCCTCCTCTACACCAGCGGCACGTCGGGGCGCCCGCGCGCGGCGATGCTCTCCCACCGCGCGCTGCTGGCCAACATCGAGCAGGCCGCCGCTGTGGAGCCGAGGCTCATCATCGGTCGCGACGTGGTCTTCGGCGTCCTCCCCCTCTTCCACGTCTACGGGCTCAACGCCGTGCTCGGGCAGGTGCTGCGCCAGCACGCCAGGATGGTGCTCGTCGACGGCTTCGACCCGGAGGGCTCCCTCGACATCATCGAGGACGAGGCGATCTCGGTGGTGCCCGTGGCACCTCCGGTCTTCGCCTACTGGATGCAGGTGCCCAGCCTCGAGGACAGGCTCGGGCCGGTCCGGCTGGTGTTGAGCGGTTCGGCACCCCTCTCGCCCGAGCTGACCTCGGCGTTCACCGAGAGGACCGGCGTGGTGGTCCACCAGGGCTACGGCCTCACCGAGGCGGCGCCCGTGGTCACCTCGACGCAGTGCAGCGATCCGGTGGTCCCCGGATCCGTCGGGGCACCACTGCCCGGCATCGAGCTGCGGCTGCTCGACGAGGACGGCCGGGAGCCGACCGACGAGGACGGCGGCGAGATCCTGGTCCGCGGCGCGAACCTCTTCTCCGGCTACTGGCCCGACGGCGCCGACGGACCGGACGCAGAGGGCTGGTGGCGCACCGGTGACGTCGGCTACCTCGACGGCTCCGGCAACCTCTTCCTGGTCGACCGGCTCAAGGAGCTGGTCATCGTCTCCGGCTTCAACGTCTACCCCAGCGAGGTGGAGGACGTGATCCGCGAGCTGCCCGACGTGGCCGCGGCCGCCGTCATCGGCGTCGACGACGAGGAGACCGGCGAGGCGGTGGTCGCCTACGTGCTGCCCGGCGACGCCGTCGACCCCGGCGCGCTGGTCGAGCAGGTGCTGGCGCACTGCGACGCCCGCCTCGCGCGGTTCAAGCAGCCCTCCGTCGTGCACGTCGTCGAGCAGCTGCCCTACACCTACACCGGCAAGGTGCAGAAGGGGCGACTGCGGGCCACCGAGCGCCGCCGAGCCCTGGGGCTGCTCGAGTGAGCGCCGCGACCCCGGAGCCGCGCGTGCGCCTCTACGCCAAGCCAGGGTGCCACCTCTGCGACGACGCCCGGACGGTGATCGAGCAGGTGTGCGCGGAGGTCGGCACGTCGTACGACGAGGTCGACATCTCGACCGACCCCGAGCTGATGGACCGCTACGGCGAGCAGATCCCGGTGACCTTCGTCGACGGCCGGCAGCACGACTTCTGGCGGGTCGATCCTCAGCGGCTGCGCCGGGCCCTGTCCGGCTGATCGGTCGGCAGGCGACACGGTGTGCCCCCCGCGTCGTGGCGAATCTCACCCCTGTGGTAGTCGATGCGTGGACTCGGTTTGTTCCCACGTTCACAAACTCCTACAGTGAGCGGGCAGGCCTGATCGAGGACGCCCCGAGAGCCGGGCTCCGGCGGGCCTGCTGGAGAGTCAAGAGTGAGCACATCCCGCATTCCCGAGGCGACGGTGGCGCGTCTACCGGTCTACTTGCGGGCCCTCAACGGGCTGCACGAGGCCGGTGCCGGCACCTGCTCCAGCGAGGAGCTGGCTGCGGCGGCCGGCGTCAACAGCGCCAAGCTGCGCAAGGACCTCTCCCACCTCGGCTCCTACGGCACGCGCGGCGTCGGGTACGACGTCGAGTACCTGCGCTACCAGATCTCCCGCGAGATCGGCCTCACCCAGGACTGGCCGGTGGTGATCGTCGGGATCGGCAACCTCGGCCACGCGCTGGCCAACTACTCCGGCTTCTCCTCGCGAGGGTTCCGCACCGTCGCGCTGCTCGACGCCGACCCCGCACAGCAGGGCGCCCTGGTCGCAGGCCTGAAGGTGCGCAGCTTTGACGAGCTCGACGCGATCGCGGCCGAGCACCGGGTGGCGATCGGCGTGATCGCGACCCCCGCGTCGGCCGCCCAGTCGGTCTGCGACGCGATGGTCTCGGCGGGCATCCGCTCGATCCTCAACTTCGCACCCACCGTGCTCAGCGTCCCGGCGACCGTGGACGTGCGGATGGTGGACCTCTCCAGCGAGCTGCAGATCCTGGCCTACCACGAGCAGCGCAAGGTGGCGGCGGACGCCGCCGTACCGCCCGGGGGGGTGGTTCCGGCATGAGTGTCCTGGTCGTCGGGGTCTCCCACCGTTCTGCGCCCGTCTCGGTGCTCGAGCGGATCGCGCTCGACGCCTCCGGTGTCAACAAGCTCATCCACGACGTGGTCGGCAGCGACCACGTCACCGAGGCGACGGTGCTGTCCACCTGCAACCGGGTCGAGATCTACGCCGACGTCGACCGGTTCCACGGCAGCGTCGAGGACCTCTCCCGGATGATCCTGGACCGGTCCGACCGGCCGGTGGAGGAACTGCTCGGTCACCTCTACGTGCACTACGACGACGCCGCCGTCAGCCATCTCTTCCACGTCGCTTCCGGCCTCGACTCGATGGTGGTCGGCGAGAGCCAGATCCTCGGCCAGGCCCGCGAGGCGCTGCGGGTCGGCCAGGAGACCGGCACCGTCGGCTCCTCGCTCAACACGCTCTTCCAGCAGGCTCTGCGGGTCGGCAAGCGCGCCCACGCCGAGACCGACATCGACCGTGCCGGGCCGTCCCTGGTCGCAGCCGCGCTGGAGCGGGCCGCGGAGCACATCGGGCCGCTCGCCGGTCACCGCGCCGTGGTCGTCGGTGCCGGGTCGATGGCCGGCCTGTCGCTGGCCACGCTGCAGCGCCTGGGGATCGAGGACGTGGTGGTGGCCAACCGCACGATCGCGCACGGCGAGCGCCTCGCCGGCGCGTACGGTGCGCGCGCCGTCGAGCTCGCCGCCCTGCCCGCCGAGCTGGCCGCCGCCGACCTGCTGGTCTCGTGCACAGGGGCGACCGGGACGGTCATCGACGCCGCGACAGTCGCCGCCCGGAGCGCCGCCGACCTGCCCTTCGCCGTGGTCGACCTGGCGCTCCCGCACGACGTCGACCCGGCGGTCGCCGGCCTCGACGGGGTGCGACTCATCGACCTCAAGGCGCTCGCGAGCGATCTGGCGCAGGCCGACGAGACGACCGGCGTCGAAGCGGTGCGGGCCATCGTCGCCGAGGAGCTCGCCGCCTTCCTGGCCGCGCGTCGGTCCGCCAGTGTCACGCCCACCGTCGTGGCCTTGCGCACGATGGCCACCGGTGTCGTGGAGTCCGAGCTCGACCGCCTCGCCGGTCGCCTGCCCGCGCTGGACGAGACCTCCCGAGCCGAGATCGAGCTGACGGTGCGGCGGGTGGCCGACAAGCTACTCCACCAGCCCACCGTCCGGGTCAAGGAGCTGGCGAACGACGCCGGCGCCGTCTCCTACGCCGCCGCACTGGCCGAGCTCTTCTCCCTCGACCCGGACGCGGTCGACGCCGTCAGCCGGGTGGAAGGCAGCGGTCGATGAGCACCCCCGCCGACGTGTCGACGCAGCCGGTGCGCGAGCGGACCGACCCGCAGCGTCCGCTGCGCCTGGGCACCCGCCGCTCCGAGCTCGCCACCACGCAGAGCCGCTGGGTGGCCGACCGGCTGACCGCTGCGACCGGACGTGCGGTCGAGCTGGTCACCGTGACGACCGTGGGGGACACCTCCCGGGCAGCGCTTGCCGAGCTCGGCGGCACCGGGGTGTTCGTCAGTGCGCTGCGTGACGCGCTGCTCGCCGGCGAGGTCGACCTCGCGGTGCACTCCCTCAAGGACCTCCCGACCGCGGCGGCCGCAGGCATCACCCTGGCCGCCGTACCCACCCGCGAGGACCCGCGCGACGTGGTGGTCGCCCGCGACGGGCTCACCCTGGGTGAGCTGCCGTCCGGGAGCCTGGTCGGGACCGGCTCGCCCCGCCGCGTGGCCCAGCTCGAGGCCCTCGGCCTCGGGGTGACGGTCGCCGGCATCCGCGGCAACGTCGACACCCGGATCGGCCACGTCCGGTCCGGGAAGTACGACGCCATCGTGCTCGCTCGGGCAGGCCTGGCCAGGCTCGGCCGCGTGGGGGAGGCCACCGAGGTGCTCGACCCTTTGCAGATGCTGCCGGCCCCCGGCCAGGGAGCGCTGGCGGTGGAGTGCCGCAGCGCCGACGAGGACCTCGTGGCGCTGCTGGGCGAGGCCCTCGACGACCTGCGCACCCGCGCTGCGGTGGCGTGCGAGCGGACCATCCTGGCCGAGCTCGAGGCAGGGTGCGCCGCTCCGGTGGGCGCCCTGGCCGAGATCGTCGAGGGCGAGGACGGCGAGGAGCTCTGGATCCGGGCCGTGGCGCTCTCGCTCGACGGTGGCCTCAGCGTCCGCCGCTCGGCGGCGGGCGACCCCGCCGACCCGGTGGGGCTGGGCCGGGCGCTGGCCGCGGAGATGGTGGCCGACGGGGCGGCGCGGCTCCTCGACGGCGACGGCCCGGCAGCCCAGGCACGCAATGGCGCCGGCACCGACAGCACGACAGCTGCACAGATTCACAACGACATCGATACCGAGATCGACACAGAGAAGTAGGGCAACTGTGACGAAGAACGTTTCTGGGACCCGTATCGGGACTTCCTCCGGCGACACCGCGCGCACGACGCGCTGGGTGTCGTTCGTGGGTGCCGGCCCCGGTGATCCCGACCTGCTGACCGTGCGTGCGGTGGACCTGCTGCGCACCGCCGAGATCGTGGTCACCGAGCTCCCCGAGCACGAGCGGCTGGTCCGCACGCTGCTGGGGCTGCCGGCGCCGGCCGAGGGCGAGGAGCCGCCCGAGGGACCGCTGTTCGTCGACGGAGGCTTCGGGGAGGACGGCCAGCCGCTGACCCACGCCAACCGGGCCAAGGTCGTGCTCAAGCAGGCCCGTACCGGCAGGCGCGTGGTGCGCCTGATGGGTGGTGACCCGTTCCTCTACGCGTCCGGGCCGGAGGAGGCGCAGGCCTGCGCCAAGGCCGGGATCGGCTTCGAGCTGGTGCCCGGGGTCTCCTCGGTCAACGCGGTGCCGGCCTACGCCGGCATCCCGCTGACGTCGAAGCACCACCGCGAGTTCACGGTGCTCTCGTGCGTCGGCTCGCCGGTCGACTGGTCGCAGTACGCCGACCGCGAGACCCTCGTCCTGCTCTCCGGCGTCGCGTCACTCGCAACCATCGCGCGCGAGCTCGTCGGCGCCGGCCGCGGCGAGGACACCCCCGTCGCGGTCACGACGACCGGCACGGTGACCAGCCAGCGCACCGTCGTCGGCACCCTGGCGGACATCGCGGCGCGGGTGAAGGCCGAGCGGGTCGGTGACCCCGCGGTCATCGTCCTCGGCCCGGTGGTCGGCCTGCGCGAGCCGCTGTCGTGGTTCGAGACCAAGCCGCTGTTCGGCTGGCGGGTGCTGGTCCCCCGCACCAAGGAGCAGGCCGCCTCGCTGTCGGTGCGGCTGCGTGGCTTCGGCTCGGAGCCGGAGGAGGTGCCCACGATCTCGGTGGAGCCGCCCCGCAACCCCCAGCAGATGGAGAAGGCCGTCCGTGGCCTCGTCGAGGGCCGCTACGAGTGGATCGCGTTCACCTCGGTCAACGCGGTGCGGGCGGTCCGGGAGAAGTTCGAGGAGTACGGCCTCGACGCCCGCGCCTTCTCCGGGCTGAAGATCGCCGCCGTGGGTGACAAGACGGCCGCCGCGCTGCTCGACTGGGGGCTGCGCGCCGACCTGACCCCGTCGGGCGAGCAGTCGGCGCGCGGCCTGGTCGACGACTGGCCGCCGTACGACGAGGTGCTCGACCCGATCAACCGGGTCTTCCTGCCGCGGGCCGACATCGCCACCGAGACCCTGGTGGCCGGCCTGGTCGAGCTGGGCTGGGAGGTCGACGACGTGACCGCCTACCGCACCGTCCGGGCTGCGCCGCCACCGGCGCCGACCCGCGAGGCGATCAAGAGCGGCAAGTTCGACGCCGTGGTGTTCACCTCGTCGAGCACCGTGCGCAACCTCGTCGGCATCGCCGGCAAGCCGCACGCCTCTACGGTGATCGCCTGCATCGGCCCGGCGACCGCCAAGACGGCCGAGGAGCACGGCCTGCGCGTCGACGTGATGGCGCCGAACCCGTCGGTGGAGGAGCTCGCCGACGCGCTCGCCGACTTCGGTGCGGCGCGGCGCTCCGCCCTGCTCGACTCGGGAGAGCCCGTCACGAAGCCGTCCGAGCGGCGACCGTCGTCGCGGCGCAGGGCCTCGGGCAAGTGAGGCCCTGCCGATGAGCTTCCCCGTCCACCGTCCCCGCCGGCTGCGTCGTACTCCTGCGCTGCGCCGGCTGGTCGCCGAGACCGAGCTCGCGCCGCGCCAGCTGGTGCTGCCGATGTTCGTCCGGGAGGGGATCAGCGAGCCGGTGCCGATCTCCTCGATGCCCGGGGTGGTGCAGCACACCCGCGACACGCTGAAGGCGGCCGTCCAGGATGCGCTCCGGGCCGGCATCGGAGGGGTGATGCTGTTCGGCATCCCGGAGCACAAGGACGCCACCGGCACCGGTGCCGTCGACGCCGACGGGATCCTCAACCTCGCCATCACCGACGTCGTCGCCGAGGCCGGCGACCAGCTCGCCGTGATGTCGGACCTGTGCCTCGACGAGTTCACCGACCACGGCCACTGCGGCGTCCTCGACGCCGACGGCAACGTCGACAACGACCGCACCCTCGAGATCTACGGGCAGATGGCGGTCGCGCAGGCGGCGGCGGGGGTCGACCTCGTCGGGCCGAGCGGGATGATGGACGGCCAGGTCGGAGCCATCCGGCACGCGCTCGACGCCGAGGAGCACAAGCGGGTGGGCATCCTCGCCTACTCCGCGAAGTACGCCTCCGCCTTCTTCGGGCCCTTCCGCGAGGCGGTCGACTCCTCGCTGGAGGGCGACCGGCGGACCTACCAGCAGAACCCCGGCAACCGCCGCGAAGGTGTCCGGGAGGCGCTCATCGACGTCGAGGAGGGCGCCGACCTCGTCATGGTGAAGCCGGCGCTGGGCTACCTCGACGTGGTCTCCGCCGTCGCCGACGCGGTCGACGTCCCGGTCGCGGCGTACAACATCTCCGGCGAGTACTCCATGGTGGAGGCCGCGGCGGCGAACGGCTGGATCGACCGCGACGCCGCCGTGCTCGAGACACTGCTCTCCATCCGCCGCGCCGGCGCCGACGTGATCCTCACCTACTGGGCGCTCGACGCGGCCCGGATGCTGCGCGACTGACCCACTGCCCGCCCCGCCCTGCCCTGCCCGGGGACTGGGACCGCTCACGGCGCTTGTAACGCGGAGTACACGTTGCTGAGTGCGCCCCCGGGGGAACACTCAGCACCCAGTACTCCGCGTTACAAGCGCGCGGAGTCGCGAGGCCGGACAACCCCAGAGCCCCCGGTCCGCAGACCGAGGGCTCTGGGATGTGTCAGGTCAGAGGCTGAGCCAGGCCAAGAGCCGGCTCAATGATCCAGTGTTGGCCAGAATCTCATCGAGCGCGTTTGCCCGCGTCTCGTCCTGCACGTCGGCAGCGCACGTGTCGATCATGTGCTGCGTGATCGGAGTCAGGAACGTTCCGAGCGGCTTCAGCTGCTCGGCACAGAGGACCTGCGCCCCTGCGAAGCCGATCGCCTGCTCCACCGGCTGGGTCACCGGGCTGGCGGCCTGGGTCACCGCCTTCGTGATCTGGTCAGTGGTGTCCTGGAGTGTGCCGGTCAGCGGGTTGTCGGTGATCGGGTTGCTGTCGCTCGTGGGGCCGGTGGGCAGCGGGCCGGTGTCGGTGCCGGGGCTGTCCCCCGTGGTGCCGGTGTCCCCGGTGCCGCCCGTCCCGCCGGTGGTGCCGGGGGCCGTCGAGCCGCCCGACCGGCCGCCGGTGCGGGCCGGCTGCGAGCCCGGCCGCCGGGCCGTGGTGCGGTTGAAGCGCTGCTGGCTCTCGATCGCCGAGGTGTAGCTCGGTGTGAACAGCGTGCCGCCGTAGGTGCCGGAGGGCAGGGCGGTGTACTCACCCTGGCTGTAGGCCTCCATGATCCGCAGCACCAGGTTCACGTAGTCGTGGGAGTGGTTGTAGCGGTAGACCGCCGTCTCCTGCCCCTGCCGGGTGGCGAGGTCCTCGGTGCCGGAGCAGAGGTAGACGCCGGTCGCGAGCGCGGCGTCGTCGATGTCCTGGGGGTTGCGCTGGGCGTCGCCGTCGGCGTCGACCTTCACGACCGACCACGTGGAGGGGATGAACTGCATCGGCCCGACGGCGCGGTCGAAGACCGGATCCTTGTCGAGCTCGCCGCCGTCGGTGTCGGCGATCGCCTGGGTGCCGTTCTTGCCGTTGAGCTCCGGACCGAAGATGCCGGGGGTCGCGAGTCCTTCGGCGGTCAGGGTGTTGCCGCCGTACTGGCCGTGGTCGGACTCGACGCGGCCGATCGCTGCGATCAGCTCCCACGGGATGTGGCAGGACGCGTCGGCCGAGCCCATGATCTGGGCGCCGCGCTGGTAGGCGGCGAGTGCCGGTGCGGGGATCCCGCTGGTGGAGGCGGAGGAGACCACCTGGTCGACGGCGCCGTCGGGAACCGCCGGAGCGATGGCACCGGGCACCGGGACGCTGGCGGGGGCCTGGATCGCCTGCTCGGGCACCGAGGTGCCGTCGGGCAGCGCGTGGTCGCTGCCGGGCTTCGCCGCGGTCGCGCTGCTGCCAACGCTCACGATGCTCGCCGTCCACCCCGCGGAGAGCAGCGCGAGCGGGATCAGCGTCGCCGCCTTGCTCTTGCGCGTCAGTGCCTTGCCTGCCATGTGTCCTACTCCCTCAGTGCCGTGGCGCCCGGTCCCTCTTCCCGAGCGACACGCTTACCAACGAGTATCGCCCGCGGAGGTCACGCCCCACCACCGTCCTGCCGGAACGTGAGATCGACCGGTTACAGGAAGGCGGCAACAGGAAGGACGGAGCGACGTGCCGTGCATGACGCGACGGCCAGCGGGTTCCTCCCGCCCATTCATTACCCAACTCTCAGCCGGCCACGCGGTCGGGAGCGCGGACGCGGTTCGGCCGCGCTGGGGTTCGTCGGGGAGAATGCGCCCGTGACCTCCTCGACTGCGCGCTCCGCCGAGTGGTTCGACCGGGCCCGGGCCGTGACGCCCGGTGGCGTGAACTCACCGGTGCGCGCCTTCCGCGCGGTCGGCGGCACGCCACGGTTCATGGCGTCGGCCGCCGGTGCGTGGCTCACCGACGTCGACGGCAACGCGTACGTCGACCTCGTCTGCTCGTGGGGCCCGATGCTGCTCGGGCACGCCCACCCCGAGGTGCTGGCCGCCGTCACGGAGGCGGTGGCCCGCGGTACGTCGTACGGCACCCCGACCCGCACAGAGGTCGAGCTCGCCGCGGAGATCGTCGCGCGTACCCCCGTCGAGCAGGTGCGGCTCGTCTCCTCGGGCACCGAGGCGACCATGTCGGCGATCCGGCTGGCCCGGGGCTGCACCGGCCGCGACCTGGTGGTGAAGTTCGCCGGCTGCTACCACGGCCACGTCGACTCATTGCTGGCTGCGGCCGGCTCCGGCGTCGCCACGTTCGGCCACCCCGGGACCCCCGGCGTCCCCGAGGGGGCGACGGCCGCGACCCTGGTGCTGCCCTACAACGACCGGAGCGCCGTCGAGCAGGCCTTCGCCGAGCACGGCGACCGGATTGCCTGCCTGATCACCGAGGCGTCGCCGGGCAACATGGGCGTCGTCCCGCCGGAGCCGGGCTTCAACGCCTTCCTCGCCGAGACCTGCCGTCGGCACGGTGCGCTGTTCGTCTCCGACGAGGTGATGACCGGCTTCCGCGTCTCCCGCTCGGGACAGTGGGGGCTGGACGGCGCTCGTGAGGGCTGGACCCCGGACCTGATGACGTTCGGCAAGGTGATGGGCGGAGGGTTCCCGGCCGCCGCGTTCGGGGGACGTGCCGATCTGATGGCGCGGCTCTCGCCCGAGGGGCCGGTCTACCAGGCCGGCACGCTGTCGGGGAACCCGATCGCCACCGCCGCCGGACTGGCCACTCTCCGGCTGGCCGACGACGAGGTCTACCGGCACGTCGACGAGGTCGCCGCGACCCTCTCCGACGCGGCCGGCGAGGCGCTCTCCGCCGCCGGGGTGCCGCACCTCGTGCAGGCGAACGGCAACATGTTCAGCGTGTTCTTCACCGGTGCCGACGCGGTGCGCGACTTCGAGGGCGCGAACGCGCAGGACGTCGCGGCCTTCGGCAGGTTCTTCCACGCGATGCTCGACCAGGGCGTCTACCTGCCGCCGAGTGCCTTCGAGGCCTGGTTCTGCTCCGCGGCGCACGACGACCGCGCGGTGCAGCACGTGCTCGACGCCCTCCCTGGAGCGGCGCGGGCAGCGGCCGACGACGAGGCCGCGCGATGAGCGGCCTGACCACCAGCACCCGGCGCGACGACGTGGACCGCACCACCGTCCACCTGGTGCGGCACGGTGAGGTCTACAACCCCGACGGCATCCTCTACGGCCGCTCGGGAGGGTTCTTCCTCTCCGACCGCGGTCTGGCGATGGCCGACCGGGTGGCCGAGCGGATCGGTGACCGCGACATCACCCACCTCGTGTCCTCGCCCCTGGAGCGCGCGCAGCAGACCGCGGCACCGCTGGCGCGGGCCCGCGGGCTCGACATCACCCTCGACGAGCGAGTGCTCGAGTCGAGCAACCTCTTCGAGGGCAAGCGGTTCTCCCTCGAGGACAGCATCCTGAAGAACCCGTCCATGTGGCCGCACCTGCTCAACCCGTTCCGGCCGTCCTGGGGCGAGCCCTACCTCGACGTGGCGGCGCGGATGTGGTCGGCGGTGCAGGACGCCCGGCGCGCGGCCGCCGGCCACGAGGCGGTGATCGTCTCCCACCAGCTGCCGATCTGGATCACCCGCCTGTACGCCGAAGGAAGGCCGTTCCTGCACAACCCCAGGAGCCGTGAGTGCACGCTGTGCTCGGTGACCTCGCTGACGTTCGTCGGCGACCGGCTCACCGAGATCGACTACTCCGAGCCCGCCGGCGACCTGATCCCCGAGCAGGACCGGCACGCGGCGTTCTCCGCGGGCACCGGCTTCACCGGCTTCACCCCCGATCGGGACAGGTCGCCGGGCGCGGTGCCGGGCGACGGACCCGAGGCAGACCGATCGGCATGACCCGCGTCCGGGCGGTGGCTGCCCTCCTCAGTGCCCTGGTCTGCGTCGCCCTGCTGGCGGGGTGCGGCAGCGACCTGGGCACCGCGGGGAGCCAGGGCTATGTGTCCGGCAACGGCGTCATCACCGTCCTCCCCGTGGCGGAGCGGCACCGGCCGGGGACGGTCTCGGGCGAGACGCTCGAGGGCAAGCCGCTCTCCCTCTCGTCGTACGCCGGACAGGTCGTCGTGGTGAACGTGTGGGGCGCCTGGTGCCCGCCGTGCCGGGCCGAGGCGGACGACCTCGCGGTCGCCGCCAAGGAGCTGGCCAAGGAGGACGTCGCCTTCGTCGGGATCAACACCCGCGACAGCAGCCGGGCCAATGCGCTGTCCTTCCAGCGGACCCGGGACGTGCCGTACCCCTCGATCTACGACCCCTCGGGACGCACGCTGCTCGCTTTCCGCGGCACGCTGCGCCCGAACTCGATCCCGAGCACCGTCGTCATCGACGCCCAGGGCCGGGTGGCCGCGAGCATCCTCGGTGAGCTGACCAGCCCACGCACGCTGGTGGACCTCGTCGAGGACGTGCGCAGCGGCACCGCCGGGAAGGAGGCCGGCGGGTGAGCCTCCTGCCGCTGCTGGCCGTCCTGGGGGTGGCCGACTGGTTCCGCGACACCACGCTCGACGGGACGCTGCTGCTGGCCGTCCCGGTGGCCCTGGTCGCCGGCCTGGTCTCCTTCTTCTCCCCGTGCGTGGTGCCGCTGCTGCCCGGCTACCTCGCCTACACCACCGGGCTGTCCGGGGCCGACCTGCAGGAAACCGGTGGCCGTGGCCGCAGGGGCCGGATGCTGGCCGGCTCGCTGCTCTTCGTGCTCGGCTTCTCGTTCGTCTTCGTCTCCTTCGGTGCGCTGTTCGGGGCCGTCGGCGACTGGCTGTTCGCCTACCAGCGTGAGCTGACCGTGGGGCTCGGCGCCGTGGTGATCCTGCTCGGGTTGTCGTTCATCGGCCTGGTCCCGTGGTTCCAGCGAGACTGGCGGGTGCACCGGGTGCCGGCGGTGGGCCTGGTCGCCGCGCCCGTGCTCGGGTTGTTGTTCGGGCTGGGGTGGACCCCCTGCATCGGTCCGACGTTGTCCGCGGTGTTCACCCTCTCCGCAGCCTCCGACCAGGCCACGGCGGCGCGGGGCGCGCTGCTCGGGCTCGCCTACTGCCTGGGCCTCGGGCTGCCCTTCGTCGTGGCAGCGCTGGCCTACCGGCGGATGCTCGGGGCGATCGGCTGGGTCCGCCGGCACCAGGCGTGGGTGACCCGGCTCGGTGGCCTCATGCTCGTCGCCGTGGGCCTGCTGCTGGTGACCGGCTGGTGGGACCTCCTCGTGGGCGAGCTGCGCGGCTGGTTCTTCCCCGACTTCACGGCGGGGGTGTGAGGTGGCCGTCCGATGACCACGACTCCCACCCGGCCGCAGCCGGACGAGCGCGAGTACGACGCGATGCCGCTCGCCCCGCGCGAGTTCGGCCGCTGGATCTGGCGTCAGCTCACGTCGATGCGCACGGCGCTGGTGCTGCTGTTCCTGCTCGCCCTGGCCGCCGTCCCCGGTTCGGTGGTGCCGCAGGACGCCGTCGACGCGTTCGCCGCCTCGCAGTGGCGGGAGAAGCACCCCGACCTGGCGCCGGTCTACGACAAGCTCGGCCTGTTCAACGTCTACGGCTCGGTGTGGTTCTCCGCGATCTACATCCTGCTGATGATCTCCCTGGTCGGGTGCATCGTGCCGCGCTGCAAGGTCTACCTCGACGCCCTGCGCGCGCGTCCCCCGCGACCGCCGCGCCACCTCGACCGGCTGCCGGAGCAGCGCTCGTTCGCCACCGACGAGGACGCGGGTTCGGTGCTCCAGCGCGCCCGCACCGCGCTGCGCGGCTACCGGGTGGTGGCGCACGACGACAGCTCACTGTCCGCCGAGCGCGGCTACCTGCGCGAGGCCGGCAACCTGCTCTTCCACGTCTCGGTGATCGTCGTCCTGGTCGGCTTCGCGGCCGGGTCGCTGTTCGGCTTCAAGGGCGGCGTGATCGTGGTCAAGGGCCACGGCTTCACCAACACCCTGACGCAGTACGACGACTTCCGCGGCGGCAAGCTCTTCGACGAGAAGTCGCTGGAGCCGTTCTCCTTCACCGTCGACGACTTCGACGTCACCTTCATCACCGAGGGCCGTGAGGCCGGGATGGCGCACGAGTTCACCGCCGACCTCACCTACCGGCGCGGCCTGGACGGGAAGCCGGTGCACCGGCAGATCGCGGTCAACCACCCGCTCGGCATCGACGGCACCAAGGTCTACCTGCTCAGCCACGGCTACGCCCCCCACATCACGGTGCGCGACGGCAGCGGGGAGATCGCCTTCTCCGGCCCGGTGGTGTTCCTGCCGGAGGACGCGACGTTCCGCTCCTTCGGTGTGGTCAAGGTGCCCGACGCCCGCGACGCGGCGGGCCGACCGGTGCAGCTCGGTTTCGAGGGCGAGCTCTATCCGACGTACGGCTTCACCATGCAGACCGGCCCGTTCAGCGCCTTCCCCGACGACAAGGACCCGCTGGTCTCCCTGACGGCGTGGCGCGGTGACCTCGGCGTGAACGACGGGGCGCCGCAGTCGGTCTACGCCCTGAAGAAGAAGGGCCTGACCCGGATCGAGCAGCCGAACGGCAAGCCGGTGCGGCTCGACCTCCCGCTCGGCGCCACCCGCAAGCTGCCGGACGGGCTGGGCTCGGTCAGCTTCGACGGGATCAGCCCGTTCGTGAAGCTGCAGGTCAGCCGCACCCCCGCCGACTGGCTGGCGCTCCTGGGCGTCTCACTGGCCCTGCTCGGCCTGGTCGGGTCGCTCTTCCTCCGCCCACGTCGGGTCTGGGTGCGGGTGCGGCGTGCCGACGACGGCAGCAGTCGTACCCTCGTGGAGGTGGCCGGGCTCGACCGGTCCTCCGGAGGCGACCTGGGCGCCGAGCTCGACAAGATCACCGCGCAGCTGGAGCCGCGCAGAGGAGAGACGGCATGACTCACGACCAGTTCGAGGTGCTCAGCAACCAGGCCGTCGCCGTGTGCGCGTTCTTCTACTTCGTCGCGGTGGTGCTGCACGTCGCCGAGTGGGCGTTCGCGCGGTCGGTGCAGCCCGCCCGGGTCGCCGTCGGACCCGACGGGTCGCCCATCGCGGAGCCGGCCCCGGCTGGCGCAGGCGTGGTGGCCGGGCGCGGCGAACAGCTCGCCCGCTGGGGGTACGTCGCGACCGTGGTCGCCGCGGGCGTCCACCTGGTCGCCGTCGCGTCCCGCGGGCTCGCCGCCGACCCGGTCCGGGTGCCGTGGGGCAACATGTACGAGTTCACCCTGACCGCGACACTCGTGGTCACCCTCGGCTACCTGATCCTGCAGCGCCGCCTGGATCTGAACTGGCTCTCGCCGATCGTCACCGGCTTCGTGCTGGTCACGCTGATGGTCGACGTACTGCTCCTCTACACGCCCGTGGTGCCGCTGCGCGACGCGCTGCAGTCGCCGTGGCTGGTGATCCACGTGGTCGCGGCGATCATCGCCACCGGTGCGTTCACCCTCGGCGGGATGTGCTCGGTGCTCTATTTGCTCAAGGCGCGCTGGCTCGACCGGCATCCCCAGGGCGACCCCGCCCGTGGGGGCTACCTCGCGAAGCTGCCCGGCCTCGAGCAGCTCGACCGGCTGGCCTACCGCACCCAGGCCTTCGCCTTCCCGCTGTGGACCTTCGCCGCCCTCATCGCCGGGCCGATCTGGGCGCAGCACGCCTGGGGCCGCTACTGGGGCTGGGATCCCAAGGAGATCTGGGCGTTCATCACCTGGGTCGTCTACGCCGCCTACCTGCACGCCCGGGCCACCGCCGGCTGGAAGGGTCGTCAGGCCGCCGTGATCGCCCTGATCGGCCTGGCGACGCTGTGGTTCAACTTCGTGGGGATCAACTTCTTCTTCGGCTCGGGCAGCCAGCACTCCTACGCGGCGGGTGTGGTCGCGGCGGTGTCACAGGTTCACCTGTGAAACCGTCACTTCACTGGCGTTGCAACACCTGAGAAGTGACGACTTCCTCCTCGAAGCAAGCCGAGCGTCAGCGCGATCGACCGCGAGAACGCGGGGTCGCGCCGCACGGCAGCTGAGCCCGCGGGTCAGTCGGCGAGCGCCTGCTCGATGTCCCCGGTGAGCTTCTCCGGCGCTGTCGTCGGGGCGTAGCGCTTGATGACCTTGCCGTCACGCCCGACCAGGAACTTGGTGAAGTTCCACTTGATCTTGTCGCCGAGCAGGCCACCCTTCTCCTGGCGCAGCCAGTCGTAGAGCGGGTGTGCGTCCGGACCGTTGACGTCGATCTTGTCGAACATCGGGAAGGTGACGCCGTAGTTGCGCTCGCAGAAACCGCTGATCTCCTCGGCGGTGCCGGGCTCCTGGGCGCCGAACTGGTTGCAGGGGAAACCGAGCACGACCAGGCCCTGGTCGCCGTACTTCTCGTGGAGCGTCTCGAGGCCCTCGTACTGCGGCGTGAAACCGCACTCGGAGGCGGTGTTCACCACGAGCGCCACCTGGCCGGCGTACGCCGAGAGGGGTTGCTCGCGTCCGTCGAGCGTGGTGGCGGAGAAGTCGGAAAGGGTGTGCTCGGAGGCGGCCATGGAAGTCCTTCGGAGGGATCGGACGCGGAGATGCGTCTGCGGACGAGGTCAGCTGTGCGGTGGTTCGGTGCGGTCGTCGGTCTCGGATGGGTTGGCGTCCGGCTTGGGTGCGTCGGACGGGCGGGGCGGCTCCGGGGGCCGCCGACGGCGGGCCTTCTGGCGCTGCCACTCGAGGTCGCGCAGGAACTCCTCGTCGTCGTCGGGGCCCTTCGGACCCGGCGGGCGGACCGGTCGTGAACCGCCGCCGAAGCCACCTCCGCGAGGCCCCTGGCCGCGGCGGCTGCGTCGGTCGAGCAGCCAGAAGAGGGCGTAGACCACGGCGGCCAGCAGCAGGATCCACACGACGAACCGGAGCACCCCTCCAGAGTAGGCCGCTGCGCTCAATGCCGCTGCGGGCTGACGACTCCCGGGGGCCGGTACCCCGGCCGGTACCCTGTGCCAGTGAAGGATTTCGTCGTCTACACCGTACTGCGCATCGGGCTGTTCCTGGCCTGCTTCGCCGTCGTCTCGACGATCGCGGTCAACGTCGTCGACAACTCCTCGACCGTGTGGATCTGGTCGATCGTCGGGTCGGCGGTGCTCTCCTCGCTGCTGTCGCTGAGGCTGCTCGCCGGGCCACGAGAGCGGTTCGCCGCGTCCGTCCACCGGCGCGCCGAGCGCGCCAGCGCCGCGATGGAGCGGGCCCGGTCGAAGGAAGACATCGACTAGTCGCGCGGTCCAGAGACCACCGCGGCCAGGCCAGGGAGGAGCCGGCGATGCAGGAGCAGGTCGAGGGCTGTTGCCGTACGGCGACGGCGGAGCGTGGCGATCGTCGGTGGGTCCACGAGGCGGTCCGGCTGGTCGAGGCGGATGCCAACCGCTCCGCCGACACGCACCTGCACGTCTTCCCGTTGCCGACCTCGTGGGACATCGACCTCTACCTCAAGGACGAGTCGGTCCACCCGACCGGCTCGCTGAAGCACCGGCTGGCGCGGTCCCTGTTCCTCTACGGCCTCTGCAACGGCTGGATCCACGAGTCCTCGACGATCATCGAGGCCTCCTCGGGGAGTACGGCGGTCTCGGAGGCGTACTTCGCCCGGCTGCTCGGGCTGCCGTTCGTGGCGGTGATGCCGGCGTCGACCTCACCGGAGAAGATCGAGCTGATCGAGTTCCAGGGCGGCCGCTGCCACCTGGTCGACGACCCGTCCACGATCTATGACGAGGCGCGCCGGCTCGCGGCGGAGACGGGCGGCCACTACCTCGACCAGTTCACCTACGCCGAGCGGGCCACCGACTGGCGCGGCAACAACAACATCGCGGAGTCGATCTTCAGCCAGCTGGCCCGCGAGCGGCACCCGGTGCCCGCCTGGGTCGTCGTGGGTGCCGGCACCGGCGGGACGTCGGCGACGATCGGTCGCTACCTGCGCTACCAGCGGCACGACACCGGGTTGTGCGTGGTCGACCCGGAGAACTCGGCGTTCTTCGAGGGCTGGACCCGCGACGACCCGTCGTACACCACCGGCCGCGGCTCCCGCATCGAGGGCATCGGCCGGCCCCGCGTCGAGCCGTCGTTCCTGCCCGCGGTGGTGGACGCGATGATCTCGGTGCCGGACGCGGCCTCCATCGCGGCGATGCGCTGGACCTCCGAGGTGACCGGGCGCAAGGTGGGCGGCTCGACCGGCACGGCGATGTGGGGAGCGCTGCGGCTGGTCGCCAAGATGCGCGCCCGCGGCGAGACGGGCTCGGTGGTCACCCTGATCTGCGACGGTGGGGAGCGCTACGCGTGCACCTATTACGACGATGCGTGGCTGGCCGCCCAGGGCATCGACGTGACGCCGTACCTCACCACGCTGGCCACGTTCCACCAGACCGGCGAGTGGGTCGAGCCGACGGCTTAGCGCCGCTTCTTGTCGAGCTGGCGCGCCACCCGCGCCTCGGACTGGCCGAGCAGCCTGGCCAGCAGCGGCACCCGGAAGTACCAGAGTGCGGCGCCGACGACGATGATGCCGATCAGGATGAGCAGGTACATGCCGCCAGTCTCGCAGGTGCCCGGTTGGGCCGGCCACGATCGCGGGTACGACGGTCAGCGGCCGACGAGCAGCCCGACGAAGAGCCCGGTCGCGTAGAGCAGCTCGCCCAGGCCGGTGCGGGCCAGCACCGGGACGAGCGCCGGTCCGCTCGCCCCGGACAGCACCGCGCGGATCGCCGGCGCCAGCGGCAGCAGCCCGGCCAGCCCGAGCAGGCCCCACCACGAGGTCGCGCTGGCCGCCCCGAGCACGGCGATCGCGGCGAGGACGACGAGGAATGCGTAGAGGTAGCGGGTGCGCTCGTCGCCCAGCCGGACCGCCAGCGTGTGCTTGCCCGACTGCCGGTCGGTGGGGATGTCGCGCAGGTTGTTGGCGACCAGGATTGCGCAGGCCAGCGCCCCGATGCCCACCGCGGCGCACCAGGCGGCCGCCCACGGTGACGGCAGCGAGGAGGCGGCGCCCCGGCCGTGGACCTGGACGAACGTCGTCCCGAGGACGGCGACCAGGCCGAAGAAGACGAACACCATCACCTCGCCGAGCCCCAGGTAGCCGTAGGGCCGGGAGCCACCGGTGTAGTACCAGGCGGCCAGGATGCTGGCGGCGCCGAGCGCGACCAGCCACCAGGCGGTGGTGGCGGCGAGCACCAGACCGACCACGGCGGCCGTCGCGAAGGCCGCCAGGGCGGCGCGCTTCACGGCGGACGGTGCGGCTGCCCCGGAGCCGACCAGCCGCATCGGTCCGACCCGGGCCTCGTCGGTGCCGCGAATACCGTCGGAGTAGTCGTTGGCGTAGTTGACGCCCACCTGCAGCAACAGGCTCACCAGCAGGGCGAGGGCGGCCTTCCACCACACCTGCTGGTGGACGAACGCCGCCACGGCCGTGCCCGCCAGCACCGGGGCCACGGCCGCCGGCAACGTCCGTGGCCGCGCGCCTGCTGCCCACTCCGCTGCTGTCGCCATGCGCCGGATTCTGGCAGGCCAGTAGGTTGCTCGGGTGAGCAGCCTGCGTCCGGTCCGGGGGACCGCCCGGGAGATCCTCGCTCTGCTGCGGGAGTGGGAGACCGCTGCGGATCCCGAGCCGCTGGTCATCGCGACGTCGGGCTCGACCGGGGCCCCGAAGCGGGTGGCGCTGTCCCGCGCGGCGATGCGGGCGTCCGCGCTGGCCACGATCGACCGGCTCGGCGGTCCGGGCCACTGGGTGCTCAACCTGCCGCCGACGTACGTGGCCGGCGTCCAGGTGCTGTTCCGCTCGGTCGTCTGCGGCACCAGCCCCGTGCTCTTCGAGGAGTCCTTCATGCGCACCGCGGAGCAACTGCACGGCCGCGGCTTCGTCTCGTTGGTGCCGACCCAGCTGGTGCGGCTGCTCGACGACCCCGACGAGACGGCCGCGCTGGCGGCGTACACGACCGTCCTCGTCGGCGGCGGACCGCTCGACCCTATGGTCCGTGCCCGCGCCGAGGCGGCCGGGGTCAGCGTCGTGCAGACCTACGGGATGAGCGAGACGTGCGGTGGTTGCGTCTACGACGGGGTGCCGCTGGCGGGCGTCGACGTGCGCATCGACGACGGCCACGTCCTGCTGCGGGGGCCGATGCTCTTCGACGGCTACGAGGGGGAGCCGGAGCGCACTGCCGCGGCGCTGCGCGACGGCTGGCTGGTGACGAACGACCTGGGGCGCCTCGACGGGTCCGGCCGGTTGCGCATCGACGGGCGTGCCGACGACGTGGTCATCACCGGCGGGGTCAAGGTGCCGGCCGGCGTGGTTGCCCGGAGGCTGGAGCAGGACCCGGACATCGCCGAGGCGTTCGTGCTCGGCGTACCCGACCGTGAGTGGGGACAGCGGGTGGTGGCGGTCGTGGTGCGGCGGGACCGACCACTCGACGCTGCAGAGGTGACCTCTCGTCGGGGCGAAAGTGACCTTTCAACGGACTGGCCGCCGGGTTGGAAGCCCAAGCAGGTGATCGGGGTGGACCGGCTGCCGCTGCTGGCGAACGGCAAGGTGGACCGGCAGGCGCTGCTGGCGATGGTGCTGGAGGGGTCGCCGTGAGGGTGTACGCGATCCCGCTGCGCACCCGGTTCCGCGGCATCGAGGTGCGTGAGGGCGTGCTGCTGCGAGGCGACGCCGGCTGGGGTGAGTTCAGCCCCTTCCTGGAGTACGACGCGCCGACGGCCGCCCCCTGGCTGCGCGCCGCCCACGAGGCTGCCGACGAAGGCTGGCCCGAACCGGTGCGGGACGAGATCCCGGTCAACGTCACCGTGCCCGCGTGCGACCCCGAGCGGGCGCGCCGGATCGTGCTCGCCTCCAGCGGCTGCCGCACGGCCAAGGTGAAGGTCGCCGAGCCGGGCCAGCGGCTGGCCGAGGACGAGGCCCGGCTCGAGGCGGTCCGCGACGCCCTGGGGCCCGGCGGCCTGGTCCGTGTCGACGCGAACGGCGGCTGGGCCGTCGAGGAGGCGGTGGCCGCGATCCCGCTGCTGCAGCGGGCCGCCGGCGGGCTGGAGTACGTCGAGCAACCCGTGGCGTCCGTCGAGGACCTCGCCGTCGTCCGCCGCCGGGTCGACGTGCCGATCGCCGCCGACGAGTCGATCCGCCGGGCTGCGGACCCCTACCGGGTGCGTGACCTCGGGGCGGCCGACGTAGCGGTGCTCAAGGTGCAGCCGCTCGGCGGGGTCCGCGCGTGCCTGCGGATCGCCGAGGACATCGGCCTCCCGGTCGTGGTGAGCAGCGCCGTGGAGACCAGCGTCGGGATCGCGGCCGGGGTCGCCCTCGCGGCCGCCCTGCCTGCGCTGGACCACGCGTGTGGCCTGGCCACCGTGCAGCTCCTCGAGGGTGACGTCGCCGAGGACTCCCTCCTCCCGGTGGACGGGATGCTGCCGGTGCGCCGCCCCACGGTGAGCGACGGGCTGCTCGCGCGCTGGGCGGCACCACCGGAGCGGCGAGAGCACTGGCGGGACCGCCTGGAGCAGGTTCGTCGGGCAGGATCGACGCCGTGAACGACTCCGCCCGACTCGCCCACCTCGTCGTCGAGCACCTGCTGCAGGTCGGCGTGCAGCACGCGGTGCTGGCACCCGGGTCGCGCAACGCGCCGCTGTCCTTCGCGCTGGCCGGTGCCGCCGATGCCGGACTGCTCGCCCTGCACACCCGGATCGACGAGCGCACGGCCGGCTTCCTGGCCCTCGGCATCGCCAAGAGCTCGCGCCGGCCGGTCGCGGTGGTCACCACGTCGGGGACCGGGACGGCCAACCTCCATCCCGCGGTCCTCGAGGCCGCCCATGCCGGCGTACCCCTGGTCGTGGTCACCGCCGACCGGCCCGCCGCGCTGCGGGGGACCGGCGCGAACCAGACCACCGACCAGGTGCGGCTCTTCGGCGGTGCACCGGCCGGCTTCGCCGACGTGGCCTGGCCGCTGACCGAGGCCGACGACACCGCGCTCAAGGTGGCCCTGGGCGGACACCAGCGCGGTCCGGTGCACCTCAACGTGCAGCTCACCGAGCCGCTGGTGCCGGACCCGGCGGACACCCCGGAGTTCCACGGGCGGGGCACGTCCGGCCAGTCGGACCACCGCAAGCCGGTGAGTCTCCCCCTCGGACCGCGCACGGTCGTGGTGGCCGGCGACGACAGCGGCAACCGGGCCCGACTGCTGGCCGAGCAAGCGCACTGGCCGCTGCTGGCCGAGCCGACCAGCGGGTCGCGCAACGGGACGATGCCGATCCGCACCTACCGGCTGCTGCTCGGCACCGAGCTGGGCGACCGGATCCAGCGGGCCGTGGTGCTCGGGCACCCGACCCTGAGCCGTCCGGTCAGCCGGCTGCTGGCGCGCGAGGACGTCGAGGTCGTGTCGGTGCGCGACCGGGGCCGGTGGTCGAGCCGACCGTTCCCCGTCGCGGCCGAGCACCACGCGGTCGCGGTCGAGGCGGCCGACGTCCGGGAGTGGACCGACAGGTGGCGCACGACCGATGCAGCACTGGGCGGCCGGATCGACGCGTTCGTCGCCGCCCGGCCCGAGCTCACGCCCTACGAGGTGGCGGCCGCGGTGAGCGCCGCCGTACCTCCGAACGGGCTGCTCTTCGTCGGCGCCAGCAACCCGATCCGCGACCTCGACCTGATGGCCCGCCCCTACCCCGTCGGGGAGCGTCGCCTGCTGCTGGCCAACCGGGGCCTGGCCGGCATCGACGGCACCCTCTCCAGCGCGATCGGGGCCGTGCTCGGCCGGCCGCACACGAGCCGGGCACTGCTGTACGTCGGCGACGTGACCTTCCTGCACGATCTCACCGGGCTGGTCATCGGTCCCGCCGAGCAGCGGCCCGACCTCACCGTGGTGGTCGCCAATGACGACGGCGGGTCCATCTTCGCCACCCTGGAGCAGGGGGCGCCCGAGCACGCCGCGTCCTACGACCAGCTGTTCGGGACCCCGCACGGCCTCGACCTCGGCAGCCTCTGCGCCGCCCTGAGGGTGCCGCACTGGCGGGTCACCGACCGGGCCGAGCTGGAGCACGCCCTGGCCAGCCCGAACGGCGGCATCGAGGTCGTCGAGGCGGTGGTCCGCCGCGACAACCGCCGTGAGCTCGACGCCGCCCTCCGCGCCCTCGCGGGATAGTCCCTGACGTTCGGGTTCACTCTCGGCACGATTTCGAGCCCAAACGTCGGGGACTATCCCTCGGCTCGACGGCGCCGGCGCGGGAGCTCGTCCGCTCTGGCGCAAGGAGCATCAAGCCCGGCACGATGGGCGGCGGGAGGATCGACTCATGAGCACCAGCCACGTCGATGCCCCGGACGCCGTCAGTGACCGGCACCGGGACACCTTCACGGCGTTCGTGGACGCGCTCGTCGACGTGCTCGACGACCACGACACGACTCCGGACCTCCTGGCCGGCCGGCTCTGCATGTCGCGCTTCCACCTCGACCGGATCATCAGCCGGGTCGCCGGGGAGCCGCCGCACCGGTTGCGCCGGCGGATCCTGCTCGAGCGTGCGGCGTACCGCCTCCTGTCGACCGACCGCAGCATCCTCGACATCGCGATCGAGGCAGGCTACGGCTCGCACGAGGCGTTCACCCGCGCCTTCGCCAGTGCGTACGGCGCACCGCCGGCGGCCTGGCGCAAGCGACCCAGGGCGATCCGGATCGAGGCGCCCAGCGGCGTGCACTTCCACCCACCCGGCAGCATCCGGCTGCCCGCACGAGACGAGGTGAGCTCCATGGACCTGCTGACCCGCATGGTCGAGCACCACATCTGGCTGACCGGCGAGATCCTCCGCAGCGCCGAGGGACTGCGGCCCGACCAGCTCGACGAGCCGATCGAGCTCAACGTCGACGAGGACGAGCAGACCCTCCGGTCGCTGCTCTCCCGGCTGATCGGCCAGATGGGCATGTGGAACGCCGCGCTGGCCGACCGCGCCTACGACTGGACGCTGGAGGACCACGAGTCGCTCACGTCGATGCGCCGGCGCCTGGCCGAGGAGGGACCGACCTACCTCGCGCACGTGCGCGAGGTGGTCGAGCAGGGTCGGCTCGACGACACCTTCGTCGACGCGCTCTGCGAGCCCGCCGAGGTGTTCACCTACGGCGGGATGATCGCGCACGTGCTCACCTTCGCGGCGCACCGGCGCACGCTCTGCGTCCTGGCGCTCGACCGCTTCGGCGTCACCGGCCTCGGCTGGGGCGACCCGATGCGCTGGGTGGCGGAGGCGACATGATGTGCCCATGGACGTCGCGCTGCTCCTCGTGGGACTGGCGGTCGGCGTCCTGGTCGTCACCGAGGTCGCGGAGCGGTGGGAGCTGCCGGCCCCCCTGCTGCTGATCGCGGTGGGCATCGCGGCCTCCTTCGTGCCGCTGGTGCCCCAGGTGCAGCTGGGACCCGACGTGGTCCTCCTCGGACTGCTGCCGCCGCTCCTCTACGCCGCGGCGATCCAGACGTCGCTGGTCGACTTCAATGCCAACCGGCGGCCGATCCTGGTCCTCTCGATCGGGCTCGTGGTGTTCACCACCTTCGGTGTCGGGTGGGTCGTGCACGCGATGCTGCCCGGTGCCTCGTGGGCGACCGCGCTGATGATCGGCGCCGTCGTGGCTCCCCCGGACGCGGTCGCGGCCACGGCGATCGCCCGGCGGATCGGGCTGCCGCGGCGGGTGGTGACCATCCTGGAGGGTGAGTCGCTGCTCAACGACGCCACCGCGCTGGTGGCGCTGCGCACCGCCATCGCCGCGGGAGCCGGCACCGTGCACCTCTGGCAGGTCGGCCTCGGCTTCCTCGTGGCCGCGGGGGGCGGTGTCCTCGTCGGCCTGGCCACGGTCGTGGTGGTCGGCAAGATCCGGCTCCTCATCGGCGAGCAGCCCGTGCTGGACACGGCGATCTCCCTGGTCGTCCCGTTCGCGGCCTACCTCTCCGCGGAGCTGGTGCACGGGTCCGGAGTGATCGCCGTGGTGGTGGCCGGCCTGCTGCTCGGGCACAAGGCACCGGTCCTGCAGACCGCCCGCGGCCGCATCGCCGAGCGGACCAACTGGCGCACGATCGCCTTCCTGCTGGAGAACGCCGTCTTCCTGCTGATCGGGCTGCAGGCGCGCTCGATCGTGGCGGCCGCGCAGCGCAGCTCCGTCGGGACGGACCGGATCGTCGCGGTCTGCGCGGCCACGCTCGTGGCAGTGATCGTGCTGCGCATCGTATGGATGTTCCCGGCCCGCTTCCTCCTGATGCGGCCACAGGCGGAGACCGGCAAGCGGGACGCGCCGCTGGACGCCACGTTCCTCATCTCCTGGGCCGGGATGCGCGGCGTGGTCACGCTGGCCGCCGCCTTCGTCATCCCGGCCGGGACCGAGGACCGCGAGGTGCTGCTCCTGATCGCGTTCACGGTGGTGGCCGGGACCCTGTTCCTGCAGACGCCGTCCCTGCGCTGGATCGCCCGGCTGCTGCGGGTGCCGTCGCCGGACCCGCGCCAGGACGCGCTCGCCCGGGCGAACCTGCTGCAGCAGGCGGGTGCCGCCGGGCTGGCCGCGATCGACGCCCTGGACGACCCTGACCCGCACGGCGTCCGCGACGTCATCCGTGACCGCCTCGAGCAACGCAGCTACGCCGCGTGGGAACGGCTCGGGCCGCAGGAGGGCGAGACCCCGAGCCAGACCTATGCCCGGATGCGGCAGGTGATGATCGACGCCGAGCGCACGCTGGTGCTGCGGGCGCGCAGCACCGGCCAGTACCCCCACGAGGTCGTCCAGGACGTCCTGGCGACCCTGGACGTCGAGGAGTCCATGCTCGAGCACGGCAGCACGCGGCGGCAGGAGCTGCGGACCTCGCTGGCCGAGCCGGGCTACCAGGGCAACGGCGACTGCGCGCACCTGCGGGCGGCCGATCCTCGGGTCGGGCCACGCACGCCCGGGGAGTGCGAGGACTGTGTCCGGGAGGGGACCACCTGGGTGCACCTGCGGACCTGCCTCACCTGCGGCCACGTCGGCTGCTGCGACTCCTCCCCACGACGCCACGCCACGGCGCACTACGCCGACACGCGGCACCCGGTGATCCGGTCGGCCGAGCGTGGCGAGAGCTGGCGGTGGTGCTTCGTCGACGAGGTCACCGGCTGAGGCCGGTGCCCGAGCCGCCTATCGTGGCGGACATGCGGATCACGAAGTTCGAGCATGCCTGCGTGCGCGTGGAGCACGACGCCCACCGCATCGTCATCGATCCCGGCACGCTGACCACGCCGGAGGCCGTGGACGGCGCGACGGCGGTGCTGATCACCCACGAGCACGCCGACCACTACGCGCCGGACACGCTTCGTCGTACCGACGCCCCGGTGTTCACCATCGCGGCGGTCGCGGCGAAGATCCGGGAGGACGCCCCGGACGTCGCCGAGCGCGTCACGGTCGTGGAACCGGGCCAACACCTCGACGTCGGGGTCCCGGTGGAGGTGGTCGGACGGACCCACGCGGAGATCCTGCCGGACCTGCACTTCGACAACAGCGGCTACCTGCTCGACGTGGGTGGGACCCGCGTCTTCCACCCGGGCGACGCGCTGACGGTGCCGGACACCGGCGTCGACCTGCTACTGCTGCCCGTCAGCGCCCCTTGGTTGAAGGCGTCGGAGTGCATCGGCTTCGCCCGCGACGTGGGCGCGTCCCGGTCCCTGGCCATCCACGACCTGGTCTACAGCGACTTCGGCCTGGGCGTGATGGACACGCACCTGCGCCGGATCCTGGAGCCGGCCGGGCAGGCCTACGAGCGGCTGCGCCCGGGGGAGGACCTCGGCGAGGATCTCTGAGGGGACGTCCAACCAGGTGCCAACCTTGGCTGGGTTACCGTTCTCGCGGATGTGACCGCGGTCTCCTTCGGGAGCAGGTGACCGGGGCCGTTGGGGAGGGAGAGGCTCGGGACCTTTCCCGGGTTGCCGCAACCCGAAGGGATTCAGCGTGACCCCCTCCTCCGCCCGTCCCGGCGTCACCCGCCGGGGCTTCCTCGGCTACGTGATGGCGGCCAGCACCCTGATGGTCGCCGCCGACATGAGCCTGGGCACACCGGCCTACGCCGCCGTGCCCTCGGTGCCGCAGATCCCCGAGCTCTACGACCTCGAGGACGCCCAGACCGACGCCGCGCGGCCCACCGCCAACCTGATCACCATCCGGATCACCGAGGACGGCACCGCCGAGTTCGCCATCCCGCGCGCCGAGGTCGGTCAGGGCATCACCACCTCGACGGCGATGATCATCGCCGAGGAGCTCGACCTCCCGGTCGAGAAGGTGCACGTGACCCTCGCGCCGGCCCGACCGGAGCTGGAGTTCAACCAGCTGACGGGCGGCTCGAACAG
This sequence comes from Marmoricola sp., assembly GCA_035708765.1. Taxonomy (GTDB): domain Bacteria; phylum Actinomycetota; class Actinomycetes; order Propionibacteriales; family Nocardioidaceae; genus Marmoricola. The sequence goes on from DASTFI010000062.1 coordinate 50,640, forward strand.
CACGGTCTCGACCTACACCCCGGTCCGCGTGGCGGCAGCGATCGCGAAGGGTGCGCTCCTCGAGGCGGCGGCCATCGAGCTGGGCTCGGTGGTGGCACTGCTGCAGTCGAAGAACGGTGTGGTCACCGCCCCCGACGGCTCCTCCATGACCTACGGCGAGCTCGCGACCAAGGCGGCCAGCTCCACCACCCGGTCGGTCGACGTGGAGCTGAAGGACCGCTCGCAGTTCACAGTGATCGGCACGCCGCGCAACCGCGTCGACGCCCTCGACATCGTCACCGGCAAGAAGCAGTTCTCCATGGACCTCGACGTCCCCGGTGCGCTGCCGACGATGGTGTGCCGGCCGCCGACGCTCAACGGGTCGCCGAGGTCGGTGCGCAACGCCGCCGAGGTGCTGCAGCTGCCGGGGGTCACCGACGTGGCGATGATCCCGACCGGAGTGGCCGTCCGCGCGGAGACGTTCGGGCAGTGCATCGACGGCGTCCGTGCCCTCGACGTCGAGTGGAACCCCGGCAGCGTCGAGGGCGAGGACGACGAGTCGGTCCTGGCCAACCTGCGCAAGGCCGAGCTGCCCCTCGCCGTACCCAAGGTCCCGCTGCTGGCCAAGACCGTCGAGGCGGACTTCGAGTTCATGTTCAAGTCCAGCGCGGCGCTGGAGCCGTACGCCGCCATCGCCGACGTCCGTGCCGACCGCGCCGAGGTGTGGGCCGGCCTCAAGGTGCCGATCGTGGCGCAGGTCGACGTCGCCAAGGCGGTCGGCCTGCCGCAGGGCAAGGTCAAGGTCAACGTCATCACCGGCGGCGGCTCCTTCGGGCACAAGCTGTTCAACGACCACGCTGTGGAGGCGGCGCAGGCGTCGAAGGCGATCGGCAAGCCGGTGCGGCTGATGTGGCACCGCGCCGACGAGCCACGCCAGGGACGGGTGCACCCGATGGCAACCTCGCGGATCCGGGCGTCGTACCTCGCCGGACAGGTGCTCACCTTCGAGCAGCGGCACACGTCGGTGTCCACCGACTTCACCCACGGGTTCGGCGAGATGGTCTCCTCCCTGGGTGCGCAGCTGCCGGGTGGGCTGGGCAACCTGAGCTACGCCGAGCTGATCTTCACCCTCACCCAGGAGCTGCCCTACAACTTCGGGGTCGTCACCCAGACGCTGACCGAGACCGACCAGCGGTTCAACACCGGCAGCATGCGCAACATCTACTCACCCGACGTCGCCACCGCCAACGAGCTGGTGGTCGACCAGCTGGCCAGGGCGATGGGCAAGGACCCGGTCGCCTTTCGCCTGGGGTTCCTCAAGAACAACCGGGTCAAGGCGGTGCTGCGCAAGGTCGCCGAGGTGGGCGGTTGGGGCCGCACGATGCCCGCGGGCACGGCCCAGGGCGTCGCGGTGCACAGCGAGTACAAGGGCGCCACGGCCTGCCTGGTGGAGATCGACTGCCGCCCCGAGACGGTGAACCGCGAGGTGCGCAACGCGGTGACCGGGCCGCGGGTGACGAAGGCGGTGATCGCCATCGACGCCGGGCTGGTGATCAACCCGCGCGGCCTCGAAGCGCAGATGATGGGCGGCTTCGCCGACGGCCTCGCCCTGGCGCTGACCAGCAGCGTGCACCTGCGCGACGGCCACTTCCTCGAGGCCAGCTGGGACAACTACTTCTACACCCGGCAGTGGAACATCCCGCCCGACTTCACGGCCATCGCGATGCCCTCGACCAACGACCAGCCCGGCGGGGCGGGGGAGGCCGGTGTCGCCGCGTCGGTGGCCGCGGTCGCGTGCGCCTACGCGCGGGCCACCGGGAAGGTGCCGAAGCGGTTCCCGATCAACCACGACGACCCCATCGGTTTCGAGGTCAAGTCGTTCGTCCCGCCCGTCCCGCCGTCGCCGACCGACGGCTTGGACCACACCTACTGAGGACTGGAGAGCACTGATGAGCAAGCACACCTTCATCCTCAACGGGAAGTCCGTCACCGTCGACGTCGACGACAGCGTCCGCCTGCTGTGGGTCCTGCGCGACGTGCTCAAGGTCCGCGGGCCGAAGTACGGCTGCGGCATCAACGTGTGCAAGGCCTGCACCTCGCACGTCAACGGCAAAGCGTTCAACCCGTGCTCGGTCCGGGTGGCCGACATCGCGCCCGACGACGAGATCACCACGATCGAGGGGCTGCCCGACACGGTGGGCGCCGGCGGCGACTCCGGCCTGCACCCGATGCAGGAGGCGTGGCTGGAGTACGACGTCGCGCAGTGCGGCTACTGCCAGCCCGGTCAGATCATGGCGGCCGTCGCGGTGGTGCACCGTGCGCGCGACGAGGGCCGGGAGGTCACCGAGGCCGATCTCGACGGCATCCGCAACATCTGCCGGTGCGGCACCTACGCGCGGATCCGGGAGGCGATCAAGGCGGGCGCGAAGAACATGTGACTCCCGAGGACGGCGCCGCCGTACGACGGAGCGCGGCTGGGCGGACTCAGCCGGACAGTGCGTCGCGGACGGGGACGAACTTCGCCTGCGCCTCGGCCAGCTCGGCCTCGGGGTCGGAGTCGGCGACGATCCCGCAGCCGGCGAAGAGCCGCACCTGGTTGCCCGAGAGCTCGGCCGAGCGCAGCGCGATGCCGAACTCGCCGTCGCCGGCGGCGTCCATCCAGCCGACCGGTCCGGCGTAGCGGCCGCGGTCCATGCCCTCGATCTCGTCGATGAGCTGGACCGCGACCTTCGTGGGTGTCCCGCCGACCGCGGCGGAGGGGTGCAGCGCGGCGGCGAGCTCGATCAGGGTGGCGCCGTCCTGCACCACGCCGGTCACGTCGGTGGCCAGGTGCATGACGTTGGGCAGGTGCAGCACGAACGGCGACTCCGGCACGTTCATCGAGGAGCAGTGCGGAGCCAGCGCTTCGGCGACCGAGCGGACGGCGTACTCGTGCTCCTCGAGGTCCTTCGAGGAGCGGGCGAGGGTGGCGGCGAGGGCAAGGTCGCGCTCGTCGTCGTTGGTGCGACGGATGGTCCCGGCCAGGACCCGCGAGGTCACCAGGCCGCGCTCGCGCCGGATCAGCATCTCCGGCGTCGCGCCGAAGAGCCCGTCGACGTGGAAGCTCCAGCACATGTCGTAGGTGCGCGCCAACCGACCGAGCGGGTAGCGCACGTCGACGTCCTGCTCGGCGGTGGCGACGAGGTCGCGCGCCAGCACGACCTTCTCCACCTCGCCGGCGTTGATCCGCAGGACGGCGTCCCACACGACGCCCTCCCAGTCGGCGGCGCTGAGCGAGCCGTCGTTGAACGTGACGGCGGCCGGGGCGTCCGGGGCCGGACCCGAGACCAGCGCCGGCGCCTCGTGGTCGGGATCCTCCGCCGGCCCCACGGTGGTCACCCAGCACTCGTCACCGCGCTTGCCGACGACGACCCGGGGAACGACCAGCACGCTGTCGCCGGGGTCGTCGGCGAACGCGAAGCTGCCCAGGCACACCAGGCCGCTGCCGGGCACCTGCACCTCGTCGTCGACCGACGTGGCGGCGGTCACCTCGCGCCACCACTGCGCGGCGTCGCTGAAGCGGTCGGCGCCCGTCGTCCGGCACTCGGCCGCCACGCCCCAGGCGACGATGCCCTCGCCGCGACGCAGCCAGGCCATCGGGGACTCGGCGGGCAGCAGGGCGACCAGGTCGCCGGGATCAGCGATGGCGCGGGTCCGGGCGAGGAGGCGCGGCCCGGCGGCCGCGGAAGTGCTGGTCACGAGTGCCCAGCCTACGCGGGCGCAC